>CAVIQW010000044.1:6187-17534 GCA_963644915.1 Paratractidigestivibacter sp.
GTTTTATATTTACTTCTATAATTAGAGTATTATTTTTAGAGGAAAAAAATGGTAATTTTAACACTTAACTGCGGATCTTCTTCTGCAAAATATCAGGTTTATGATTGGGATGAAAAGGTTGTAATGGCAAATGGTGTTGTTGAGCGAATTGGCGACACTGGTTCTTGCATTACTCACAAGGCTCACGGAAAAAAGATTGAATTTGAAAGTCCGTGTCCGACCCACAAAGAGGCGATTGAGCTTATCCTTAAGGAAATCACTGATAAAGAAGTTGGTGTTATTGAAGATATGAGCGTTATTGGCGCTGTTGGCCACAGAGTTCTGCACGGCGGCGACAAATTTACAAAATCTGTTATTGTTACTCCGGAAGTTCTGGACACTTTCCGTTCTGTTGTTGATTTGGGACCGCTCCATATGCCGGCAAATATTATGGGAATCGAGGCGGCTCAGAAAGTTCTGCCGAATGTTCCTCACGCCGCTGTTATGGATACGGCTTGGCATCAGACAATGCCAGAAAGTTCTTTTATGTACGCAATTCCTCGCGAATGGTACACAAAATATGCTGCAAGAAAATACGGTTTCCATGGAACTTCTTTCTTGTATACTGCCAAACGTGCCGCTGCACTTTTGGGAAAAGAACCTAAGGACACAAATCTTATCATTTGTCATATTGGAAACGGTGCTTCTTGTTGTGCTGTAAAAAATGGTGTCTGCTACGATACAACTATGGGGCTTACTCCGCTTGCTGGTCTTGTTATGGGAACTCGTTCTGGTGACCTTGACCCGGCTCTTCCATTCTACATTATGAGAAAAACTGGAATGAGTATGGACGAGATGGATAAGGCTTTGAACAAAAAGTCTGGGTTGCTTGGAATTACAGGAAAATACACTGACCGCCGCGATGTTGAAAAGGGTGCGGAAGAAGGCGATGCACTTTGTAAACTTGGTCAGGAAATGGAAGGATATAGAATTAAAAAGACGATTGGTGCTTACGCCGCTGCACTTGGAAAAGTTGATGCGATTGTGTTTACAGCTGGTGTTGGCGAACATTCACCAAGAATCCGCGAACTTGCAACTGAAAACCTTGAAATTTTGGGCGTAAAAATGGATTCAAAGAAAAATGCGCTTTCAAATACTTCAAATGCAGAAACTTTAATCAGTGCGGATGATTCAAAAGTAAAGATTTTTGTAATTCCAACTGATGAAGAACTTGTAATGACAGAGGACGCTTATGCGCTTATGAAAGGAACTTACGATGTTCACACGAATTTTAAGTATTCGTTCCAGTCAAAAGATTATGTAAACAAAGCACGCGAGGAATCTCTTAAAAAAGAGCTGGAAAAACTTCCTGAACTTAAAGAAATTCTTGCCCGCTAATTTTTAGTTCTGATGTCGAGTTTTTTTTGCAAATTGGAAATTCGTTTAGAGCAATTTTTTATAATTTATAAAACTCGACATTCAATCTAGTAAATTTGGAGTTACTATGAAAAACGCTCTTGTTTTTTTGGCAGATGGTTTTGAAGAAATAGAGGCCCTTACACCTGTTGATTATTTGAGAAGAAGCCATCTTGTGGAAGTTACAACAGTTGCTGTTCCAAGCCCTACGATGAATGATCCGTACATTGTTATTGGTTCTCATAAAATTCCTGTTATTGCAGATATGAATTTTGATGAATTCAAAGTGAACTTTTCTGCGGATTCGGACTTGCCAGACTTGATATTTTTTCCTGGTGGAATGACAGGCTCAGCAAATCTTGCCGCAAACAAGGAAATTACCGCATACATAAAAAAATGTTCCGCCGCAGGAAAATTTGTTTCCGCAATTTGTGCCGCTCCAGCAGTTGTTCTTGCAAAGTCAGGTGTTCTTAAGGGCAAAAAATGGACTTGCTATCCTGAAATGGAAAAAAATGTTGAGCAATATTGTGCAAATGAGGCTTCTGTTTCAGATGTTCTAGAGGGGAGCGTTCACTGCGCAGAAAAACCGTTTGTTACAGATGGAAATGTAATCACAAGCCGTGGTGCTGGTACAGCCGAACAGTTTGCGATGGAGCTTGTGCGCCTTCTTACGGATGCTGAAACGGCAGAAAAAATTCACAACGGAACTGTTCAGAGATAATTTTTTAGGCAGAATGTCGTGTTTTTTTTGAATCTTCAAAGTTTCAAAAAACGGCATTCTGCTTGCTATATTTCGGTTACCTTCCGCGCTTGTATTTTTCGTCTGGAGTGATTATCGCGTCAATTTTAATGTGCTTTTCGACTGCGATTTTTTGAACAAGTTCTTTTGTGTATTTTTTTGTTCCGCGTGGTGTTGGGTGCGGTTCTGCGTCTCCGATAAGAATTATTTTCTTTTGGGCATCCTGTCGCCATGTGTAGAATTCCAGCGAGGCGTAAAGTGCTTCGTAAACGGCTTCTGGAATGTCTCCGCCTTCTTTTCCGTTTATTTTGAAGCCGTTCAAATTCTTGTTAAAAATGCTTATATCTTCTGTAAAATCAAAAAATTTTACCGGAAGGTTTTTAAACTTAAAGCTGTCGCCGTAATCGCGGTAAAGCAAAAGTCCGAATCTTATGTCCTTAAAATCTTTTAGGGAGTCAATAAGACGTGGAACCCATTCTTTTCTTAGCTGTTCAATATCGTCTTTCATACTGCCAGTTGCGTCAATTGCAAAAACAACATCGACCATATTTTTGGGATTGATATTGTCTAGGGCTGCCATAATGTCGTTAACAATTGTTTCAGGTCCTTTTGAATACGTTAAAAAATCTGAAATCTCGCTGAATTTTGCGCTTGCAACAGGATTGTAGTCGTCTGTAAGAATTGGAATTTCTTCTTTTTCCGGAAGTTTTTCTGGCTCAGGCTCTGGTTCGTGTGGAATTTTTACTTTTGGGCCAAGGTCGAACATATAGGCATTGTCGTAGTATTCGCCAGTGTAATCTCCATATTTTTTTTCAAACGCACGGATGTTTATAAAAGTTCCCTTGTCAATCGTTACTGTTCCATTTCTGGACCACGGATAGCCGTATTGCATCTGGTGCGGAATGTAGATGTGAAATGCTTCCCCGAACTGCTCGTCTGGTTCTGGCGTTGAGTCAATCAGGCTAAACTTTGAATATTCAGACTCAAGTTTTTTTCCGTTCAAAAAGCGGATTTCATCTCCGTTGATTTTGTTGTATTCTAGCGCGCGGTAAGCGTAACTGTCATTTTTTCCGGCCGGATCTTTTGTTGTTTCAACAAGCATTATCGATTCAAGTTTTGGAAGTTTTTTTACAAAAAGATGATAACCTTGAACCTCGCTAAAACTGTTGCTTGCTTCTGGCTCAAGACGAATGTCGCCTGGCTTTATAAGCAGTTCGCTCTGTGCAAAAACCGAAAAACCTGTAAAAAATACTGATAAAATAGGAAGAAACTTTTTCATATCCATATTTTCGGAAGAAAATGGCGGAATCTGAATATGCAAAATTTTTCATTCTTTTTTTCGATTTTTCTTTAAAAACTGGAATTGTGGTGTATAATATTTAAGTTATGTCCGACGCACTTGAGAACAGCAAATTTACAGAGATTTCTCTTTCGGATTTTTATGATGCCGAACCGGAAGTTGAAAAAACTCAGGATGAAGGAATTGTAATTCTTACTCCAAAGGAAAAAATCCTTTACAACCAGCTTATCCCATTTTTAAAAGAAAAAGCACCGGAACGATTGGAAGTTATAGAAAGTCGGATGAAAGATCTTACTAGGCTTGCGGAAGCAGTTGCGCGTTTTCCTTCTTTGCTTGAACGGCACGATTTGCCTGGTGGAATCCGCACTCCTCAGCTTTTGATTGATTCTCTTGTAAAGCATCAGGAAAAGGGAGACACAACTCTTCAGCTTCCATCCAAGGCGATTTTAGGAAAAGGCTATATGGTTGCAAAAATCCATACTTTTTCTTCTATGTCAAAAATCAGCGACCAGATTGGCGCGCCTAAATCCATAACACAGGCTCTTCAGCTTGAAACTGTAACGATGATGTTTACGCTTCTTGCGGAGGACGTTTATATTGACCTTATAAACGATGGTTCTCTTCCTCTTGAATTTAAAAGAAGTTGGGGACTTTCGCTTTTGCTTTTGTGGGAACACCGTAACGACCAGACAATTGAATCTGTTGCACCGGTATTGCAGCAGGTTTGGAGCGCTCGCCGCCGTCTTGCCCCAGCTTTTGGCACAATGATGGGAACTAGCGAACTTATAATGATGAGTATGCAGATGGATGAGCAGTGGATTTCGTTTATAAAAAGCAAACTGCAGATTCCGGAAGTAACACAGGCGATGGAAGAATTTCTTTTTGGAATTTCAACGGAACAAATTGCGACATTAAAAAATATTCTGCGGGAACGAGGAATTTCTTCCATTAATCGTGATGATGTTTCTTCTTTTTTGGGTGAACACGTAAAAGCTGATGCAGGACTTGACTACCGCGATTTTTATTCATTGTATACAGTCCGCCGTGATGACGCTCGCGCCCGCGACCGAATGAAACTTCCTGGCCCTAAAAAAACTCTGGAAGATTATTTTATTATGTACGTAACAGAAATGAACCAGAAAAAACAGCAGGAAGACAGTTTTGCCGTTTAGGTGTTCTTGTTTCGCATATAACACTTTTTTATTTGCATTATTAAAAAATCAGACTTAACATTTAGTCATGGTAAAAAGTGGAATAAAACTATTCTAATCACTTCATTATATTAGCCAATTCGGTAAGAGATTCTTGAAATTAAAGATGTGTTTGCAAAGTCTGGCCGCGTTTAGGAGCGCGTTCTGATGGTGAGGGAAAAGCCGTTATGCTGGATTCTGCGTTGGAGGACACTATGGAAAAGCTGGGAATTAAAAGACTTCTGCTAGTTTTGTCTGCGTTTGCAGTATTGCTTGTTGGATGTGCAAATTCTCTGGATGAACGTTCTGAATCAAGTGATTCAAAATTCGGTTCAATTCGTGTTTATAAAAATGCGGAGTCGGTTTCTTCCCGCGCTTATAATTTAAGTGATTTTAAAAATGCAAAGATTGAGGTTGTAGGTTACAATATGACGGCGGTTGCCCCGGTTACCGCGACTATAACTGACGGCAAAGGAAGTTTTAGCGTTCCGAATATTCCTGTGGGAAACAACAGAATTATTACAGTCTGGGCTCAGGATGAAAGCGACACAAAACTGGGTTCTTCTGTAGTAAGAAAAGTGCAGAATATTTCTGCCGGTGAAAACAATGTAGTTGTGAATGCAAGTTCCACCGCTCTTGCAAATGTTTTTGTTTCCCTTTTGGACGACGACTACAATATTTCGGGCATTACGGAAACGGAAAAATCAAAAATTCAGAATGTGATTGATTCTTCTAAAAACTGGGCTTTGATTAATTCTGCACAGATTGCAAGCGATTATCAAAGCGGAAGCTTAAAATCTGCTTCTTCTTATGTTTTGGACACTGCAACTGCGACTTTTACGAACAATTATTCAGATGGAATCACAGTTCAGGTTGGAGACCCAGTTTCTTCTGCTTTGACCAATTATACGGCAACCAGCGGAACAGTTTCTGACATTGCCCCAGGAACATGGCCTGTTTACGTTACGACAAGCGATGGAACTTCAAAAACTTTTGTAACTTTTGAAGCTGGAAAAACAAAAGATTTAGGAACTTTCGGCAACAAAGCGGAGATTACAGACAAAATTATCGTTCATGTTGAAAGCAAATACAAATATGTCTGGTATTGGGATACTGGTGCGGCAGGTGCCGGCACAAAGTTAACAGCAGAAAATTCTTCTTGGAATGTCTGGGAAATTTCAAAGACAGAAATTAATCTGCTTTTTTCTACAACAGATGTTACAAGCGGTGATTGGAGCGGAAAAACTTCAGACCTTACGCGTACTGCCGGTGAATGGTGGTATAAAAACGGTGAATGGCTTTCTTCAAATCCTGACGATTCTGAAGCACCGATTCTTCTTTCTTTTGACTGCTCTGATTCTGGAACAATCACAGGGGAAACAACGCTTTCAATTTCTGCGAGCGACAACTTGAATCTTTCTTCTGCTATAATTTCTCTTGACGATGCTGTTTTAACAAAAGTTTCTATGAACGGAACTTCTCAGAACGTTTCTTACACTTGGGATACAAGTCTGGTTTCCAACGGAAAACATACTCTTTCTTGTATTGTTCAGGATGCGGCTGGAAATGCTTCTTCATCGATGACGATTTCTGTAAAAACTCAGAATGAAAACATTGCTCCTGTTGCAAAAATAAGCGGAACTTCAAAAGCGTCTGTTAATTCTGAAAAAACGTACTCAGGCTCTTCTTCTTACGACCCGAACGGAAGTGTTGCTTCTTATAAATGGGCAGTTTCTGGAAATGCGTCAATTTCTGGAAGCGCAACTGGTCAGGATGTAAAGGTTAAGTTTGGCTCTTCGGAGGGAAGTGCGACAATTTCTCTTGTTGTTACAGACAACGAAGGAAAAGCCTCTGATTCGGTTTCTAAAGAGGTTACAGTTTCTTCTTTGGCAGACTCAACTGACTTCCGCGACGAAACAATCTACTTTTTGATGACAACAAGATTCTATGACGGTGACGAAAGCAACAACGAATACTGCTGGGACGAAGGCGGTGAATATTTAAAATTCGGTGATGACGTAAAAGACTGCGCATGGCGCGGAGATTTTAAAGGTCTTGCAGAAAAACTTGATTACATCAAGGCATTAGGTTTCAGTGCAATCTGGATTACCCCAGTTGTTCAGAATGCTTCTGGAATTGACTATCACGGTTACCATGCCTATAACTTTAAGAAGGTTGATCCTCGCTACGAGTCAACAGGTTTTGGATATCAGGAATTGATTGATGCCTGCCACGCAAAAGGAATCAAAGTAATTCAGGATATTGTATTGAATCATACTGGAAACTTTGGAGAAGAAAACCTTTTCCATATGTTTGATAAAGAAACAACTCCGTATGTAAATAAAGACGTTTCGACTACAACAAGTATTCCTCGTAGTCCGTTTATGAAAATCTCTTCTGATTCTTATGGAACTACAAGACTTTTGGCTGGTCTTTCTATGGCGGGTGGCTCTGATTATGACAATGCTAAGGGTAATATACAGTATGCGGCACGAATCAATGCGATGAAAGAAGACTCGATTGATACAGACTTGATTTATCACCATGCTAAGCAAATTGAGTGGAACAGCGAGTTGTGCCAGTTGGGGCAGATGGCCGGAGACTGTGTTGACTTGAATACAGAAAACCCAGTTGTATTTAATTATCTTGTTGATGCATACAATCAGTATATTGATATGGGAGTTGACGCATTCAGAATTGACACTGTAAAACATATCAGCCGCTACACATTTAATCAGGCGTTTATTCCTGCATTCAAGGAACGTGGCGGTGACAGTTTCTATATTTTTGGTGAAACTTGTGCCCGCTACCGTGGAAGATGGAACGAAGGTGTTCCGGCTCTTTCTCCTGCGTTCTACACTTGGAAAGAAACTGTAAATCTTCCTTGGAATTCAACAGGTGGTGCGACGGAGTCAAAGACAAACAGTACTTCTGCTTCTACTCATTTTGAAACATACAAGAGCAGTTTTGACCACCCTGCGTGGAGCGACGGAATTGCAAACCACCGTTTGAACGGAAACAATTATCATACTCCGGATTATTCTATGCGAAGTGGGCTGGATCAGATTGACTTCCCTATGCACTGGGCGTTTAACTCAGCTGGAGATGCGTTCAGCACTGCTGTAAATACAAATGACCCTGATTTTAATGACGCCACATGGAACGTTGTTTATGTAGACAGCCACGACTACGCTCCAGACAACGCTCCTGAAAGTCAGCGTTTTACTGGTTACTGGCCTGATAAACTGAATTTGATGTTTACATTCCGTGGAATACCTTGTATTTATTACGGTTCGGAAATTGAATTTAAGAAAGGCCTTGCAATTGACCCTGCGAACCAGCGTACAAGCCTTGAGAATTCTGGTCGTGCATACTTTGGAGATAACCTTGAAGGTACTGTAACTGCAAGTGATTTTGGTGAATACACTGCGAGTGGAACTGTGGCAGAAACATTGAACCATGATCTTGCTCAGCACATTATCCGATTGAACAAGATTCGCCGTGCAATTCCTGCATTGCGAAAAGGTCAGTATTCTACAGAAGGCTGTTCTGGTTCGATTGCGTTTAAGCGCCGCTACACTGACAGCGATGTTGACAGTTTTGTTCTTGTTGCAATTAACGGACAGGCAACATTCAGTGGAATCCCGAGCGGTCAGTATATTGAAGTTATTACTGGAAATACAGTTTCTTCAAGTGGAAGTCTTACAACGGATTCAATCGGTGAAGGAAATATGCGAGTTTACGTGCTTAAAACAGATTCTTGCGAGGTTACTGGTAAAATTGGTAGCGATGGTGTTTATCTAAAGTAATCGCAACAGGAAATTAACCAATAAATTTTAATCCCGAAACTTTCTTCTTAAAAGTTGAATGTTCAGGGATTTTTTTTGACTGGTACAGAGTTCTGCCAGAAAAAAAAGGAAAAATGTGTAAAATCGGCTAAAAAATACCGGAAAAATGTGAAAAATGGTTTAAAATTTAGTGGAAAAATGTGTAAAATCGACTAAAAAAGGCTGGAAAAATGTGATGAGTGGGTTATAATATCTTTATGGGGTTTAATCTAAAACGAAAGGCTGATGATTATTTAAAAAAATGGAAAGAAAATCCTGATAGGCTTCCTTTGATTATAAAGGGGGCTAGGCAAATCGGGAAAACTTTTTCTATTGAAAAATTTGCAAAATCTTATAAAAGTTTTATAGAAATAAATTTTATTACAGAGCCTCAATATAAGAAAATTTTTGAAGAAGGATATTCTGTTCAGCAGGTTGTAAAGCAAATTTCCTTTATTAATCCTGAATTTAATTTTATTCCGCATGAAACGTTGATTTTATTTGATGAAATGCAGGCTTGCCCCGACTGTGCTACTTGTCTTAAATTTTTTAAAATAGATGGTCAATATGATGTGATATGTTCAGGTTCTCTTCTTGGAATTAATTACGAGGAAGTAACTTCTGTAAGTGTCGGTTATAAGGAAGATTTTGAGATGCATTCGCTTGATTTTGAGGAGTTTCTGTGGGCAAAAGGTTATAGCCAAGACCAGATAGAAAGCATTTTTCTTCATATAAAAACTTTATCTCCGTTTACAGAAAATGAATATGATGTGTGGATTGAAAATTTCAGGGAATATATGAGTATTGGTGGAATGCCGGCTGTTGTAAAGCAATTTGTGATGCAAAAAAATTACTCAGGAATTCTGAATATGCAGAAGCAGATTCTTTTGGCGTACGAAGAAGATATAATAAAATATGCAAAAGGTCTTGATAAGGCAAAAATAAAAAACATCTATAATCATATTTCAGCTTTTCTTGCAAAAGAAAACAAGCGCTACCAGATTACAAAAATTGCTCCAAACGCAAGAAATAGGGAATATATTGGCACTGTTGACTGGTTGAATGACGCTGGAATTATAAATGTCTGTTATTGTCTTGAACAGCCTGAACTTCCGTTAAAAGGAAACTATAAACCGAATGATTATAAAATTTACTATCGCGATACAGGGCTTCTTGTTGCCTCTCTTGATGATGAGGCTCAGGATGATTTACGGCTGAATAAGAATTTTAACACTTATAAAGGTGCTCTGTATGAAAATATGATTGCTGATATTCTTGTTAAGCAGGGGTATTCTCTTTTTTACTATAAAAATGAAAAATCTACTTTGGAAATGGATTTTTTTGTAAGAGATATAAATTCTCTGGTTCCAGTTGAAGTGAAAGCGAATGATAATGCGACAACTTCATTAAAAAAATTGATAGAAAATGAAAAATATTCCGACATAAAATACGGCATAAAATTATGTAACAAAAATATTGGTTTTAATAGAAAATTTTATACATTTCCATATTTTTGTGCATTTTTGCTAAAACGTTTTTTGCGCGAGAATTCTGTTGTTTCGGAAAATAAAAAAATCTAAGAATCCTGTATTTTGTTCGTTTTATGTTAAACATTCAAATTGCTCAAATCTATTTTGTAAATCAAATTGTCAATTTCTTTTTCTTTTAGGAACATTGCCATGTAGATTGGAAGATAGATGATTTTTTCTTTAACAGAAATATTTTCATTGCAGAGTACAAAGGCTTTTTCAATTTTGTATTCATCATTGTTAATGACATTTTTAAGGGCATTGTGGCGTTCGTAATGTTTTCCGGATTTTACTTCTATCGGAAGGGGCTTGTCATCAAGTTTTATTAAAAAATCTATTTCTCCTTGTTTTTTGCTGTTGAAGTAATAAAGCTTAAAGCCATGGGATTTTAGTTCCTGGGCAACAACATTTTCGTAAACAGAACCAAAATTTATCTCTTTTTCATTATTTAGGATTTTAAGTTGAATTCCATCCGCATATTGACAGGTTAATAGCCCCACATCGTTTGAGAAAAATTTAAAGAGGTTTCTTAGTTTTGCCAGTTCAAATGGTAGTGTCGGCGATTCTACATTATAAACAGGAAGTGCAACTCCTGCTTCTCTTAGCCAGATAAAACTGTTTTCATAGCGGTTGAATTTTATGTTTTCATTAAGTTTCTTTAGTATAAAGCGTTTGTTTTGGGCATTCAGTTCAGAAGGAATCAGGTCAAAAATATCTTCAATATAGAGTTTGTTGTCTGCGTCATACTTAGAAATATCTTCACGGTACATTGCAAGAATTGATTTTTGTTCATTGATTACATTTTTAATGTTGTTTGAATTGATATAAGTTTGAACAACTGCCGGCATTCCTCCTACAACCATATATAAGCGGAACAGTTCCATCATTTTGTTATGAACCACAGGGTCAACAGGTTGTTTTGTTTTAAAACAATTTTGTAATAGCTCAAAAATATTTTGTTGAACACCGCAGGCGGCAAAAAATTCTTCAATATCAAGTGGAAACATTTCTTTTATTGTCATATATCCTACAGGAAGGGAGCGGATATTTTTTAGTTCTAGTCCAAGCAAAGAGCCGCTAAGAACATAACGGAAACTGCCTTCTTCCACAAGGAATTTTATTATTGTCACAATTTCAGGAACTACTTGCACTTCGTCAAGAAAAATAAGTGTTTTTCCTTTTTCTAGTTTTTTGTTTGTGAGTGCAGAAATTCTAAGCAGCAAATTTTCTGCATTGTTGGCACTGGAAAATCCTTCAACACTATTTTTTTCCTTTAAAAAATTGATTTCTATAAAATTTTTAAAATTTTTCTTTCCGTATTCTCTTATTGAAAATGATTTTCCGATTTGTCTTGCTCCGGTTATAAG
>CAVIQW010000045.1:0-17096 GCA_963644915.1 Paratractidigestivibacter sp.
AAAAAAAAAAAAAATTCAATGCAGATACAAAAAAAACACAACAAAAGAACCGGCAAGACAGCAACAAAAACCACAAAAATTGAATCAATAATAATTTGAGATGAAATTCTGCATTTTTTTGTCGCAAAAAGAACAACACCAAAAATCAAGGCAAAAAGAAAATAAGAAAAAGACCAATGAACGTACAGAACATCACCAAAAAAGTCACAAAAAGGTAAAAGTCTATTGCAAAATTCAATTTCAAAAGAATCAAAAAATCCGAACAAGGAAAAAAACGCAAAAAAAACAAGAAAAAAAACGTAAAAAAGAATATCCAGACTGTAAAAGAAATTTTGCCCTTTTGATTTTTTTTCCATATAAATAGTAGTATATCACAGTCCAAACTTATTTTAAACAATTATATGCCATTTCCGCCGCTTTTTGCTCCGCATCCTTTTTAGACTTTCCTTGAGCCGGACCGTAAACATTGTCCCCAAGATGAACATTTACTGTAAAAATCTGCGCATGATCTGGTCCTGAAACATCAAGAAGCTCGTAGCGTGGCGCCTGCTTGCACTTTTTCTGATAAAGTTCCTGCAAAAGAGTCTTAAAATCCTTTCCGCCAAATTCCTGAACTTTCCGTATTTCCGGCACAATAAAAGAAAGAACATATTCTTCACACGCATTGTATCCAGAGTCCAGATAATACGCACCGATAATCGCCTCCATACAGTCAGCAATAATCGCAGGCTTTTTACGCCCTCCGCTAAGTTCTTCGCCATGACCTAGAACAAGCATTTTGTCAATTCCAAATCTAAGTCCAATCGGGGCAAGGGTTTTTTCTGAAACAACAACGCCTTTTATTTTTGCTAAATCACCTTCCGCATGGGTACGGCTCATGTCATTGTACAGAAAATCCGCAGTCGCCAGCCCCAAAACAGAATCCCCAAGAAATTCCAGACGCTCATTGTTATAAAGCCTTTCAGAATGGTTTTCATTTGAATAAGAACAGTGATGAAAAGCCAAATCCAAAATCTCAAGATTTTTAAATTTTAATCCAAGCGGTCTGCAAAATTCCAAGAGCTTTTTTTTACGTTCAGAAGAAATCACCTTTTTCATTATAGAAACTATAATTTTAACAAAAAAAAAACACAAGCATATAGCCTGTGTTTTTGCACATAACAATAAATTAATTTACTGCTGTGATTTGATGAAATCATAAGCATCACGAACAGTTTCAAATTCGTTAGCCTTTTCATCAGGAATGCTTACACCAAGTTCTTCTTCGATTGCGTAAACAAGTTCGTATGTGTCAAGGCTGTCTGCACCAAGATCACCACGGAATGATGAGTCAAGAGTGATTTTTGATTCATCAATATCCAATTTTTCAGCGATAAGCTTTTTGATTTTTTCGAACAATTCGTCCATATTTTTCCCCTTAATTTAGCCGTTTGATTCAGGTGTGATAACCTGGCGTCCGCGGTAGAATCCGCATTTAGGACAAACACGATGCGACTGGATCAAGTTACCACAGTTGTTGCATTCAACAAGCTGAGGAGATGCCAAACGCATATTGATTGACTGGCGTCTTTTTGTAACGGCTTTAGATGTTTTCGATCTAGGTACTGCCATTTATAAACCTCACTAATAAGATTATTATCTGATTTACTGCGGTCTATAATACAACAGTTCGAATCAGTATGTCAATAAAGTATAGCAGATTAAGATAAAATGTCAACCAAAACAAAAAAACAAAGCCGACCAAAATACTTGCCCCCCCATCCGAACAAATCAATACTTTTGCTCCAAAGCCTTCTGCACAATCGCAGGAACCATTCCTGAAATATCACCCTTGAACTGTGCCAGTTCTTTGATAGCACTGCTTTTTAAAAGAATATATTTCTGGTCTGTCGGAATAAACATGGTTTCTATTTCTGGGTTCAGATTATGGTTCATAAGGGAAAGGTCAAATTCATAAGAAAAATCCGTGGCATTCCGGATTCCCCGCACAAGAACTTTTGCGTTGTTTTCAACTGCATAGCGGACAATCAACCCGGAATATGTGTGAACGGTAACATTCTTAAAAGGTTTCACAAGTTCTTCAAGCATAGCAAGCCTTTCCTCCGCAGAAAAAAGACATTTTTTCGAACTATTCACGGCAATAACAACATCAATTTCATCAAAAATCTTACAGGCACGCTGAATTATATTCATATGTCCGTTCGTAGGCGGATCAAAAGACCCGGGAAAAATAGCTTTTGTCATATAAAAAGAAATTACTTTGTTTGACGAAAAGATACAAGCGTTGTAAGATACAAAATATGTTAAGTAAATTATTTTTTGCGATTATTTCAATATTTTTTCTATTTAATGTTGCAAGCTGCAACTCAACAAAGACAAAGACCGTGCAGCCCGAAAAATCCGTGTCTGCCGAAAAAAACGCAGCACAGACAAAATCGGAAGATGAATTTGACCGTTCTACACATGGCGTAGAAATCACAAGGGAAGAATTCAATGCTGACAAAAATGAGATTCTTCAAATCATAAATGAACTTTCAGTAATAATGTCTGATTATGATTTTAACTCGTGGATAAAGTACATTGACCCCGAATCGCTAACTTATTGGTCAAATCCACGAAACCTCATGAACGCATCAAAAAGACTTCCGTCAAAGATACGGCTCTCAAACCTTAACGACTACTTCCGTTATGTCTTTGTTCCTTCAAGAAAAGGTCGTTCCGTAGAAGAAATCCGCTACATCTCCCGTGACTCTGTAAAAGCGGTTCAGCCAATGCAGGACAGGGATATAGTTTACTATAATTTTGTAAGAGCAGATGGAAAATGGATGATAAATATTCCAGAACTTCAAAATTAAAACAAAACTCAAAAACAGATTTGTTGATTTTATCAAATAGTTAATTTATAATTTACTGTACACGTTAAAAATGTGTTTTCCAGGAGGAAAATTTAATGAAAATGACAAAAAAACTTGTTCTTGCCGCAGGATGTATTTTTATGGCATCGTTGATTTTTGCACAGGAACAGAAAGTTCAAAAAGCAAATTCCACATCTTCAAAATCAGAAACTTCAGTTGAAGAAGAATATATGAGCGATGTTGATGGTGTTGTAATCCTAAGCCTTGCCCAGTCAGATGAATACGACAACAAACTTGTTGCCATGCAGTTTTTGGAAGAGGCCGTAAACAACGGAAACACTTCTCCAGATGTGATGAAAGCACTGAATCAACTTGCCGGTGAGGGAATCACTTCTCAGGCAAGAACAAACGGCCGCCTCATGAATAATTTTCCAGACATCCGCAGACGTGCGTGCCTTGCGCTTGGAAAAATCAAGACAGAAGAATCTAAAAATTATCTTGTAAAGGTTGCACTTGCAGAAAATGAACCGATGGTTATATCTGCCGCTGTAAATTCACTTGGCGAAATCGGAATAAATTCCAACGATGAAGTTGTCGACGCAATTTCTTTTGCAAACAGAAGAAACCAGATTTTAAACCCTACATCTTCACTTGCATTTGAAGTAATCGACGCTTATGAAAAATTGGCTGACGGAACAGAAAACAAGAAAATCATTGTTGATTCTCTTTCAAAAATTGCCGCTGACTACCATTATGCGACTCCAGTCCGTGCAAAGGCGTTAAAACTCTTAAAAAGCATAAGTGGTTCTGACTCCGCTTCTGGAAATTCAAAATCAAGCGCAGACGCAAAATAGACAAAAAAAAGAGAAATAAATGGAACCAATCATTCTTGCCTCATCTTCCCCAAGAAGACAGGAAATTTTAAAAATGCTGGGCATACCTTTTCAGGTTATTCTGCCCAACATTGATGAAACTCTCACAAGCAGCGTTGACATTGAAGATGTGCCGGAACTGCTTGCTAGGGAAAAAGTTTCTGCTGTAATACATTTACTTCCGTCGCAGCAGGAAATCCAGTGGGTCTTAGGAGCAGACACTGTTATCGTAAAAGATAAAAAAATCTATGGAAAACCTCAGGATGCAGATGAAGCGGCATCTTTTCTGAAAGAATTTCAGGGACAAACACACACCGCTATCACAGCGATTGTACTTTACAATGGGAAGCAAAAATCAACCACTTCAAGGGTGGCAAAAACAAATGTAACTTTTGCACCAATGACAGACGAAGAAATACAATGGTATCTTGAAAGCGGAGAATGGCACGGTGCGGCAGGCGGATACAGAATTCAAAGTCTGGCTTCTATTTTTATAGAAAAAATTGAAGGTTCGCAAAGTTGTGTAACAGGCTTGCCAATCCATGAACTTTATGATATTTTAAAGGAGCAGAATTATTCTATTTTGAATTAGTCTGCTTGATATATTTATATCAAATCTTCCGGGCTTTTAGCCACGAGAAAAAGAGTACGGGGCAAGAAATCTTGCCAGTGAAGGAGAATATCATGGCAGTTGTAACCATGAAAAACCTGCTTGAATCAGGAGTTCATTTCGGTCATCAGGTAAAGCGTTGGGATCCACGCATGAAGAAGTATATCTTCGCAGAAAGAAACGGAATCCACATCATCGATTTGCAGAAAACAATCGCCGCAATCAAAGACAGTTACGAAGCAGTTAGAAAGACAGTTGCTTCGGGAAAAACAGTGCTTTTCGTAGGCACAAAGAAACAGGCTCAGCAGGCTATCCAGAAAGAGGCTGAACGCTGTGGAATGTTCTATGTAAACAACCGCTGGCTTGGCGGTATGCTCACAAACTTCTCTACAATCAAAAAATCACTTTTGCGCCTCAAGAAAATCGAAAAGATGGAAGTTGACGGTACAATCGAAAAACTTACAAAAAAAGAAGTTTCAGCTCTTCTTAAAGAAAAGTCAAAACTTGAAAAGAACCTTGGCGGTATCAAGGAAATGAAAGAACTTCCAGGAATCATCTTTGTAATTGATACACACAAAGAACAGATTGCTGTTGCAGAAGCTCGCCGTATGGGAATTCCTATCATCGCTGTTGTTGATACAAACTGCAACCCGGAAGGAATCACATACCCTATTCCAGGAAACGATGACGCTATCCGCGCAATCTCATTGTTCACTTCAATTATTGCAAATGCTGTAATTGAATCTGACAATGAAAACGGTCTTAAGATTCTTGAAAATCTTGACAGCGACGAAGAAGTTATGACAGACGCTGCTAACAAGAAAGAAGACGAAGAAATCTCTGATTATTCAAACTACCAGCCAACAGAAGCAAAAGAAGAAGCTCCTGCTGAAGAAGAAAACCAGCTTGTAGATGAAGATAAGATTTACGACGAGAATAAATAAGGATTAAAAATGAATTATACTGCTAACGACGTAAAGGCACTCCGCGACGCCACTGGTGCAGGATTGCTAGATTGTAAAAAAGCTCTTAATGAAACTAACGGCGATGTTGCTGAAGCAGAAAAACTTTTGAAAGAAAAAGGATTGGCTGCAATGGCTAAAAGAACTGACCGCACTGCCGCAGAAGGTCGCATCGTTGTAAAACAGGATGGAAATAAAATCGCAATCGCAGAAACTCTTTGCGAAACAGACTTTGTTTCTAACAATGAAGACTTTATCAATGTTGCAGAAAAAGCCGCAGAAGCAACTCTTGCAAAGCAGACTTCAGGAGTTCTTCCTGAACACAAAGAACTTATCGATTCTATTCTTGTTAAGTTCCGCGAAAATATGTCTGTAAAACGTGCTGAATATATTGAAGTTCCAGCAGGTTGTGTTGCTTCTACTTATGTACACCACGACCACAAAATCGGTGCTGTTGTAGTTGTAAAAGGCTCAGAAGCAGAATCTGTAAAAGATTTTGCTCACGTTTGCTGTCTTCACTTGGCTTCAAACAAACCTGACTATATCAATCAGTCAGATGTTCCTCAGTCATACATTGATGAACAGACAGAGATTTTTAAGGCTCAGATGGCAGAAGATCCTGCTATGGCTAAAAAGCCTGACAATGTAAAAGAAGGAATTCTTAAAGGTAAAGTAAACAAGCTTTTGGCTTCTAACTGCTTTATGGATCAGCCTTACCTTGACAACGAGAAAATAACTGTAACACAGGCTCTTGCCGAAGCTGGAAAAGCAGCTGGTGCAAACTTGTCTTTTGAAAAGATTATTCTTTTCGTTCTTGGTAAATAACAAGAGGAATGAAAAGCGGCCGGTTTTGTGCTGGCCGCTTTTTTGTTTTATAATATAAGCAAAATCTCAGGAGATTTTATATGTCAGAAGAAAAAATGGAAAAAACCGTCGCTTCTTTAAAGGAAAGATTCAACGGAATTCGTACAGGGCGTGCGTCTGCCGCTATTTTTGATAAAGTTCGTGTAGATTATTATGGAACAAAATCTCCGCTTAATCAGGTAGCAACAGTTTCTATTCCAGAAGCACGTTCTGTCATCATCCAGCCGTTCGACAAATCTTTGATTGTTGAAATTGAAAAAGCGATTCTTACCGCGGATCTTGGACTAAATCCTTCAAACGACGGAAAAGTAATCAGAATTTCTATTCCGCCGCTAACCGCTGAACGTCGCAAGGAACTTGTAAAACAGGCAAAAACTTACGCTGAAGAGGCAAGAACTTCAATTCGCAACATCCGACGCGATGGAAACGATGATTTAAAGAAAAAACAGAAAGCATCTGAAATTACAGAAGACGAACTCAAAAAAGAAGAAGACGCTCTTCAGAAGCTTACAGATAAATACATCGGTGAAATCAACAAGGTTTACGAAACAAAAGAAAAGGAAATCCTGGAATAATGATTGACAAGGCAGCAGTTCCTGTTCATATTGGGATAATTATGGACGGCAATGGCCGTTGGGCAAAACAGCGCAATCTTCCTCGCACAAGTGGTCACAAAGAAGGGCTCACCGTCGCAAAGAATATTGTGCGGGCTGCTGCTAAAATCGGTGTAAAATACGTAACACTCTACACTTTTTCAACAGAAAACTGGAAACGGGCACAGGAAGAAGTAGGATTTTTAATGAATTTAATCCGTGGACATCTTAGGGCAGAATTCCAGTTTTACAAGGAAAATAAAATCAGGGTAAGACATCTTGGTGATCTTGCTGGACTTCCAAAAGATATTCAGCAAGAAATCATCAATGTGCAAAAAGAAACAGCCGATTTTTCAGGACTTACGGTTGTTCTTGCAATAAATTATGGTGGACGAGATGAAATTGTCCGTGGAATAAAAAAGATTGTTTCCGAAAATCCTGATGTATCGCAGATTACAGAAGAATCTGTAGCAAAATCATTTGATATAGAAAATTTACCGGACGTGGATTTGCTTATAAGGACAGGCGGCGAACTAAGGCTCAGCAATTTTCTTTTGTGGCATGCCGCTTATGCAGAATTTGTTTTTACAAAAACATTATGGCCGGATTATAATAAAGAAGAGTTTTATGCCGATATAGAGGAATTCCAAAAACGGACAAGACGTTTTGGCGGTGTAATCTCTAACTAAAAGAATGGGTGGAATATGACTAAGCTTGCTCAAAGATTGCTTACATTTTTTATAGGAATACCGATTGTTCTTGGAATCGTTTTTATTGATTACTGGAATCATCTTCCAATCAATGCACTTGCATGTATTGTTTCTGCGTTTGCGGCGGATGAACTTTACAGGATGTTTCAGAAAAAAACTCCATTACTGAACAGAAAACTTCTGATAATTCTTTCTTGTGTAATGCCACTGATTGAATATCTTACAATTTTGGTAAACAACGGTCCTTCTGGCGTAGAATATTCAACGTGGGCATTCCTGATTGCTGCAATGATTCTTATGGGCGTGGAAGTTTTTAGCCATAAATCTTTTGAAGATTCAAACAAGAGATTACCAAGTTCTGTTTTTATTGTTTTTTACTGCGGTTTTCTTTTGACTTTTATAACGAGAATTACGTTGTTCAAGGAATCAACTGTTTTCTTAGGGCTTTTTCTCTTTACAGTCTTTATGAATGATTCCCTTGCGTGGCTTTTTGGTGTTCTTCTTGGAAAAAACAACAGAAATATCTTCTCTGCAAGCCCGAACAAGAGTATTGCAGGTTTTATAGGTGGAATTTTTGGTGCAGTTGCATCCTGTGTTCTTGCAAAGTATCTTTGGCCAGAACTTTTTAATGGACCAGTTTATTATTCTGTAATTTTGGGATTCTTAAGTTCGATTGCCGCAATTACCGGAGACCTTATTGAATCAGTGTTTAAGCGTTCTGCAGAAATCAAAGACAGTGGAAATGTAATTCCTGGCCGTGGAGGAATACTTGATTGCATTGACTCAATTGTTTTTTCTGCCCCGATTTTTTACGTTGCATCATTCTTTCTTTTTCATCCAGAAATTATTGCAAAATAAATTATACATTGACAGGTAGAAAATGAAAAAAGTATTGGTTTTAGGTTGTACTGGCTCAATCGGAAGCAACACGCTGAACATTTGCAGGGCCTTTCCAGAAAAATTCAATGTATGCGGTATAACCTGCAATAGCCAAAAAGAAAAACTTGAAAATCTTGGTAAAGAATTCAACTGCGAAACATCATTGACTTCAGTAGATGGAATTGATGGAATAAAAAAAATAATAGACAAGACAAAACCTGATATTGTAATCAATGGGATTGCTGGTTCTGCAGGTCTTTTGCCTTCCAAGATTGTTCTGGACGCTGGAATTGATTTGGCTCTTGCAAACAAAGAAACAGTTGTTATGGCCTGGCCTTTGATAAAAACTCTTGCGGAACAAAAAAATGCAAAGATTATTCCGGTTGACTCAGAACATTCCGCAATCTTCAATCTTATAAATCAGATAGGCAAAGAAAACATAAGCCAAATTGTTATAACTGCAAGTGGCGGACCTTTCAGAACATTAAAAAAGGAAGAACTTTCAAAAGTTACTGTACAAGACGCATTAAAACATCCGACCTGGAGCATGGGAACAAAAATAACTATAGATTCAGCAAGCCTTGCAAACAAAGGTCTTGAGGTAATCGAGGCAAACAGGCTTTTTGGATTTTCTGTTGAAAAAGTTCAGGTTGTTGTTCATCCGCAAAGTCTGATTCATTCGCTGGTACGCACAAACGATGGAATGCTTTACGCCCAGATAAGTGATCCCGACATGAAACATCCTATCTACTCTGCCCTTACGCTTCCAAAAAATGAGGAAAATTATTTAAAACCGTTTAACTTATTTGACCACGAAATGACGTTTTTTAAGCCTCGGTATGATGATTTTCCTATGCTGAAATATGCTTTTACCGCAGCGCAAAAAGACGGTTCTTACACAATCGCCTACAACGCAGCAAATGAAATCGCCGTTGCAGATTTTATCTCTGGAAAAATAAAATTTACAGAAATTCCTGAGGTTGTGTTAAAAGTTCTGGAAAAGGACTGGTCAAAAGCCCCTGAAAATTTTGAGGATGTTTTTGAAACTGACAGAAAAGCAAGAATTACCGCTGAGGAAATTATTAAATGAGAATATTAATTGGACTTATATTCCTTTTTTTTCTTATTTTTTTTCATGAACTTGGACATTTTATTGCGGCGAAACTTTTCGGTGTAAAAGTCGAGGCTTTTTCAATTGGATTCGGACCAGTTCTTCTTCACAGAAAAAAAGGAGACACCGACTACAGACTTTCGTTGATTCCAGTTGGCGGTTACTGTGCGATGAAAGGCGAAAAAGATTTTCAAAAATCGCTTGATGCAGGGCTAGACCATATTGAAGCGGAAAAAGATTCGATGTATGGTGTTCATCCGTTCAAAAGACTTTTGATTGCGTTTGCAGGACCGTTTTTCAATCTTTTTTTTGCTTTTTTTGCCCTGACGTGTATAAGTCTTATCGGTTACTCGTATTATTCGTATTCAAATAAAATTGATGTTCCAGATGAAAACAATCATACAGAAATAATAAGCGTTGCAAAAGAGGCTGGAATTCAAAGCGGTGATACTATAATTAAAATTGACGGAAAAAAGACTGAAGATTTTTCAGACTTAATAGAACAAATCAGCACTAAACCCGATCAGGACATTGTTCTTACGGTTTTAAGGGATAAAAACGAATTAGAATTTAAAGTCCATACAGAAATGGATAAAAAAACTGGCGGTGGAAAAATAGGGATTATCGCAAGAACAGAAAGCCTTGAAAAAAAAGAAAAGAAACCGAAATGGATTCTGCCTGCGGTTGCGGAAGGATTTACAGAAACAGTCAAATATTCTTTTTTAACAATCAAAGGATTTACAACGTTGTTCAAAGGTGTTGACCTCAATGAAACTGTTTCCGGACCTGCAAGAATTGCTGATATGATGGGACAGGCTGTAAAAGAGTCATTTGGGGATTCCTTAAAAACTGGAGTTGTAAACACCTTAAGTTTCATGGCTATAATAAGCATTTCTTTGGGAATTATGAATCTTCTTCCTATTCCGGTTCTTGACGGCGGACTTATTCTGTTTGCATTTATTGAATTTGCGTTCCGTAGAAAATTATCGCCAAAAATTCTATACTATATACAGTTTATAGGAATTGCCTTTATTGCAGTTATGTTTGTTATTGGAATGAATGGCGATATCCATTATTTTGTAAATTTAATCAGAGGAAAAAAATAGAATGAAAAATCTTGCAAAATTTTTGTTTCTTGCTTTGGGTACAATATTTTTAGGAGAAAATTTTTCTGTCTATGCCCAGTCGCATATTTCAACACAGGCTCATCAAGAAGCAGTAAATATGGTTGTTCCTGCCAGTCAGGAAGGAGATTTTGACAAATCTTTTTTTACAATCGGAAAAGATGGATTTCTTGTAAAATGGACTTCTGACAATCAGGGCGAACACTATCAGATTTCTGATATGGAGATAAAAATGGCTGTAGTTTCACCAAATGGAAAAGAAATTGCAGTTTATGAAACAGATGGCGGTTCAACAAACAGAGTTTCTGTATGGAACTGGGATACTTTGAGCCGTAAATTTGCACGACGATTTTCTGACTCAATCACATCGCTTTCTTACTCTTCAAAAGGAACTTTTATTATTGTCGGAACAGCAACTGTAGACGGCGCTGTTTTTTTAAGGGCTACAGATGGCTCTGTTGTTGACAAAATCCACGACAATACAGGAATTGTAAGTTATGCCGCAACAAGTGCAACAGAAAAAACTGCGGTAATGTATTCGCCAGCAGGAAATCTTTCTTATTACAATATGTCAACAGGAAGATTAAAACAGAAATTTCCGGTAATTCAGGGACTTGAGCAGGCTGTGCTTTTTAACAATAATCTTTTCCTAGCAGGAATCAAGGACAACACAATTTTCGTAAGCCATGCACTTTCTGGAAATGTGTTGTATACAATAAAAGCCGAGAACGCCATTATCCTACAAAGCAAGTCAGATTCAGATCTTTATTATCTTGAAAATGACATGAAAGGCACTTACACGCTTCAAAAACTGGAAAACGACAACAATCAAGGTGTTACACCACCAAGAATTATAAAAACTTTTAAAGGACCGCGAGGTGCTTTAGACGCTATTAACTGCGGTACAAAACTTGGCGGAGAAATTCTTTTAGGCTCAAACAGCGGAAACGTATACAGAACAAACGCTTCCGTAGAAACTGAAACGCAGAATTTTTCTCTTCTTACAGAGAACACTTACGACAAAATTCTTGATATGTCACCAATCGGAGAAGATTTTTACTTTCTTACAAGAAAATCTTTATACAAATCTTCTTACGACACAGGAATTGTAAATAGACTTGGAGAAAATCCAGGACAAACGCAGATGATTACTTACGGTGACAAGCTGGTTTTATGGTCAAAAGGAACTCGCCAGCCTGTCCAACTTTATGATTATTCAAAGCCGGAAGTAAAAACTCTTTTCACTCCAAAGAACAACTTGCAGTCAGTGCGCCTTTTTGGAACAAAAATTATTGAAATGGAAAGCAATTCTGTTGTAAATCTGTTTGATATGGAAAATAACTCCCTAAAAGAAGTTTACACAGGAGCCGGACTACAGGACGCAGTTCTTTGTTCAGACGGAAAACTTTACGTGGCTAAATCGTTTTCAACAAATCCACGTTCATCTCTTTTGTGCGTTGACCTAACAACAAGAGAAACTGTTCCTATGAGCCTTAAGGGAAATGTCGCATTTGCTCTTTCTGTGCAGGACAACAATATTTATGGAATCAGCATACAAAGTCAGGACAATGTAAAAAAGACAATTGTATTCAAATTTAACATTATCTCAAAGATGACGACTTCGATTCTTAGACTAAACGATGAAGATTCAGAAGCGTTCACATATCTAAAATATCCATTTTTGTACACAAATATTGGAAAAGACACAATCCGTTCATGCAATTTGAACACAAATACAAATTTTCAGTTCAGACGTTCTGCATCTCTTCCTATAAAAGTCTGCCAAAACGCAACCCGCGTTGTAATCTTGAACAAAGACGGAAGCATAAGCTGGTACAACAGCGACAAATCTCAGGTTCTTGCCGACTGGTATTTAACGAGAGATGGAAACTGGTTTGAATTTTAGTTTTTGTAGATTTTATTGATATATTCTTCCGCAGATTTTTTCCAGCCAAAATCTTGGTTCATTGTCTGAAAACGCAGTTTTTCAATCAGTTTTTTATTGGTAAAAAATGAAAGCGCCCATTTCACTGTTCCGTAGATTGCGTCTGGAGTTAAATCTGTAAATTTAAAGCCTGTTCCAGTTTCTCTAACCTCATCAAATTGAATCACAGTGTCGCTCAAACCGCCTGTATCGTGAACAATCGGCAAAGTTCCGTAAATCATCGAGTAAATCTGGTTCAATCCGCATGGTTCATATTTTGAAGGCATTAGAAAATAGTCCGAGCCAGCCTCTATAAGATGGCTAACTTCCTCTGAATAACCGTCAAAGCGTGCAAGATTCGGAAGAACTCTTGAAAGATTCTTTATCTCGTTTTCGCACCACGACTCCCCTGTTCCTGCAATAACAAACTGTACATTAAAATCTCTGCACATTCTGTACATTGAACCGTAATTCGGGGCAAAAAGTTCCTTGATTCCTTTTTGCTCAACCAAACGGCATACAAGCCCCACCACAGGAATTTCGGGGTCAACCTTTAGGCCAAAACGCTTTTGAAGTTCAGTTTTATTTTTTTCCTTGTTTTCAAGATTTTCCTTGGAATAACGGTAAGGAATATATTTATCAGTTTCTGGATTCCATTCAGAAAGATCCGCACCGTTTATAATTCCCATAAAATCCTTGGAACGCAATCGGATTAACCCGTCTAGCCCACAGCCAAATTGAGAGCCAGAAATTTCTTTTGCATAAGAAGGACTTACTGTTGTAATTTTATCCGCCGCAAAAATCGCCGCTTTTAGAAAATTAATTGAACTGTATTGGTCGAACCATGCTTTTGATTTAAACTCTGGCGGAAGCCCCAACAATGGAAACGCCCTGTCAGAAAATATTCCCTGATACGCCAAATTGTGAATTGTAAGAACTGATTTTGTGTTCTTAAAATTTTCTTTTTCAAAATATTTTAAAAGAACAGGAACCATTCCGCTTGACCAGTCGTTCGCGTGCATTATGTCAGGAATCCAGTTCAGCTCCTTACAAAGCGTAAATGCCGCCCTTGCAAGAACATTAAAACGCAACGGATTATCCGCATAGGCACTTTGAGAATTTTCTCCATAAATTCCAGAACGGCCAAAAAGTTTTTCGTAATCCACAAAATAAATCTGTACATTTTCGTAAGTTGAACTGTAAAAATTTACAATAATGTCAGAAAAACCTATGTTCAACAGAACAGATTTTTTTTCCAGTACAAGATTTTTTCGGTCTATGAAATAATATCGAGGAATCAGAATTTTTACTTCCTGCCCTGCCTCAACCAGTGCTTTTGACAGAGCCGTAACAGCGTCGGCCAGTCCGCCTGTCTTTGCAAACGGAATAGCCTCTGCACTTACCATAAGAATTTTCATTTGCCGACTATCTACTTTCCACAGCTTTTTTAAAAGCATCCTTTGAATTAAGAATTGTTTTTTCAGAAACACAATATGAAATTCTAAACCAACCTTTTCCGGCAAAACCAGTTCCCGGGGCACAAAGAATATTGAATTTCTTTAGATGGTTTGTAAAAGCCAAGTCGTCATCATTCCATCCGTCAGGAACTTTTACAAAAAGATAAAAAGCACCTTCCGGAACAGCATATTTCAGCCCGGCAAAATCCATAATTTCTGTAATTTCCTTCATACGTTTTTCGTAAAGAGAATAATCACATTTTGAATTCCAGCTTTTTGCAATAACCTTCTGGAAAAATGCAGGTGCATTCACATAGCCTAGAATTCTAGTTGTAACAATACAAGCCTGTACCATCTCCTTAAAATCAGTGGCAGCTGGATTTACTGCAATATAGCCGAGCCGTTCACCAGGAACGCTCAGATTTTTTGCAAATGAAGTAACTATAACCGAATTGTTGTAATATGGAAAAATTGGTGAAACTTTTTTTCCGTTATAGACAATTGCCCGGTAAGGTTCATCCGCAATAATATACGGATAACGGCCGTTTTTCTTTCCAAAATCTTTCAAAACTGAAGCCAAAGATTTTATGTCATCTTCCGAATAAATTTTTCCAGTAGGATTGTTTGGTGAATTTATAATTATTGCGGCGGTCTTTTCATTCAACACATTTTTTATTGCCTCAATATCAAGGCTAAAATCTGCTTTTGTCTGAACACGGCAAATTTCTGCACCATGGTTGTGGATATAATGGTCATACTCAGCAAAATACGGACACGGAACAATAACTTCATCACCAGGATTAACAATTGCTTTTATGACAGAATTCATTGCCCCCGCCGCACCTACAGACATAACAACTGAATCAGAGGAAACAGGAACGCCCTGTTCAAGAGATGTTTTTTCAGCCATTGCCGCTCGCACCTCCGGGTAGCCAGCATTCGGCATATATCCATGGCACATATGGCTTGTATCTTCCGCAACTTCTTTTATCGCAGAAAGAACTTCCTTTGGCGGATCAAGGTCTGGATTTCCCAGACTAAAATCATATACATTATCGGCACCAAATTTTTCCTTTAGGACAGCACCTTCTTCAAACATTTTTCTGATTACACCCGCGGTCGGACTTTCCAAAATTGACTTAATATTTCTAGAAATCATAGTAACGTCATTATATCACAAGTGTTTATTGAAAAGAAATAAAATAAACTCTATTATTATAAAATATATGAAAAAGATTTTTACGATTTTAACGATTTGTTTATCCTCAAACTTATGTTTCGCATTGCCGTTCAACAGCAAAGTTACAGAAGAAGACTTAAAAAAACTTGAAGAAGGCAAAGTTGTAGCAAGAAATATTGATAAATTCAAAAATATTGGAATTGAAAGCGATTCACCGATAGTTGCAAGAATGAAGGAACAGATAAAGGATTTGTCGCCGAATTACCTTGCGGAACTGATTCAAATCCGTCCGTATGAGGGAAACGAGGATTTACCACAAAAACTTTTTGACGTTCTTTCAGATATTGAACATTACGCAGGAATTCAATATTGGTCAGTGCGGCACGAACGCTATTACGACCTTTATTCCACTGCAAAAATCTTGAAACAGGAACAAATTTCTGACACACGATTCACTTATGAAACTGACCTTTATATGGAACCGTTCGGAAGCATTTTTACACCAATTTCAATTGAAAAAGGTGAAGATTATCTGATTTATACGAATACAAACTCAAATTCCCTAAAGCTAAAGGGAATGACTGCCGTAAAGGCCTATAATATGAAATCAATAATCGTTCTTTTTAAGGACGGTGATAACTGGATTTTATACGGAGTCGGCGGTTGCAAGGCTCCAAGAATCGCAATGTTTGAAAGCAGAATTGAAACTTCATTCATAAACAGAATAAAAACGTTCTGCAACTACGTTTTTACAAAAATTTAAGGATAGAAAAATGATTTGGGTTACTGGATGCAATGGAATGTTGGGGACAGAAATTTGCCGTCAACTAGAAAAGAATAAACTTGCATGGATTGGAACAGGAAGCGAAACTGACATAACAAACTATGAGGTTCTTGAAAAATTTTTCACTTCAAAGGAAACAGAACTTTATCCAAAATATCACAACCAGCCTTCATTAGATGTTGACGGCGGAAAAATAAAATGGATTATAAACTGTGCGGCATACACAAATGTTGACAAAGCCGAAGAAGATGAAGAAAACGCAGAAAAGCTCAATTCTCTTGGACCTGAAAATCTTGCAAGAATCGCAAGGGCTCACAACGCAAAACTGATACATATTTCAACAGATTACGTTTTTGATGGAAAAGCAAACTCCCCGATTCCAGAAACTGCACAAAAAAATCCGACAGGAATTTACGGAAAAACAAAATCCGCCGGCGAAGACGCAATAATGAAGTCAATGACGCAATATTATATTCTTAGAACTGCATGGCTTTACGGTTTTAATGGAAAAAACTTTGTCTACACAATGACAAAACTTTTTAATTCACACGATAAAATCAAAGTTGTCTCAGACCAGATTGGAACTCCAACTTTTTGCGGTGATTTGGCCGATGCCGTGATAAAAATAATTTTGCGAACAATGAAGTCAAAAACATTTTTTGGGAAAAATGGAATTCCTGCATTTGGAATCTACAATTTTACTGACGAGGGTAAAACCGACTGGTTTTCTTTTTCAAAAACAATCTATGCAATGGAAAAAAAGTTTGGAATAACTTCTGCTGAATGTGAAATCAGCCCATGTACAACCGCAGAATATGCCGCACCTGCAAAACGACCGGCTTATTCAGTTTTGGATAAAACAAAAATTCAAAAAGAGTTAAAAATCAGAATTCCTGACTGGAAGCAGAGTCTTGAATCTTTCCTAAAAAATAAGAATTTTGAGCCTAGATAAAATGAAATTTAAAACAACAGAAATTGTTCAGCTGATTTTTTTAGATGCTGTTCTTTTATTTTCAATTGCACTGTTTTTTGCACTTCCCTGGGGATTTAAAAATTATCCGTTGCAGTTTCAGTGGAACGTCTTTTTTGTTCTTGCGGCAGATACCTCTGGAGCTGATAGCGGAACAGGAAAATCCATTTTATTTGGTTTTGTAATTCCAGCACTGATTGT
>CAVIQW010000046.1:0-16990 GCA_963644915.1 Paratractidigestivibacter sp.
AAAGAACCTTGCGTTTTCTGCGACGAATACAGTTTGAAAGGAACTTACGAAAATCTTGTTGACAATGCGATAAAATACACAAAATACAATGGAAATATAACGGTTTCTATTGAAGAGCAAGAAGATTTTATAATTTTGAACGTAATTGATGACGGCCAAGGGATTCCAAAAGAAAAACAGGAAATTCTGTTCGACCGCTTTGCAAAAATCGGCTCAAATCCGACCGGTTCAGAAAAATCCTGCGGCCTCGGACTTTTTGTTGTGAATGAAATCTGCAAGCTGAATAATCTGATTCTTGAATATTCTGAAAACAAATCTGCAGAAACCGGAAGTATTTTCAGTGTAAAATTTAAAAAAGTTGGATAAATTCAAATAATCGAGTAAAATATAAGGAATGCAAGAGAATGAACTTATATTGATTGTCGAGGATTCTGAAGATTTAAACAATTTTATGGCAAAAAATCTGCGGAATCAAAATTATGAAGTTATTCAATGTTTCAATGCCGATGATGCATACAAGCAACTTTCGAAAAATTCAGTCAGCCTTGTAATTTTAGATTTGAACCTTGGAAATGGCGACAATGGAATGGAAATTCTACATTCCATCAGAATTCAGTGCAAAATGCTTCCGGTAATCATTGTTTCTTCAATCCAGAACGAAAAAATAAAAATTCAAGGTTTCAAAGAAGGCTGCGACGACTACATAATCAAACCTTTTTACATTGAAGAACTGATTCTGCGCGTAAAACGAATGTTGGAAAAATTTTCATTTTCTGGATTTGACAAAAAACCGCTGAACGAAGTTTATTCATGCGGAATTTTCAAAGCTGACACAACAAATCAGACTGTCTACAAAATGGAAAAATCTATTCCGATGCGGAAAAAACAGTTTGACCTGATTCTTTATTTTATCCAAAATCCGAACAAAATTTTATCTTTTGAAACAATTTTTCAGAATGTATGGAACGAGCCTGTTCCTGACGAAAAGACTTTAGAAAGCAATATTTATGTTAACATAAAAACATTACGGAATCTTATTGAAGATGACAAAAAAAATCCAAAGCACATTGTTTCTGTAAGCAAATGCGGTTATATTTTTGTTCCATAGTTTTCAGCAAAAACTAAAAAAGATATGATGTGCGTTCCTTTATAAAATCACGTTTCTTCAAATCCGCAAGAGAAAGCACCTTGTTTATATCCTGCTGTGGTGTTATTTTTGACCAGCCAACAGAAACAAAAGGCATTTCATCAATTTCTGAACATTCCTTTACAAATTCCATAAAGAATTTCTTGTTCAGTTCGTCAAAATCAAGCTGAATATCTTTTGAAATCACGCAGAATTCTTCACTTCCAATCCGGAATAAAGCCCCGTATTTTCTGTAAAATCTACTGAAAATACGCGAAACCGAAATCACAAGAGAATCAACTTTCTGACGATTATAGTTTAGCTTAAGTTTTTCAAAATTATCAATCTCAACAACAATAAGAACCGAATCTTTTTTCTGCATATCTAGCATTTTTCTAAAACTTTTGTAATTCCGCAGAAAAGTCTGAGTATCAAACTGCTGATAAAGCGAACCGTGATACATAAAATAAAAACTTATGGAAATTATAACTGCAAGCCATGTAATCTGAATATCCGGACGCACAATCTGAACCGCAGTTCCTATGAACACAAAAATAAAATTCAAAAAAAGAATTCCACAGTTATTCTGCCAAAAGCGCAACGAAAGAATTATATTTTGCACAAGAAAATAAAGCAGCCCGATTGCATAAAAAATCATGTAAACAAAAAAACCTTTTGCACGCGAATATTTATTTATCTTATCAACGTAGAAAACGCCAAAATCATTTCCTAAAACAAGCATCAAAAGCATCCAGGTTGAATACAAAATCCAGGCGCCAAAAATAAAAATTATCCGCTTCTTGTCATTAAAAAATTCAGGCAGAAGCGCAGTTCCAAGCGTAAAATAAACCAGAGGCGTTAAACTGAAACCAAAATAATTCGACGCAATATGAAAAAATCTCCACCGCAGCGAAGTTCCATCAAAAATCAGCGTAAGAACTTCCATAACGCAAATCACAAAAATAATCGAGCAGGTTGTCATAAAATTCATCTTTTGAAACCTGCTGATAACGGAATTACTTTCTATCGAAACAAACAGCATTACAAGAGAAAATAGATTTATGAATGTAATCGCTATAAACCAAGAAGACATACTTTTAAAAATTAAACGACAGACGAGATAAAAATGCCGGGAACCAGACTCGAACTGGCACGACCTTTTACGGTCGAGGGATTTTAAGTCCCTTGTGTCTACCATTCCACCATCCCGGCAAAAATAGATGAATATATAATATAGAAAAAACTAGTATTTTGCAATACATAAAAATTTTTGATACAATATTTTTATGTATTCGGACACTCATTTTCACTTTGAACATACAATCTGCAAAAACACCGCAGAAAATCCCATAAACGGAACAGAAATCCTAGAAGAAATGGCAAAAAAAAACTGTTTTTTTGGGCTAGACATTGGAACAGAACGCGATGACCTTTTAAAAAGACAAGCCTGCGTTGACAATGCCATTGCACAAATCAAAGACACACGGCTTGCGGACAAAGTTCGAAAATTTATATATTTTGCAGCGGCAATCTGGCCAAGCACGGATGAAATAAAAAACCGATACAAGAGCATGAACATTTTAAAGGAACAGATTGAAGCGGCAAACAGTTCAAAAGACAACGACACATTGAACAGAAAAATTATTGCTCTTGGTGAATGTGGCTTAGACCACCATTGGAATCCATCCGGCGTAGATGGAAGATGCGAGTCAGATTTTGACCAGAAAATGTTGAATGCGGAACGCGAACTTTTTGAAATGCAGCTGGAATATGCAAAAGAATGTTCCCTTCCTGTGATAATTCATTCGCGCGACGCTTTTGAAGACACCTTGAACTGCATAAAAAACGTTGGTTACGACAACGGAATTATCCACTGCTATTCTTATGGTGCAGAAGAAGCAAAAGCATTTCTTGAGCGAGGCTGGTACATAAGTTTTAGCGGCTCGGTAACCTATACGAAAAAACGAAAAATGCCAGAAATGGAAGAACTGATAAACCTTGTTCCCGTTGACAGAATTTTGTGCGAAACAGATTCCCCTTACCTTGCACCAGTTCCATTCCGCGGAAAGACCAACACACCTTTACTTATTGAACAGACTTACAAATTCATTGCAGATGTAAGAAAAGTCCGCCCTGAAGAACTGAGCGAAACTGTGGATTCAAATATAAAAAAATTATTCAACCTGACTGTATAAACCGCTGATTTCGTCGCGCCATTCTGGTTTTGAATCGCGACCTTCCCATTCAATGATTTTTTTTATGTGGAAATGTCGTTGGTCACGGATATTTTCATAAAAAAGAACTGCAAAACGTCCCTGGCCAATGTAAGCGATTTTTTCGTTCTGACCAACAGATTCTCCAGATGAAACCTGTTCCATCACACATTCAAAATGAATCGGTTTTCCTGAAACTTTATCCGTCATCGCGCTGGCAATATCAGTAATCAATTTTCCACATTTTGGGCAGACAACTTCGCGTGCCTTCAACTCTTTTATTGCCTGTTCACGTTGTGCAAGTGCCTCTGGATTTTCATAATTTACAAACTGAAACCGCCTTTGATTTGTTCCGCCACTCTTTGCAGAAGAATTCGCCTGAAAATTGCGGCTACTAAAAGAACTCTCGTTAATGCTTTTTTTCTGTTCATTCCAGTTGCGGTTGTGGTGCCTATTTCTGCTATGTCGATTTTTTTCCATAAAACCAGCTCCCGTTTCAGGCAAATAACAAAAATTTAATCCCGAAACAAAAATTCATTAGGGTCTTCAACCAATTTACGGCTGATTACCTGAGCAATTCGCTGGATGGCATTATTTACATAATCTTCATCATGTATTTTTACACGCAACTCCATAAGCCGCGCAGAAATCACATCATCATTTCGATCCAAGACCAAAGTTTCTGTTGCATCCCTTAATTCAGAAATCATAAAAACTCCGCAAACGCATTTTCAATATGATAAACCTGCGGTAAGCCCGGCATATCAAGAACAATCACATCAAATCTGATATAGCTGTTACTATATTGTCGATTGATTGCAAGAAAACGTTTAGCGGTTTTGACAATTCTTTTTTGTTTTCTGCCATCCAAAACGTGCGATAAAAACTCAAAGTTGCCTTTTGGAAGCGTTTTTACTTCCACAAAAACAATATATTCTCCGTTTTTTACAATTATATCAATTTCGCCTTGATTTGTCCTAAAATTTCGTTCAACAATTTCATATCCCTTTTTTGCAAGATACTCTGTCGCACGATTTTCCCCGGAATTTCCAGTCTGTTTTCTGTTATCTGAACAAATCAAAGGCTTTCCAGTTCCTCAACATCGTCAAAAGGTTCTTTATTTTCAGTTTTTTTATTCTGAATTTCAGACGTTGAAGGTTTATAATCTTTTGGCTCAATCAGATGACCAGCGGTCAACAAATATGGAATTTTCCAGTGAACCAAAGCCGAAACATGATAAGGTCTAGCCATTTTTCCAGCTGCAAGAAACATATTTTTGCCGTCATCAAAATAAACTGGCTCAGAAAAACAACTTCCAATATGAATCGAACTGCAATCCAACTTACTCATTTCCATAAAAACAAGTTTACAACTTTTTTTCACATTCCACAACAGCAGCAAAAATTTTTGCCACAATTTCCCATGTATTTTCGGGAATCGCAGAACCAATTTCCTGAACGGAAAGAATGTTTGCCGCTGTAATATTTTTTACAACAGGAATTTTCTGCTTTTCCGCAATTTCCAAAAGCCTTTTTGCCAATTCACCTTTTGCCACTGCAGAAATAAACGGAAGACTCGCATTTTCTGGGTATTTTAATGCAACCGCTTTTAACTCGTCTTTTTTCATACGCTAAAACTCACCGCACTAATTTCAATATTATTCGCAGAAAATTCAGAAAAATCCTGAACCAAACCTATTTCCATAATTTTTATTTTCTTAAAAGAAGAACTTAAAATTTCTGCAAGATTTTTAGTTTTTACAGAATCCGAACAACCCACATTCAAATATAAAAGTTGATTTTCTTTTAGCCCAAACTCAAAAACATATTTTTCATTTTCAAGATAAAAGCAGAGAACCGCCTTTTCCATTTTTTTTGACATATTTCCTAAAAATCCGCAGAGAGAACCTTTTCCACATTTTTTTTCAAGGTTGAATTCAAATGGAATTTTTATCCAGCTGCCAAATCCTTTTTCTGCCCGAATAGAAGATTCTCCAGAACCAAAACAAAACCCAATATGATTGAACAACGTAAGAATCCCAGGCTTATTATTTATATTTTCCGGAAACTCCAGAATATTTTTAAAGAAATCCCGAAAAGGATTTTCACTTTTTGGCGGAAGCACGTTTTTTTCAGAAAAGAACTCCCCGGAATCATTGTCATCCCCTAAAATTCCAAGAATCCTTTTTTCATCAGGCAAAACTCCCTTGTTCTCCAAAATAAACGCCGCATCAGAAGCAGATTTTTCCCTACCCTTTATTTTTTCCGCAATTTTTCTGCTTTTTTGGAACGCCGCCAACGAAAAACGAGAACCCAGCATTTTCATCTGCTGCAAAAGACCAAAAGAAATATTGTCCGGCACAAGCCCCATTTTTTCAAGAAAAGAATTTTGATTTTCAGCAGTAATTTTTTGAATTGAATCCTTGCTTTCTAGATTATCCGCCAGTTTTTGAAGAACAACTTTTCCGTTTTCCAGTTTTATTTTTGCCAAAAAACCACTTCCGGCAGACAAGGGGATTTCTGATTTTATAAAGAATTTTCCACCAGCAAAAGATGCCAGATAAGAATTATTACCGTTGCTTTTTATTATCCGCACATAAACAGAACTGCCCTCCCGCAGTGAATTTTTTCCATTCACACCAGAGAGGGCAGTCAAATGCACTACAACATCAGTTTTCATGCAATAAGAAAATTATTTTTTTGCCTTTGCAGCTTCTGCAGCAGCGTGATCAGCATTGTGTTCTGCCTTAAGAACTTCTTCCTGTGCATGAGCAGCGGCTTCTGCGGCCTTGTTCTGCTGAGCGATAAATGCAGAAACTTCTCCACCAAGCATTTCCTTAACTTTCTTGCCTTTACCAACCTTATCGCGAAGATAGTAAAGTTTTGCACGGCGTACTTTACCAGCACGAACAATTTCTACCTTTACAATACGTGGACTGTTTACAGGGAATACACGTTCAACACCAATTCCGTAAGATTCCTTGCGAACTGTAAATGTCTTGCGAACGCCTGCATTCTTAATGCAAAGAACAATTCCTTCATAAACCTGAATACGTTCTGTCTTTCCTTCAATAATCTTAAAATATACTTTTACTGTATCACCAACTTTGAACTGAGTTGTAAAAGCACGTTTCTGTTTTTCTTCTACCGCTTTAATAAGATCCATCATAAATCTCCTGGATTCACAGATTCCCGCAATTGCTTGCGTGCCAACTTCTGCTTTTTTTTGCAGTTTTTTATGGCAGTCTGTTCTGTTATTTCCTCAATCATCAATTCGGCTTCCAAAGAAAGCTTATTATTTTTGCGGGCTTCCCAAATCATGTCTGGACGAACACGCAAAGTTTTTTCAAGCCGCTTCTTTAGCCGCCACTTCCGAACAAGTTCATGATTTCCCGAAAGCAAAACCTCTGGTACTTTCAAGCCTTTGTATACTTCTGGCCTAGTATACTGGGGATATTCAAGAAGTCCGTCGCTATGACTTTCCTCAACAAGTGACTCACTGGAAATTACGCCATCAACCAATCTATAGATTGTGTCAACCATAACTGTCGCTGCAAGTTCACCGCTGCTCATCACGTAGTCGCCAAGCGAAACCTCGTCGTCCACATAAAAGTCTATAATTCTTTGATCAATACCTTCGTATCTTCCGCAGATAAAAACCAATTCATCTTCGCGACTTAATTCAACAGCCTTTTTCTGCGTAAAAGGAGTTCCTGCCGGCGTAACATAAATTACGCGTTTTCGGCTTGCCTTTACACTATCCAAAGCCCTGCTTAATGGCTCGGTCATCATAAGTTGACCTGCACCACCGCCATAAGGAGCGTCATCACATTTCTTGTGCTTATCAAGAGCAAAATCTCTGATGTTCACAAGGTCGTAGGCAATAATTCCCTTTTCAACCGCTTTAGCCATGATTGAGTTTTCAAAAAAAGCCTGCGGAATTTCAGGAAACAAGGTCAGCACAGTAAATTTCATGGAATTACTCCAGAATCCAGAGGTGCATCAGCTGAATCGTCTTTTCAGCGACATTGACGTTACAAATATAGTTAAGATTCAAAGGAACTAAAACCTTGCGAACCTTGCCTGAACTTGTATGTTTCAAGTCATCAGAAAGAACAGTGCAACTCTCGGAGAGTGAAACTTCTAACAAGTAACCTGCTCCGCCTTCCAATACGTCTGTGATTGTTCCAACACTTTCTGTCAGTGCAGTCCCAGCTGCCGCTTCTTTGCCATTCCAAATCAAGGAACAGCCTATCAAATCTTTAATATACCACTCATTCTTACCAAGAGGATGAGCATGCTTACGGTCAACAACCAATTCCCATCCGTTGTACTTTCGCACTTCTTCCGGAGAATCAATTCCCGCAAGTTTCATATACAAGGTACCGCATCCCATTTCTGCAAATTCAACTTTGAATTTTTTTGAATCAGAACCGTGCCTTAAAGCAACTTCTTTCAACACTTCGATATGCTCGTAGTCACCAGAAGCACTTTCAACTTTAAATTCACCCGTAACTCCATGCGAGCCACGAACAAAACCAACAACAAGCTGCTCGTTACTTTCCATCAGCAAAATTAATCCAGAATATCCAGACTGTAGCGCTTTCCGTCTTTTGTAGCAGAAGCACTAAGAACAGTTCGCATAGCCTTAGCAATGCGGCCGTACTTTCCAATCACCTTGCCAATATCACCTTCAGCAACTTTAAGTTGAAGAACCATACCTTTTTCGCCTTCAGTTTCGTTTACTGAAACCGCAGATGGATCATCGACCAATGATTTTGCAATATATTCGATCAGGTCTTTTTCCATTTCCGTTTCCTATTCTTAGTTTGAAGACTTTTTAGACTGTACTCTAATCAACTTTTTTACGATGTCTGTCGGCTGTGCACCAACACCAATCCAGTAGTTAGCACGATCAAGATCGATAGAAACCTGGCGTTCTTCTGCTTCAATAGGCATGAAAGTTCCAATTTCTTCGATGCAAACTCCATCACGTGGCTTGCGAGAATCCTGAACTACAACACGGTAGTAAGGACGCTTCTGTGTACCGAATCTCTTAAGTCTGATTTTGACCACTTTATAACCTCCACAGGACTCAATCGTACTGAATCAAGTCCCGAAATTTCAATTTTGCATAGTAATACTCATTGTGAGTATGAATAGATATTTTATAGAATTCTTGCGTTTTGGTCAATGTAACGAAAAAAGGGTGTAAAAAGGGGGAAAGACTTCCCTACGTTCGGAACGTCCGTTCCTCGCTACTTTCCAAAAGCCTAAAGTCTTTTGGAAACTCGGGGTCTGCATATAATGGGGAAAGACTTCCCCTCGGCTCAACTGTTTCGCACTGCTCAACTTTTTCGCCTACCCCTTCTCCTAGGGGAATCCCCTAAAACCCCTTTTTAGTTCAATGCGGAATTTCCAAATCTTGCAAGAAAATTTCTGGTGCGTTCCTGTTGCGGATTTCCAATAACCAGTTCTGGTTTTCCCTCTTCAACAATCACGCCCTGATCCATAAAGATAATATAGTCGCTTATATCGCGGGCAAATGACATTTCGTGCGTAACAACAACCATCGTCATCTTTTCTTTTGCCAAATCCTTAATTACAGAAAGAATCTCGCCTGTAAGTTCAGGGTCAAGCGCAGAAGTCGGTTCATCAAAAAGCAGGACTTCCGGTTTTAACGCAAGGGCACGTGCAATAGAAACTCGTTGCTGCTGACCGCCCGAAAGTTCACACGGATAAGAATCCGCTTTTTCAGAAAGCCCCATACGCTCAAGAAGAGTTAGTGCGGTTTGCCTTGCTTCTTCCTTGGATTTTTTAAGCACACAAAGCTGAGCATCCATTACATTCTGCAGAACAGAAAGATGCGGAAAAAGATTAAAATTCTGAAAAACCAGCCCGCTCTTCAGAATTATCGAGTTCATTTCCTGTTTTGACGAATAAACACCGTCTTTTACAAGGTACTTTCCGCAAATCTCAACAGTTCCGTCATCAACTGTTTCTAACTGGCTTATGCATCTTAGAATTGTAGATTTTCCGGAACCGCTTGGACCGATAATCGAAAGAACCTCACCTTCCAGCACCGAAAAAGAAATTCCTTTCAGAATGTTCACATCACCAAATGATTTTTTTAAATTTTCTACTTTGATTATTTCATTTTTGTTTTCTGACATGGAATTTCCTACCGGTAATAAGAAAGTTTTTTTTCAAGCTTTGCAAATGCGAACGAAACACCCCAGTTCATTACAAAATAAAAAACTCCAGCAATAAAAAGCGGGGCAAAACTGAACATCGCACTCTGGCGTTCCTTTGCAACCATCAAAAGTTCCGCCACTCCAATAACAGAAACCAAAGCCGTATCTTTTACAAGAGTAATGACTTCATTCCCCATTGCAGGCGTAATTCTTTTTATTACCTGAAATAGAACAATCCTAAAAAAAGTCTGATATTTTGTGTACCCCAGAACCTTTGCCGCTTCATACTGACCTTTTGGAATGGATTCAACTCCACCACGGTAAATTTCTGCAAAATAAGCCGCATAATTTATTGTGAGCGCAATAATCGCGGCCGCAAAACGATTCCAAATAAATTGAATTCCAAGATTAAAATTGTCATTCAGACATTTTATAAAAAGTCCGGGAGCAAAATAAACCACTAAAAGCTGAAGCATAAGCGGAGTTCCTCGGATTATAAGAAGAAAAACATTTGTTGTATTTGAAAGAATCTTATTTTTTGACATTCTTCCCATGCAAACAAAAAGTGCAAGCGGAACTGCAAAAATCAATGTCAAAAAGAATACTTCCAGCGACGTTCCAGTTCCCCGGAGCATCGCAAGAAGCATTTTTACATAACGCGGACTCAAAATTATTTTCCGATTACAGTAATATCACTGCCGAACCATTTTGTTGAAATTCTTTCAACAGTTCCGTCAGCTTTCATCGCTTCCAATGTTTCCTGAACTGCATCGCGAAGTTTTATATCATTTTTGCGGAAACCAATTCCATATCCTTCCTGTGCAAGAACTTCTGACACAAGAACCAACGGCTTTTTGCTCTGGGAAATATCATAAGAGGCAACGATACTGTCCATCACAACACCATCAAGTCCACCGATTACAAGGTCATTGAGCGCAGTAATATTTTCCTTGAAGAAAATAATATCTTTTACCGATTTTGCGAATTCTTCATTGTCATTTATTGCATCCTGGGCAGAAGAACCGCTCTGAACACCGACTGTTTTTCCTGCAAAATCAGAAAGTTTTGAAAATCCAGAATCCTTGCGCACAACAAGAACCTGATCATTGTTCAAATACGGCTTTGTAAGAGCAAGTGCTTTTTCTCGTTCAGGAGTGATTGTAAGACCGTTCCAGATACAGTCAATTTTTCCTGTTGAAAGTTCCATCTCTTTTGCATCCCAGTCAATAGGCTGAGCCTTAAAAGAAACTCCAAGGCGGCTTGCAACTTCAGTAGCAAGATCAATATCAAAACCCACAATTTCATCATCATCATTGCGGAATCCCATCGGTGGGAATGAATCATCAAGTCCAAGAACAAATACACCACGCGATTTTAACTCTTCAAGAGAATTATCAACTTTTGATGCTTTTTTACATCCTGCAAGACCTGCAACCAAAGCGGCAGCAACAACAATCAATGCGATTTTTTTCATTTGAAACTCCTTATAAAATTCCTATTTTTATTTTATTTGCTTTGCAAACTCTTTTAATGCGGAAATTTGTTCAAGAACTTTTGTTTCTGCCGGACCACCGTCAGTTTTTCTAGCATTCACGCAGGCTTTTGGCGAAATAATATTGTAAATATCATTTTCTATAAGTTCCGAACAAGACTTAAATTCTTCTATAGATAAATCTTCAAGACGGCAATTTTTTTCTATTGCAATACGAACAAGACGTGCGCTCACACCATGAGCGGTGCGGAACGGAAGCCCCTTGCGAACAAGATAATCCGCAACATCTGTAGCGTTAAGAAATCCACCCTCGCAGGCTAAAGCCATTTTTTCAACGTTCCAGTTTGCGGAAGAAATCATTTTTGTAAAGACACTAAGGTTTGCGTTCACAATATCGCAGGCTTCAAAAAGACTCTGCTTATCCTCCTGCATATCACGGTCGTAAGCAAGCGGAAGTCCTTTCATCATTGTTAAAAGCGCAATCAAATCTCCGTAAACACGGCCAGTTCTTCCACGGATAAGTTCAGCAAAATCAGGATTTTTTTTCTGTGGCATAATAGAAGAGCCTGTAGACCACTTTTCGCTCAACTCAATAAAAGAGAATTCTGTTGTTGCCCAAAGCACAACCTCTTCGCAAAAACGCGAAAGATGCATCTGCACAAGAGCCATATTATTCGCAGTTTCAATACAGTAGTCGCGGTCAGAAACACTGTCCAGTGAATTCATTGTTATTTCAGAAAAACCAAGTTCTTTTGCCTCAAATTTTCTATCCAGGGGAAGTCCAGACCCTGCCAACGCCCCGGAACCGATAGGACTTATTGAAATCCGTTTTAAACTGTCTTCAAGACGATTCCAGTCGCGGGTTAAAGACCAAGCCCATGCGCAAAGGTGATGGGCAAGAGTTACCGGCTGGGCATGCTGCATATGAGTGTAGCCTGGAATTATATCTTTTGTGTGCTGCTCCGCAATATGTGCAAGCGAATCTATCAAAGTCAGAATTCGGTTCTGAATTTCTGGAATAAACCGTGTAAGATAAAGACGTTCATCCAAAGCAATCTGGTCGTTTCGGCTTCTTCCTGTGTGAACTTTTTTTCCAGGTTCACCAATTCTGTCAGTCAACGTCGCTTCAATAAAAGAATGAATATCCTCCGCCGAATAGTCAATTTTTAGAGTTCCATCAAGCAGGTCTTTTTCAATTGAATCCAGACCTTTTACAATTATTTCCGCCTCATCGTTGGAAATAATTCCTGCGTGACCTAACATTTTTGCGTGAGCACGGCTGCCTTTTATGTCATCCAAAGCCATGCGTTCATCAACATTTATAGAAGTTTCAAAAGCGACAGCTTCCGCATCAGGACCTTCCTTAAAACGTCCGTGCCAAAGAGCCGCGTGATTATCTTGAGTTATCGTTCCGTGTTCCATACCTTGATTATAACGGAATGAACATCGATTTACTAGTAATTGTCAGAACAAACATATTATAAAATAGACGTCAAAAAATACTTACTTTTACAGCTGAGAACAAAAATCAACCAACTAATTATATCTGATTCTTGGGTCAACAAATGCGAGCAGAATATCGCTCAAAACCATTCCGGCAAGAACAAGTGCCGAGATGAACATACTGTTTGCAAGCACAAGGTTTATATCCTGCTGAAGAACCGCCTCGTACATCAACCGCCCGATTCCTGGATACGCAAAAATAATTTCAAGCACAAGAGAGCCGCTAAAAAGACTAGCAAGAAGATTCGCACTTCCTGTTATGTAAGGATTCAACGTGTTTCTAAAAGCGTGGTTCAAATAGACTCGTTTTTCACTGATTCCACGTGCCCTAAGCGCAAAAATATACGGAAGCCCCATCTGGTCAAGCATTGTGGCACGAATCATACGCATTGTTCCGCCTGCACCACCTAAAAAGGATGAAAGAAGAGGCAGAAAAATATGATGAACATAACTGAATGAAAATTTTACCGGAGATTCCGCAAAAGGAAAGTCTGGATAACCTGTTACTGGAAAAAAATTAGTCACCGATGCAAAAAGTTGAAGCAAAATCAAAAGAAGAATTCCCGGAAACGCATGAAAAAACAGTGCAAAGAACGTTACAGCCGTGTCAATCTTTGTTCCAGCCTTGCTTGAAAAATAAACGCCCAGCAAAAACGAAACCAGCGTGATAAAAACAAGAGAAATAAGGTTAAGCAGAACAGAATTCCAGATTCTCGTCTTTATAAGAAAACTTACCGGTGCTCGCGAAATAAGGCTCGTTCCCAAATCATGATGAACAACAACACGGTTCAGCCATTTAAAATACTGAACATAAAACGGTTTATCCAGACCAAATTCCGCCCTTAGACGGGTCATCTGCTCTTCAGAAAAATTACTTTCACTCTTAGCATTACCCACAGAAGATTTTCCGCCCTCAACAGAACTCATTATCTGCTGGCTCATCATCTGGTCAACAATATCACCCGGAGCAAGTTCCATCAGACCAAAAAGCGCAAAACCCAAAAAAAACAGCAAAACCAGCATCGTGCAAAGCCTGCCCACAATAAACGAAACAAGAGGCGCTTTTTTTCGAAAAAGTTTCCACGGCAGAGTAAGAGTTTCTTTTATTTTTACAAAAAGATTTTTTAAATTCATCCTGATTTTTATATTATACAATTCTTTTAATTTTTCAGATACACAAAATCGTAAACTGTACCATTTTTATTGTCATAAAAGACATTTTCAAGATTCCATTTGTTTCGGATTGCAAAAAAACTTCGGCTCCGCAAAAGATAAATCACAGGACATTCCTCCAGAATCAATCGCTGGTATTCATCCCAGATTTTTTCCGCGGCGACACGGTTGTTCGTATAGCAACCCTCATTGTACAGATAGTCAAGCCGGGCCTCCCATTCTGTTGCAGGCGTTTTCTGCAAAGGATTCCAGAGATGAAGATTTCCCCCAGAAGGCCAAACGTTGCTTCCCTGCGATGGGAACATATTCGCCCCCAGACCAATTATAAGCGACTGCCAGTCATAAGTTGAAGTAAGCATTTCCACCATTTTCTGAAAATCAGTCTGACGGATATTAACTTTTACCCCAATTTTTGAACATTCGTCCGCAATAATCATCGCAATATCGTTTACCACTGAATTCGCAGAAGCCACAGTCAAATCGTATTCAATCTTGTTCCCAGCAGAATCGCGCATAACACCCACGGAATCACGGTAAAAACCTATGTCAGAAAGGAGTTTTACAGCACGCTCCGGGTCATAACGGTACTGCAAAGTAATATCAGGGTTGTAAAAAGGATTTGCGTCCGGGAAAAAGTCGTATTTAGGCTCGGCAAGCCCTCGGTAAGTCTGATTTATGATTCGCTCCCGGTTCAAAAGGCAACTCATAGCCTGACGGAATTTTTTATTTGTAAACCATGAGTAGCAAAGTGAATCTGAATTTTTAGGATTCTGGTTAAAACTCCAGAGTTGAGCGCCCATAGAACCTTCTGCGTTAAAAACGGTATAGTCATTCTTTTGGTTTTCAACAACATCGTAGACTTCTTCAGGGCGAGGAGTAAATGTTTCTGTTTTGCCTTCCTTAAAAAGAAGATAATTCGTGTTCATATCGCCAACAATCTGAAAAACTTTGGTTTCGTAGTAAGGAATTGAAATTCCATTTTCATCTTTTTCCCAATAATTCGGATTTCTTTTAAAAACCAGCCTTTGTGCCGGCGTGTATTCAACCAGATACCATTTTCCACAACTTGGAATTGAAAGAGGATTGCAGTCCGCAGAAAAAAGATTCTTTACTCCCTCAACTCCACCTTCATCCTTTGCCTTTTTATAGATAAAACTAGGACAAAGACTCATATTTGTTGCCAAAAGAGGATCTGCCACAATCCTTGGAAAAATAAAATCGAACCTTTTATCATCAATCTTTACACATTCAATCCGTTTCTCGCTTCCGTCAGGCATTTTGCACCACTGCTGACCATAACCAGAACTTGAAAAAGCTTCATCACCTGCAATTTCGTTGTACCAGAACACAAAATCATCACTTGTAACAGGAATTTTTTTGTCACTGTTGTAATACGTCCAGAAGATTTGCTCCCTCAAACTGTAATGAACTGTAAGAGTTCCGTTTTTTTCATCAGTTTCAATTTCAAAATATGCAAGGCGTGGCTTCCACTTTCTAAGATAGGCGTCATAGTCAACAAGATAGTCAAGGGTTTCGCTAATAATCGCACTGCTTTCACCGTCTCGCTCGCCAATAAGCTGATTAAATGTTTTTGGGTCAGAAAAAATTGCGTCATTCCAAGTTCCGCCCAGTTTTCCAGGCTTTTGTTTTTCGGCTTTCCACGGCTTTTTAACAGTTTTTTCAACAAGAGCAGAATCTCCTGTTTTGGTAAGTTCGGCGATTTCCGCAAGGGTCATCTCCTGCGTCTTTTTACACGCAAAAAATAAAAAGAATGTAAAAACAAAAATTACAACTGGAACATTTTTTTTCATAACCAACATTTTACACCATTACGGACAAAAAAAAAGCGTCTTCTACTGAAATAAAATTCAATAAAAGACGCTCATAAACTAGAAAGAACCTAAACGGTTTTATTTTACCATTTAACTTCAACTACATCGCAGATGTTCTTTTCGCCTTCTTCCATAGAGAAGAATTTTGCCTTTTCCATGTTTGGAACAACGTTGATTGTTTCGCCAAGGCGGAAATCCGCATTTGCAGTTGTTTTTGCAATAACCTGCTGACCTTTGTTAGAAACAAGATACAAATGAGTTTCTGCACCAAGAGGCTCCTTGTTTACAATCTTCATCTGCATATTGTCTTTTCCAACCGGCTGTGCTGAATACTGCAAATCTTCCGGACGGATACCAAAAGAAACTTCCTTGCCAACATAATCTTTAAGACAAGCAGTCTGCGCTTCTGTTGGAGTGATTTCGAAAGAACCTTCATCACATACAATTTTTCCAGAACGTTCAAGAACTTTTACTGTCATAAAATTCATCGGAGGTGTTCCAATAAATCCAGCAACGAACTTATTGATTGGGTTATTGTACAAGTACAATGGAGCACCAATCTGCTGAACGTGTCCGTCTTTCATAACAACGATTTTTGTACCAAGAGTCATAGCTTCTGTCTGGTCGTGTGTTACATAAATCATTGTCTTCTGCTGTGTATTGTGAAGAGCGGCAATTTCTGCACGCATTGTTACACGAAGTTTTGCATCAAGGTTAGAAAGAGGTTCGTCGAACAAGAATACTTTTGGTTCACGAACGATTGCACGACCTACAGCAACACGCTGACGCTGACCACCAGAAAGAGCCTTTGGCTTTCTCTGAAGATATTCTGTAAGACCAAGTTGCTTTGCGGCTTCGCGAACCTTGCGGTCAATTTCCATCTTATCAACTTTACGAAGTTTAAGACCAAAAGCCATGTTATCGTAAACTGTCATATGTGGATAAAGCGCATAGTTCTGGAATACCATCGCAATATCGCGGTCCTTTGGCGGAACATCGTTCATCTCAACGCCGTCAATAAGAAGTTTTCCTTCAGAAATTTCTTCCAAACCAGCAATCATACGGAGAGTTGTTGACTTACCGCATCCAGAAGGTCCTACGAATACGCAGAATTCCTTGTCTTCAATTGTGATATTTGCATTGTCTACAGCACGAACACCGCCATCGTAAACCTTTGCAATACCTTTTAGTTCTACTTTTGCCATTTTTTGTGTGGCCTCCTAATTCAGCAAACATTCCTGTTCGCCATTCGGGTTATATTATGTTTCATATTTTAAGGGCAAACAGTTTGGATGTCAATTTTTTAATTGCAAAAAATAATTCTACCCTTTGAATAAAACTCGTGGTAAAATTGACGTATAGCAAATGGAGAAACAATGAAAAGATTTTTAAGACGATTCGCTGGATTTTTTACGGGCATTTTAGTTGCTTTTGCGGTATTTTTTAATTTTTCCTGCA
>CAVIQW010000047.1:0-16627 GCA_963644915.1 Paratractidigestivibacter sp.
CAAGTATATTTAACTTATGGGAACATATCTTAATCCAAACAATGAAAGTTTTCTAAAATTGGTAAACAGTGGAAAATATGTTGATAAAACAGGTCTTATTGATTTGTTGAATCATAGAATTGATATTCCTGATGATAACTTTATTTGTGTCAACCGGCCGCGTAGATTTGGAAAATCCATTGCGGAAGATATGATTTCTGCTTACTATTCAAAAGGGGCTGATTCGGAAAAGCTTTTTTCGGCATATAAAATTGCAAAAACAGATTCTTTTAAGAAATATATTAATAAATTTAATGTCCTAAAAATTGATATGAATGCATGTTTTTCTTTCTGGAAGGCAATTGACAGCAAGGAAAAAGGAACTTTTATAGGTTACCTTGCGGAGCAGGTTGGAAACGATTTTAAAAAGCAGTATCCGGATATTGATTTTGGAAAATTTAATTCTATCGGAACATACATTCAAAGAGTCTACGAGGAAACAAATCAGACTTTTATAATTATTATAGATGAATATGATGTGCTTGTGCGAGAGCAAGTTTCTGGCGAAGAATTTGATAACTATCTTGCGTTTTTGATTTCTCTTTTTAAGAATTCAGGATTAAAACCTGCGATTTCTCTTGCGTATATTACAGGTATTCTTCCCATTATCAAGGATAAAATTCAATCTAAACTAAATACTTTTAAACAGTACACAATGATTGATTCAGGAATTTTTTCAGGATTTATTGGTTTTACCTCTGAAGAAGTAAAGGCATTGTGTAAAAAATATGGCTGTGATTTTACAGAGTGCAAAGCCTGGTATGATGGTTACAAACTTGGTGAGTATGAAATTTATAATCCAGAAGCAGTGATGCAGTCTGTTCAAAACAAATCATTTAAATCTTATTGGAGTTCTACTTCAACTTATGAAATTATTTCTGATAAATTACAGATGAATTTTGATGGTATTAGGGATGCTGTTGTAACAATGCTTTCGGGGGGAAAGGTGGATGTTGATGTTGGGATGTATCACAATACAATGTCTAATTTTAAGAACAAGCACGATGTTTTTACTTTTTTGATTCACCTTGGTTATTTGGCTTATGATTCTCAAAATGAGCAGTGCTATATACCAAACCGGGAAATTTATCAGGAATGGCAGCGTGCGATTTGTGAAGATGATAATTATTCTGAAACGAATAAAATCATTGAGGCTTCCAGACAGTTGATAAAAGATACAATTGCAGGAAATGAAGATGCTGTGGCAAATGCGTTGGATGTTAGTCATATTCATGTTTCATCAAATCGCAACTACAACAATGAAGATTCTTTAAGTAGCGCGATTTATCTGGCTTTTATTTACGCTATAAATAATTACACGATTGTAAAAGAGATGACGGCAGGCAAAGGCTTTGCCGATATTGTTTATATTCCTTTTAAAAATAATGTTCCTGCTATGATTATTGAATTAAAACATAATGCTTCTCCAGAATCAGCTTTAAATCAGATAAAAGAAAAAAGATATTTTGATTCTCTTTCTAAATATTCTGGCAATTTGCTATTTGTCGGCATAAGTTATGATGAAAAGACAAAAAAGCATAACTGTAAAATAGAAAAATTCGTTAAGTAACTTTTTCCTATTTATACTGGTGCAGAACAATATTTTCTGCCATTTCTGCATATTCTGGAAGAATTCGTTTGTGGTGTTCTGCAATGAATCCTGGGGAAATCAGTTCACCGCTGACTAGAACTCTTGTGGCACGCAATTTTCGTTCCGCATTTTTGTTGCTTTCGGGTTCTTTTTCGCACATAAGAAGGTATGCGTTGTATGCGTCCAGCACGGAATTTTCTATAAGGTTTTTCTTTTGTGCTTCATTTTGCGGAAGTTCTGGGATTATTATGTCTTTGTATTTTGCCACAAAATCCGGGTCGGCGCTTAAATCTTTGTTTGCAGAAAAAATTATTGGCCACAAATGACGGTTGTTGTATTTTGTTTCGGCGATTGTGTGATAATTGCTGCCAGAAGGAACTGCAAAAGTTTCAAAACGGATTTTTTCTTCATAAAAATCTGTTTTTTTCGGGGCTTCAGCAACAATTTCTGTTTCTTTCTGTGCCGCCAGAGGTTCTTCTTTTATTTTTTGTGTTTTTTTTGTTGGTGTGGAGCAACTTTTTATCAAAATTGAAATTATCAAGATAAAAAGTAACAAAAATATTCCAGCAAGCGCAAGAATTTTTAGATTTTTCCTGGAGATTTCTTTTTCCGACGCATTTTCCGTCTCATCCTCAAAGTTGTTTTCGTCAATTCCAAGCTCATCGTTATAAAAATCGTCGTCCGGCTCGTCTGCGGTTTCTGGAATTATCGTGTCTTCTGGAAGTTCTTTTGCTTTTAGGTTTTCGTAAGGCTTATTCAGCCTGCGTGCAACAGCCGCACAGGGAACAAATTTTATCCGCCAGTGCGCTGGAATATTGATTTTTTCGCCATTTCCCGGGTTTATGCCAGTTGTCGCTTCAATCCAAGTTTTTTTGAAAGTGCCAAAATTGTAAACGGAAAAACTTTCAGTGTTTTTTAGTCCTTTTTTTACAATTGTAAAAAACACCGTGGAAAATTGTTTCGCCGTTTCAAATTTTATGCCGGTTCGTTGAACAAGTTTTTCCGCTAATTGTGATTGTGTCAAAAACTCATTCATTTATCTCGTCCTTAAATTTTTCAGAAGCCTTGAATTTCATCTTTATTTTTTTTGGATAAAGCATTTTTTTTCCAGTTGCAGGATTTCTGCCGACTCGTTCTTTTGTTTCAACTGTTTTGAATGAGCCGAATCCTGGCTGGACAAATTTATTTCCGTTTTCTAGTGCAATAACGATTTCTTCAAGCATTGTGTTCAGAGTTTCGTTGCACTTCTTTTTAGAGAGTTCGAGTTCGTTTGCCATTTCAGCGACTAATTCCTGCTTCGTCATGCTTTTATTTTATCCCAAATTTTTAAAATGAAAAGAAAATTATGAATTATTGAATGTTGATGTTTTGGGAATTGTAAATTAACTCACGCTTTTATTCATCTTCAATAAAAATTCAACATTCATAATGTTAGTAAAATTTAAAATTCTGTGATAAAATATTTTATCGATATGAATGAAGAAGTCTATCCAAAATTTTTGTTGAATTCGGCTCAGATTTTAAAGTTGATTTTTAGGATGGTTCGGCAGATAAACCAGAGTCTTGGAAGAGTCAGTTGTGAAACGGCTTTTATTGCGGCTTCAATTGCAAAGACGTTGCCTGACGGAAAGAAAATCTCTCGGAAAGATGTTGTCCTTTTGTCTTTGTTCCATCTTTTTGGATTTCTTCATTTTTTTGGAGAAAAGTCTGTTCGGCTTTCTGACCTTACGCAGGAAGAAATATACCACTCTTATCTGTATGGATATTATTATTTAAAGGAAATGTCGCCCCTTGGTGAAACCGCTAAAACTTTGCTTTTTTATGACAAGAAATACGATGAGTCGCTTGCGGCAAAAATTCCGCAGATTGAGTATGCATCCTTGATTTTTTCGGCGAATTTGATTCAGTCGCTTTTGGATGACACAAAAGGAAACTATTTTTCTACGGATTTTCAAAAATATGGATTTCCGAAATTCAACCAGCTTTATCTTTTGATTTTTAGAAAACTTGATATTGACAAACTGATTTCAAAAAAGATTATTTATGGTTCTTACCAGCAGGATATGGATGTTTTTTTTGATTCTTTGGAATTTTCGGCGGAAGAAACGGCCCAGCTTTTTAAATTGATGATTTATCTTATCGATTTTAAAAGCACTCAGACGGTTCAGCATATAATCCACACAGCAAGTTATGCGTTTTCCATTGGAAGAATAAAAGGTCTTTCACAATCTGAAATAAACGAACTTTATACTGCTGGAATTCTGCACGATATGGGAAAAATTTCAATTCCGAATATGATTCTTGAGTCACCGGGAAAACTTTCCGCATTTGAATACCGGGTTATGAAGATGCACGTTGAAGAAACGGAATCCATTCTTAAAAATGTTGTTCCACAAAAAATAATAAGAATTGCGATTCGTCATCATGAAAAACTGAATGGCTCCGGCTATCCAGAAAGGCTTGCTGCTCCACAACTTTCTGAGCAGGACAGGATTTTGACAGTTGCCGATATTCTTAGTGCGCTTGTGGACAGGCGTTCTTACAAAGACAAGTTTGACAAGGGAAATATTCTTGAAATTTATAAAAAAATGGCTGCTGACGGCGAACTTGCGGATGATATTCCTGATTTTATCGAAAAGAATTATTTGATTTTTGAGCGGGACAAGGAAAAAAATGCTGGTTTAGTTGGGGTTCCTCTTGGTATGGTAGAAATTCAGTATCAGGAAGAAATTGCTTCCGAGTTGAAAGAGTCAGAAATCCTAGAAGTTCAACAGTTTTAAAACAAAAACTCCGCCGGCAAAAAACCAAGCGGAGTCCATCTTCAAAAACATCCTGTTTTTGAATGTTTCTGTATTATACAAGTCCATGGGCTATCATTGCGTTGGCTACATTTACGAAACCGGCAATGTTAGCGCCTGCGTTCGATTTGTATTATACCAATCCCTGGGCAATCATTGCGTTGGCAACCTTTACAAAGCCGGCAATATTTGCGCCTGCAACGTAATTTACCCAGTCGCCTTCTTTTGCACCGAATTTAACGGCTGTCTGGTATGCGTTTTCGTGGATATTAATCATAATGTTGTGAAGTTTTTCGTCTACTTCCGCACTAGACCAAGAAAGTCGCTCTGAGTTCTGGCTCATTTCAAGACCAGAAGTTGCTACACCACCAGCGTTAGATGCTTTTCCTGGTGCGTACAAGATTTTTGCAGCAAGGAATTTGTTTACAGCATCGATGTTTGACGGCATATTTGCACCTTCGGCAACGAGTTTACAACCGTTGTCCAAAAGTTTCTGTGCGTCTTCGCCAAGAAGTTCGTTCTGTGTTGCACAAGGGAATGCACAGTCACATTTTACTTCCCAAACTTTTTTGCCTTCAAAGTATTTTGCAGAAGGGAACTGTTTTGCATATTCAGAAATGCGTCCGCGGCGAACATTCTTAAGTTCTTTTACCCAGTCAAGTTTTTCCTGAGTGATTCCGTCAGCATCGTAGATGTATCCGTTAGAGTCTGAAAGTGTTACAACTTTTGCACCAAGCTGAAGAAGTTTTTCAGCGGCGTATTCAGCAACGTTTCCTGAACCTGAAACAACACAAGTCTTGCCCTTAAAATCCTGTCCAGCTTTCTTAAGCATTTCCTGAGCAAAATAGATAAGACCGTAACCAGTTGCTTCTGTACGAATCAATGAACCGCCGAATGTAAGACCTTTTCCAGTCAAAACTCCAGTGTATTCATCGCGGATTCTTTTGTACTGTCCAAAAAGATAACCGATTTCGCGGCCGCCAACGTTTTTGTCGCCGGCCGGAACGTCTGTGTCAGGACCGATGTGTCGATAAAGTTCTGTCATAAATGACTGGCAGAAACGCATAACTTCCTTGTCAGATTTTCCGTGCGGATCAAAGTCTGAACCACCTTTTCCGCCTCCCATTGGAAGTGTTGTCAATGAATTTTTAAGAACCTGTTCAAATCCCAAGAATTTTAAAACAGAAAGGTTTACTTCCTTAGAAAAACGCAAACCTCCTTTGTAAGGTCCGATTGCACTGTTGTACTGAACACGGAAACCACGGTTTACATGGTAATTTCCTTTGTCATCCATCCAAGGAACTCTGAACTGAATTACTCTTTCTGGTTCAACAAGGCGTTCAAGGATTGCGTTTGGTTCGAGTTCTGGCATCTGGTCAACAACTGGATCAAGAGTTGTCAAAACTTCTTCTACAGCCTGAAGGAATTCAGGTTCATTCGGATTTTTTGCTTTTACTTCTTCCCATACACGGTTTACGTAAGCGTTTTTCATAAGATTTTGCCCCTTAACTGCACCCTATATCAAGATGCAAGCAACATATTATACACTATGTTTTTTTTGTTAGTAAATAATTTTGCAAAAAAATGTTGTTTTTTTAGATTTTTTTGCATATATATTCAAAAATTGATTTGGCAAAAATCCTTGCACTTTTAGCGGAAAACAAAATTGTTCGGTCGCCACTAGAGGAATTGCTAGGTTGTTAAAAATCAGTTAAATCAATATAATTTTTTTATAACTATCGATTGCCGCGCTTTGCGGTTTTTCAGATTTTTAAAGAGGATTTTATGTCATTAGACTGTGGTATCGTTGGATTGCCGAACGTTGGTAAATCCACAATTTTTTCTGCATTGACAGCAGCACCTGCAGAAGCTGCAAACTTTCCATTTTGTACAATCGATCCGAATGTTGGAATTGTAGATCTTCCGGATGAACGTCTGGATTTTCTTGCTTCAGTAAATAATCCAAAAAAGAAGACTCCTGCATCTGTAAAATTTGTTGATATTGCAGGACTTATCAAGGGCGCCAGCCAAGGCGAGGGGCTCGGCAACCAGTTTTTGGCGAATATCCGTGAATGTGCGTGCATTGCTCATGTTGTCCGCTGTTTTGATAATCCGGATATTATGCACGTGCGCGAAGATTCAAAAGTTGAAGCGCCTGTTGACCCGGAAAGCGATGTTCTTACAATCAATTTTGAGCTTGCTCAGGCAGATTTGCAGACAATTTCAAAACGTCAGGAAAAAAATATAAAGACAGTTCGAGCCCTTGGAAAAGAGGCTGAAAAGCAACTTGCCCCGTTCAATTCTGCGGTGGAAAAAATTCTTCCACTTCTTCAGGAAGGAAAGTGTGCCCGACTTGCAGAGCTTTCTGATGATGAAAAAATTGCCATAAAAGATATGTTCCTTTTGACAATGAAGCCTACTTTGTACGTTGCGAACGTTGACGAAGATTCAATCGCTTCTGGAACAAATAAATATGTAGAAACTCTTAAAAAAATTGCAGATTCTGAAAAAAGTGAAGTTGTTGTAATTTGCGGAAAATTTGAGGCGGATCTTGCAGAAATTACAGAAGAGGCGGACCGAAAAGAATTTATGGAGTCGGTAGGATTGAAAGAAAGCGGATTGGCTGTTTTGGCTCGAAAAGCTTATCATCTTATGGGGCTTGAAACATTTTTTACAGGCGGCTCAGATGAATGTCGTGCCTGGACAATTCATGCAGGCGACACTGCTCCAAAGGCGGCCGGCGTAATCCACACAGACTTTGAAAAAGGTTTTATAAAGGCTGAAGCGTATTCAATAGAAGATTTAAGAAAATACGGTTCGGAACAAAAAATCAAGGAAGCCGGCAAGTACCGCCAAGAAGGAAAGGATTACATCGTCCAAGATGGAGATGTTCTTTTCTTTAAATTTAACGTGTAGTGAAAAACTGCTGAAAAACTAATCTTTTTTCAGCACAAAAAGATATTCAGAAACGTGTATTTTGCGGTTGTGCAGATTTCGACTTCCGCGGAATGCATTGTATTTTGACTCAAGGATTTTTACTGAACCAAATTCTTTTAGAATTGATTCCATTTCATCTTTTTCTATAAATCCTTCGGAGTTAAAGGAAACAATTATAAATCTTGCTTTAATATTTTTTATCAAGTCGCGGAAAGTTTCTGCGGCTTTTTTTCGTTTGTTGTAAAAACTTCTGTTCCAGTTTTTTGGAATTCCGCTTACCCGGCTTATATTTTCTGTATCCGGCCGTTTGTAGTCTGCAATCAGATTCAGCATAAAGTAATTTGAACCGTAGGGATGCTGATTGTAAGGCGGATCCATATAAACTAAGTCAAATTTTCCGTCCTCAAGGTTTTCGTAAAGTTCTGGGCTTTGAGCCAAGGAATTTGCCTCGCACTGAAAAATTTTTGTTTCACATTCGTTTTCGCTAAAAACAGGAAATGGCAACTCGATTTTTTTGCAGATTCTGGAAAGTGCGTCTTTTCCGTTTCCGCCAAATTGTCCAAGACCTGTCTTTGAATTCTTGTAAAATCCTTTAAAAATTCCGGCTGTATTCGCATGAACTGATGCCTGACTTAAAAGCGGTGCTATAAAAAAAAATTTGTATTCGTCTGGAATTATTTTTTCAATGTTTTGTCTTGCACAGTCAATAAATTTCGCGTTGTATGGCGTGTAAAAACATCTTTCGCCTGAAATTATGTCATTTTCATTTTTTGGAGCATACAGTTCGCTGATAAAACCTGGGGTTTCAGAATTTTTAATATCTTTTTCTGTTTGGGAAAGTAATTTTTTGTGGAGTGACTTTAATTCTTCAATATTTATTTCTGATTTATTTGAAAGGTAGCAGTCGTTTATTATTTTTGCATAACTTTCCAAGTCGTTTGCCACAAGATATGACGAAAATCTTTTTAGATAGCGCGAAACAATTCCGCTGCCGGAAAATATATCCAGGCAGGCAAGTTTTTCTTTTTTTAAATCATCTTGCACAAAATTAACGGCTTTTCCAATAAAATCAAGAAGAAGGCGTTTGTTTCCAATGTAAGTGATAAGCTGTTCAGTTAAAAATGATGGATTTTCAGTCATATCACTCTGCTATTTCGTATCGGTTTTTGCCGTTTTGTTTTGCTTTGTATGTGGCTTTGTCCGCTGCGTTGAACCAGTCTTTGCTAGTCCAGTTTTCTTTGTAAGTGGCGATTCCCACGCTCATTGAACAATGAAAATTTTGTGGCAGATAGTCAAAATTCATTGTCTGGAATTTATTCATTATTTTTTTAACGATTTCTTCTATTTCAGAAAGATTTTTATCTCTGAATAAAAGCATAAATTCGTCACCGCCATATCTGAATGCGTTTCGGTTTGTTTCAAGTGTTTCAACAATTATTCCAGAAAGAGAAATAAGAACTGCATCTCCTGCCGCATGACCAAAGTTGTCGTTTATATACTTAAAGTCGTCAAGGTCAAGAAAAGCGATTGCAAGGTTTTCGTTTTTTTTGTCAGAAAGCATAAGGCGGTCTACTGTTTCTGCAAGAGCCCGTCTGTTAAAAAGTCTTGTCAGCGGTTCAAGCTGGAGTTCTTCTGCTAGTTCGACCTGTTTTTTGTAGTTGTGTGAAATAAACGAAATCTGGGCTGTCTGAGAACGCAGTAATTCTCTTGAAATTTTATACGAAAGGAAAATAACAAGGGCATCAATTGCAATCATTGTGAACTTATAAAAAAACGTGTGTTCATTGTAAAGAAAAGCGAAAACAAAATATCCTGGAATATACGTTACTATTGAAGCAACTAAAATTCCTCGCAAAAGTTTTTTGTCCGCTGTTGTTGACACAGGAAGCATTGTAAGTGATGGCAGAATTAGAACCACTGAATAATGTGCATGAAAAATAGAAATAACTGCAAGAATCCAAAATAATTCAAAGACAACAAAACGGCATCCTGTTGACCAACTGACTTTCTTGTCTTTTATTGCAAATGTAATAGGAATCATAACTGCAATCTGAAGAATTATTGGAATTATGATTCCGATAATCAGAGCGTTAATAAATTCCCTTGAGTCAATGTGCTTTGAAAAATACATAACAAAAGTTACAAGCGAAGTTATAAGAGCAACCGCAACAAAAATAAACCAACATTGAATATGTAGTCGTTTTTGCCAGCGTCTAAAATATGTGTCCTTGTATTCTTCCAAAGTCATAAGTCTGATTATATCGAACTTGTTCTTGAATTACAATTCGCAGAAATTCGCGTTGATTTTGTTCATTGTTTTGTAAAAATCGGGGAATGAAACCGCACAACATTCGGCATTGTTGATTGTTACGGATTCTCCATTTTCAAGTCCAAGCCCTAAAACAGCAATGCTCATCGCAACTCTGTGGTCATCGTAACTTTCAATAGTTCCACCGTGGATTTTCCATTCGGGATTTTTTGTTCCGTCAGCATTTATTGGGCTGTGTCCAGTTATTTTAAACCAGTCAGGACCAGTTTCAATTTCTGCACCAAGTTTTTCAAGTTCTTTCTGCATCACTTCGATTCGGTCTGTTTCTTTTTTACGGCAAACACCAATATCTTCTATAACAATTGTTCCTTCTGTAAAACATCCGGCAACGGCCAGTGCGCAGATTGCGTCTGGATAGCCAGAAAGATTCACGTGAAGTTCCTTGTTTTTAAGGTTTTCTGTTGAAAGTCTTGAATATTTTGCCGTTAGTGTATTTTTTTCTTTATCCTCAATTATGTTTGCACCGAGTTTTTTTAGGACTTCAACAATTGCCATATCGCCTTGACTTCCAGAATAATCAATATTTTCTATTGTAACTTGACTTTCTGAAATTAAAGCCGCCACAAGAGGAAAAGCAACTGCTTCCCAGTCACTAGGAATTTCCTTATCAAAAGCCTTCATCTGAACTGGACCGTGAACTTGAATGTGCCTGTAGTCATCGCTGATTTCAAGTTTTACTCCCATTTCTTTAAGCCAAAGCCGCGTCATATTCAAAAATGGCGTTTCTTTTGGATCTGTAAGTTCGATATGCGTAGTTCCGTTCAAACGGCTAGCCGCCATCATTATTCCGCTTATGTATTGACTTAATCTGCCGTCTGTTACAATTGTCTGATTTTCTTTTATAGGTCCTTTTATAATAAGCGGAGGAGCGTTTTTTTCTGGACGAGAGATGTATGCCTCTGCACCAAGTTGTTTTAGCGCGTCAACAACGTGAAGAATCGGTCGGGTACGAATCGATTCATCACCTGTAAAAACTGTCCATCCTTCAAAAGTTGCGGCAACCGGACTCATAAAGTAAAGAAGAGAACCAGAATTTCCTACATCCACAACATTGCTTGGAAGATGAGCATTTTTTCCTGCTCCTACAACAATCCAGTCATTTGGGTTTGAAATATCAACTTTCGCACCGAACAAAGGAACTGCTTTGCTTGACGAAATGCAATCAGCGCCGCCCAATGGATTTCTGATGTGGGAAGTTCCTTCCGCCAGTGAAGAAAATAATAATGCCCTGATTGTATGGCTTTTTGAACCCGGAACACGAATTTTTCCAGAAAGTTTTGCTTTTTGCGATTTGATTTTCATAATGACTCATTTTATCAAAATCTTTGTTTCCACGCTACACGATTTTTTTTACTCTGAGTCAGTTTTTTTCGCTGATAATGCATTTTATTGGAAGATGATCTGAAAATCCTTCACCGGTGTAAATTTTATACGCTTTCGGAATAAGATTTTCACCGCACCATTCGCCCTCTGTCAAAACTTCAAAATTTTTTAACGCAATTCTGTCGTTTGTAAAAAAATGGTCGATTCGTTCCCAGTTTTCATTAAAATAATAACTTCCTGGTTCTTCCAGCTCTTCAAATTTGTTGAACCACGGAGAATATACCGCAACTCCAGTTTTTTCCGCCTCAAAATTTTCGCAAAATAAACGCAGTTCAATATTTCGGGCATCTTTATTTCCGTCAGCAGAATCAGAAATTCTTTTAAATTCTAAAATGTCCCGGTTAAAATCGCCGCACGCAATTATGGGTTTTTCTGTCTGCCGTAAAAAATTTTCTGCAAGAACTGATTCCTGCCAGTTTCGCCAAACATCAGATTCCTCTTCGCCTCCAGATTTTGATTTCCAGTGATTTACAAAAAGACAAAATTTTTTCCCATTAAAAAGAATGTTCAGTTTCATCAGTGGACGCATCGAGGGTTGCTCTGAATTTTCTGTTCTTATGTCAAGATTGTGGATTGTAACTTCTGAAATCGGAAACTTTGAAAGAACTGCGCACCCGATTGCTCCATCTGGATTTTTTGAAAAAGCACCGTACTGCCAGCAGTCTTTTGAATTCCAACTTTTTGAAGCTAGATAATTTGTTATATCGTAAAGAATTCCGCTGTTTTCAATTTCTTCAAATACAAATACGTCTGCGTTAATTGAATTTATTGCCGCACAAAGTTTTTCAAGGCGTTTTTTGTACGCTTCAGTTCCCCAATTTTGCGATTTTTTAAAGTTTGAATATTCTGATCCGTCGTTGTTTCCGTCAAAAAAAGTCTGAACATTCCAATTTACAATTGAAAATGAATCTGCCGGAATCCGAGCCGAAAAGCATCCTGAAAAAATAAAAGCCAAAATAGAATAAAAAATGCGTCTGATTTTTCTCATAAAAACCTCTGCACTTTTTATAGTAATTATTTTTCAAAAACTGAAATGATTCACAGAAAAATTTCATCAATTTTTATCTTTCGTAACTAGAGGCAATGTTCAGCTGTGAACGGTATTTTGAAACAGTCCTTCTTGCGATTTTTATTCCTTTTTCTGCAAGAATGTCCGCAATTTTTTGATCTGAAAGTTTTTTTTCGCCTGTTTTTTGTGCTTTTAGGATTTTTTCTATCTCAATTTTTACATTGTCTGTTGAAATATTTTCTGCCGCACTTTTTGTCTCTTCGGTTTCTTCATTTTTGTTTTTTGTTGAAACCAACGCCTTTGTAAAAAAATATTTTACCGGAAATGTTCCCCATTCGCACCTAAGAAATTTGCTGTCCGCCATTCGTGAAACTGTTGATTCGTGAACATTTATCATTTTTGCAAATTCACGCTGTGTAAGCGGAGCAAGATTTCCAGGTCCTTTCAGAAAGAATTCCTTTTGAATTTCTGCAAGTTTTTTGAACGCATTTAAGAGCACCTGCTCGCGAAAATTCAGCGTGTCCAAAAAATTCTGTGCTTCTTTCAACTGCATTTTTACAGTTTTTTTGTTTTCGTCGCTCATGGTGTTCGATTTTTCCTCATCTTTAAAATCTTTCGCAATTTTTAAGACAGGAATTGCCTGGTTTGAAAGCGCAACTTTTAGTTCTTCTGATTCAGAATTTTCGTCTTTTGCAACGTAAACGTCCGGCTGAATAAAATGTTCCCGTCCTGTTTTGAACTCGGCGGCAGGAAAAGGTTCCAGTTTCTGTATGAATTCAATTGATTTTTTTACATTTTCCAGCGAAAGTTCATTCTTTTTAAGTTGAATGTCGTCTGGATTTGGTGTCCAAAACGAAAGTTTTTCATTTTCTTCTATATTTCTTTGAATTTTGGAAAGAACTTTTTCTGCAACTGGAGGTTTTAGAATTTCTAGCCTTCCGTGCAGAATGTAAAGTGCGATTTTTGGCGCATTTTTTTTAAGTTTTGCTTGAATTTCAAGGCTTTCAGTAACATTTTGACAGCAAATTCCCTCTGGGGCAAAATGTTGTACTATTGAGATACATTTTTTCAGAAGATTATCGTTGTCTCCCTTTTCTGGCTCAAGTAAAGTTACAGGTGCTAAAATGTGGAATCCATTCTCATCAAGATTTTCTATCAGTTTTTTGCAGATTCTATGTTCGTTTTCCAGCAGATTTGTCATGTTAAGCTGATGAATCAGGTGTTCCTGTAAGGTTTCGGTTTCGTCCGGGGCACTTTCAAGCATAATCTGATATTTTTCGGCGGCTTCTTCGCCAGCCCGGCTGGTTTTTCCATAATGCACAGAATTTGTATTTCCCAAAAATTTGTCTTCTTTTACTTCAAGGGCGGGATTTTCATCAACTTTTTCAAGAATTTCTTCTCTAAGTTCAAGACTTCCCATGGCAATAAGGTTCATCGCCATAATCTGCTGCTGGGAAAGTTTCATTGTCTGAATCTGAACATTTTTTTGCTCAAGAGAAAGTCTTGGTTCTGCCATTGTTTTGATTATAGCACAAACCTAAAGATTAAGTTATATTTTGAACTATGAAAACTTTTGAACAGATGGGAATTAAAATTCCTGAAATTTTATTGCCAAAAAAACTTGATGTTTCAACATGGGCTGTTGTTGCCTGCGACCAGTACACGCAGGACAGAGAATATTGGAATTCCGCAGAAAAAGCAGTAGGGGAAAAACCTTCAACTTTAAATATAATTTTGCCAGAAGTTTATCTGAATGATTCTGACAAAGCTGAAAAAATAAAAAAAATCCGAAAAACAATGAACGAATATCTTGAAAATGGAATTTTTTCTGAGCCTCAAAAAGAATTCGTTTATGTTGAACGAACAACCGCTTACGGTCGAGTTCGAAAAGGTCTTGTTGCCGCAATTGATTTGGAAACTTATGAATGGAAGCCATTCAGCAAAGCGCTTGTCCGAGCCACAGAGGCGACAATTGTTGACAGAATCCCCCCGCGTATGGAAATCCGTCGTGGTGCTCCGCTGGAATCTCCGCACATTATGCTCCTTGTGAATGATTCGGAAAAATTGCTTGTAGAAGGAACTGGAACGCGTGTTTCAAAAAATAACCCGCTTTATTCTGGTGATTTGATGCAGAATTCTGGAAGCATAAAAGGCTGGGCGGTTTCTTCCGGGGCAGACATTGAGTATGTAAGAACCGCACTTGAAAAACTTGCCGAAAAAAACACTTCTTCAGATGGTTCTGTATTTCTTTTTGCTGTTGGCGACGGAAATCATTCTCTTGCAACCGCAAAAGCCGTGTGGGATGAATACAAATCTTCAAATCCGCAGGCCGCGCAGGAAAAGAATTGCCCGGTTCGTTATGCTCTTGTGGAAATTGTAAATATTTACGACTCGGGGTTGACTTTTGAAGCGATTCACCGCGTCATTTTTGATTCTTCTCCAAAAACATTGATTGAAAAACTCGCGCAAAAGTTGGATGCGACTATAAAATCAGTTTCTTCCGCTTCCGAACTTGAAAATTCCGTAAAAAAATCCGCCGCAGATTTTGGTTTTGTCTTTGTAGAAAATGAAACCCAGAAATTTGTACTGCTTGAAACAAAAATCACCGAACTTGCGGTTGCACGTTTTCAGCCAGTTCTGGATGAAATATTAAAATCTGATTTTCCTGTCGCTAAAATTGACTATATTCATGGTTCTCAGGAAGTTTTTAGGCTTGGAGCAAAACAGAATGTTGTGGGCGTTCTTCTTCCGCCTGTTGCAAAAGACAGTTTTTTTGCAACAATCAATAGTCACGGACCTCTTCCACGAAAAAGTTTTTCAATGGGCGAGGCAGACGAAAAACGCTTCTATCTTGAATGTCGAAGGCTTTTTGAATAATTTTTTGACATCTGCCAAAAAACGAACTATTATTAGATGTGTCGAGCGGAGTTTTGTTTAATTTGGAGGCGCATCATGGCGATTATAGCAATTTCACGACAAGTAGCAGCATTGGGGGACGAAATTTCAAAGGCGCTCTCTGAAAAACTTGGCTATAGATTTATAGATAGAAAAGAACTTGAAAAACGTATCGTTGATTTGGGCTTTCCTGCTGAAAAACTAAAGAAATACGATGAAAAAAAACCGGGATTTTTTGCTTCCCTTGTAAAAGACCGTGATGAATACTTGAATTATCTTCAGACAGCAGTTTTAGATACAGCCGCGGAAGGTAACTGCATTCTTCTTGGTCGTGGCTCTTTTATCATTCTGGAAAATCTGCCGAATCTTATTTCGTTTCGTTTTGTGGCAAAAGATTCTATCCGTATGGAACGCCTGATGAAAGAACACAATTGGAACGAAAAACAAGCACTTCAGCGTATCACAGAATCAGACACTAACCGCAGGGGATTCCATAAAAGTTTCTTCAATGCTGAAATTGAAAATCCTCAGCACTTCCTTATGGTCATGAATACAGGAATGTTTGACGTTGAAACTGCTTCTGATGCGATTGTTGCAGTCACAAAATCTGTAATCACACCAGAGAAAGAAGCCGCTGGAAAAGCCAAACTTCAGGAACTCATAAATTGCCAGCATCTTGTAAACAAATTGATTTTTGAATATAAGCTCAACATTGAATTCCTTCGGGCAGTAATAAATGGAAACACATTAACCCTTCAGGGCGTTGCGGATTCTTCAGTGCTTGTCGAGCGGGCATTAAAAATAAGTGCGGTTGAACTTCCTGGTTATAACATCACTTCATCAATCAGTGTTGTTCAGGATTTTAAAACTCACATTTAGGAAATTTCAATTTAAAATAGAATTTTTCAACAGAAATTTTCTTATTGACTTTTTATTTAAGGAATGTAAATACTATAAACATTATGAAAACGTCCAACAAATTTACACTAGCCAGAGTTTGCTTTGCACCGATATTTTTTGTTCTGTATTTTATTCCTATCTGGACGCAGAACGAAATTCTCGCAAAGATTTCTGCCTGCATAATGATTCCGTTGCTTGCACTTGCTCAACTCACAGATTATTTTGATGGTCATTATGCCAGAAAAAATGGTGAAGTCAGTGATTTTGGCAAACTTTTTGACCCATTTGCCGACGTTATGTTGAATCTTACTCTTTTTGTTTGTGTTCAACATTCATTTGACACACAGTTAAATCCATCCGGTTATATGCCAGCTGTATGTTTTGTACTGATTCTTTTCCGTGAATTCACAATGAATTTTATCCGCATGGTTGCCGTAAGCCGAGGAACTGCAATTGCGGCAAGAAAAGGCGGAAAACTAAAAACTGTTTTCTATATAGCCTCAGGTTTTTATGTACTCTCAGTTGAATCGCTTATCCGTTTCGGCTCAAAAATAGACATCTCTTCCCATATAACAACGCTCCATGTCGTAGCTTACGCAATGTTCTTCATTTGTGTTCTTCTAAGTTATATTTCCTTTATCGACTACATCAGAGCATTTTCTGCTCTCTTAAAACAAGAAAAATAAACCTCATTTTCATCTGGGCGGTCCGGCAAGCAAAAGCTTGCCGTCGTGCTTTCCGGCGCT
>CAVIQW010000048.1:0-16568 GCA_963644915.1 Paratractidigestivibacter sp.
CGCAAGTTCATCCATTTTTTTGTCTATTACGCGAATTTGAAAAAGCGGATCAACCGGTCTTTTTTCCTCAAAATAAACTGATTTTCGGTGGGAAACTCCCAATCTTTTTCGACTTTTGACTTCGTAATTATTTTTTTCAATGTATTTTATAAATTGCCCAACAGATTTTCTAAAAGCGGAAACATTCTTTTCATTTGCAGAGTCAGCAAGGGCATCTGCCGCTATATCAACCGCATCTTTTAAATAATTTACAGCATCTTCTAATGAAAGCCCCGCAATCTCAACAGGAAGCCCCGAATTAGCAAGCTCAAAAATTTCCTCTTCTTTTTTCATAATGTTTTCAAAAGAAGATTTTTTTGTTTTTTCAGTTTTTGCCTTACTCTGCTCTTTTTGGGCTTTTTGCGAAGCGGCAGACGCGGCAGAAAAATACAACGATGAATTTAATACATCAAATTCACCCATTAAAAAACTGCCTTGTCACGAATTGCTTTTTGCTGAAGGAAATATTTTTTTGCTTCCTCAAAGCGTTCTTCGTCAGAAATAGAAATGCAATGCCCCTGAAAAATAACGTCGTCTTCCATTTGAACTTTTTTTGCAATGATGTTTCCAACCACCGCAGAAGAAGAAAGAAGTTTTACACCAGCCTTTACAGAAATATCACCAAGCACAATCCCACCAACAATCGCTGATTTTGCAGTAAGATTTCCACGGATTTTCGCCCTTTCACTTATGATAACAGCACCGTCTGTTTCAATATCGCCGTCAATATCACCGTCAATGCGGATAAAGCCATTAACGCGCATATTGCCCTTTATAAAAGAACCGTTTCCAATTAGCGTATTTATTGAAATGTCATCTGAACGAAATGCCATATATTCCTATTTAGAAAACTTGATATTAATGTATTTTACTGGATCTACAACGTCAGAACCAATATGAACTTCATAATGAAGGTGCGGACCTGTTGTTACACCAGTGTTTCCGATATAACCGATAACCTGCCCCTGATTAACAAATTCACCTTTTTTTACCCGGGTCGCACTCATATGTGCATAACGAGTATACATACCGTGCTTATGACGAATAATAATATTTATACCAAAACTTGCGTCGTAGCCAACTGTTACAACCTGACCATTTGCAGTAGCCATAATCGGGTCTCCAGAACGCCACGTAGAAAAATCAATTCCCTTGTGAATATACCACTGCCCCGTAATTGCATGGATATTAGGACCAAACTGCTGCGAAATATGAACGTTAGGATTATTCACCGGCCAGATGTTCGGAATTTCACGGAACAAAGAACTCTGGTTGTCGAGCATTTTTCCGATCTGTTCAATCGGCTGAACAGCTTCCTCAAGATATGCGGTAAGAGAACGAACATCAGCAGTTTCATTTACAGAGCCACTTGCAGAATCATTAGAACCAAGCAAAGACATCAAATCTCCGCCGTGAATAGAAGCCTGAGAAACATTGTTATTTCTATTTAATCCCAAAAGCGAAAGCGACTGCGAAAGCGAATTCTGAAAACGCTTTGCCGCCTGCAAAAGATTTGTGTTTTCATCGCGAAGTTCATCCAGACTTGCAAGAGTCTCGCGGTTTTTATTCACAAGTCTTGAAATTTCAGCATTGGAAATAACAGCACGCCGATTAAAATAGAAAAATGAGGTTACAATCCCAACAACAAGAATAAGCCCAAATGAAAGAGCAAAAACATTCGTCTGAATATTTATAACCTTGCTCTGGGAATGAGGAACAATCATAATTGTGAGTTTACTGTCGAAAACTTTGAACAGTTTTACAAAGAAATTACCGATTGCCCTAAAAAAAGAAACAAATCCGTTCTGAACGTTTGAAGCAATCTTTTTTTCAATGTTTTTATATCTTTGTGTTCTTGCCAAGTTATTCTCCGTTAATATTTATAAAAAATACTACGCGATTCTTTTAGTATAACAAGTGAGTTACTTGCTGTCAAATTCTACAACTTCTTCTTATTGCATTTTAAAGTTTGACAACTAAAAAAAACTGTATTATCTTTATCGGTGTAAACGAACAAAAAATGTATCGTTTTATTTAGACATTCCTGTCTACAAAATAATCTTTTGGAAGAAAAGCCATGCAATTTTTTGATACTCACGCTCACATCGGGCTTATTTACGATGATCCTATCGAACAACTACGCGTAATTCAGCAAGCTAAGATTGCTGGAGTTGCTCGTATTGTCAGCATTAATAATTCTCTGCACGATTTTGCCAAGGTTTATCCGCAAATAAAGGCGATTCCTGGAATTTATCATGCAGTTGGTGTCGCTCCGTCAGAAGTTGCAAATCCTGGAACAGATTACATCAATAAAATAGAAGAATATTTAAAGCTTCCGAACGTTGTTGCTGTCGGAGAAACAGGACTGGATTACTACAAACAGTTTGGCGACAAACGTTCCCAGATTGAACTTTTTATCACCCAACTTGAAATTGCCCAGAAACACAACTTACCGGTTGTAATACATAACCGCAACGCAGGAAAAGATCTTTTTGACATTTTGAAAGAAAGAATTCCTAGTGCGGGTGCAATTCTTCACTGTTATTCAGAAGATGCGGAATACGCGAAAAAGTGCCTTGATATGAACGTATGGTTTTCTTTTGCTGGAAATTTAACTTACAGAAACGCAAGAAATCTTCACGAAACGGTTCTGAACATTCCGCTTGAAAGAATTCTTATCGAAACAGAATCTCCGTTCATGATTCCTGCTGAATACCGCGAAAGAAAACGCACAATGCCTGCGTATCTTCCGTCAACAGCAAAATTCCTTGCAGATATGCTGGAAGTTGACTTAGAAAAACTTAGTGCTCAACTTTGGAAAAACAGCTGCAAGGCGTTCAACTTGCCGGAATAACAAAATGCTTTATCATCCGGTAAAAATTGGTTCAACACAACTGAATGGAAACCTTTTTCTGGCACCAGTCGCAGGTTATAGCGACCGTTCGTTCCGCTCAATCTGCATTGAAAACGGAGCGTCCTTTACGTACACGGAAATGGTTTCCGCAGAAGCGCTTACAAGAAACAACTTAAAAACAGAAACTCTTATGCGCCGCGCCGAAAACGAAAAAGTTTATTCAGTTCAGATTTTTGGTGGCGAACCAGAACGAATGGCAGAAGCCGCTGAAATTGTGCTGGAAAAAACTCACTGCGAATGTATTGACATAAACTGTGGGTGCCCTGTTCCAAAAATTGTAAAAACCGGAGCAGGTTCAGCATTAACGCAAAATCCGCAGATGCTAAAAAAAGTTGCGGAAGCCGTTGTGAACGCCGCAAAAGGAAAAGCCGCTGTAACCGTAAAAATCCGTTCCGGATGGGACCAGAATTCAATTACGTACAAAGAAGCCGCGACCGCCGCCCTAGAAGCCGGAGTAAACGCAATAACAATGCATCCTCGCACAAAAGCACAAGGCTACGAAGGAAAATCAGACTGGAACAAACTTTCAGAACTTGTAAAACTTGCAGAAGGAAAAGTTCCTGTCTTTGGCTCAGGCGACCTTTTTTCACCAGAAGACGCAAAAAAAATGCTGGAAGAAACTGGTGTTGACGGCGTTATGTTCGCCCGCGGCGCAATGGGAAACCCTTTTATTTTTACAAAGACAATACAACTTTTAACAACTGGGGTTTACACAGAAATTCCAATTTCAGAAAGACTAAAAACCGGATTCAAGGAACTGAAAATGCTTTCTTCAGACACAAACGAAAAAAGCGCGTGTATGGAAATGCGCAAAAGATTCTGCGCATATTCAAAAGGAATTTCTGGCGGAGCAGAACTACGTCAAAAGACCGTTCATGCTTCTTCAATACAAGAATATCATACGATATTTGACCCTTATATAATTTCGGGATAAACTAAAAATTATGGGTTTACTACAGGCTATTTCAGAATTTTTCGAATCTCTCTTCAATAAAAATTCTCCGGAAGTGCAAAAACGAGTCCAAATGCGCAAACTTGAAAACGAACTGCGTTCGCAAGAGCCAATTATTTTCAAGAATGGAAAACTTCTTCCAAATTTTGCAGAGTCTATCAGGATTCTTTATGCAAACACAAAACCTCTGAACGATTTGTTTTCTTCAACAATCTTTAGTCCGGATGTTCCAAGGAATCTGCGTTTTGAAAACCAGCTTGTACTTACAGGGTTTTCGCCTCAGACCCAAAAATTAGTTGAATCGCTTGAATACGAAAACCGAAAAACAGAAATTGAAACAAAATCCGCGATGACAACATCACAACTTTTTGACCGGCAGCACAAATATCTTGAAAAAATCCTGCACGAGTTAAATTCCGAGCAGTTAAAAAAAATTGACTACGACCTGAACATACTTCATCAACTTGGGGATTTTTGCCGCTTTAACTTTGTAACAGTTCTTCAGATTTTTGACCCTAATTTTATTTCCGCAGACTCAAGATACCATCCGACTTACCTTGAAATTCCTGTTGAAAAAATCGAGAACATCCTAGAAGACCTTTTCTTTATCACAAAAGGACTGAACATCACAAAAAGCACATCAAACGCAATTTCGGCACTTCTTACCCTAACAACAGGAGCCACCTTTTCGCACCAGCACACAGAAGAATCACTCAAAGAAAACCTGAAAAAAATTTCATTTGTCCTAAGGCACATAATTTCACCAGAACGACTCCGGCTTTTGATTTGCTACGCAAAAGGAGATTTGAACTACGCACCAAAATTTGCGACATACAATAATTCCGCACGAAAACACTTCAGCGAAATGCTTCAGTCAAAATTCAAATCAGACGAGCAGCGAATAAAAACCGAAATGCAGGACGAGCGAATAAACAATGAACTAAAAAACCTTTTTGGAACAACAGACCTTCTTACACTAAACGGCTACAACAACGAAATGAATGCAAAACTCCTTGCAAATTCCTCAGTTTCTTTCACATATATTATGCCAATGAGAATTATTAAAACTTTTCTGGCAATTTATCTTTCTGATTCCATCCGTTCTATTTTAAATGACTTGATTGTTGAAGGATTTTTTAATAATCCACAGTACAAGTCAGACTTTGCATCTGATGTTTTTGCCGCACTGGAAAGTTCAAAGGCAATTCAAGATTTTGAAAATTCTTTTTCCAGCGGTGAACCAAATTCTGTTGCAATGCTAGAAGGTTTTATCCACGATTCACACAACGATCCGGAATTTTTCAGGAAACTTGAAAATATGGTTTCTTCAATAAACGAACAGGCCAACAAAATCATTTCCCGCGAAATAAACAGCATCCACCGGCTTTCAAACCATATATCGGAAATTATGCAGGACGCAAAAAAGCCTACAAGTGAAATCATTTCCAATTTAAAAGTTCTAATAATGTCGTCAAGAAATCGCGATAATACAAATATGATGGAAGATCAATTTCCTAAGTGGCAAATATTCTTTGAAATAATGAAAAATTATGCTATAATTTCTAACTAAGTCCATATTGCCCGAGAGAGGGGAGGTAGACCAAAGAGATGGAAACAAAGTCAACTAATCAAATGATTGCTGAATACGAGAAACACATTTACGATCTAGAACAACTTTTAGATATTTCTCGTTCTTTCTGTTCCACTCTAGAAGGTCCAAAACTCCTTGAGTCAATCGTATTTTCCTGCATGGCACAAATGCGGGTTACAAACGCTGGAATTTTTGTGCTTGACCTGCTGAATTCAGAATATTTTCAGCTTGAAACAAAGCAGAGCGTAATCGATCCAAATTCAAACATAAAATACCAGATTCCTTACACTGACCCGATTGTTACAACCCTTTCCGAAGAAAAAAGACCGGTAACATTGGACTACCTTCTTGAAAACAGTCCTCATACAGCCGTAGGGGAAATGCTCAAGTCTTTAACGCCAACCCTTATCGTTCCTCTTATCCAAAAAAATCACCTAAACGGAATTTTGTTCCTTGGAGAACGTTTTACTTTTGAACCGGGAAGCGATATTTCATACACAGACTACGAAAAAGATTTAATACAGAACATTGCATCTCTTGGAGCAATCGCAATCAACAATTCCGCACTGATTGAACGTTCTTCAACAGATATGATGACCCAGCTTAAACTGAAATATTATTTTTTCAATGTGCTTACAGAAAAGCTGGACAACGCAATGACACAAAAACTTCCGCTCTCTGTCCTTATGTTCGACATCGACTTTTTTAAGCATTTTAATGACACCTATGGTCACGAATGTGGCGATTATGTCCTAAAGCAAGTTGCCCATCTTATAAAAACAGGACTCCGCGATGACGACCTTGCAAGCCGTTATGGTGGCGAAGAATTTACAGTTCTTTTAAACGACACAAAAAAAGATGACGCAGTGCAGATTGCCGACAGAATCCGCTCAACAATTGAAAATTTCGATTTTGTATTCAATGATCAGCATATGAAAGTTACAATTTCTTGCGGCGTTGCGGTTTTTGACCATAAAACAAATCCTATCACCGTTGCGGCACAAATTGTAAACCAGGCAGACCAAGGCTTGTATATGTCAAAGCATAACGGAAGAAACCGGGTTACATACGCGCCTCCATCGCTGGTTTCAACAGATTATGTTGAAAAATAGAGTTTTTCCGCTTTTCAAAATACTTTTTTTCTCGTTTTTTATTTTTTCCGCAAAAGCGCAAACTCCAGATTTTCAGAAAACAATCCATATCCACGTTTGGTCGGAACTAGATGCCTACCCGGAACTTGCGGAAGCCCAGAACACAAAGACCGATGTTTTTGATTATTCAAAAGAACGAATAAAAAATCTTGCACCTTTTCTTATAAACGGAATGGTCTACGGCTGGAATTTTGTCTACACACCGTCAGACAAATTGCGTGCAATCGATGAATATTTTGAAATTTCCCCAATAAATCAAATCGACACAAAAGAAAATCCAATAACGTACAAAAACCCGTGGATTCAGGACAATCTGATTCACATTTGGGCAGAATACGCACGCACAGAAAACCAAATACACAGCTTTAAATATTGGGAAACAACAACCACACATAAAACGCAGGGAACTGGAACAGCGTCTGTAAAACTTGGATTTGAAGGAATTACAGAGGCTACAAAAAATGCAATCCGGGAAGGAATAAGAAATTTTTACCGGCCGATAATCAAAAACAAGCCAAAAGAAATTTCAGGCAGAATAATAATCTCAAAAGAACCAAAAATCGGAATAACACAAGGACAATATTCGGTTAAACTTGATTTTTTTTTAGAAACAGATAGAATTATAAAGCACACAATTTTTTAATAGTGAAATGCGTTTAGGGGGTCTCTTATGAAGAAAGTTTTTGTTTTATTACTTTCAATGTCTATATTTGCTGGAAATATTTTTGCCCAATCAGAAGTTTCTGCTCTTCCCGATGAAGCAAACAAAGTCGATCTTTCAAAAAGAGTGATTGTTCCAGAAGAGCAGCACACAATTGACAAAACTGCGAAAGTAAAAATTGAATATACACCGATGACAGACGAGGCAAGAATCTATTATACTGCTATGTACGTAACCTATGACTCTGGCGAAGCGATGAATGCGGTTCTTGGCTGCCTTGAAGATTTTACAAAACAGAACAAGTTCTATCATTACACATACTTGGACAGAGACAGAGAACGTTATTTTAAAGATGACCGTGGTGTAAGTTGGGCACAATATATTTCCCACGTAAAATTCTCACGATAATCTTCAGGTCAAACAAATGGATATTTCAAACATCATCAAGAATCTGCACCCGCTGGAAATCAAGGTGCTTTTAAAGTATTCAGATAAGGACGAACTTACTTCTGAAAAATTAATAAAAGAACTCGACTACAAAGAGGGACACGCAAACCAGGCTTTTTCTTGGTTGGGCGGAAAAGAACTTCTTAAAGAAATTGGACGAGTTGCCCATACATACTACGAAATCACTGACATGGGCAAAACGCTTGCAAAAGATGGAACTGTAGAAGAGCGTGTTGTTTCTTTGCTAAAAGATTCCGGTGCGAAAACGCTTCCTGAAATTGCCGCAGCATTAAAAATTGAAAACAAGGACATAGGTTCTGCATTTGGCCAACTTGCAAAAGACGGCGTTCTTAAAATGAATGCTGAAAAAAAAGCGGAATACACAGGTGCTACACTTCCTGCAAGAATTTCAGTTGCTTCTGAACTTTTAAAAATGGCAGAAGAAAGCCAGAATGGTCAGATTGACAAAAAAGACCTTTCAAAAGAACAGCAGGATGTAATTGCAACGCTTGCAAAAAAACGTGGTGCTACAGACAGTCCATTCAAAATCATTGAACGAGAAACTGTAACTTACAAACTTGTTCCAGAAGCTGCACAAGTAAAAACAGAACTTGAAAAAGCTGGAGTTACAGGAAACGAAATTGGAGAAATAACTCCAAAAATGCTTGCCAGCGGAGAATGGAAAAATGGAACTTTCCGTGGATACAACATTTCTTTGCAGCCTGCACGAATTATTCCTGGAAGAACAAATCCTTACGTTCAATTTTTGGAATCTGTAAAAGACAAGCTTTGTTCACTTGGTTTTCAGGAATTTGACGGTCCGCTTGTAGAAACTGAATTCTGGAACGGAGACGCTTTGTTCATGCCTCAGTTCCATGCGGCACGCGATATTCACGATGTTTACCGCATTAAAAACCCGACACACGCAAAATCAATCGAAGAACCATATTTGAGCAATGTTGCACGCGTACACGAAAACGGCGGTGATTCTGGAAGCCGTGGCTGGGATTACAAATTCGACAGAGAATTTACCCGACGCCTGATTCTTCGTTCACAGGGAACAGTTCTTTCTGCACATCAGTTGCACAAGGCAGAAGTTCCAGGAAAATATTTTGGAATTGCACGCTGTTTCCGCTACGACAAAGTAGACGCAACTCACCTTTCAGACTTTTATCAGACAGAAGGAATTGTTATTGGTGAAGAAGTAAACCTTAGAACATTGCTGGGATTCTTGAAAATGTTTGCGACAGAAATCGCAGGTGCAACAGAAGTAAAATATGTTCCTGGATATTTCCCATTCACAGAGCCATCTGTTGAAGTTCATATCAAACATCCAGTTTTGGGATGGTTTGAACTTGGTGGCTCAGGAATTTTCCGACCAGAAGTAACAAAAGCAATGGGAATTGATGTTCCTGTTCTTGCGTGGGGAATCGGAATTGACCGAATGGCCCTGATGGCACTTGGCTTGAACGACCTTCGCGAATTGTTCTGCGAAGATATTGAACGAGTAAGACAAAGAACTGCAAAATTCTAAAAAAAATTAAGCGGGTTTTAGGGCTGCAAAGCCCTAGGAGAAGGGGTAGCCGGCAACAAAGTGCCAGCGAGGGGAAGCCGTTCCCCGCCCCTAGTCCATCAATTTATTCAACTTCAACTTTCTTTATGTGTGCGCCTAGACTTTTTAAGCGTTCCACAAGATTTTCGTAGCCACGTTCAATCTGATAAACATTGCTGATTCTGCTTTCACCGTGTGCCGCCATAGCCGCAATAACCATTGCCATTCCTGCACGAACATCAGGCGAAACAAGGTGTTCACCGTGCAAAACAGACGGTCCGCATACAATCGCTCGATGAGGATCACAAAGCGTAATTTGAGCACCCATTCCAATAAGTTTATCAACGAAAAACATTCGACTTTCAAACATTTTTTCAAAAATCAGAACAGTTCCTTCAACTTGAGTTGCAACAACCGTCATAATTGAAGTCAAATCCGGCGGAAATCCAGGCCAAGGAGAATCATCAATCTTTGGAATTTTTGTTCCAATGTCAGCGTTTGTCTTCATTTCTTGAATGGAAGAAACTTTTATCGTTTCACCTTCCTGAAGCCACGAGATTCCAAGTTTTGCAAAACCAATTTTTAACGGACGCATATCAAGATTTTTTACGCCTTTAATTTCTATGCTTCCTTTTGTTGCCGCCGCAAGCCCGATATACGAACCGATTTCCATATAATCTGGACCGATTTCAAATTCGCAGCCACGAAGCTTTTCGACACCAAAAATCGTAAGAAAATTTGAACCGATGCCTTGAATATTCGCACCCATTGCACAAAGCATTCTGCACAAATCCTGAATATGTGGTTCGCTTGCCGCATTTGTGATTGTTGTTTTTCCAGTTGCAAGAACCGCCGCCATAAGGGCATTTTCTGTTGCGGTAACAGAACATTCATCAAGAAAAATATCTGTTCCTATCAATTTGTTTGCCACAAAAGCAAAATGACCGTTCACTTTTACCTGAGCGCCCAACTGCTCCAACGCAAAAAAGTGCGTATCAAGCCTGCGGCGACCAATTACATCACCGCCAGGAGGAAGCATTTCTGCCTTTCCCAAACGAGCAACCATCGGACCTGCAAAAAGAATTGATGCCCGGATTTTTTTTGAAAGTGCGGCTGGAATTATACAAGACTCAATATCTTTTGCCACAATTTTCCATGTGTTTTTTTTGAGCAATGTTGCTTTTGCCCCGAACGACTGCAAAATGTTCAGCATAACCGCTGTGTCCTCTATATCCGGGACGTTATGTAAAATTACAGGTTCTTCTGTAAGCAGAGCCGCCGCAATACACGGCAAGGCCGCATTTTTATTTCCGCTGGCGGTAACTGTTCCCTTTATCGGAAATCCGCCTTCTATTAAATATTCGTGCATAATTTTTCCTATTCTTATTTAGTTTCGGCTATTTTTTTTGCCAAGTTTATAAGAACATCAGTTGCGGCACTCATTTGCTCAAGACTCGCCCATTCGTTTCTTGAATGATAATTGTGTCCGCCTGTAAAGATATTCGGAGTCGGAATTCCCATTTCTGTAAGTCTAGAACCGTCCGTACCGCCACGGATTGGAACAAAAACCGGAACAATTCCAGATTCCTCGTAGGCTTCCACAAGATTTTTCACAACCAAAGGATTTTTTTCAAGTTCAGACTTCATATTTTTGTACTGTTCTTTAAAACTGACTTCTGCAATACCGCCAAATGAAAGCGCCGCGGTTTCCGCAAGTTTCTTTACCTTTTCAATACGCTTTTCCATTCCTTCTTTTGAAAAATCACGAAGAATCATTGAAACTGACGTTTTTTCAACAGAACCGTTTATTTCAAGAACCGCAAAAAATCCTTCGTACCCACAAGTAGTTTCAGGGCGTTCAGAAACTGGAATTGACTCTACAAAGCGGCTGGCAATATTCACGGCGTTTACCATTCCGCCAGAGCGAGCAGTTCCTGTGTGCGTTGATTTTCCTGTAAAAGTCACGAGTGCTGAATATGCGTTGAAACATTCCGTTTCAAGTTCGCCAATATGACCACCATCAACTGTGTATGCAAATTTTGATTTTATAAGATTGAGAGGAACTTTATCCATTCCGTGGCCAGTTTCTTCATCTGGAGAAAAAATCACTTCAATTTTTCCATGTTTTATTTCGGGATGAGAAACAAGATATTCAATGCAAGTCATAATTTCTGAAACACCAGCCTTGTCATCTGCACCAAGCAAAGTTGTTCCATCGCTAGTTATAATTGTTTCCCGTTTTTCAGCAGCCTGTGCAAGCGCAAAATCTTTTTTTGGATCGTGGCGGACATTGCACTGCAAATCAATCGTAGTTCCGTCATAAGAAGGATAAACAATCGGCTTTACGTTTTTGCCAGAAACTTCATCAACTGTATCGATATGCGCAAGAAGACAAAAACTTGGAACATTTTCATAACCTTTTGAAGGAGCAAGATACGCATAGGTGTAACAGTTTTCCGTTGTCTGAACTTCCTGAAGCCCCATAACCGTAAGTTCTGCCGAAAGCTGCTTTGCCAAATCAAATTCACGCTCTTCGCTTGGCATAATTCCTTGCTCGGCCTTTTCCAGATTTGATTCCGTCCAGATTTTTACATATTTTATAAAACGATTTAAAAGTTGCCCCTGAATTTCCGAATCTTTTGTAACGTAATTCATAATTCCTCCCAAAAAGTCAGTCTTACACAAACTGAATGTAGCCTTATTAATTTAGAACAAAAACTCAACATTCAGTCTACGTAAAAATTATTCCAGCCAGCCTTGCACTGCACCGATTATGCTTGCACTTACGGTTGCGGCGGTTTCTGTGCGCATTATGCGTTTTCCCATTCCGCAACGGATGTAGCCACTTTTTTCAAGCAAAAGCCTTTCGTTGTTTGTCCAGCCACGTTCACTTCCGATTGCGGCAATAATTGAATCAGTTTGTCGGTTTTGCTCCAAAAGAATTTTCATCAGTGAACCGCTTGGATTTATATTGTCAAGGCAAAGTTTTAATTCATTTTTTAAAGATTCATTTTTAAGTGCCGAAAGACATTCGCCCAACGTTTTATGAAGAAACAAGTCCGGCACAAAAGTTCCTCCAGCCTGAACTGTTCCATCAACAAGCATTTTATAGGCAGTGCCGTGTTCAACAAGGTTTGACTGCATATACGATTTTTCTCCAAGTTCCGTGCCGGTAAGATGAACTTGACTTACTCCTAAAGCCGCAACATCGCGCAAAAGACGCTTTAACTGAATCGGCCGCGGAAATCCAATTATCATTTTTAAAGGATAAAGTGGTTTTCCGTCAGATTCAGATTCAAAAGTAAAAAAAATCTGCTTATTTTCAATTTTTGTAATAGTCGCTGTTCCTGCTTTACCATTAATCACACCAGCAAAAAAAGTATCGCCTTCTTTTTTGTGAAGAATTTTTATTATATGCTCGCCACGTTCATCCGAAAAACTCAAAGGACTTTCCAATTCTTCTTTTTTAAAAAGACAAATATTCATAAAAGCATTTTAATATATTTACAAAAACGCGTCAGCAAGTTGTACTTTTTTTCACAAATTCTGTAAAATGTGAATATGAATATTATCGTTGTTGGCAATGGCGGTCGTGAGCACACTATTGCTTGGAAAATTGCTCAGAGTTCTAGTGTTGAAAAGGTTGTTTGTGTTCCAGGAAATGGTGGCACTGCAAAAGAATCTAAGTGTTGCAACGTTGAAATAAAAAATTGTGATTACATAAACGGTTCAGAAAATCCATTTATCCAGATTGCAAAACATGAAAATTGTACAATGGCTGTAATTGGTCCGGAAGACCCACTTGCAGAAGGTTTGGCGGATGTTTTCTGGGCATCCGGAATTCCTTGCGTAGGTCCAAAAAAAGCCGCCGCTCAACTAGAGGCTTCAAAAGACCTTTCTAAAGATTTTATGGAAAAATACGGTGTTGCTTGTGCAAAAAGCAAAACTTTTACAGATAAAAAATCTGCGGAAGAATATGTTAGGAAGCACGGCGCACCAATTGTAATAAAAGCAGACGGACTTGCGGCTGGAAAAGGCGTTGTTGTTGCCGCAACCGTAGAAGATGCACTGGCGGCAATCACAGATTTAATGGAATCTGGAAGAGTTGGCAATGCGGGGCAAAAACTTGTAATTGAAGATTATTTGCAGGGCGTTGAAATTTCTGTTCTTTCAGCAGTAAGCGTGAATCCGGAACATCCAGAAAATGCCTGCATCATTCCATTCTTGCCGGCACGCGACCACAAACGTCTGGAAGATGGAGCAAAAGGGCCAAATACAGGCGGAATGGGTTCAGTTTGCCCGCTCGATGACGTAACAGCAGAAACAATGGCGGAATTCAATAAAACTTGCCTTGAACCGACTTTAAAAGGTCTTGTTGCAGAAGGATTTGACTACCGCGGATTCTTGTTTTTTGGCGTTATGCTTACAAAAGATGGTCCAAAACTTTTGGAATACAATGTTCGTCTTGGCGACCCGGAAACCCAATCTGTCTTGCCACTTATGGATTTTGACTTTGTTGAAATGTGCAAAGCAATCACAGATGGAACTCTGAAAAATTTCAATTTTGTATGGAAAAAAGGTTATCAAGTCAGCCCAGTTGTTGTTTCTGGTGGTTACCCAGGAAGTTATACAAAAGGAAAAGAAATTTCTTTTGACGAAACAAAAATCTCTGACGCTGGTGCAATAGTCTTTATCGCAGGTGCAAAACTTGAAAATGGAAAAATGCTTACAAATGGCGGTCGTGTTCTTGCCTGCTCAACTTTTGGAAAGACTTTTGATGAAGCATGGAAAAATGCCTACAAAGCGATTGAAGGCGTAAATTTTGACGGAGCTTTCTACAGAAAAGACATAGGTTTACCAGGAGCGGCGGTTTCTGGCGAACTTTAACTTTTGAACAATTTTCGTACAATAAAAAAGGTTCACAAAGTCGGGGTTACATGACCTTGTGAACCCAAAATATATAAAAGCGGGAACGGAGGCTCCCGCTTTTTTTTACTTTATTTTGTATCTTTACTCATCATCATACTGAAGAGCAGCGTAACCTTCTTCTCCAGTTCTGATTTTTACAACTTCTTCTACAGGGTAAACAAAGATTTTTCCATCTCCAATATGACCTGTATAAAGTGCTTTTTTAGCAGCATCGATTACAGTTCTTACAGGAACTTTTGAAACAACGATTTCAACCTTGATTTTTGGAAGAAGTGTCATTTCTACTGGCGCACCACGATAGAATTCGCTTGCACCTTTCTGCATACCGCAACCCATTACGTTTACAACAGTCATTCCTGTTACACCAATTGAATTCATTGCGGCCTTCAATGTGTCGAACTTTGTCTGGCGTGTAACAATTACAACTTTGTTGAATTTTGCGTCTGCTGGAGCGGATGCTGTATGAACAGGAACTGCCGCTTCAACTGGAACAGAAGGTGATTTTGGAATTGTAATTCCAGCCTCTTCTGCTTCTGCATATTCTTCAGAAGTGTACATTGTTGCAAATCCTGCATAACCAGATTCAAGACCATGCTCCAGTTTATCAAGACCAACAATTTCTTCTTCTGCTGAAACACGAAGTCCAAAAATCTTTTTGATTATAAAGAACACAATTGTGATTGTAACTGCTGTCCATGCCGCTGTAGATAACAATCCTACCAACTGAATTCCAAGACATTTGAAACCGCCACCGTAGAAAAGTCCAGCACCAGAAATCTGGTTTGCACCGCCAGAAATTGCACGAGCAAAAGCAGGAGCACTAGGAGTTGCAAAAAGACCTACGGCAATTGTTCCCCAGATACCGTTCAAACAGTGAACTGCAACCGCACCAACCGGGTCATCAACGTGAAGTTTGTAGTCCAAGAACCAAACGCCAAACACAACAAGCAAACCAGCAACAACACCGATTATTGTAGCACCAAGGGCATCTGTAACATCACAAGGGGCAGTGATTGCTACAAGACCAGCCAATGATGCGTTCAAGCACATAGAAACATCAGGTTTTCCGTATTTAATCCAAGTAAAAATCATACAAGCAACTGTTGCAACCGCTGGAGCAATTGTTGTTGCCACAAAGATTGAACCAAGTTCTGAAACTGTAACGGCAGCGGCACCGTTGAATCCGTACCAACCCAACCAAAGAATAAATACACCAAGCGCACCAATCGGAATGTTATGTCCAGGGAAAGCATGAACTCCTGTTACTTTGCCATCCTTGTTCTTTGTAAATTTTCCGATACGCGGACCAACCATTGCAGCACCAATCAAAGCACAGATACCGCCAACCATATGAATACAGTTTGAACCAGCAAAATCGTGGAATCCAATCTGAGCAAGCCAACCGCCACCCCATGTCCAGTGTGCTTCAATAGGGTAAATCACAGCAGAAATTACAGCTGAATATACACAATACGAAAGGAACTTTGTTCGTTCTGCCATTGCACCAGAAACAATTGTTGCGGCAGTTGCACAGAACACAAGGTTGAAGATAAAGTTTGACCAGTCAAAGTTTGCATAATCAGTAAATACCTGCCAGTTTGGTTTTCCGATAATACCGAAGAAAGCATTTTCTCCAAGGAAAAGTCCAAAACCGATTGCAATAAACATTACAGTACCAATACAAAAGTCCATCAGGTTTTTCATAATGATGTTTCCCGTGTTTTTTGCACGGGTAAAACCTGTTTCAACCATTGCGAAACCAGCCTGCATCCAAAAAACAAGGGCAGCACCTAAAAGAAACCACACGCCCCACAAGTCACTGGAAACGGACTTTATCGCTTCCATTAAAGCAGCAGAATCCATAACTATACCTCCAAACTGCAAAAAAAATGGCGTGCAGACAGCAGATGGAATCTCCAAATCTGTCCGCACGCCATTGTGCATACCAAAAATTTTTCAATCTTTAACAAAGTTAAAAATCAAATAAAAAAAGCGACAAGAATTTGCTTCTTACAAATTCTTGTCGCCCTTGACATAAATAGTTATATAAAATTTCAAAAAAAATTGCAAGCGAAGATTAAAAAATTATAAAATTTTTATTAGCCCGAATGTTAAGATTGTCATAAAAAGGATGCGTTTTTCACAGATTGTTGGGCAGTGCGAATGATTTTAATGAACTTATAAAACAATTTGAATCTATCTTTTTAGAAAAATCCATGCTAAAATATCCGTATAGCAAATGGAGAAACAATGAAAAGATTTTTAAGACGATTCGCCGGATTTTTTACGGGCATTTTAGTTGCTTTTGCGGTATTTTTTAATTTTTCCTGCA
>CAVIQW010000049.1:0-16400 GCA_963644915.1 Paratractidigestivibacter sp.
TCCTTATAGTTAGTCTTAACTAACTAATTTATAAAAAAAATTTTATTTTTAGTCAAGTAGTTAGCATAAACTAACTTCTTTTTTTTTTCGATTATCATATATCTATGAAATTAAAATCTTTCTTTTCATTTTTTATACTTTTGATTCTGCCAAAATTCATCTTTTCAGGGATTCCTGAACAACTAAAAGGAATTTGGACTGGAGCAGACAGGATTATTTTTTTCGGCGGAAACAATCAAATTTCAATAATTTTAAAAGAATACTATGGCTGGTACTATGACCGTGCCGTTGAACCAGACGATTTTTCAAAAATTTCTGAACGTGAAAGAAACGCCGCAACACAAAAAAACGGACACGACTACAAGGTTAGTTTTAATCAAATCCAAGACACTTTAAATGCATGGGAAATGACAATATCCATTGATAAAAAAACAAGTTCAGTAATTCCAGTCGCCTTGGTTGATGATAAAATTTATCTGGATTTTCTTGTAAAATCAGATTTTGATGTACAAAATGACACAGAAAACGCAGACGTTCAATCTGAAAAAAATTCTATAATTGGCTACTGGCAAGGACTTAACAGCGAAAACTCTATCAGAATAACCCAAAGAAACAGCAAAGAAAACATAATTTCCTGGTATTTTACAGAAAATGGCGCATATCAGCTTAGGTTCTGGAAAACAAAAATGCCGTACACAAATACAAAAGCCGTTTTTTCAGACAACAGCACATTTTACACAATCGATAAACACATTTTTTCAGCTGGAACAAATTACACTTGCGTAAGCGGAAAAGGAAGCAACATCCGCAATGTAGAAAAATATGAAAATTTTCCTTTTGAATACAAAATGGATGAAAGCAAAAAAATTATCGTTCTTGGAAAACCGTTTCTTTCAAAAGTTGAAAGTGGAAATTCTGCCGAAAATCTTATGGAAATCGTAGCACAGGCAAATTCAAGGCGTAAAAACGACCCGCCACCACTTTTTCCGGAGAAAGAACTTGACTGGCACTGGGAACTTATAAATCAACTTGAAAAAGGAAATAAGATAATTGAAGAAGTCAGGGAACGCCAGAAAAATTTCAGTCCGCGAGCGGCTGACTCTCAAAAATAACTTGCAGGTAAAAAAATCTCTTTTCACTACTTTTGAAAAACAGTAAACTTCTTAGAATATGATTACGTATCTTGCAAAAATCGGCGAGCTTATGTTAAAAGGCTCAAATCTTAAAACTTTTGAAAAGTTGCTGTACACAAACACAAAGACTTATTTAAAAGGACTTAATTTAAACGTCCAATGCCATGCAGGCCGGCTTTACATTGACTGTGAAGAAAAAGATTCTGAATCTGTTGAAGAAGCACTGAGCCATCTTTTGGGAATTACCGGATGGGCTAGAACGCTTACGTGCGAAAACGACATAAATGAAATAAAAAAATGCGTACGAAAAATATCGGAAACAGAAAAAGAACTAAATCCAAAAATAAAGACATTCAAAATTGAAGCACGCCGCGGTGACAAACGTTTTCCGCTGAATTCTTTTGAACTAAACTGCGAATGTGGTGCGGCTGTCTGCGACGATGATTTTCTTGAAGTTGATGTACACAATCCAGACATAAGAATTTTTGTTGAAGTGCGGGAACGGACTTTTGTCTACAGCGATGCAAAAAAAGGAAACAGAGGGCTTCCGGCTGGATGCAGCGGTCTTGGACTTCTGCTGCTTTCTGGAGGAATTGACTCTCCAGTTGCCGGCTACAGAATGATGCGCCGTGGAATGAAAATCGAATGTGTCTATTTCCATTCCTACCCTTACACTTCTATTGAAGCGCAAAAAAAAGTTGAGGAACTTGCCGCAAAACTTTCGCAGTTCGGGCTAAAGACTTATCTGAACATAATTCCGTTCACAGATGTTCAGATGAAAATAAAACAGAAAGCACCCGAGGAATGGTCAACACTTATGCTTCGTGTCTGCATGATGAAAGTTGCAAATATGCTTGCAAAAAGAATTGAAGCAGACTGCATTGTAACCGGCGAAAGTCTTGGGCAGGTAGCAAGCCAGACAATTGAAAATATGAACGTTACAGAACATTTTGCAGAATTTCCATTGCTGCGGCCGCTAGTTGGACTGGATAAAGAAGAAATTATGCAGACAGCGGAATTTATCGGCACATACAATACTTCAATTCTTCCATACGAAGACTGCTGCGTACTGTTCAGCCCAAAGCATCCTGTTTTGAGAGGACGAATTGAGGATGCAGAACGTATTTTCAAGGAACTTGAAGCAGAAGAATTAATAAAAGAATCCTATGAAAAACGTGAAATCAAGCGTTTCGAATTGGGGAAAGAAATTTAGCCGCAACTTTTGACGCATCAGTATCAATGCTGATGTTGTCAAAATTCTTTTGCATATCTGCGGAAAAATTCTCATCGTTTAAGAGGTCATTGATTTTCTTGTATATTTTTCTTGAGCTTTGAATAAAATATCCAACGTTATTGTTAACCGCAAAACGCATATTTCCAAGTTCCTGATTATGAATGTAGCGGCTGATAATAACAGGTTTTCTGAACGAAAGAACTTCCATAAGTGTTGCAGGTCCAGCCTTTATTACGGCACAGTCGCAAATTTTTACGAGTTCGTCAAAATAATCAACAAATCCAAAAACGTGCAAGTCTAGTTTTGGATGTGCAATCCGCAAAAGAGTCATATTCCGCTTTTTTACAACATCCCTTCCGCAAATAATCGCAGTGGCAAAATTTGATTTATGAAGAATACACTGATTCACGATTTCAGTTGCCCCTGGAAGCCCTTCACCTCCGCCGACAAGCAGAACCACTTTTTTATCTGGATCAAAACCATGTTTTATTTTTAAAAGCCGGATTTCCTGCGGAGTTTGTTTATGGTTTCTGAATTTTTCATTCATAAGAAATGGAATAACCGTGATATTTTCCGGAGAAATACCACATTCTTTTACACCAATCTGCTTTGCTTCTTGTGAATAAACCATATAATTCAGATTTTTTTCATAAAACCAGCAATGCGGAACTGTGAACGGATCTGTTACAATTACAGTAAAATTTATATTCCACGGAATATTCTTTAAGACATCTTTTACAAATGGAGTAACGCCAAAATGAAAACAGACAATGTCAGTCGGATGTTCCCTTAAAATCATTTTTCTAAGGTGATGCCGGGCTTCCGGTCCGATTATATAATTCAAAAGACTCTGAAGCCATCTGTGCTGACCAAGATCGTAAACAAGAGGAAAAAGTCCGTGAATAAAATTCAACGAGTAATTGTACCCTTTTTCAAAAATAAGATGACCAAGACCATGGCGGCTGTAACCGATTTCCATCTTGATTTCAACATTTGGGTCAATTTGCCTCATTGAGTTCGCAAGCACTTTTGCGGCAGATTTATGCCCAGCACCTGTATTTAAATATAGAAATAAGAATTTCCTGTTAGCCATTAAAAAGTGATTTTAACTCCTGCTCTGAAATAATGATTATATGAATTATGAAGATGTTTCTGCCAATTTTCTTTTTCAGCATCCAACTTTTCTTCTGTGGCTTTTTTTTCTTCATCTGTTGAATAACTCAAATCAGTGTAATTTCCTGTGTAAATTCCATCATCAACGCCATCATTTTTTATGAATTCAAACGTGTAGCCAAGCCCAAAAGAAACTTTTGAATATTTCTTTGAATAAAAAGTGTATTCAATATCGATTCCAGCCTGCATTGTATACATCAAGTTATCTTGAATAAGAAATCCAGTCTGGTCTTTTGCTGAATCAAGATTCTGAGTGTTCTGTGCCAAAGTTGTATTCGTGTATGCAGTTCCATCCAACTTTAAAATATCCTCGTACTCCCAGTCTTCATATTGATTTCCATGCCGGGAATATGCAGAAACTGTTGATATTTTTAAATTTTTTGTAGGTTTAAAATTCAATGTCATAGAAACTCGGTCAGAATTAGGAAGCAAATCCGTTCCAATCGGCGCACCAAAATTTGAATAATCTCGGTAATTATATTTTTCATCAATTGTGTCATAAGCAGTGAATGTGTAAGGTGTTACAAGCGTGTAATCAACCGAAATCAAACTTGCAATCGAATCAAGCGGAGTGTACGTAAAACCTGTTTTAAACGCAGAGCGGATTGCGGCATCGTTCCATTTTAATTTTATAAAATTCTTAGGTTTCAAGTCGTTCAGCAAAAACTCCGTGTTCCATGACAAACACTGCATTGGCTTTACTTCAATTTTTGTACCTGCAAAAACTGTTTCAGAATTTCCGTCAGCAAGAGAAACTATTGCCCACGGAACCGGCGTCAAGAACGAAGGATTAAAACCTCCGCCAAAAACAGCCCCCTCAAAATATGCAATGTTCAGTTTTCCATTAAAAAAGGGAACGTTTATAGAATGAAATGCAAAAAATTTATCAAAGGAAAAATCTGTTTCGTTTCCCTTATATTTATTGGAAGCACCAGTCAATCCAAAAACCTGCGCATACTGAAAAGATTTTCCTTCATAATTGAATGTTGCATTCAAAATCTGGTTTGAACACGGCGAAAGAATCAAATCATCATCTGGAAAAAGTCCATATCCAATCGGATTAAAACCAAAAGTTCCGTACAAATTTTTGCTTCCAACAGAAACATTTCCAGAAAGATTCATAAGCAAATCAATGTCTCCCGCCTCAAAAATAAACGGCTCAATAACCGACAAATTTGAATTTGCCATATAACGCGGAATAACATCTGAAGAATTTGTAAACGAACTTTGCCCGTGTAGTTCCGAAGAAAAATTGAATCCAACAAAATCCTTTAGCAAAAACGCAGAAGAAAAATTTAAATTTCCAGTCGCCTGATTAAAATTTTCAAAACGTTCCGCAACTTCATTTTCAGTGTTTTCAAGCGAATATATTTTTCCGTAATAAGCACCGGAAGCAGAAACATTCCAAGATTTTCCAAAAAATTCTTTGTAGTACGCAGAAGCCCTAGCCTGTTCAGCGGATTCGCCAAGTTGAATAACAGTTTCAAGCATATTTTTTACAATATTTAAAGGATACGGTTTTAACTGAGGAAGCCGTTCAACGTAACCTTTTTGATACCAGTTTACCGCATCTGAATAAAATTCTTCCTGAGGACTTACACTTACCTGAGCAAAAACTGAAAGAGAGAAAAGAAAAAAGATTAAAAAAACAAAAATATTTTTTTTCATTAGAAAATTCCAGACATTTTTTATAAAACTTTCAAAACTAAATTTTGAAAAACAATACTCTTATTCTACTTATTTATTGAATGATTTACAAGATAAGTGATAAGATACAAGAGATTTATGAAAGCTCAGGAAAAAAATTTAATTTTTAATCTTTTAAAAACGGCAAGCGATAATTTTTACGGCTACACTTCACTGGAATTTACAGAAAAACCTGAGTTCGTGGATGACAAAGAGTTTGAAGCAGAAAAAAAACAGACTTCCAATGGAATGACAATTGAAGCAGTAAACAAAAAAATCCTTGAATGTTCAAAATGCCGTCTGAGCCAACAGAGAACCCACATTGTTCCAGGACAAGGCGTTGAACATCCTGATGTGCTTGTAGTTGGAGAAGGTCCAGGAGAAGAAGAGGATAAACAGGGGCTTCCATTTGTTGGACCTGCCGGAAAACTTTTAGACAAAATGCTTAACGCAATACTGCTTGACCGTTCGGTTAACTGCTACATTGCAAATACAGTAAAATGCCGTCCGCCATACAACCGAGACCCACAAAAAGATGAGGCAGAAACTTGCCGTTCATTTCTTGATGCGCAGATTGCAGTTTTAAAGCCAAAAATGATTCTTGCACTTGGAAAAGTTGCTGTAAGAAATCTTTTAAACATTGACGGAGAATTTTCATTGAACCGATTCCGCGGAAATGTCTATGAATACAACAAAATTCCACTGATAATAACTTATCACCCGAGCGCGCTTTTGCGAAATATTGAATTTAAAAAGCCAGCCTGGGAAGATTTAAAATTTTTTAAGACAAAACTGCTCACTCTTTCTCCAGACTACGCAAAGGGTTTTCAGACTAAATGAAATATCTACAGATTGTTCTGAATATTCCGCTGAATCAAACTTTCACATACTTTTGGGAAGCCGATGAAAAAAATCTTCCAGAAGAAACACCTGCAACAGGAAAAAGAGCTGAAGTCCGCTTTGGAAACAGAAAGATGACAGGTTTCATTGTTTCTGTAGGGGATAAACTTCCGAATGATTGCCCAGTTTCTGCTGAAAAAATCCGTTCCGTAACAAAAATTTTAGACAAAGAACCATTGTTCACACCAGAAATTTATGAATTTGCCACGTGGATTTCCCGGTATTACATCTGTTCAATCGGCGAGGCAGTTTTTTCAATAATTCCTTCCCGGGCAAAACGCGAAGTAAGTTGTCCAGGATTTTCATTTGAGGACGATATAACCGCAAAAACCACGAACCAACTAAGCGACGAACAAATCAACGCTGTCAATGCGGTCTTAAAATCCGCCGAAACAGGAAATGTTTCATATCACTATCTTTATGGACCAACAGGAACTGGAAAAACAGAGGTATTTCTTCAGTGTGCGGAATGGTTTTTGAACAAAGGCAACGGAGTTATTTATCTAGTTCCAGAAATCGGACTAACGCCGCAAGTTGTTAAGGCTGTTACCGCAAGGTTCGGAAACACATCCGCTGTTCTGCACTCTGGGCTTACGCCAAGCCAAAAATTAAGCGAATGGCGAAGAATCATGCACAAAGAGGCACGGATTGTTGTTGGAGCAAGAAGCGCGGTTTTTGCTCCAGTTCCAGACTTGGGGATGATAATAATTGACGAGGAACATGATGGTTCATACAAATCCAGTGAAACCCCTCGTTACCACGCAAGACAGGCCGCGATGCACCGATGCAGTGCGTTGGGTATACCTTTGCTTATGGGAAGCGCCACGCCGAGCGTTGAAGCATGGCAACTTATGAAAACTGGGCGTTTAATCCGGCATACTCTTACAAAACGGCTTGCAGGCGGTGCAATGCCAAAAATCCACACTATCGACCTTTCAAAGACAGAAAATTCCGGATGCATAAGCGATGAACTTGCGGAAGAAATCAGAAAAACGGTTGAACAGAAAAAGCAGGTAATCTTATTCTTGAACCGCCGAGGATTCACGCATTTTTTTAGGTGCAATTCCTGCGGCTACGAGATAAAATGCAAAAACTGCTCCGTTCCAATGACGTATCACAAAACAGAAAACCGGTTGCGATGCCACTACTGTGGATGGTCAATTCAACCGCCAAGTTCATGTCCTCAATGTTCAAGTCTTGACGTTGGCTACAGCGGATTCGGAACTGAATACATTGAAACCGAAACACGTACAAAATTTCCAAATGCAAGAATTCTAAGAATTGACACAGATGTTTTAACAAAAAAGGGCGAATTACAGGAAAAACTTGACGCATTTAGAAACGGCGAATACGACATAATGCTTGGAACGCAGATGGTTGCGAAAGGACTGAATTTTCCGAACCTTCAGCTAGTTGGAGTTGTTCTTGCTGACACCGGACTTCATATGCCAGATTTTAGGGCTAGCGAACGCACTTTCAGCCTGATTACGCAAGTTGCAGGACGAGCTGGAAGATATTTTCCAGACGGAAAAGTTTTTGTGCAGACCTACAATCCGTACAAAGAACCGATAAAATATGCCTGTTCAGGAGAAACTGAAGCTTTTTACAACTATGAACTTGAAACCCGGAAAATTCTTGGATTTCCACCGTTCAGCAGGCTTGCCCGACTTGTTTTCAGAAGCCCGAAACAAACTCTTGCAGAAAAATTTGCAAACGATTCAGTTGAAATCCTAAAAAAATTCTGTGGAAAAAAAACGGATGTAATCGGACCGGCTGAATGTCCAATTTTAAAAATCAGCCAGAATTTCAGGTATCAGGTGATCCTACGTGGACTTGACATCCGGACAATGCAGCAGGCAATCGCAAATCTAATGTACAACTACACCCACCCGGCTTCCGTCTACATTGAATTTGACATCGATCCAGTTTCGCTTTTGTAGTTCCTAAATGTGCCGGCGGATTCCGTCAAATTTTATGTCGTACAGAAAAAGACCTTTTGCAGGTGCAGTTGCTCCAGCTTTTGTGCGGTCTTTAGCCTCAAGAATTTTCTGAAAAGAATTTTCCGGTGCATCGGTTTTATCAAGATTTATGAGCGTTCCTGTTATAGTTCGAACCATTTTCCATAAAAAAGCGTTCGCTTCAATCTCAAAAACCACAATTTCCTTGTCATCTGGAAAAGATTTCTGCCTAAAAAAGCGGGCACCTTCCAAATATCTAAAAGTTGAAAGGCTTTTATCACCGCTTGCCGCAAAAGACGCACAGTCAATTTCCCCAGAAAGGCATTTGCAGTAATTGTTAAGGCGTTCAATATTCGGCTCATAATTCACAAACCACGAATAGCGGTTGTTGTTCGCAAGAATATTTTTTGGCGTTAGAAAATACCTGTAAATTCGGCTGGTCGCGCTTAGCCGTGCGTTAAAATCTTCTGGAACTTCACAAGAATCAGTGATACGAATATCCTGAGGCAAAAACGTATTCAATGCGCATACATATTTTTCAACAGGAATTGAATCAATCGGTGAAAAAAAATTTGCTTTTTGGGCAACCGCATGAACTCCACTATCAGTTCTGCCAGAGCCATAAAGCGTTACCGGCATTTTATGCAGTTTTTCAAGAGCATTTTCAACTTCACCCTGAACAGTCCGGAAAACATTTTTTTTCTCAGTGGAATCCTGACGCTGCCATCCGCAAAAATCAGTTCCATCGTACGAAATTGTAAGAAGAATATTACGCACAATTTGCCCTTTTATTAAAATTCATCATCGTTAAGTTCTTTTGTAAGCAAATCATAAAGATTTCTGGCTTTTTCAAGAAGCGGTCCCGGCTTGTTTTTAGAAGATTTTCCAAGTCCAAAAATTCTTGCTATCGCAGTTTTTGATTCAGAAAGTTTTTTCAGCCTAAGCTGCAAATCTTCCTGCTGGCCATATTTATATTCAAGAAGTCCACAAAGATAAATCACACCATCCCAGCCATAATTTTTATCCATATCAGGTCCAAAATTATTCAAAGTAGAACTTTTTTCAGTGCGTGAAGTTTCACAGACAATCGCCTGCTGGTAAAAAAACAAAGCCTTCCTGTACATAACATCAGAAATATATTTAAAATTGTGTCCAGGAACAGCCATATCCAGTTCTCGGGTAAGCCAAGCCATCCGCAAAGAAAGAAATGCGCTTTTCATCGTTGGAAGATTATCCGCCGGAATTTTACTGTACGTAAGGAGCGCAAGATAATACATAGCACAGCCATCGTACAAACTCCGCTCTTTTTTTAAGTTAAAATGAGGAAAAATCGTTTCGCACATCTCGTGTCGTTCCTCACGGGAATCAAAGAGAGAATCTGTTGTAGTTTTATCACGCAATTCCTTAAAATCGCTCCAAATCAATGCGGTATAACAATTTGGACAAGCACCAATTTCATAAATCAAAGGATAAATCCGTCCGAATTTTGCAGAAGGTTCAAAAGTTCTGTGCAAATCGTCAGAAAGTTTTCCCGCAATCATTCGTCCATTTCCGCTGAGCATAACTTCTTTTTCAAACGCTTTTTTGCAGACAGGGCAAGTGCATTTTTCCTTTGACCAATACGAAATCGCGGGTTTCTTTTTTTCTTCGGGATAAGTTGATTTTTTTACGACAGACACTGATTTTCGCTCCTAGATTTTTTCAATAATCAAATACGCCAGAGCATATTCTTTTTCATGAGTTAATGATATATGAATTTTCGCATTTCCGCATTTTTTTTTTAATAAATCAGCGGCTTCATTCTGAAGAATCAGTTCGGGTTTCCCAAATTCATCATTTTTTACAAAAACATCCTGAAGCCTGAACTCTGAAAGTCCAGTTCCAATCGCTTTACCAAATGCTTCTTTTGCCGCAAAGCGAGCCGCATAATGTTCGGCAGAAGACTGAATCGAAGTGCAAGTGTTCATCTCGGCAGGATTAAAAAAGCGTTGAACCATTTTTTCGTCCTGAACCCATTTTTTTATGCGGTCAACTTTTACAATATCAATTCCGATTCCGTATATCATTGCACCTTCTTTTCCGATTTTTCCTCTGAAACTGACTTATCATCATTTTTTAAATTTTCATTTTTTTCAGTTTGTGCATTTTCCCCAGTTTCTGCAACAAAATCTTCAGCACTTTTTTCTGAAATCTTTAAAAACATCGTTTCCGCAGATTTTGATTCAATTTTGATTCCTGCAGGAAGATTAAATTCCAACGGAACTTCGTATTCACCAGGCTCGGAAATATCTTTTAGGTTAGCAAAAACCGCACCAGATTTCTGTAAAAATGCGTCCAAAGTCAAAACAGCACCTGTTACAGAAAAATCAATTTTTGGCAGTTCTGTTAAAATTTCAAATTTCGGGTCAAGATTTAAAATTTGAGGAACAATTTTTTCAATTTTCCGGGTTTCTTCCTGTGGTTCAATTTTTACAGTGATTTTAAAGTCGCTTTCAGGAAGAATTTTTATTTTTGAGTTAAAACTGGTGTCAAGTTTTGAATCCAACGAAAAACTGGTCGCCGCTCCATCAACAATGACTTTTTGTGTATAAATCCGTTTTGTTTTTTCAACAATTTTAGAAGGTCCTACAACTTTTACAGTCGCCGGAGAAATATCAAACTGCGATATTTTATATCCGTAGGCAGGAGTTCCAGACTCAGCAACTTCAACAGGAATATATTTCAATATTCTTTCATCCAGATGGACATTCACCGTTTCAGTTTTTACACGGCACTCAAAAGTATCCAAAAGTTCAAGTTTTTCCGAAACAGAAACAGAAACCGGAACTGTATATTCCCCCGGCTCTGTAAAATTATCCAAATCAACTTTTGCAGAAAAATCGCTTTCCTGAATAAAAGCCATGTTTTCTTTTGTAGTCGTAACCAGAACTTTAACATATTTAGGAAGATTTGCTGACGGCATAACAAGACCTTCCGCCTCTACAGCAAGAGGAACAGTAAAAGTCTTCTTCTGCAACGAAGTTGTCCTGTTATAAATATAAAGAAAAAACGCAAGGATAAGACATATAACTTTTGCCGCCCAATTATTTGAAATCCTGTCAATCAACTTGTTTATGTTCATCGATTGTGTCCTCCATATTGAATGAGTCCGGTGTTATTTCAAGAAGATTTTCCAGAATTTTTGTTAAATCCTTTACAGAAAGGTCGTAATGAAGTTTTGAATCGTATGCAAGACTTAACGCACCAGTTTCCTCTGAAACAACAAGAACAACCGCGTCAGAAACTTCTGAAAGTCCAAGAGCCGCACGGTGACGAGTTCCAAACGTTTTTTTGATGTCATACTGCTCGCTCAATGGCAAAAAACAGCCAGCCGCAACAACTTTTCCACCCTGAATAACACAAGCACCATCGTGCAAAGGCGTGTCCATTCCAAAAATTGTAACTAGCAGACTAGAAGAAAGATCCGCATCCAGTTTTGTACCAGACTGAATTATGTCGTCAAGTTTTGTATGCCTCAAAAAAACTGCGAGCATTCCGCGCTTCTGTTTTGAAAGCATCTCCGCGGCAATAAGAACCGAGTCAACATATGTATGTTTTGAGCGATGCCCGAACGCAAACCATTGGTTCTGCCCAAGACGCAAAAAAAGTTTTCTGACTTCAGGCTGGAAAACAATCGCAAGCCCGATTATCATAACTGGTGCCGCCGTCTTAAAAATCCACAGCAAAGTATCAAGTTTTAAAAGGAAAGCTATAAGATATGAAATCAAAAGAATTACGGCCGCCTTTAAAATTTGAATACTGTTTGTTTTTACCATAACTTGATAGGCCTTGTACAAAACGAATGTAATAAAACCTATATCAAGCACTGGACGCACAAAATTATAAACTGCAAGAATACTGTCAACGTCAATTGCTTTCACTTTTATCCCCTGAATTTTCTATCTATTAATATACTCCAAGATTTTCAAAGTATCTACAGTTTCTTTTACATCGTGAACGCGCACAAGTTCCGCACCGTACATCACAGAAATCAAGTCCGCGGCCAAAGTTCCAGACAGACGGTCAGGAATATCACGTCCAGTAATCTGCCCGATGCAGGATTTTCTTGAAAGAGCCATAAGAATCTTGTATTTTTTTCCGCAAAGCTTACCGATGTGCTTTATAAGAGCAACATTTCCTTCAAGATTTTTTCCAAAGCCAATTCCCGGATCTACAATAATTTTTTCGGGCCCAATTCCCGCCTTTTCAGCAAACGAGCAACGTTCCAAAAGATAATTATTCACTTCGTTAAAAATATCTTTATAGTCAGTATTTGACTGCATTTCAGAAGGAATTCCCCTTTTGTGCATTAAAATCACAGGAATTTTTGTTTCAGCGCAAAAAGCAGGCATTTCAGAATCGTCCTCAAGTGCAGAAATATCGTTCAGAATATCTGCTCCAGCTTCGTAAGCCGCTTTCATAACATTCTTTTTTCTTGTATCAACAGAAATAGCAATATCGGAAAATTTTCTTATTTTTTCAACAACTGGAACAATCCGGCGGATTTCTTCATCTTCTGCAACGTATTCGCTTCCAGGACGAGTTGATTCACCGCCCACATCGATTATATCAGCACCTTCGTCTATCAAGTGCAACGCATCGTCAGCTCCACCACGGCTTTTTTCCCAAAAAGAATCATTCGTGGCATTCACAATTCCCATCACAAGAGCTGGAAGTTTTGTAGTGATAATTCTGTCGCGAAGTTTTAGCTCAACCATCTTTTCCTCTTTGTTTTTTTACTTTTTTAAAATTTCAAGTGCAGACTTTCTAAGGTTCTCTGGCAAAAGTCCAGCCTGCTCAAGAACCTGACTTCTTGTTCCCTGATGATAAAATTCCTCAGGAAAAGCCTTGACCGCAATTTTTTCAATTCCGTTTTCGGCACAAAGACGTGCAAGATCCTCGCTGATTCCGCCAGTTTTCATTCCGTCTTCAACAAAAACAATTCCGTTGTAATTTTTTGCAAGATTCAGAAAATATTTTTCATCAAAAGGTTTTATAAAACGCAAGGAATAAATGTCGCAAAGAACATTGTCAAACGAAAGCGAGCGAGAAGCCGTAAGAACTTCAGAATACATTCCGCCTGTTGTGACAAAAAGAATTTTTTTGACTGAATCCAAATCAGAATCTTCAAACTGAACCGCAAACGAAGGCTCATAGTCCATTGCAGAAACAAGAACTCCCCTTCCTTCCTGGATATTTTGACTAAAAGCAGGAATTTCCGTAGGACAAGACATTTTCGGATAACGAATTACAACCGCTTTGTCAGTAACAGAAGCATAATCTAAACAGATAGACAAATCCTTTGCAGTAGCTGGTGACATTATTTTTATATTAGGAACAGGTCTAAAAAGAGAAATATCAAAAAGCCCCTGATGAGTTTCACCGTCATTCGGAACAGCGCCAGCCCTGTCAAGAACAATAATTGCCCTAAGATTCTGCAGGGCAATATCGTGAATAAGCTGATCCACCGCACGCTGCATAAATGTTGAATAAATGCAGACAACCGGTAGCAGTCCACCGCGGGAAAGTCCGCCAGCAAACGTAACAGCATGTTCTTCCGCAATTCCTACATCAAAAAAACGTTCTGGATAGCGGCGCGAAAATGCGGCAAGCCCAGTTCCTTTAGACATTGCCGCTGTAATAGCAACAATATCATCTCTTTTCAGTGCAAGTTCCATCAACGCATTGCTAAAACTTTCTGTAAAACTAAGCGCGTCAAATTTTTCAACAGTTCCATCACTGATTGCAAAAGGTCCGACCCCATGAAACCTCTCTGGATGATCTTCTGCCGGACTGTAGCCTTTTCCCTTTTTTGTAATCACATGAACAACAACTGGATGCTTCATATTTTTTACGCGGGTAAAAATTGTTTCAAGTTCTTTTTCGTTGTGCCCATCAAGCGGCCCAACATACTCAAATCCAAAATCTGTAAAAAGATTGTTTGAAAGCAAAAGCCCCTTTAATCCACGCTTGAACCTGAATACAAATTTTGTAAGAATTTTATTTATTCCCGGAATTTTCTGTATAAAACGATCAAAGCTGTGCCTGAATGACTGATACGGCGAAGTCATAGTAATACGGCTAAGATAACTAGAAATCGCACCAGTGTTGTGATCAATCGACATCTGGTTGTCATTTACAATAACAATAAGATTTTTTCCAAGCTGACCAGCATTTGAAAGAGCCTCAAAAGCCATTCCTCCAGTAAGCGCGCCGTCGCCTATAACAGCAATAACCTTTCCGTCCTGCTTTTGAATGTTCCGGGCAACCAAAAGACCCAATGCAGAAGAAATCGAGGTGGAAGAATGTCCATTGTCAAAATAATCGTGGGGAGACTCTTCCTTTTTTGTAAAACCAGAAAGACCATTTTCCGTCCTTAGCGTTGAAAACTGTCCGTAACGTCCTGTAAGAAGTTTATGCGCATAACACTGATGGCTAACATCCCAAACAATCGCATCTTTAGGACTTTCAAAAACACGGTGAAGTGCAATTGTAAGTTCAACAACACCAAGATTGCTTGCCAAGTGTCCGCCGTTTTTTCCGACAACTTCAATAATTGTCCTGCGGATTTCCGAAGCAAGCTCCTTCAGCTGTTTTTGCGAATATTTTTTTATGTCGTCTGGCGAATGAATCGATGAAAGCAACACAACAACCTCTCACTTAAAAAAAAGACCGGGACAAAAACTTCTGACCCGGTCTCTCAAGACATATCAAAGTAAACTACTTTGCCTTATGTCTATTTTTTCTAAGCATCTTCTTACGCTTATGTGTCGCCATCTTCTGGCGTTTTCGTTTCTTTCCACAAGGCACGATGGCACCCCTCTACTAGTAAAGTAGAATCATTATCTTACAAATATACGCTTAGGTCAATAGTTCAAAGGTGAATTTCATTAAAAATTGAATTTAATTTTTCCTGAACTTCAAAAAACATTTTTTCCTCATCTGAAGCATCTATTTTTATCGCCGCAGGAATATCCGCCATAAAAGTATATTGTTTTTTCGCATACTTCCGGCTATCACGCTGAATTTCAAGCAAAACCTGCTCTGAATCAGTACGCAAGGTTCCATCCTCCTGAAACCATTCTCGATACCCAATCGCCTGCATTCCCGGAGAAGATTTTCCAAAACCTTTCTCATAAAGCGAATGAATTTCCTGTTCCAGACCGTTCTGAAACATTTTTCCAACTCTAAGATTTATCCGCTCGTACAGTTTTTCACGAGGAGTTTCAAGAATTATTACTTTAAAATCATAAAACTCACGCATTTTGGTACTTATTTTAAAAGACGAGCGAGGTTTTCCTGTTGAATAAAAAACTTCCAGCGCACGGCAAATCCTATACTCATCATTTACGTTGATTTTTGCCGCACTTTCGGGGTCAACGGAATTCAGTTCCGCATAAAGAGCCTCTTTTCCCTCTTTTTCAACTCTTTCCTTTAATTGATTTCTTATTTTTTCATCAGAAATGGGAGTTTTTGGCAGTCCTAGGATAAAATTCCTTATATAAAAACCTGTTCCGCCAGCTATTAATGGAATTTTTCCACGCGAAAAAATTTCTGTGCAACAGGAATCCGCCATAGAAACAAAATCCGCCACAGAAAACTGCTGGTCAGGATTCAAAATATCTATAAGATGGTGTTTTAATTCATTTTTTTCGATGTTATCAGGTTTTGCAGTTCCAATATCAAGCCCCTTATAAACCTGCATTGAATCTGCGCTCACAAGTTCAGATTTGCCTTTAAAAGAAGATAGACTGCTTTTTCCAAAAAGTCTTATGGCTAAAGCAGTCTTACCTGATGCAGTTGGTGCGAATAGGACAACAACCGGTATCCGCATTTTTTATCTATTCGCAGCGTCTTCTATTCTGTAAGTTACTTTACTGCAGAACAACTGTCGTGCGGCCAAAGAAACTGCTTTTCCAGCATTTCGTTCAATTTCAGGATCATTAATTTTTGACATCTGATAAGCACGGCGACTTGCCGCAACCGTAATCATATAAATATTATCTTTAAAACCAATCAACTGTTCTAAAGGAAAAATCGTATCCATTCTTACCACCTCAATTAAATGAAAATCTAAAAGCCTTCGCTTAAAAACTGATAGTAAATTATTATATACAAATTAAACTTTAACGTCAAATAGAAGAAACAGGAAAAAAACTTAAAAAAAAACGAGGCTTCCGAAGAACAACGTTTCCAGAAGCCTCGTCGACCGATTTTCACGGTCATCGGAGAGAGTTTATCAGCTTATTTACAAGCTGATATTAAGTTACTACTCTA
>CAVIQW010000050.1:0-16254 GCA_963644915.1 Paratractidigestivibacter sp.
ATTTTTGTTCTCCTATGAAACCGCATGTACGATAGTATTTATTCCATTCTAGCAACCAGAAAATTATTTCGTCCTCGCCTTTTATATAAATCTTAAAATTATTATTGGCAGTAGATGTAATCATCAAAGGTTTCCATGTAGATGTAAACAGTCTTAAATATTCAAGGCTAGAATTTCCCCAATCATCATTTGAGAAGTATGAATAATAATGAAAGTCTTTTTTTGATAGATGAATATAGTTATTCATTGTGTGATTTTCATAGTCCTGAAAAATAAATCCTATTAGTCCTTGCATATGCATGAAAGCAAGGTTTGCAATAATTTTTTCATTGACCTGTGGCGGTGCAGAAAATTTTAGTTTAAGATGAAAAAAGTTCGTATCAATTTTAGTTGAAATCTGAGAGCCTGCATTAAATACTTTTGTATGTTTCTTAGAATTGGAATAATCATTATTAGCTTTTTCAGTTATTCTTAATTGTTCTTCAAATGAATGTTCATTGATAGAATTTAAAAGTGAAACAGAAGATATTTGTCTTTCATAATTTGATTTTCTTGTGTTGCATGTATTACATGCTCTAAAAATGAAATTTATATTATTAGGGTTTTTAAAACTGTTTCTAGGCACAAAATTACGGCCGATTAAATGTTTTTTATTAGTTCTTATTTTTATATCATGTTCTGAGCCAAAGGTGGAGAATAATCTGCCACAGTAAGGACAATACTTGTTTGAATAATTTGGATTTTTACTAAACCAATTGTATCTATTTGTACTCATTACTATAAAATATATAAAAAAAGAAAGTGATTGACAAATTCTTTTTTAGTATTCATGATTTTGTAAGTCCGAAAAAAACGGAAGAATTAAGTTTTTGTATTATTTTTTTGAAGCCTTAGATTTCTGTTTATTTTAGGTCATAAAACTTTTATAGAATGCAAGGGAATGCTTTTTATCGTTTATTACCTGTTTATTTAAAAAGGTCTGCGTTCAATTCATTCATTGACGATTCATTTTTTATTGTCTACAATTAAGGAAGTGGTAATGTCATGCAGATTGAATCAATAAAAATTCATAATTATAAAGTTCTAAAAGATGTAGAAGTAAAAGATGTTTCAAATATGGCAGTGTTTCTTGGAAAGAATGGTGCAGGAAAGTCTACCTTTTTTGATGTTTTTGGATTTTTGCATGACTGTTTAATTGGTAATGTAAAAACTGCTTTAACCCGAAGAGGTGGTTTTTATGAAGTGATTTCTAGAAATCAAGTGGGAACAATTGATTTTGAAATAAAATTCAGGGCATATGAGACCGAACCTCTAATTACTTATCAACTTTCTATTGGATTGAATGAGAAAAAATTTCCTGTAGTGGCATCAGAAATTTTAAAGTTTAGAAGAGGTTCTAAGGGGCAACCTTGGAAGGTTCTTGATTTTAAGAATGGTGAAGGTGTTGCTATAGAAGGTGTTTTAAATACAAATGAAGATGTTGCCAATGCTGTTAGAAAATCTCAGAAATTGGATTCTCCTGATATTCTTGCAATAAAGGGATTAGGGCAATTTAAGGAATTTGAAACTGTTGCTACTTTTAGAAGGCTTATTGAAAACTGGTTTGTTGCTGATTTTAAAGTTGATGCAGCCAGAGAAAGAAATGAATCTGTTTATGGAGATGATTTAACTCGCTCTGGTGATAATCTTTCAATTGTTACAAAATATATTTATGACAATTATCCAAAGAATTTTCAGAAAATATTGAAGAGTATGAAAGAAAGAATTCCTGGAATTGATGATATTCAAGCTAAAGAAACTGATGATGGATATATTGTCTTAAAATTTCAGAATGGTGAGTTTAAAAATCCTTTTTCTGCAAAGTTTGTCTCAGATGGAACAATCAAAATGTTTACATATCTAGTATTATTAAACAGCCCGATGAAACATGCTTTACTTTGTATTGAAGAGCCTGAAAATCAGCTTTATCCAGAATTATTGGAAGAACTGGCAGAGGAATTTAGACTTTATTCTTTAAATGGTGGACAGGTGTTTGTTTCAACTCATTCTCCGGATTTCTTGAATGCCGTAAAACCTGAGGAAATTTTTTACTTTGCCAAAAAAGATGGATTTACCCAGATTAAGAAAGCTACAGATAATAAGTTGTTCATGAATTGTATTGAACAAGGGGATCTTTCCGGAGCACTTTGGAAGCAAGGTATTTTAAGCGGAGAGTAAGTTATGAAACTTATATTTCTTTTGGAAGAAAAATCAATGAAGAGATTTCTTGATATTGTTCTTCCGAAAATTTTGCCTAAAGATGTTTTGTTTCAAACAATACCACATGAGGGAAAATCAGATTTAGAAAAATCTATTCCTAGGAAATTAAAGGCTTGGAATGAACCCGGTGTAAAGTTTGTAATAATTCAAGACCAGGATTCATGGATTTGTGTTGAACTGAAAAAGAAACTTATTAATTTATGCAAAGATTGTGGTAGAACTTTTCTTGTAAGAATTGCTTGTCATGAGCTTGAAAGTTGGTATTTTGGTGATTTGCAGGCGGTTTCAAAGGCTTATAATAAGGATTTGACGAAGCTTGCTCAAAAAGCTCTGTATAAGATTCCAGATTCAATTATTAATCCAAAAAGAGAATTGCAAAAGTTTTTACCAGAACATCAGCAAATTTCTGGTGCTGAAAAAATCGCAGAATTTTTTAATCCTAATAATAATACTTCTGTAAGTTTCAATATGTTGATTTCAGGAATAGAAAGATTGATATCGGCCATATGAAATCTAAGGCTAAGTCCATTTTTAACTGCCTAGAGTTTTTATAGATTTTGGGCTTATCCCCCCCCTATTCCTCCCCGTCACATCCATCTTCCCCAAACAACGCCTTGTACGGCACAATCATCTCATCCCCTTTTTGCACAAAAATTTCGTTTTCAAAGCTTAGGTCATCCAGGATTTTGGCGGCTTCGAGTTTTATTTGTTCGTTTTCGCGTTGGACGTAGGTGTTTTCGAGGTCTGAGAAAACTGTGAAAAGGTCGCGGTTTCTTCTTAAAAGGGAAGCGTAGGTTTCTGTGGCAAAAAATGTGAGTTTTCTTCTATATACATTGTATGCGCGTGCATTGTATGCGTCTGTTTCGGAGTAGCCGTTCGCGGGATTTTTTATCACTCCTTTTACTTCAATAAATGATTGAATTTCGTTTTGGTCTGGAATGTGAACGGAATCCATGTCTGCCAGCAAAAAGTTCTGTTCAATTGAATTTTTGTTCAGATAGATTATTTTTTTATGGCTTTCACTCTGGTTTTCTGAATTTTCAAAGCGCAAAAGTTGAATTTTTAAAAGATTTGCGGTTTTTGTTGTGCCTTTTGCATAAACATTGATTAGTTCTGAAAGGTTTTCGCCTTTTAAAAGTTCGTAAGTTCCGGGGCGTTCAACTGAACCAGAAATTGAAACTTTTCTGTCTGCTCTGGAAAATTCAATTTCATCTCCCGGACGCAGATATGGATTTTCAGAAAAATCTGCGTTTCTTTTTGCCTTGAACAAGTCACAGGTTTTTATTTTTCCATCTGCACTTTTAATTTTTATGTTCCGCGTTGAAGAAAATTGTGTAAGTTCCGCGGCTTGTAGAATATCAGAAAGTCTTGTGAGCGCCCATGCTTTTGTTTCGTGTGCAGAAAAAACTTCTCCTTTTATCAAAACGTTAAAAATGCTTGGCTGAAGCATTGCAAAAGTCACAACGCTCAAAGGGTAATTCCGCATTACAAGAGTTTCTATATTCTTTTTAAGTTGAATAAACGAAAGGTTTTCGCAGTTTATTGCGCCAAGATTTGCAATTTTGATTTTGTATGTTGAATCAACAATTATTGTGTAGGAACTTCCAGCTCCATTCTGATAAAAAGATAGCGTGTAGACATCGCCGGCGGTAACTTTGTAGTCTTTTTCTGCCATTGCAAGTTGAGCATTCGCGGAAAAAAGTTCAGCTTCATTTTTTATATTGTCTGCTCCCCCCCCCCCTTGACAAATTACGAGGTTTGGCCGCAGACAGGTAAAAATAGTAAAAATAAATGCAAAAGTAGTGATTCTTTTTGTTAAAGGCGAATTCAAAACTGTATCTCCGAAAATATTTTTCAAAAGCTTAAGTTTATCAATACCTTGATTTAAGCTTTCTTATTATTTATACTAAAAAAATGGAAAAATTACAAGATACGGAAACAGTTGCTGCTAAAAACGTTGAAAACACTGATGACGAAATTTCTCTTTTGGATTTAGTGGCAGTTCTGCTTCGTTACAAGAAGATGATAATTCTGGTTACGGCAATTGCAATGCTTTTTGCGGTTGTTTTTTCTATTATATCAATAAAAATGCCGCCGGAAAAATCGCCGCTTCCAAATAAATATACGCCAATGGCTCATATGCTCATAAAAGAAGAATCTTCTGGTTCGGGCTTGTCTTCTAGTCTTTCTTCGTTGGCAGGGCTGGCAGGAATCAGTGTTGGTGGTTCTGGCTCTTCAAGAAGTTCGCTTGCCACTTACCTTAGTTCTTCAAATGAATATCTTGATGCGGTTGCAAAAGAATTTAATCTTACAGAGCGTTACAAAATAGAAAAATCTCCGCTTACAAGCACACGCAAGGCATTGAAAAAGACTCTTACTTCTAATTACGATGAAGACAGTTCAGTTTTTACAATAAGTTTTACAGATATTGACCCAGTTTTTGCAAAAAATGTTGTAAATTTTGCCGTTGACTGGATGCAGAACCGTTTTGATGAACTTGGTCTTGATACAAACAGAATTGAAAAGAAAAATCTTGAGGTAAGTGTTGAGGCAACTTACAAAGAAATCTTAAAACTTGAGCATCAGGCGCAGAATCTTGGTTCAAATTTGAGCAGCGGAGTTTCAATCTGGAATGGTCAGAATGTTTCCATTGAAATTGCACGAATTCAGATGGAACTTAACGCCCAGCAGAAAGTTTACGAACAGCTGAAAACCCAGTATGAACTTTTAAAGGTAAGAATGCAGAGCGAGCAGCCGGTTTTTCAGATTCTTGAACGCCCTGAAATTCCTGATATGAAAAGTGGACCGAGCCGCGGAAAACTTTGCATTATTATAACTTTTGCGGCTGTATTTATTTCTATCTTTATGGCTTTTGCGTTGAATGCCTGGCACAACATAAAAAATGACCCAGAAGCACGTAAAAAACTGAATTTAAAAAAATAGAATACAATAGAAGAGAAGTTGAAATGAAAAATTTAAAGCAAAACGTGAAATTTTTATCAGTTTGTTTGGCATTGACTTTTTGTGCGACTTTTGTTTTTGGTCAAACTCAGAGCCAAATTCTGGAACAGTTAAAGAGTCAGGGGAGTTCTTCTTCGGGGAGTTCACAGGATTCTTCTGGCAAAACAAAGATTGATATTACAAAATATGCAAACACAAAAAAACTTGCTGATTCATCAAATGCAAATTTGGTTCCTGATTCTCAGCTTGCAATGTCCCGCGCGGATTATCCTGTTACTGCCGGAGATATTTATGCGCTGGCTTTTGCGGTTGGTTCTAGCCCGGTAACTTATTCCATTCCGCTTGATTCTAGCTATAAACTGCGGATTGCGAATCTTGGTGTTATAAATGCAAAAGGTCTTACTTTCCTTGAGTTAAAGGATCAGGTTACAAAGATTGTGCAGAAAAACTATCCTATGGGTGGTGTTCAGTTTGTTCTGACTGCGCCTGCGGTTTTTACAGTTGCTATTACCGGTGAAGTTATTGAAACCACTGAAAAAAATATTTGGGCGTTGGTTCGTCTTTCCTCTTTTATAAGTGAGAATTTTACGGATTATTCTTCGTTAAGGAAAATTACTGTTCTGTCGGCGGATGGTGAGTCCAAGGATTATGATTTGTTCAAGGCGACTCGTTATGGAGATTTGGCGCAAGATCCGTTTTTGCGTCCTGGCGATAAAATTGTTGTGAACAAAATTGAAAGAAAAGTTACTGTTGATGGAGCAGTTCGCCGTCCGGGTGACTACGAGTTGCTTGCTGGTGAAAATTTAAAGGCTTTGATTGATTTGTATGGTGATGGACTTACTCCGTTCACTGATTTGAGCAGAATTGAACTTTCGCGCTTTATAACAGAAAAAGAATCTGCTGGCGAAAAGATTTATTTGAACAAGGAAAACTACGAGAACGATTACGAGCTTCTTTGTTATGATTCTGTAAAAATTTCTACTTTTAGCGATTTGTGTCCGCATATTTTTGTTGAAGGGGCGATTTCTGAAGGTGTTGAGGATGCAACTGTAAAACTTGAAAATTCGAATGTTTCAAAAAAAATGTCGTTTGATTTTTCGGAGGGCGAAGATTACGCGTTCTTTATAAGAAAAAACAAGAATATTCTTACAGAAGTTTCGGATCTTGAACACGCTTATATACTCCGGGATGGCGAAAAAATTGAGTTAAATCTTTTGCCAGTTTTGTATGACGCTTCTTATTACGCAAAAATTGAAATGAAAAACAATGACACGCTTTTGATTCCGTTCAAGCAGTTTTTTGTTTCTGTTTCTGGTGCAGTTTATCTTCCTGGGCGTTATCCGTATATTCCGGACCGAACATGGGATTATTACATTGGACTTGCTGGCGGTTTTATAAAAGAAAAAAATACTGGCGATGCGATTGTCATTACTGATGTTAATGGAAAAAAACACAAGAAGTCTGAATTTATTCAGCCAGAAATGCGGATTGAGGCAAAGGCAAACAGTGGATTGTATTATTTTAATCAGTATGCTCCGATTATAACAACGATTCTTTCGGCAGTGAGCACGAGTATTTCTGTTTTGGCAGTTACCGGTGTTATTAATTAGACAGAGTTTGTTTTGCAAAAAAAGGTTAACATTCTGACTAGATAATCAATAGGTTATTGTGAAAAAACTAACAATAAATAGATAAAAAGACTGATTCTTCTTGAATTTGGGTGGAATTGGTTTTTTTTTGTTTAAATTTGGTTGGTAAATTTGTTTTAAGGAACTAAGATAAAAATGTTGACTTTGCAATGTTTAAGGGCTTGCCTGCGAGCGTGCAGAGTTAGGGATTGTAGGGGCGGCGAAGCCGTTGTTTTTGTGGTGATTGAGCTTGTCGTCCGAAGGCGCGAAGCAATCGCCGCAAAAACAATGGAGTGCATACGGAACCCCGAAAAGCCCGACCGCCGTAGGCGGGAACTTCCAAATGGGAAAATATTTTTTATGGAGAAGTGGGTATAAATGTCTAGAGTTTACAATTTTAGTGCTGGTCCTTCTTGTTTGCCGGAAGATGTTTTGAATGAATGTGCGGCGGAAATGCTTGATTATAAGGGAACTGGTCAGTCGGTTATGGAGATGAGCCACCGTTCTAAGGCTTTTGAGCCGATTATTCAGGATGCGGAGGCGATGGTTCGCAAGTTGATGAATGTTCCGGAAAATTACAAGGTTTTGTTCCTTCAAGGGGGTGGTTCGACTCAGTTTGCGATGGTTGCGGAAAATCTTGCAATTCATTCTGGAAAAGCGGCTTACATTGAAACTGGTGTTTGGGCAAAAAAGGCTGCGGCTGAAGCTAAACATTTAGGCGTTGATGTTGATATTATCGCGTCTTCAAAAGACAAGGGTTATTCTTATATTCCGCGTGTTGAAAAAGTTGAGGGTGACTACGATTACGTTTATATCTGCTTTAACAACACGATTATGGGAACTCATTACGAATATATTCCTGAAACTGGAAATATTCCTTTGGTTGCGGATATTTCTTCTTGTGTGCTTTCTGAACCACTTGATATTTCAAAGTTTGGAATGGTTTTTGCTGGTGCACAGAAAAATCTTGCGCCGGCTGGTGTTACTTTGGTCATTATCCGTGAGGATTTGATTACGGATTCTCCGCGTGCTGGAACTCCTACGATGTTGTGCTACAAAACTCATGCGGACGCGGATTCTATGTACAATACTCCGCCGTGCTATACAATTTATGTTTTGGGAAAGGTTCTTCACTGGATTGAAAAAAATGGCGGTGCGGAAGGAATGTTAAAGCGAAACAGGGAAAAAGCTGACTATTTGTACAATTTCCTTGATTCAAGCGATTTTTATCATGCTACAGCTCAAGTTGGCAGCCGTTCTTTGATGAATGTTCCGTTCCTTACTAAATATTCCACTGGAGCAACGGACGAGGCAAGTCTTGCAAAAGAAAAGGAAATAAACGAAAGGTTTGTAAAAGAAGCGGCGGCGGCTGGTCTTGTGAACCTTAAAGGTCACCGGCTTGTTGGCGGAATGCGCGCTTCAATCTACAACGCAATGAGTTTGGACGGCGTAAAAGCCCTTGTTGAATTTATGAAGAAATTTGCCGCGGAAAATTAACGCGAGGGGCGGTGATTTCGACAAGCTCAACTACCGCAGACGTGGGCATTGAGCCTGTCGAAATGTTAACATGGGTTCTTAGGGCAAAGCCCTAAGTCGTGCTGGGGAAAGTAGGGGTTTAAGGGGAAGAAAACCCCCGCTTCGAAGTAGAGGGGTTGTCTTCCCCTTAAAAAAACAGTGTGGCTGTTCAAGCCACAAAAAAGGAAAAATATATGAGTTTTAAAATTCAAACATTGAATAAAATTGCTGCCTGCGGTCTTGATGTTTTGGACCGCGATAATTACGAAATCGCTTCAGAAATAAATAATCCGGACGCGATTCTTGTTCGTTCTGCGGATATGCATCAGATGGCGCTTTCTGAAAATGTAAAGGCTGTTGCGCGTGCAGGAGCTGGAACAAACAATATCCCTGTTCCGGAATTGACCGAAAAGGGCGTTGTTGTGTTTAATACTCCGGGGGCGAACGCAAATGCGGTAAAGGAACTTGTAATCCTTGGGCTTTTGCTTGCTAGCCGACCAGTTCTTTATGCGAACCAGTGGGCAAATTCACTTGCTGGAAAAGGCGATGAAATTCCTGATTTGGCGGAAAAAGGTAAATCTCAGTTTGTTGGACCTGAATTAAAAGGAAAAACTCTTGGTGTAATCGGGCTTGGTGCAATCGGTGCGATGGTTGCAAACACAGCAATCAAACTTGGAATGAACGTAATTGGCTACGATCCATTCCTCTCTGTAAAAGCGGCGTGGTCTTTGGATCACAATGTTAAACATTCTGAAACTTTGGAAGGAATCTACAAGAACTCAGACTATATTACAATTCATGTTCCTCAGACAAATGACACAAAAGGAATGATAAATGCGTCCACAATCAAGCAGATGAAAGACGGTGTTCGCATTTTGAACATTGCACGTGGCGGACTTGTGAACAACGCTGATGTTCTGGATGCTGTAAAAAGCGGAAAAGTTGCTTGCCTTGTAACAGATTTTGCTTCTGAAGAACTTTTGAACCAGAAAAATATAATTGTTATGCCTCATCTTGGTGCTTCAACTCCAGAGGCGGAAGAAAACTGCGCTTGTATGGCGGCGGAAGAATTGAAAGAATTTCTTGAAAAAGGAAATGTCGTAAATTCTGTGAACTTTCCGAAAACAACAACAGAAAACCCGATTCCGGCAGGCGGAACTAGACTTTGCATAAGCCATAAAAATGTTCCAGACACAATCTCTAAGTTTGCAACAATTTTAGGTGAGGCAAAATTAAACATTGCCGGAATGATAAATCAGGCTCGTGGCGACGTTGCCTACAACCTTATTGACGTTGACGGAAAAGTTCCTGAAGAAATCATCCAAAAACTGGCTTCTTGCGACACAGTTACAAGAGTCCGTGCGATTTTGGGATAGAACAGAAAACATTGTGTGTGTTGGGCTTGTTGATTTCCAACGCACATTGAGTTTTCCGATTTCCAGTGCTCATTGAGCTTGTCGAAATGAGTGTTGTGCTATAAACAGTGGAGGTTTCGGCAAGCTCAACCACCACTGTTTGTTTTTTTTAATTCAATCACCACGATTTGATTTTTTCAAACTCAACTATAATTCAATTGACCCGATTACAGTTGATTCGTCATCTGTAATCGGTTTTTTGCTTTTTATAGTTTTTTGTGAAATATTTTTGGTTTCAGTTTTTTCACGTTTTTCAGTCTTTGTTTTTGGTCTTGGAGTTGCTAAAAATGCGAACATACTTCCGCAAATTCCGCCGGCAATATGAGCCAAAGTTGAAATACTTTCATTTTTTTCGGAGCCAAGAATTTCTCGCCCGATGTAAAGAACTAAAATCAGGATGAAAGAAAGTGGAATTTCGCTTTTTGAAATTGTCGTAAAAGAAGTCAAAAGAATCATCATAAATGCAATGTCGCTTGAGCCTAGCAGTTGCGACGGACTAAAGCAGACGTTTAAAACTCCTGTGACCAGAGAGGTTATTGTCATCATCAAAACAAGAAGTCCAGAACCGTAACGTTCTTCAATTACTGGTCCTAAAAGCAATATGAACGCCATGTTTCCCAAAAAGTGATTCCAGTTGCTATGTCCAAAAATGTGGAGTAAAAGCCTGAAATAATCAAGAAAGTTTGATGGACTGAATGAAGGAGTTGAAGAAGCACCAGGACAAGTAAAAAATGCCGGAATCAGCGTGTTGTGCAAAATTGTGTCAATGAAAAGGATTGCTGCAGAAATCAGCGCAAATGTTAAAGTTGCAGGTGCATTGTAGGTAATTCTAAAATTTGAGAGAAAATTCTTTTTATTCATGGTATTATTGTAGCAGATTATAAATTTATTGTTTATATTTAAAATATGTCAGAACAAGTTGTGTCAGAAAATCGTGGAGCAGGAATTGCGGAAGGTTTTGCATTTGATGAACCTCCAGAATGTAAAGTTATTATTTATAACGATGATTTTACGCCAAAAGATTTTGTTGTTGAAATTCTTATGCAGATTTTTCATAAATCAGAGTCAGACGCTGTTCTGATAATGGAAACCGTCCATAATTCAGGAAGAGGGGTGGTTGGAATTTATACTTACGATATTGCGGTTACTCGTGTGGGTGTTGCAACGACACGCGCGAAAAAAAATGGATTTCCGCTCAGGGTAGAGGTTGAACGCACATGAAAATAAGTTCTTTGCTTGGAAAAATCTTTTCAGAAGCCTTGCTTTATGTAAAAAGGTCAAACCACGAATTTTTAACGCCTGAGCATCTTTTGTTTGCGGCTCTTGGAGCGGATCAGGCCTGCGAACTTTTGGATTCGGCTGGCTGCAAAATTGAATCTTTGAAACAGGATTTGGAAGAATATCTTCGGACAAAAATACCTCTCTGTGCAGATTCTTCGGGAAATCAGATTCCTGAAAAAAATCCGCTGGAAACCCTTGGTTTTCAGTCTGTTATGAACCGTGCTGTGTTTCATTGTGTTTCTTCCAACCGTACAATTGTTGATGTTCCAGATGTGCTTGTGAGTATGCTTGATGAAAAGAAAAACTATTGCTCGTATTTTTTGTTAAAAAATGGCACTGAAAGGATGAAACTTATTGAAATTATTTCCCGCATGAAAAATGCGGCCGAAGCGATGGAGCAGGAAAATTATAGAACTTCCCCGATGTTTGATTCTTCAAATCCTGCTGGAAAAGGTCGAAAATCGGCGTTGGAAAAATTTTGTGTTGATATGACAAAAGAGGCGGCTAAAGGGACTTATGATAAATTTATCGGTCGTGAAGAAGAAATTGAGCGTACAATCCAGATTCTTTGCCGTCGCGTAAAAAATAATCCTCTTCACGTTGGTGACGCAGGCGTTGGAAAAACCGCTGTTACTCAAGGTCTTGCACAACGCATTGTTGAAGGTCGAGTTCCTTTTGAATTAAAAGACAGTAAAATCTATTCACTTGATATTGGATTGCTTTTGGCTGGTTCTAAATTCAGAGGAGATTTTGAAGAACGTCTTCATGCTGTTGTTGATGAAGTCCTTGCCAAGAAGAATGCGATTCTTTTTATTGATGAAATCCATATGATTATGGGTGCTGGAACAAATGGAAACACGAATATTGATGCGGCGAATCTTTTAAAGCCTGTTCTTGCAACAGGAAAAATGCGAGTTATAGGTTCTACTACTTTTGAAGAATATTCAAAAAATTTTGAAAAAGATCGTGCTCTTGCTCGCCGTTTCCAAAAAGTTGATATTCTTGAGCCGACCCCAAAGGAAACTTTTGATATTCTGATGGGCTTGCTGCCAAAATTTGAGCAGTATCATCACGTTAAATATCAAAAAAGTGCTATTCATTCTGCGGTTGATTTGTCTGTTCAGTATATTTCGGACAAAAGATTGCCGGATAAGGCGATTGATGTTATTGACGAGGCTGGTGCGCTTTTAAAAATCCAGAAAAATGGTGGATTTGAGGGCGTTCATATTTCAAAAATCCAGCTTGCGGATGAAAACGTGCCTGCGGTGAGTGAATTTTCTGTCACACCAACTGTAAATGTTGCTGCAATCCGTAAAGTTGTGGCAAAAATGGCTCATGTTCCGATTCAGAATTTGGCAGGCGGAGAAAAAGAAAACCTTTATTCTCTTGAAAAAACTCTTGAATCTCAAATTTTTGGTCAGAGCAAGGCGGTTGAAGCGGTTGTAAGAGCCGTAAAAAGAAGTCGTGCTGGTCTAAAAAATCCTGATAAACCTGACGCAAGTTTTTTGTTTGTCGGTCCGACTGGTGTTGGTAAAACTGAACTTGCTAAATGTCTTGCGGTGCAACTTGGCGTTCCTCTTTTGCGTTATGATATGAGTGAATATCAGGAAAAACATACTGTAAGCCGGCTGGTCGGTTCTCCTGCAGGTTATGTTGGCTATGAAAATGGCGGTCTTTTGACGGATGATGTGCGAAAAAATCCTCACGCAGTGATTTTGTTCGACGAAATAGAAAAGGCTCATCCGGATATTTACAATGTTTTTCTTCAGGTTTTGGATTACGGTTTTCTTACTGATAATCAGGGAAGAAAATCTGATTTCAGAAATTGCATAATCATTATGACAAGCAATGCAGGTGCTCGTGATCTTGAAAAAACTCCGCTTGGTTTTGGTTCATCTAAAGAAAATTCCTACGAAACTGACAGTGTTGAGTTAAAGTCTGCAGTTGAAAAGGAATTTTCTCCAGAATTCAGAAATCGTCTTGATGCGGTAGTTGCGTTTGGTCATCTTGAAAAACAGGTTGTTCTGAATGTTGTTCAAAAAGAATGGAAAAAACTTGCGTCGCGCCTTGAACATAGAAAAGTCCATCTTTTTGTTACCGAGCGTTGTGAAGAAAAACTTCTTGAACTTGGGTATTCCCGAGAAATGGGCGCAAGAAATTTGGCTCGAACTGTTGATGAAAAAATTGCAAATCCTCTTGTTGATGAGGTTCTGTTTGGAAAATTGAGCAAAGGTGGAACGGTTGTTGCTGATGTTATCGGTGATGAAATCGTGTTTACTTTTGAAGATGGACGCATTGAACCACATAAGTTTATTGAAACACAGTTCGAAATGGAGTAAACTTTAAGAATGAATGCTATTATTACAGTTGTAGGAAGCGACAAGGTTGGAATTATTGCGAATGTAAGTTCTTTTCTTGCCGAACACAAAATAAACATTGCTGATATTACTCAGACAATTCTTTCTGGAAATTTCGTCATGATGATGATGGTGAGTTTTGACAAATCTGATATTGCAATCGATGAACTTAGAAATTCACTCGCTAAAAAAGCAGAGGATATGGGCGTTGAAATCAACGTTATGTCCGAAAAAGTTTTTAGTGCAATGCACAGAGTATAAAAAAATTCAGATTGTTATTTAAAAAAGTTAATAAAAAGTCAATTTTTTTTTGTGATTCATTTCATTTTTGTTTCTTTTATTACTATAAACATATAGGCGTTTAGTTGTGTTTTGTTTGTAGCGTACGCGTTTATTGTTTTTTTGTTGTTCGCCTAATAAATCAATTTAGGAGCAAAAATGAAATTTCTAATGGAAACTTCAAGAGAGTTGGATTTTGCTGAATTACTTCAGTTAAATGGCGGTTATGGCGGAGGCTCTGGCGGAGGAGGGAGCAGTAGCACTTCGGGAAAGTCTAGTTCTGGATCTTACGGTGGGTCAAGTTCGGGCGGAAGATATTCTAAGTCTGGTTCTCGGACAAAAAGTTCGTCTAAAAAAACTTCTAGTGCATACAGTTCGCTCAGTGGAAGTCTTGGACATTTGAATCGGGAAAGGCTAACTGTTGTTGACGGTAAAGCTTACAGTTCATTGACTGGGTTTATAAGTAGCGGATCAGATTCTTCTACAAAAACGAATTCTGACGAACAGTCTAATGTATCCCAGGGGAATGCCGCAGAGCAAGCCCGTAAAGCTGCGGAAAAAGCTCGGGCGGCGATTGATAAAATGAATCCAAACTCCGATAAGAAAATTTATATCGATATGGGTTATTCTGAAAGAATGGAGAAACTGTATGCTCTTGCTGACAGTGGAGACTTGAATTCAAATTTCCTTAACAATGATCAAGATTATATGGAGCATCGGATTGTTGCAAAAATCAATTCTGACTTAAAGGATGGCAGTATCAATTATAAAGTTGGCGAAATGCAATGCGATAATTATGTTCAAAGCGTTCTTGGTGGTTTTGGTGTAAATTATCATAAGTATTTTGCAGGCGAGGCTAAAGATAAGACCTGTGCCCAGCATATTGCAAATCTGGATCCGAAAGGAAAGTATGATTCTTCCGTTGTTGAAAAAGGTTCGGTTTATGTCTGCTTCATGGGTGGTACAGGAGTTGCTGAGCATTGCGCTCTGTTGGTTGCCTCTGAGAACGGCGGTTTTTACATGGCTGATAATAGCAGTGGAAACTGGAGTGGAAATGGCGGTTTGAGTGTTGACTATTCAACATCTTTGGCTGGGGTTGAAAGTGCATACCGTAAGAATTATTCGAAATTTTATTATCAAAAAGTAACGAGATAATGAAAAGTTTGCTGTTCAGCTTTGTTTTTCTGAAGTTATTTCTTTTTTCGTTAAAAAAATTTTGCACATATATAATTTAACGTAAAAGTTATTGACGGAAAAACTTGGCTGGACAGTTTTTTCTAGGAGAAAGGTATGAAAAAAAGTATTACAGTGTTTTTGTTTTTTGTTTTGGGAGCAATTTGTTTTGCCCACAAGTATGTTACAGATTTGTTCGTTCCTACGGACACAATTCGTTTTGAGCGTGCTGATTCTGTCACTCCCGCAAACCGTGAATATGTGTATTTTACATATATTAATGATGATGGAGAGAGAGAACAAAGAATCAAAAAACTTGATACACAAGTCGAGGCGATTCTGAATTTGAATGTCTACCGGGCAAAATTTTATGTTGATGATGAAAACTGTTATATCAATATTTCGATGAGGGGAAATTCGACTTATGTGACAAGGGATTTAAAGCAAGAGGCACTAAAGGAATGGGATGTTCTGTGGGGAACTGTTTTTTGTGAAGGAGTTGCATTAATTCAAAATGAGAGAGGCTACTATCTAATAAATTCCAAAGGTGAACTTTTGAACGATGAAATTAAATGCACGAGCGCAAGCGATCTGTATGATGGAATCTTTTCTGTGACTTTAAAAGACGGACGTACTGGTTTTATGGATTTGAAAGGAAACCTTGTCTTTGAAATTCCTCAGGAATATAGAGATAATGGTGACCGTCCTGCATATTCTTTCTGGGATGGCGTTATGGTTCTTACGAACGGACTTCCAGAGGGACAGCACAAAAGTGCGGTTATCGATAAAAAAGGCAATATTCTTGGGGAAACAAAATATTTTCTTTCAAATTTCTCTGATGGATTGGCATCTTTTGACTATACAGTGAAAAAAACTGATGAAAAAGGTCGTTCTTCCAGAGTCTGTATTTTTGGCTATATGGACAAGTATTGTAACATTGTGATTCCGGCGGTTTTTGAGCAAGATTATGTGTATTCTTGCCCGAAATTCTCCCATGGATATGCAGAAGTGAATTACCGTGGTAAAGATTTATTGCTTGGAAAAGATGGGATTCTATATTCAAAAGAAAACAAAAAACCTGTTTTTGACTTAAATAAACTTAAAAAATAGAAACTGCTTTTTACGAAAAGTTTTGAATTTTTTCCATTTCAAGGGCGCAAGATACCACGGCAACGGGCCTTGCGCCGTTCCGGCAACTGCCTGCATTGCTCCGACTCCGCTCCTCAACCGGCCCTCGGCCGGCGGCTTCAGTCCCGCGCGGGGGGGGGTGTTTCATCAGAGTGCGTAAAAAGTGAAAAAAAATGAAAAAAAATCAAAAAAAAACGGTTCCAGGTGTTGACACTTTTTTTGCGGAGGTATATATTCATATTCACCGTCGCACAGCGC
>CAVIQW010000051.1:0-15617 GCA_963644915.1 Paratractidigestivibacter sp.
AGCGCCGGAAAGCACGACGGCAAGCTTTTGCTTGCCGGACCGCCCAGATGAAAATAATTTTTATTGTTTTTCTGTTGCTACTCGGGTTGTTCAGAAGATGTTTCTGTGTTTTCTGGCTCTTCACCGAGGGCCTTTAGTTTTTCCTGACGGGTCTGAATTTCTTTTTCGATTTCTTTTATTGAATCGGTTATTTTTACTACGTTCTCATCAGTTGCAGAAAGGGTCGCATTATTATCCGCGGTGAATTTTTCAAGGGCAATCTGACCGAGTTTATGAATTTCATCTTTCTTTTTTGATTCAAACTGCCGGATTTCGATGCGGATTACGCTTTGGTCGCTAAGTTTTCGAACTGCAGTTTCTGTTCTTTGAAATACTTTTTTTGATGAGGCAATTAGTTTGTCCATTCCTGCCCTGAGTTTTTCCTTTAATTCGTTTTTATCCATGGTTTTGCCTCCAATAATTGTTGTAATTTTAATATAATCCTGTTTTTAAGTTTTTTAAACTTTTTTTTGCATCTTTTGCATTTTTTTATTGTCAATTGCGCTGAAGGCAAACCATTGTGAGGTCGTCTTCCTGAACATCTTCTTTTAGGTATGAATAAAAAACGTTGTTCGGATTTTTAGGTTTTCTGACAGGGCGACCGTTGAAACTTTCAGAAGTTGGCGGAACTGCGTATTCATTGTAGAGTGAAAAATGCTCTTTTAGGAAGCGGTCTATTGCTATGTCAACTTCCACAAGGTCTTTTACGGTTGCTGAAGCTGGTTTGTAAAGACGGAAAAGTTTTTCGAGCGAGGCAAGTGCCAATGTGGCTTCTTCTACTGTTCCCTGACAATTTGTAAAATCGAATTCCAGGACTTCGCCAACAGATGGGTTTTCTTTTTTTGTGAGAATGTACTTCTTTTTTTGGAAAACTGCCTCGACAATTTCTGAAACACGTTTTTCGCCGAATTCTTCTTTTTCAGCTTCGTATTCAGGGTTTCCGTATTCATCGTAGATTTGTTCGCCGTTGGAATCTGTTTTTGGCTTTAAAACTGCGGCAAAATCTGGAGTGCGGATTATACGTCCGTTTTCTTCGATTCCGTCAGTGTAAAGAATCAGAACATCTTTTTGGTTCAATTTTGTCTGCTCAACTTTGAAACCGCCTTTTAACTCCAGCATAAAATTCGGGAACGGTCCTGCGGCTGGAGTTTCTAAAAGTTCAATTTTTTTAATTGAGCCAATTGAATTTTCGTAGACGCGCGCAAAACGGTCGCCGGCATGACACATAAATACGTTGCCGGTTTTTGCATCGTACAGAGAAACTATCATTGCGACGAATTTTCCTTTTATGTTCAACGATTCCAAAAATCCGTTCACTTTGTAAACAAAATCTTCAAGATTTGTTCCGTTTTTCTGGTAAGACCATGTTTCAAAATATTTTTTGTAAAGTGTCGCAACAATTGTGACAAGAATTCCAGCAGGTGCGGCGTGGCCCGAGGCATCGCACTTTATAAGGACGTACCAGCGTTCATCCAGTTTTTTGAAGTCAAAATAGTCGCCGGATGCGCCGGATGCACCTTTGTAATATGCGAATTCTGAAATATTTTCGTCTGAAATACGTGAAATGTTCTGCTTGAAATTGCCTGCAAGTGGCTCAAGGGAAACCATAGCCTGCTGAATTGGAGTGGCCTCGTTCGCCTGAAGGTTGAGTTCCCGCTCATTGTAGCCCAAATCTTTTTTCATTCGGTTTACAGAATCTCCAAGCCGCCCGATTTCGTTGTTCGGCAAATCTGTAATGTCTCCGGCAAGAAGGCGTTCCTTGTCGTTTTCCTCGGAAATTTCGGTTACTGTTTTTTCTAGCATCTGGATTGGACGCACTATTCTACCTGCAAAAAGATTCGCTCCCAAAATGCCAAGTACAATTGTAATGGCAGAAAGAATAAGGACGATATAAAGAATATTGCGGCTGGCATTGTCAATGTCGCGGATAAGGGAATCTGTGTGAACTTTTAGGAATAAGATTCCGTGAACATACTGATTTTGCTGGTTTGACACGCCTGATGCGTAAAGAACTGGACGATAGAACAAATATTCTGTGACATTTCTGTTGAATTTTTCATCGTTATAAGGAGGAAATGAATCTGAACCTTTTTCTGAAAGTGAAAGCAACTGTTTTTGAATTTCGTTTCGGTAACCTGCGTTGAGATTCGAAATTTCTGCCCGCCGCGAAGTTGTGGCCCCGGAAATTTCTGCGTTCAGTTCCGCGATTTTTGACTCAGTTTTGCCACAAAGCTCGCTGGCTTCCTGATTCAAGTCAAAACAACGCTGCATAATTTCATGTTCAGCCTGCTGAGAGGAAGAAAACATTGAAACGCCCGGAATAATTGTCTTGCGAGAACTTAACCTGTTCACTTTTGAACTGATATTTGAATCATTTGATGCCCAGACATACAGAATTGATTCTTTTTCTTCACCATTTGCAGAGGAAGTTTTTTGCGATGCATAACCTTGGGAAGATTCCCCTGTGATTGTAAGGAATTCCGCCTCGGCAAGTGATGACATCTGGTTCAGCAAATCATTGAATTCCATCGTACTTTCATCGGCATTCTGAAGATAAGTCCTTGCCCCAGTAAAAACTGAAGAAAGCAGAACATTTATGCGGTCATGCAAACCTTTTGAGAGAGTTCTTTCCTGAGATTTTATCATCGTGAGTCCAAGACTTAAAGAAATTACAATAATAATTGCCGCGACAAGCGAAATTGCAAATCCTGCAAGCGATGTTTTTAGACTGCCGTTTCTTCTTTTTTCTTCTTTTGATTTTTGGAACTGCGGCATAAGACCTCCTGATTCAAGTTGACTGACTATTTTTTTTGCTGAACAAATTTCTTCATAATTTTTAAAAAATGAAATTCCAAACACAAAAACCGCCACAACAAGCAAAATTCCTGCGACAAAAAGCACAATATAACCCACAAAAACTGAATGGTCATACTTTTTTTCAACAGCTTTCCATGCTGGAACATATTCGTACGCGCTTTCAATCTGAACAGTTCCATTTTGGGCGATTTTTAAGGCTTTTGTTTTTGTAAAAGAAATTCCGCGCGTTGAATGTACAACCCCGACAAAGTAAGAACCTTCATCAAGCTCGTGGCCAAGATTTATTCCGGAAATTTTTGAATTTGAAACATTGAAATTCTGAACGTTTTTTGAAACAACCAAATCGTAAGGAGGTTTTCCGTCTGAATCAACAATGACAGAGCGGACTGTTCCATCGTAGGCAAAATCATTTCCTGAAAGTTCGATTGAAATTTCTCCAAACGAAGAAACGTTCTGCTTGATTGAGGAAATGTACGTGTGCGGCACATATTTATTTAAAAGGACCGGAATATTTTTTGGTTCGCCAATGTATCCAGCCTCATCTACGGCGGCAACAGAAAGAACATAAAGTCCGTTCCTCTGATTGTTAAACGCAAAAACTGGATTTTTATAAACACTGCCAGAAAGTTTTATTTTACGTTGAATGGATTTTTCGTTTGAGCGCAAAATATTTTCAGCGTAACTTTTTAATTCCTCTTCGGAAACTTTTGTCCTGTTTTTTGGCGTTGAAGAAAACCTTGAAGGAATTTCGGCAATTTTTACAAGATTATATGAATACCCTTTTATGTCGTTATCCGCAGAATCCGGCTGCCAGCGAACAGTTCCTGAATTTGAAGAAAGAAAACCTGCACTGTCTGTTTCAAGCGATTCAAAAACAACTTGTCCTGGCGGAGTTAAATCCAGATAGTATTCCGCAGAACTGATTTTTGACCAGTTTCCGGCGTTGTCAAGAACGCAAACTTTTAAATGCCAGAAGCCTTCTTTTTCTGCGGAAAGCTGAATCGAGTTTCCTGTTGAAACAGATTTTTTTTCAAGCGGAGGAATTTCTTTTTCATCCTGCGACCAGCTGAAAGTATAACCCTGAATTCCTGAAATATCGTGCGGCAATTTTATTTTAAACGAAACGCGCTTGTTTTTTGAGCGGATACTGGAATTTGCGTTTTGGTGTTCGGGAATTATTGTGGCGGCAGAAACTTCTTTGTCCGGCTCAAGGAGCATAATCTGGTTTTGAGCGGAATTTTTTGCGGATGCGGCAGAATTTTTGCTTTGCCATACAAAACTTAAATCATTTCCACTAATCAATGGCGATGGAAAAGTAGAGTCAACTTTTTGCTGACTAAGACAGTTTTCTTCCCAGTCGATTTTTCGTTTTTTTGCAATGTAAACCTGCTCATATCCTGAACGGTTGTCAAACCAGAAAGCGTAAATTTCATTTTTAAGGGCAAAAAGGCCGGCTTTACGGCAATTTCCTTTTGAAGCCACAACATCCACAGATTCCGGCAGAACTTTTTCATTAAAAATCTGTTCGTACCAGATTTCAGAATTTTCAGTTCCGCGCATTTTTCGTTCCCATACAAGATGAATTTTTTCATCCTTGAACAAAATGAATGGCGACTGATTGTCAAAATCAGAAAAATCTTCCTTAAGGGCAGAATCTTTTCCTGAAACAAGAACAGGTGCTGTCCATGAACGACCGCCGTTTTCTGAACGGGAAATGTAAAGTTGGTAAGAATTTTTGATTTCCTCTGAAAACTGCGACTGAAAAACCACAAAATCAGAATTTCCGGAACTGCACATAACCGGAACAAAAGAATTCGGCATTGAATCAGAGCCAAAAGTTTCTGTAAAAGGCGACCATTTTATTCCATCTTCTGAAACTGAATGAAAAATAAAAAATTCGTGAAGACGCAGTTTTGGGTCTGAGATTTTTGATTTTGACGCAAACATCACAAATTTTCCAGAAACAGAAGCGTAAATCCGTGGTGCAAAAAATTCGTCTTTTGAAATAGAAATATTTGTCTTTTCAAAATCTTTCGAGGAATTTCTTAAAACATAAACACCAAGTTCTGAATTTGAACTTTGAACAGCAACTGCGACCGTTCCATCTTTTGACATTGCCGCAGAATAAATGTCAGGAATTTCTGAACCAGCGTATTCAAAAGGACCTGCAAAACGACTCAAAGTTTTCCAGTTTCCGGAAGAATCCATAAAACGTGCGGAAAGCCAGATGTTTTTATTGGACTTATCAACTTCCTGCCAAAAAGAAAAAGATTTTTCACCGTTCCCTGCTGTCTTTGGAAAAACAGAATCTTTTTCGCTTACAGACCGAACGGAATTCCACCAGAATTTTTCAGCAGAAAATGCAGGCAAAGAAAAAACGCCTAAAGACGAGAAAATTAAAATCAGTCTAAAAAAATCTAAAATATTCCGCTTAAATCTCATTGTCCCAAAGCCCTTTCAACGCGATTTTTAAGTTTTGTCAAATTATCAGTTCTATTTGCCGGATTTTTCCACATCTCAGAAATTATTTCTTCCGCCATCTCGTAGCGGTTTGAAGAAATCAGTTCGACAACTTCCTGGTATCTGTCTGTGTAATTTGAATCCCTTGTGTAAACCTTTGTTTTTAAGCGCGCACTTATTCTTGAACGCAAAGATTTAAAATTCTGGTTTTCACCATCTATAGAAATCGCCTGATTTATTTTTTTGAACGCATCCTGATAATTTCCATCCTGAAAAAGTTTTTGCGCAGCAGAAGCAAGTTGTTCAGCCTGTTTTTTTACAGCAGGACTAAGAGGCCGTTTCTTTTTTCCAAGAGAATATTCAATTTCAAGAATCGTATTTTTCAGCCCCGGATAATCCGGATTTATCTCCGCAAGGTCTGAAAGTTCCGAATAAGCCTGAAGAAGTTTTTCGTTGCCAGAAGAAGTTTTTACCGCAGAAGCCGCGTTTTCCATTGCCTGAGACACACGATTCGCAAAGTTTATCTCAAACTGTTTTGGGTCCTGGAACTGCTGAATTTCAAGGCGGAGTTTGTTCGCCGCAGTATTTCTTGGAACAAGAGAACGCAAAATTTCCAAAGTTTGGAGAGCCTCGTTGAATTCAGCGGACGCCTCGGATTCATTTCCCTTTTTTGACAATGATTTTCCTTTTTCAAAACTTTGCTTTGCGCTTCTGAGCATCTGTGAAACATCACGGTAAAGCGAATCTGAAGGCAAAACCTCACGTCCATTGTTCGCGTTCAACGCATTTTCAACAATTTTCATCATATTTTGAATTTCATCGTTCGCGTAATCAACAAAAACAACATTCCAGCGTTCCTGCGCACGGTTCAAAAGAGTTTGTGCTTCAGCATAATTGTCGTTGTTGAATTCTTTTCCAGCTTGAACAATCAACTCATTAACTTCTTTATCGATAATGATTTTCTGTTGCTCTGAAATTTCTTCCAGAAGTTTTTCAACTTTTTTTCGGCTTTCAAAAGCAAGATTTTCGTTATAATCAAAACGCAGTGAATCATCGTAAGATTCAATTGAACTGTTGGCCGCATTTCGTGCCTCGTCAAACTTTTGCTGACGGAAGAATTTTCTGGCAGTTTCGTAATTTTTGTTACCTTCTAGAATTTTTTTATCAGAATTTTCAACAAGAGAATTCGCTTCTTCCAAAGATTTTTTTAGTTCATACTCGAAATTTTCAAGTTTTTGAATACTGGATTTTATAGACGCAACAGAATTTTCATAACTTGCCTCATAAGAATCCGTAACTTTTCCAAGCCCGAATTTGAGCGCATTTGTTCCGCCCTGAATATATTCTTCCAAATCCAAAATTTCCTGCACCGCAGTCCTAGAAAAACGCCGCCTCATTCCGTCAACAACCGTTCCATCTATGTTCTGCTTAATTTTCTGCTGAGAATTTTCCACATTTTTTTCGTATTCAAGCCCGGCAAGCGCATAAAATTCAGCACCACGGCTGTAAAGACCACTGACCAAGTCAAAACAATAATCGTTCAGTGCAAAAATGTAGTCGTTGTAGGTTTCTCCAATTTTTTCCCACTCAAGAATTTTATCTTCATTTTGAATGGAATCCGCTGTTTTTTGTCGCAACGCTTTTTCTGCCAATACAGAATTCTGTTTTTCAAGAAGATTTCTATATTTTTCGCTCCAGTCAGATTTTTTTGGAGAATTTGTGTTTATGTGATTTTTTACAGAATCTATTTCAGCCACAACATCCATCAAAGACTGAATGTACGAATTTCCGGAACGTGCTGATTCGCCTGGACTTTCAGGCTGAAGAATTTTATCCGCCGAAGATTTTATTTCCGCGATTTTTACAACATCATCAACAAAACTTTCTGAATAAAAAGCGATTTTTTCAAGATATTCAACGGAAATTTCAAAATTCTGATACGGAGTTTTAAAACCTTTTCCATCCCGATTTTTTAAAAGTGAATAAAGAGAGTTGATTTCGCGGGAATTCTTTCCAAAAATCCCAATTTTTAAAAGTTCCGATTTTTCCGGAAGAATTTTACTTTGCCTAAAACTTTGAACAGAACTTGTTTCTGCAAAACGAACCGCAAGTTTATTCAAAACCTGAACAGAAGTTGATTTCATCTTTTCAATGTTTACGTTGAAAAGCGCATCCATTACGCCAAGAATTCCGTGGTCTGAACCAGACAGTTCACTCCAGCCAAAAACCGCGCCCACTGCAAGCCCAGGATATTCTTCACCATGCTCCACATAATTTTCTGAATTTTCAGTTTTTTTGCCTTTCTTATTTTTTTCTGAGATTTTTTTTACCTCAGCAGATTTTTTTTCCAGCAAAAAACCTACATCCGCAACAGAATTTCTTAACGACGCATATTCTGAAAAAACTGATTTTACAGACAAAAGCGCAGATTGTGCGGTGGCCGTATTTTCAGAATTAACAGCGTTAATGTATGAAGAACTTGCCCTTTCAAGATGAACAATAATTCCATCAAAAAGTTCAAGATTTTTTTTGATTTCTTTTACCAACGAATCAACTTCTCCACTGATTTTTTGTTTTCCGAACTCGGCAATAAAATTTTCATGAAGAATTTCTAGTCCTTCCGCGGCTTTTTTTATAGCCTCCAAATAATTTCCAGACTGAATAAGTTTTGCGGTTTTATTTTGAATCGCGCTGTACTGACGGATAGAAACAAGATAGTTCGTGTCTTTTATAATATCTAGCCGCCTGTCATCCGGATTAAATTCCAGTGCCAGAATTTCCTGAGTAAGTTTTTTTATTCGTTCATCAATAATTTCAGAATCTTCCTCGGAACTGTTCTTGATTAAATTTATCAGTTCGTTTGCAAGCTCGGAATACAACTTGCGGGAATTCAGGATTTTTTTATATCTTCGCTGAACAGCGTCAAATTCCTGCGGATTTTGCTCAAGGTATTTATTCAGTTCAAGTAACGCACGGTGAAAATTCCGTTCATCAGGTTCGTCAATAATTTTATCGATTTCGTGCAGAGTCATCACGCTTTCCTGGTGATTTTCCTGCGAAAAAGCCAGGTTTGCAAAAAGAGAAAAAACTGCTATAAAAACTGCGATAATCTTTTGATTTTTCATCGTAAAAAGTATATTCCAAAAATGCGAATATCCACAATTTCTTTTTCGGTATATATTATAATGAGTTAAGAAAAAAAAACCGAACAATAAAGTAACAAATGAAAAAAAATGGTCTGTTCATTTTTATAATTTCGCTGATTTTCTCATTTTTTGCAAAAGAAAAAAGTTTTGCGTTGGATTACACAGAAATTTCTTCTTCACTTGCAGATTTTTTAGATTCTCTGTACGGTGAAAATGAAGGAACAACCGGATTCCGCTCTCTTTTAATTCCTTTAGGTGGTCGTTCCGAAAGCATGGGTTCTGCATACACAGGAGTTTCGGACGACGTAAGTTACATTGACTACAATCCGGCGGCATCCTGCATTTTAAATCAGACAGAAATTGCATTTTTTCACAATTCGTGGATTGCGGATTCAAGCATGGAAACGCTCGCTTTTACAACACGGTTCAACAATCTTGGAGTTGGTGCAAAAATTTCGTGTTTCTACGTTCCGTTCACTGAATATGATTCCTTTGGAGAAAGAGTCGCAGGAAACTATTATTCAGAAACAACAGCCTGCGCCAATTTTTCATACAATTTTTTTTCAGGGTATAATTTTAAGGGGCTTGCAACGGGAATAAATTTAAAGGCGGCTTGGCGTTCCGTTCCAGACTACACAGACAACAATACAGGCGAAATTATTTCTGGTTCTGGACTTGAACAGTCTGCCCTTGCATTTATGGCAGATTTCGGAATAATGCTTCAGTTCAATGCGGCAAAATTCTTTATCTCGGAAGATGCAAATTTAAAGATTGGATTCAGCCTTACAAATTTAGGGGCCGCAATAACTGGTTTTTCAAGCGAGAACGGAATCTCTTGCGACGATCCGTTGCCTTCAACAATTGGAATGGGAATTTCCTACAAATTTTTACGCCCTGTCACAATTTCCATGGATTTCAAGCAACCGATAAACCTTCAGGATTTTTCAGAATATCAAATGTTTTATGCCGGAACAGGAATTTCTGTGCAGATTACAAAATTCTTTTCAGTTGCGGGCGGATTTCAGATAAAAGGGGCAAACCCAAGATTCAGTCTTGGCGGGGAAGCACTCATTTCGCAGATAAAGTTGAATGCAAATTATACGCTGGATCTGACTTCCTCGTTAAACCCTCTTAACCGATTCAGCGTTTCTGCAAGCATTCTTCTTGGCGACAAAGGCCGTGCAGAAAAACGTGAAAAAGTGAAAAAACTTTACAACGAGGGAATTTATTTCTTTGCGCAAAAAGATTACGAAAAAGCAATTGAAATCTGGAAAGATGTCCTAAAAATCGACAAAACATTTGACCCTGCAAAAACAGGAATCAGAATCGCCACTCTTTACAACGAAATGCTCCAAAATATGGAAAAACTTTCAACAACCCACAATTAGACAAAAAGACCGAATGTAGAGTTTTATAAATTCAACATTCGGTCAAAAAGTAAACTGTATCAAGACTAACGCTTTCTGCTGAAAATTCTGTAGTTAATCCACGGAAAAATCTGATGTTTTTCTTCTAGAGTTGTAAGCCATTCTGTGCTGACAGTATTCGAGCCAAGCGCATCAAATACTGCAGTAAAGTCATTTATGCCCTGCTTAAAACGCATTTCCGCATATTCTGGAAAAACTGAATTATGAATCATTTTTGCCCAGCCACTGCTCTGCGCGAACATAAGTTCCTTTGCACCAAGGTTCAAAAGCCGTGCCTTTAATCCTGTTTCAGAAGGAAAACGTTCAGACAAATCAACCATACGTTCGCTCGCCTTTCGGACAAATTTCATCATCCAGTTATTTTTTCTTGAAAGCAAATCCTCGCCATAACCAACACCGCTAGAAGAACCATAATACGGCTGAATACGCTGAAGTTCGAACGGATTTTTGGCAAGATTCTTAGGAAGTTCCATCTGGACATCTTCAGAACAGATTTTTTTGCAAACCTGCTCAATCCAATCAATACTTTCAAACCATTTTTCACTTAGACGACTGATATTCACCGTAACAACAAGAGAAATCTCTTTTTCATCTGAAAGAAGTTTTTCCGCCTGAGTTAATTTTTCCAGCTTTTTAGAAACAAAATCCTCTGCATCCTTTAAAACTTGGACATTCGCTTCTTCCGCGGAATAAACATTTTCAGTTTCAGAAATATTTGTAACAACAGATTCAGAATCGCCACCTTTATTCCAGTATTTATAGCCAATTGAGTAACGTGCGGTTCCTTTTTTCACAAAAGATTCAATATCATCAGCAGGCAAAGCAAAAATCACATCGCGGTTTTCAGAACGGTACACAGGATTTTCTGAATAACCTTCTTCGCCAAAAATTTCTTTATCAGAAAAACCGTCACGCCCAAAAGCAACAAGCGCATTTGCAAAACGTACTGGAGAAAAAATTCCTTTTTTTGGTTCAATTTCGCTAAAAAGAAAACTGTGTGCATCCAAAATTGTGTAGTTCATTCCGTATGCACGCAGAACTTTTTCAACACCATCGTAATATCCCAGCTCAGGAAGCCAAAAACCGTCTGGAACTTCGCCAAAGAAACTTCTGTAGGCAAAAATTCCAGCCTCAACCTGTGCGGACATAACTTCCGGCATATCGTTGTAAAACGGAAGAAAAATATCCGTAGCGCAAGTCGCAATAATTTCAACAAAACCTTTTTTCTTAAAGTCAGCGATTTTTTTTACAATTCGATGACCATAATTTTCAAACGAAACCTTATCGCTTTCAGCCTTTTCAAGACAATTTTTTACCGCAGCCAAAAGTTTTCCATCAGAACCAACACGTTCAAGTTCTTTTTTTCCAAATTCAATTTTTTTATCAAGCCATTCGATATACTGAGATTGAATTTCCGCATCCTCGAGCAAAGTACAAAGAGCCGATGTAAGAACAAGTGAAATTTTACAAGGAATTTTTTCAGTTTCAAATTTTTCAAGCATCCGAATCAGCGGAATGTAAACATTTGAAATTGACTCAAAAAGAAGGCTCTGCTCACCAGCGTAAAGAACAGCCTCATCTCCAGTGTGTTTTATGTATTCCTGACTTGTGTTTAGAATTAGAACAAATTTCTTTTGTGCCATTTATTTTTCCTGTTAAATTAACCGTAACTACGAGAAAGATTCGCGGTGATTTTTGTAATGTTCAAGCAAAAGCTCGTTCATTCCAGAAAGTTTCATTATTTCAGATACATTTTCCATTTTTCCAGGCTGAAGAAGCGCAAACCTTTCGCACCCTCTTGGTTTTTCAAGAATTCTGGAAGATGCAAGAATATCTACAAAATTATCAAGATTAAAAAGAAGATCCACTCTAAAAAATTTCTTGTTCTGTGGAAGAAGCACATACTGTCCATCATCTTCCTTTGAAATCTGAATGTCAAAAAATTCATCCGGCTTAACCTGTTCTTTTTCAGAAAAAGAATTAACACGGATTCTCATCTGGCTTACAAAAGCCTTTTCAAGCGAAATCCTGTCAGAATCGCTGATATTCCAATAAACAAAAGCCCACGCAGGATTTCTAAGAACAATTCCGACTTCCGTCTGATTATATGCACGGGGAACAAGTTCATCCTCTTTTTCAGGCTCAACTTCTTCATCGGAAATAATCATATCGTCTTTTTCGATTTTTTCTAAATCTTCATAAACTTCAAGAATCTCTGCAATAAGAAAATTCCTGTTAAAATCAGAAGGAACATCAATTCCCTCTTCATCTGCAATCTTTACAAGCTCTGAAAATGAAAGAGTTTCTAAATAAGCACGGCTAAGCACAACATTTCCCATAAAATAATAATCTAAAAAATCCCGATATTAGTCAAGCGACGCAAGTTTTATCTTTTTCTCAAACTGGTATTGAAAAATCACAATAATTATGTTATTAACAAATTATGAGGGTTTATATTTTTTCGCTTCAACAAAATCTTGATTTCGCACGAAAAATTTATGATTTTCTAAATTTAAAAGGACATTCCGCAAAACTTTTTGATTCCGACTCTCAGTTTTTTAACTTTGTATACAAAAAAGAAGAAATTCCAGATTTCGTTGTCTACGATTATTTTCTGTTCAACCACAATATTTTTAATATCTACAATTTTATGAAAGGCGAAAACTGCCTTGTTCCGCTGGTTTTCTTTAACGACCCGACAATTCATTCTGAACCGACAAAATTCTTCTTTAAAAATCTGCTGAATTTTATCCATACAGAAAGCAAACTTGAATGGGAAAAATACGAGCAGCTCGTTTCAGAAGTCGCAGAAATTGTAGACCTTGAAAAAGGCGGACAAAAGGTTCCCTCTCAAAAAATAGAGGAAAAGAGTCCGATTTCTACAAAACAAACCCCAGAAACGCAAATTTTACAAAAACTTTCAGGACTAAACCTTGCCATCTTCAAAAAACTTTTCAACAATCTGAACAATTGTGTACTGCTAGAAGAACTAAAAAATTCAGATGGACTAAACCGAACTCTCCAGGACGCAACTGTTTTCTGCACAATTTCAAAAATCCGAAAAACTATGAAGGCCGCAGGTGAAACCTCATTTGAAATCGTAAAAAATCCAGACGGCTACACAATGATTTCAAGATATTAGCACACAAAACTAATCCTCTTTTTTTCAAGTTTTCCGCGTTTTTATATATTTTTTTCCCTGAACAATATTTTTTTCTGAAAAAAAATTTCCCATTGAATTAAGAACATCACGTTTGTTTGCAGTCCAAAGCGGCGCAACAAGAATTTTCTTCGCACCATCTCCTGTCAAACGATGAACGACAATATTTTCGGGAATTATTGCAAGAGCATTTCCCAAAAGCGAAAAATATTCATCTTTTCCAAGACAACAAAAAGCACCTTTTTCATAGTCCTTTGCCAAGTCAGTTCCTTTTAAAACGTGAAGAACAGAAATTTTTATTCCGTCAATTCCAGAGTTCACCACATACTGCACAGAATTCATCATATCTTTTTCAGTTTCTCCTGGAAGTCCAAAAATCAGATGCACTACAACATGAATTTTCGGTGCTTTTGATTTTATACGCCTTACACATTCACAAAAAATTGAATTTTCGTACATCCGCCGTATATATTTTACTGTTTCCATTTTAGAAGACTGAAAGCCCAGTTCCACACTCAGATATTTTTTTTCAGAAAGTTCCGCAAGATTTTCAAGCATTTTTTCAGAAATACAATCAGGCCGCGTTGCAACAGAAAGACCGCAGACATTTTCACAGTTCAAGGCGGCATTAAATTTTTCCAAAAGCAAAGCCTCGTCTCCATAAGTTGAAGTAAAATTCTGAAAATACGCGATGTAACGAATTTTTTGCCCAGCCTTTATTTTTGAAGAAACTATTTTTTTTGCCTGTAAAACCTGCTCCGTTATCAACATATTACGGTCAGCGGCAAAATCTCCAGAACCAGACTCGCTGCAGAAAACACATCCACCAAAACCTTTTGTTCCATCTCGATTAGGACAAGTACAACCTGCGTCCAAACTGATTTTATAGACTTTTGAGCCGAAAATTTCCTGATAATACTGATTTGCTGAATAAAAATGACCGTTTGAATATTTCATAAAAGAGATGAAAAAAAAAGATTCAAATGACAAAAATCATCTGAATCTTTTGATGCTTGCAAGGCTCGAACTTGCGACCTGCTGCTTAGAAGGCAGCTGCTCTAATCCAACTGAGCTAAAGCACCAAAGAGCAACTCTATATGGAGCAAAACTCTGTGGAGAATAATATATAAAAAAAAGCACTTTTTTACAAGTGCAAATCGCATTTTACAACCAAAAATCGCGGTATTTCAATATAAAACCAAAGAATCAGTTGTCCTCTTCCGCGGCATTTATAGCGACAGAACCAAGATAAAGAACATTACTGTAGTAATTTGTAAAAGTATTATCGTGGCCAACAGCAACTGCATACAACGTAACATAATAGATGTCTTCTTTACTAGCAGTTCCGTAATTCACATCATCCTCGCCACTTTTTGGCTTATCGTAGTCACCATTACTGTTTTTTCGCCCAAAGTCAAAGGATTTTGTATTGTCCTGACGCATAGGATAAAGTTCTTTTTCACCAGTTCCATCCGCATCAATCAGAATTTTTGCCCGATATTCCCATTTTTTTAGTTCTTCTGCGTCCGAGGGTTCTTTATAGTTTGTCAAGCGAATCACAATCTTTCGGTTAGTGTCCGCCGCTTTTATCAAAGGAGAATAAGACTCTGTTTTGTCAGAAAGTTTTTCCCTGTCAACACCAAGTTCCTGATAACCATAGGACTGGAGTTTAGGAAAAGCCGAAGAATAATTTGTCGAACTTGAAAGAGTACTTACAGCCGAAATATGAGCGTTCATAGCTGAATAGTCATTATAAATTTTATAATAAACCGCAGTTCCCATATATTTAAATGCACTACCCGGATCGTAATTAGCCTCATCATTTGTTTCAAAACTAAAATAAGATTCCAGATATTCACTTGATTCTCCAGAAGAAGTAACCGTAGGATTTGTATAACGTTGCGTCGGACCTTCCACAACATAATATGTTTCAAGTCCACACCCTGGACACAAAAAAAGACAGATAAAAAAAATCGAAATATAAAGAAAAATCAATTTTTTCATACCTGCCTTCCGCTTAAATATAAAAATTTAAAAAACTACTCTTTGTCCGAAATTTCAAGGCTGATGAGTCTTGATTCAGCGAGTTTTGCCCAAGAATCATCTGGATTAGAACCAAAAAGTTCTGAATACACTTCTACAGCACCTTTTTTGTCACCTTTTGCTTCCTTTACGCGTCCAAGACTGAATTTCGCATGTGTAATCTGGTCAAATTCTTTATAGGAAACAACCTTTTCATATGATTTTTCTGCATCCTCAAGGTTTGAAGCATCTTCAAAAGCAGAGCCTGCATTAAAATAACACAACGGTGCAGTATAAGATTTTTTGCCTTTTCCAGCGGCAGTTGTCCACAGAGCCGCAGCATCAGCAAAATTCTTCTGAGAGTATTTTACTTCCGCAGAAAGCATATTCGCACGAACACCAACAACACCAGACTTCTTATTATATTCAGCCAAATCAGCCAGTGCTTTTACTCGACGAGTTTCAAGAGCCTCTTCAGAAAGTCCAGCAGAATCTTTTGTAAGATTGTAAGCGATTGAATCAATATCTTCCAGACCTTTTTTGCTC
>CAVIQW010000052.1:0-14851 GCA_963644915.1 Paratractidigestivibacter sp.
TGTGAGGACTTCCAAAAAAATTAGAAGTTCCTGTTCAAAGAGGAAAACGCATGGAAGAATTACGTTCTACAGAAATACTGGACAAAGAAATTCGGTCTGATGCACGAAAAAAAGCGGAAAGAATCTTGTCTAAAGCGGATGTTGACTGTCAAATGATTCTTGCAGAAGTTGACGACCGTGTTGAAAAGGCTAAAAAAGAAATTGCGGATAAAGATGAAAAAAAACTGACTGCATACGAGAAGCAGAAGAAAGCGGCTCTTCCTCTTGAAAAAAAACGCTTTCTTGTGGATTTTATTCAGTCTGAACTTAATAAGGCGACTGATGAATTTCTGGAAAAACTTACAGAAGAAGAACGCCTTGAACTAGTTCTTAAGCAACTTGAAAAATCTGAAGATATTCTAAAGTCAAAGAAAGTTCATGTGAGCGTTTATGGTTTTGATGAAAATCTTGTCCAGAAAAAACTCGGCAAAAAACTGGATGTTGATTCATACTCAAAAACTGAATTCAATAAAATTATCGTTGAAAATGACTGCGGAATAACTCATAAGGAGGGCGTTATTGTGGAAGCCTGTGATAAATCAGTGCGTTGCCGCTTTACGCTTTCGGAACTTGTTTCGCAGATACAATATAAATACAGGGCAGAACTGTGTGATTTCCTTTTTGGCGGGAGGCTTGAAAACAAATGATTGAAGGAAAAATAACCCGCATTTCAGGACCGATTGTTTTTGCAGAAGGTCTGGACGGTTGTGGACTCTACGATGTTGTTGATGTCGGCGAAAAAAAACTGATCGGCGAAATAATCCGTCAGAATAAAGGAAATGCAACAATTCAGGTTTATGAAGAAGATACTGGAATGCATATTGGTGAAAAAGTTGTATGCCAGCAGCGTCCTTTGTCTCTTCGTCTTGGACCTGGACTTGTAGGAACAATTTATGATGGAATCCAGCGGCCACTAAAAGCTATGTCCGATCATTCTGGGGCTTTCCTTTTGCCTGGTGAACGGACAGAACCTCTTGATATTCAAAAAATATGGCATTTTGATGCGCTTTCAGAAATAAAGGCTGGTAGTCCTATAAAACCAGGATTTGTGCTTGGAACTGTAAAAGAAACCGAATCTGTTACGCAGAAAATAATGGTTCCGCCGACAGTCCGTGGTCGTGTGCTAAAGACGTTTAAAGGTTCTGGCGACTACACGGTTGATGATGTTATTGGAACTACAGAATTTGATGAGGTAATAAAACTTTCTCAATATTGGCCGGTTCGTCAGCCTAGACCATACTCTGATAAACTGGAAGTTTCAGAACCGCTCATAACAGGTCAACGTGTTATTGATATTTTCTTTCCGCTTTCAAAAGGTGGAACAGCGGCCATCCCTGGTGGTTTTGGAACAGGAAAAACAATGACACAGCACGCCGTTGCAAAATGGTGCGATGCTGATTTGATTGTTTATATTGGTTGCGGTGAACGTGGAAACGAAATGACGGAAGTTCTTACAGAATTCCCGGAACTTATTGACCCAAGAACTGGGCGTTCAATTATGGAACGAACGATTCTTATCGCAAACACTTCAAATATGCCTGTTGCGGCCAGAGAAGTTTCTCTTTATTCAGGAATTACCCTTGCGGAATATTACCGTGATATGGGGCTTCATGTTGCAATTATGGCGGACTCCACAAGCCGCTGGGCAGAGGCTTTGCGTGAACTTTCTGGCCGTATGGAAGAAATGCCGGCGGAGGAAGGTTTCCCTGCCTATCTTCCTACACGACTAGCTTCTTTTTATGAACGTGCTGGACGTGTTATTTCTCTGGAGGGTGAGGAAGGTTCTGTTTCTGTAATTGGTGCTGTTTCGCCTCCTGGAGGAGATTTTTCAGAGCCAGTTACACAGCATACTAAACGTTTTATACGCTGTTTCTGGGCACTCGACCGAGATTTGGCAAATGCACGCCATTATCCTGCAATTGGTTGGATTAATTCTTATTCAGAATACGCTGCTGAAGTCCGCGAATGGTGGGAAAAACATAATCCTGTTTGGTGGACAGTAAGAACAGAGGCTCTTGAACTTTTGAAAAAAGAGGACAGGCTTCAGTCTATCGTAAGGTTGATAGGTCCTGATTCTCTTGCTTCTTCAGATCAGCTTGTGCTTAAAGTTTCCGAGATGATAAAGAACGGATTCCTTCAGCAGAACGCTTTTGATGATGTTGATATGTACTGCTCTTCAGAAAAGCAGATAATGATTATCCAGTTGATTATGGATTTTTATAAACGTTCGCTTGCACTTGTAAAATCTGGGTGTCCTCTTTTAAAAATAAATTCTATGTCGTCTGCTGATGAGATTGTACGCATAAAAATGGTTGTTCCAAACGACAAACTTGAACAGATTGGCGAAATCCGTGACAGGATGAACAGTCAGTTTGCAGAACTTGAGTCAGTTTATAGCAAGGCTGCATCATTTTAGGAGGCGCATAAACAATGAAAGGTATTGAATATAGAGGCGTTAATTCTGTTGATGGCCCGATTGTTGTTGTTCGCCGAACTGAAAACATTTTCTACAATGAAACGGTGAATGTTCGTGACCGTAATGGCGACAAGCGTCTTGGCCGTGTAATCGATATGAACGAAAAAGCCGCTGTAGTACAGATTTTTGGTTCAACAACAGGAATCGACCTTGACGAGAGTTCTTTTGAATTTCTTGACAAGCCTCTTGAGCTTCGTGTTGGAGAAGAATTGCTTGGACGCGTTTTTAACGGTCTTGGTGAACCAATTGACGGTTATCCGGAAATTATTTCTTCAGAATTTGTAAATGTAAATGGAAATCCGATAAATCCGTATTCCCGCTCTTATCCACGGGATTTTATCCAAACTGGAATTTCAGCGATTGATGGAATGAACTCTTTGGTTCGCGGACAGAAACTTCCGATTTTTTCAGGAAACGGACTTCCGCACAATAAACTTGCGGCCCAGATTATTCGACAGGCAAAACTTCGTGGCGCAGACGAACAGTTTGTAATGGTTTTTGCCGGAATGGGAATCAAGTACGATGTTGCCCGTTTCTTTGTAAATACGTTTGAAGAATCAGGTGTTCTGTCAAAGGTTGTTATGTTTCAGTCGCTGGCAGATGCTCCTTCTATTGAAAGAATTATGACTCCGCGCTGTGCGCTTACAGCCGCGGAATATCTTGCATTCAAAAAGGGGATGCACGTTCTTGTTGTTCTTACAGATATGACAAACTACTGCGAGGCGTTGCGTGAAATTTCCACTACTCGTGGTGAAGTTCCTGGCCGAAAAGGTTATCCTGGATATTTGTATTCGGATTTGGCGGAACTTTATGAGCGTGCTGGAAAAATAAAGGATTCAGAGGGTTCTATTACTCAGATTCCGATTCTGACAATGCCTAACGATGATATTTCACACCCGATTCCTGATTTGACGGGTTACATCACAGAAGGGCAGATTGTTCTTGACCGTGAGATGGATTCAAAAGGAATTTATCCGCCAGTTGCTGGTTTGCCGTCGCTTTCACGTCTTATGAAGGACGGAATTGGAAAAGACATGACACGCGAAGACCATGCGAATGTTTCTTCACAGCTTTTTGCGGCTTACTCAAAAGTAAAGTCAATCAGAAATCTTGCGTCAATCATCGGAGAAGAAGAACTTTCTCCTTTGGACAAAAAATATCTTGAGTTTGGAAACAAATTTGAATCAGAATTCCTTACTCAGGGTGAATATGAAGACCGCACAATTGAGCAAACTCTTGAAATTGGATGGAAATGTCTTTCAGTTCTTCCAAAAGAAGAATTGTTCAGAATTAAGCCTGAATTTATTGAAAAATATCTTCCAAAAACAGAAATAGACTGATTCAAGGTGGTGTTTAATGGCAAAACTGAATATTGCACCAACAAAATCAAATCTTCTTGCAATGAAAGAGCAGCTTGCGATTTCTGTTAACGGTTACGATTTGCTTGAGCAGAAACGCGAACTTCTTGTGCAGGAACTTATGCACATGGTTGATAAAGTTAAACTTTTGGAAAAAGATATTGACGATGCGATAAAACAGGCTTATCCAGCTTTTAAAAGAATGTTGATGGCTGATGGTTCGGATCAGGTTCGTCGAATTGCACATAACGTTCATTATGATTTTGGAATGCGGGAAAAACAGGTTGTTATTGGAGGAATGACTTTTTCAACAGTTGATGTGCAGCTTCCGAAACGCCAGCTTTTTTACAGTCTGATTGGAACTTATGCAAATACTGATGATGTAATCAATAAGTTTTTCAGATTGATTTCATTGCTTACACAGATGGCTTCGATTCGTACTATTGTCTGGCGACTTGCGGAAGAAGTAAAGAAAACTCAGCGTCGTGTAAATTCGCTTGATAAAATGGTTATTCCACAGACACGAGAAACAATGAAATATATTGAAAATGCTCTGGAAGAGAAGGAACGTGAAAACGTTTTTGTTCTAAAAGCCCTAAAACGTCGTAATGACCAAAAAGTCAGCGAGGCAGAAAATGAGTAAAAATCCGTTTTTGAAAAAAATTATTGTCGCAATTAATGGTTCTGAATCTTCTGTTCAGGCTGCAATGTATGGTATTATGCTGGCGAAGCAATATTCGCTTTCATTAAAGGCTGTTTTTGTTGCCGATACAGATACAGTCAAATTTCTTGCAAGTTCAAAATTACTTGGTTCTGAGGAAAAATCGTCGTACGAAAATGACCTGAAACGTGACGGAAAAACTTACCTTGAATATGTAAAGAACCTTGCAAAATCAAAAGGGATGGAGATTGAAACTGAACTTAGGGAAGGTTCTGTCTGGGCAGAAATCATAAAGGCTGCGGATGAAGTTTCTGCGGATATGATTTTGCTGGGCGGACATGAAACAAAAAATAAATTAAAGGTTCTTCAAGCCCGAACTCACCGTTCAGTGGCGGCAACCGCAAGAAGCGAAATTGTGAATTATGCGCATTGCCCAGTTCTTGTAATCCATAAACCGCATATCGAGGCATTGTTCAAGATATTTTAGATTCTTCTTGCTAGAGTAAAAAAGTGATTGATTGTTATAAAATTTTGGGCATAAGGCAGAATGCGACTGCTGCTGAGATAAAAAAAGCCTACAGACTAAAGGCAAAACTTTTTCATCCAGATGCAACGCAGAATTCTGACTCAGAAAAATTTCAGGCAATTGTAAAAGCCTACGAGATTCTTTCAGATGCCCGCCAGCGTTCACTTTTTGATGAATCTTTATGTACAAGAAATGCTTTTACAAAAAACACAAAAACTTCTTTTGACTATTACACATGGCTTTCTTCCCGGACTGATGAGGAAAGCCGGGCGAAACTTATATTTTTTGATTTAATGCACAACCGAGAAGATGAGGCTGTTGCGGAATTCAAGCGTATGTCGATGAATCACGCTGATTTTAGCCTGAAGCATTGGTTTACCCGCGAGGATTTTATGGATTACGGCTATATTCTTGCGGAAGAACTTGTGCTTCGCCGTGAATTTTACGATGCGCTTATTCTTTTGGAGCAAATTATCCATATGGAGTACAGTTATTCATATTTCCGGCTGTTTTTTCCAGAAGTAATGGAATTTACGCTAAGTCTTTTAAGGCGGAATATTGTTGGGACAATAAATGATGAGCTTGCACTTGATATTTTTGAACGAGCGCTTGATTTAGGTTTTTCTGCCAAGGATGACGCTTTCTTTTTGCGTCAGATGGCTGGATTATATAAAAAGATGGGAGATTATCAGACTGCTGCAATTTGCGAGGAAGAGGCGATAAAAATTTCTTCTTCTAATAAGAAAGATTTTGTAGAAAGAGGTTATAGTTATGATTCGTTTGAAGAATAGTGAAGAAATTGAGGGTATACGGAAATCGTGTCATCTTCTTGCTGATATGTTTAATTTTATAATTCCACAGGTAAAAGCCGGAATGTCTACAAAAGAACTTGACAACATTGCTGTAAAGTTCATCAAAGAACACGGCGGAACTCCTGCGTGGTACCATGAGGATTTTCCTGGCGCATTGTGCATAAGTATAAACGAGCAGGTTATTCACGGAATTCCTTCTGCAAAACGAATTATTAAGGACGGCGATATAGTTTCTATTGATGCTGGAATTGACTTGAATGGTTTTATAAGCGACTCGTGCCATTCAGTTCTTGTTGGAAATGTAAAGCCTGAAATAAAAAAACTTGACGATGTTACTCTTGAATGTCTTGCGGCCGGAATTGAAGCCTGCAGAGTTGGAAACAGAATCAGCGATATTTCCAATGCGGTTTATAACATTGCAGAAAAACACGGTTACGGAGTTGTGTATGATTATTGCGGACACGGAGTTGGACTTGAAGTTCACGAAGATCCAAGTATTCCAAATTGTCCAAGCCACGGTCCGAACCCACGTATTCAGGCTGGAATGGTTCTTGCGATTGAACCGATGATTAATCTTGGAACTGCGGATGTTTATTCAGAAAAAGACGGATGGACTGTTGTTACAGAAGACAGAAAACCTTCTGCCCACGAGGAGCATACAGTCGCTGTTTTTGAAGATCACACGGAAATTCTTACAGATTTGAACTACAAAAAATAAATTCTCTAAAAACCGATTTTTGTAACCATTTCACTTTTTTGTGTTTATCTTTTAAAAAAGCCAATTGACTTTTACGGAGGCATAAATGAAAACTTGGACAAAATGTTTGATTGGTGTTACCGGTGCGGCTGTTCTTTCTTTTGGGATTATTTCGTTTTCATGCAGCAAAACTTCTGTTGTGGGAAATGCCATTACAGCCTATGCGGAAACATCAGAGATTGTTCCATCAGAATCTTTAAAAATTGTGGAAGCATTGCAGAATTCGTTCCGTGCAATAAGTGACGGAGTTCTTCCTTCTGTTGTTGAAGTTGATGTTACAGAAACAAAAACAGTTCAGACAATCGACCCATTTGATGACATAAGGAGATATTTTTTCGGTGTTCCAAATGAGAACAATGATAACAAAAAGGGCAGAACACGAGAATATGAGCAGAAAGGGCTTGGTTCTGGTGTAATTGTACGCAGAACAGGCGACACGCTTTACGTTCTTACAAACAATCACGTTGCTGGTGAGGCTACAAAAATTTCTGTAAAGTTGAATGACGGACGTGAATTTGATGGAAAACTTGTTGGTTCTGATTCACGTATGGATATTGCTCTTGTTTCATTTGAATCAAAGGACAAGTCAATTCCTGTTGCGATTCTTGGTGATTCAGATTCTGTAAAAACTGGAGATATTTGTCTTGCAATGGGTGCTCCGCTTGGTTACAGTCAGTCTGTTACGCAGGGGATTGTAAGCGCAAAAGGTCGTTCTGGTTCTGGAATTGGAAATATCAATGATTTTATCCAGACCGATGCGGCGATTAATCAGGGAAATTCTGGTGGACCGCTTGTAAATATTTATGGAGAAATTATAGGAATCAATACATGGATTGCATCTCAGTCCGGTGGTTCTCAGGGGCTTGGTTTTTCAATTCCGATTAACAACATAAAAGGTGCGATTGATTCGTTCATCAGCAGCGGAAAAGTTGTCTACGGATGGCTTGGAGTTTCTCTTATGCCGCCTTCAAATGATTATAAGGAAGCACTTGGCGTAAAAGACAAGGATGGAGCGCTTGCCTCTCAGGTGTTTATCGGTTCTCCGGCACAAAAAGGTGGAATGTGTCCTGGCGACTACATAATTTCTGTTGGTGGACATAAAATCAAGGATGTTGATCAGGTTCAGCGAGAAGTAGGACGGCTAGAAGCTGGAAAAACTGTTGATTTTGTTGTTGTCCGTGATGGAAAAGAAACAACTCTTTCTATTAAAATAGAAGAAAGAACTGAAAAAGTTTCTTCTGACAGTGGAAAACTTTGGCCGGGATTCATAGCGTCTCCAATAACAGAAGAGGTAAAGAAGCAGTTTGAGCTTGATACAGACAAAGGCGTTCTTGTGACAAATGTTCTTGCAAAATCTCCGGCTTCTGCACTCAGACTTCAGCAGGGTGATGTGATTACAGCAGTAAACGGAAAATCTGTAAAAAATCTTAAAGAATTCTATGCGGAACTCAGCAAGGTTGAAAAATCTGTTAATTTTGATGTTTACAGCAACGGCGGAACAATCACAACTGGAACATATAAGTTCTAAGCCACAAAAGTTCTGGTGTTTATTTGTTGACCTTAATCAGTCAATTTGATAAAATATCAGAACACTATGGTTACAAAAGTTGTAGTATCACCCGTTAAATACTGCGGCTGTTTTGTACCAGATTTTTAATTCAGAGGTTGAAAATATGTACGCACTTGTTGAATATAAGGGCAAACAGTACAAAGCAGAAAAGGACGCTGTATTGACAGTTGATTCTATCGATGCTGAAAAAGGTGCTAAAATTGAAATTGATACAGTATTGCTCGTAAGCGATGGTGACAAAGTTTCTGTTGGTGCTCCATACGTAAAAGGCGCAAAAGTTACTGTAGTTGTTGAGGAATCTTTCCGCGACAAAAAAGTTCTTGTTTTTAAATACAAATCAAAGAAAGATTATCACCGTTTGATTGGTCACAGACAGCATTATACAAACGTTCGTGTTGAATCGATTAATGCTTAATGACTTCTGTGCTGATTGAGCGCAGTAAAACTGGAGTGTTGCTTGGTTGTACAGCCAAAGGACACGCTGGATATGCTGAGCGTGGTTCAGATATAGTTTGCAGTGCTGTTACAGTTTTAATAAGAACAACACTGCAGGTTCTTTCTGGATTGCCTAGTGTGAATCTTGAAACTGATTCTTCGAGTCGAGGTTTTATCAGATTCAAGGTTTTAAACGGTTTTCCTTCTGAAATGGAAGAAAAGCTGAAATATGCTGGGGATTTTTTGCAGGTTGGACTTGAGTCTGTTGCAGAAGAATTTCCGGATAATCTTAAACTTGTAATAAATAGTTAATAAGATAGGAGCTATAAAATGGGAAGAACAAGAGGCGGTAGCGGCGCAAAAAACGGTCGTGATTCTAATCCTAAAAACTTGGGTGTAAAAAAATATAGCGGAGAATTTGTGACAGCTGGTTCAATTATTGTTCGTCAGCGTGGAACAAAATTCTTCCCTGGAGATAATGTTCAGAGAGCTGGTGATGACAGTTTGTTTGCTACAGCAGACGGAAACGTTGTTTTCCACGAAAGAATGAACAGAAAGTTCATTTCTGTAGCACCAAAGGCTGAATAGTCTAGTCTGAATGTTTTGTTGCTGCCCGGTTCGGAGTATTATTCTGTGCCGGGTATTTTTTTTGTTGTTTATATTTGTTGAATTTTTGCGGGGTAAAAAATGTTTCAGTTTGCTGATGAAGCAGTGATTGAAGTTCATTCTGGAAAAGGCGGTAACGGCTGTATTGCGTTTAGGCGGGAAAAATATATTCCTCACGGTGGTCCAAACGGTGGTGACGGCGGAAAAGGCGGCGATGTTATTTTTGTTGTAAAAAGGAATATGCGCACGCTTTCAAGGATTCGTCATCATCATATTTTTAAGGCTCGTAATGGTGGCGATGGTCAAGGATGGAACAGGTTTGGAAAAGACGGCGAGGATATTGTTATTCCTGTTCCACCAGGAACTACAATTCGGGATGCATTTACAAATGAACTTATCCACGATTTTACAGATGAAGAGGAAAATAAAGAATTTCTTTTTTTGGAAGGCGGTAAAGGTGGATGGGGAAATGTTCATTTTAAGACTTCGACAAATCAGGCTCCTCGTTATGCGCATCCGGGAGCACCAGGCGAAGAACGTACTGTAAAACTTGAGCTTAGCATAATTGCTGATGTTGGCTTGGTCGGATTTCCGAATGCTGGAAAATCTTCTCTTCTTACAGCGTTTACAAATGCCCGTCCAAAAATTGCGCCATATCCTTTTACGACAAAGATTCCGAATCTTGGAGTTCTTAGGGTTGACGATGAGCAGGATATAATTATTGCGGATATTCCAGGAATTATTGAGGGTGCTTCTGAAGGCGTTGGGCTTGGCTTTGACTTTTTAAAGCACATTTCGCGTACTGCGTGCCTTTTGTTTATGATTGACTGTTCGGATGAAAATTATCTTACAGCGTACAGTACGTTGCTTGATGAACTTGGAAATTATTCTGCGGAACTTTTGGAAAAACCACGCATTGTTCTTGCAAATAAGATTGATGTTGAGGGTGCGGAACAGAATGCGGCTGAGGTAGTTTATGCAATCAAGGAAAAAGAGCCGCAGACAACTGTTATTCCTGTTTCTGTGCAGAATAATATCGGAATGGGGACAGCAAAAAAAGCGATTATTGAACTTGTGAACCGGCTTGAAGAAAATGATTCGGATTCAATGCCTGATGCGGGGGCTATAAAATCTCCTAGCTTTATGCAGGTGGATGATTTTGATGATGAAAACATCCAGTATCCAGGAAGCGAAAAATAATGAAAATAGCGGTTCTTGGCGGAAGTTTTAATCCAATTCATCTTGGTCATGCGATGCTTGCGGATATTGTCCTGACAGAATATGGATTTGATAAAATTCTTTTTGTTCCGACATATATTCCGCCACACAAGCATATAAATTCTGAGGTTTTGCCAGAACAACGTCTTGAGATGGTTCGTCTTTTCTGCAAGTCGTCCTGTCTTGGTGGCGTACAGAAATTTTTTGCCGAGGACTGCGAAATTTTGCGAGGTGGAACTTCCTACACGGTTGATACGCTTTCGTATATCTGTAAAAAATATGAGGATGAACTGAATGGTTCAAAACCAGCCTTTGTGATGGGGCAGGAGGTTGCTTCTCAGTTTTACAAGTGGAAGGAGCCTGAAAAAATTGCTGAACTTGCGGATATTCTGATTGCAAGGCGAAATTCTGAAAAAAATAAAATAACGGCAGAAATTACAAAAAATACACCGGCAGGAAATTATTCTGAAGACTTTACGGATAAAGAATTTTTGGAAAATTTTCCTTATAGACATTCGTTTGTTGAAAATCCTGATTTTCCTGTTTCTTCGACAGAAATCCGGGCAAGAATTGCTCTTGGCAAATCGTGGCGTTACCTTGTTCCTGAGTCAGTTTTTCAGTATATTGTATCTAATAATCTGTATGGTAAGCAAAAATGATTGAAAATATAGACGAAATTACTGAGAAAATCAAAAAATATGTAAAAAAATCTGTGGGGCAGTCAAGGTATGAACATTCGGTTCGTACCGCGGAAACTTGCAGAAAATTTTGCAAAAAATATGGGTTTGATGAAAAAATTGGTTATCTTGCAGGAATTTCGCACGATATGTGCAAAAAACTTGATGCGGAGGAAATGCTCCGGCTTGTAAAAAAAGACGGAAAGCCTATATCAGAACTGGAAATGTCAAATCCATCGTTGCTTCATGGGCGGGCTGCCGCTGTAAGGCTTCAGGAGGACTTTGATGTTCACGAGCCAGATGTTATTGAGGCTGTTTCAAACCATACATTTGGAAGAAAAGGGCTGTGTCCGCTTGGAAAAATGCTTTATATTTCTGATAAAATTGAACCCGGACGCGAGTATGTGGACGATGCTTATAAAAAAAGCATAAAAAATCTTTCTTTGGATGAGTTGTTTTACAAAGTTGTTTCTGACAGTAAAGTGTATCTTTTGAAAAAGGGTAAAAAAATTGCACCAGAAACAGAAGAACTTTTAAAATATCTTGAATCAGGTGGAGTATGAAAAAAATCAGATTAAGAGACGAGCAGAAAGGTGCTATTCTCCTTGGAATAATTATTCTTATTATTGTTGTTGTTTCAGTTATAATGGCTCGTTCGTTAAAAAAAGATAATGTTGCAGAAATGCTTTCTGATGATCAGATTGTACGCGTTTTAAATATTCTTGAAGATGACGATGGTAGCGTTATTTTTACGAATTTGCTGATTTATTATCCAGTTTCTGGAAAAGCAGCTTCTGTAAATATTCCTGGGAATACAGCCGCAATTTATCAGTCGTTGGGGCGAGTTGACCGAATTGATCAGGTTTATAAAGAAAAAGGCTACGAAGCGTATAAGTCTGAGATAGAAAAATTGCTTGCCTGCAAAATTTCATTTTATATGTCGATGAAATTTTCTGATTTTATAAAAGTTACGGATATGCTTGGCGGTATGCGCGTTTTTATTCCTGCACCTGTTGATTCAGTTTCAGAAAGTGGCGAGCGTTGGCTTTTGCCTTCGGGGGCAGTGACATTGGATGGCGATAAAATTGCCACATATTTAAGGTACACCAACGAAGACGAGTCAGATTTTGATGTTCAGGAGCGATACCAGAATGTTGTTGCCGCTTTTTATTTGATGTTGCACGACAAGAAGAATGTTATTTTTGCAAGAAAAAATAATTTTAAGCAGATTAAAAAATTTATCACAATAAATTTGAACGATGATGATTCTAGACGGCTTCTGCTGCAGATTTCGAATATGGATTCTGAAACAATTGCACGTCAGACTATTACAGGCCGAATCAGAATTATGGACGAGCAACGCCTTTTGTTTCCTCTGAGCAATGGGGAATTTATAAAAGAGGCTGTAAAGCAGAGTACAAATATGCTTATTTCAAACAGCGGAACTTATGCCAGCCGTGTTTACGTTCTGGAGATAAAAAATGGTACTACAGTTCAGGGGCTTGCACATAACACTTCAATCTTGTTCCAGAATGCAAGTTACGATGTGCTTAGTGCCGTTAATGCTGACCGAAACGACTATGAAAAAACTGTGATTATTGATCACATTGGTAATAAAGAAATTGCTTCAATGGTTGGAAATTTTATTCATTGCACAAACATACAGGAAGAAGAAGTAAATCTTTCCCGCTCAGAAAGTGATGCTTCTGCGGATGTTGACTTTACGATTATTTTGGGTAAAGATTTTGACGGTCGTTATGTTCGTGCCTCTCGAGGTGAGTAAAATTTTGAAAATTGAAAAAAATGGAGAAAAAAATGGAAAAAACTATAGAACAAAAAGCTTTGGAAATTGCCCGTCTTCTTGAAGATGGAAAAGGAAAGGATGTTACAGTAATTGATGTTTCTGAATTGAACAGCTGGACAGATTATTTTGTTATTACAACAATCACTTCTTCTGCTCATTGGCAAGGGCTTTACAAGCAGGTGAAAGATTATGTAAAGAAGAATGATATGGAAATTCATGTTACAAATCGAAAGAGTCCCGATGGTGATGACTGGAATCTTATTGATATTGGACCTGTTGTTGTTCATCTTATGTCTGAGGCGGCAAGAAACTTTTACGACTTGGAAAAATTGTGGCACGCAGGAAAAATTCTTGATTTTCATAAGGCTGAATAACAGAGATGAATAAAATTGAGCTTGAAAAATGTGCCTGCTTTGGTGTTGCTGGAAATTTTACAGGACATCTTGAGCAGGCTGGCGAAGCTTTTGATTTTAAAAATGTAAAAACGTCAGAGCAGAATGCTCCAAAGGCATTGTTTCCAACGTATATTCCTGGTATAAGCGGAAGCGGAAGAACTCCTGGGTTTTTAGGAATTTTTCCGTTCGATTCAAAAACAATAGTTTTTCCGGCTGGCGAACAGAAAATTCAGATTGAGCCTGAATGTGCGGTTATTTTTAATGTAAAATGGAACTGTGGAAAAGTTATTGGGCTGTCGCCAGTTTGTTTTGGTGCTTCAAATGATGTTTCAATCAGAAAAGTCGGTGCAAAGAAAATCAGTTTAAAGAAAAATTGGGGAAAATCCAGCAAGGGGATTTCTGAAAATCTTATTTTTTTAGATTCTTTTGACGAAAAAGGGATTTTGAACAATTATAGAATCGCTTCTTTTATGGTTCGGGATGGAAATGTCTTTGAGTATGGTGAAAACAGTGCGGTGCGGGACTATTCATACATTTACAAAAAACTTGAAGATTGGCTGATTGAAAAATTCAATGCGCAAAAAGACGAAGGACCGGCTGAAAATGTAAATTCTTATTTGGAAGATGCTGGTTTTCCTGAAAATGTTATGGTTTCAATTGGAGCAACACGGTACACAGATTTTGGCCAGCATAATTTCCTACTAAAAGGTGATGAATCTGTTGTTGTTCTTTATCCTGAAAAAAAATATTCACACGAAGCCATAAAAAATCTTGTCTTAAAAAAAGATTTTTCTGATTCTGAAATTTCATCTCTTGTGCAGGAAGTTGTTTTATGATAGATGCGAAAAAAATGTCGTTTGCAAACTGGACGGAATATGACGACTGGCTTGTAAAAAATTATTCAGAAAATTCAATTTTTAAGGTTAATGAAATTAACGGAAAAATTGAGGTTGAATATTGTGCAAAAACTGAATTTCAGGCTGAAATAAAACGTGAGGAAGAGGAAAAAGAAAAGCTGGAAAAGGCAAAGACTTTAAATAGCGGAAATTAGTTTTTTGTAATTTCTTTTTTCAATGTTTTGTTGTTGTATACAAAATTTAAGAGTGCCATTGAAAGAATTATTGTGTATCCAAGAATACTCAGAATGTCAGGTTTTTGACCAAGCACAAAAAATCCTAGGCTTGCAGAAAAAATTATCTGGCAAAAGTCGAATATTGATATTTTTGCCGCTGGAGCATGATAATATGCTGCTGTGATTGTAAATTGTCCTACTGCGGCGGCAATTCCTGCCAAAAGCAAATAAATTGTTTGGATTTTTGACATCGGGGTAAAATTAAAAATCATAAAAGGAACTGCAATCAGCGTTGAAAATGTGCTGAAGAACAAAATTACAATTTTTCCAGAACATTTCTGTTTTCCCAGTTTTCTGACGCAGGCGTATGCGAGTCCTGCTCCAAAACCGCCTGCAAGTCCAGCCAGCGAAGGCAGTGTCTTTGAAAAGTCAAAGGATGGTTTTG
>CAVIQW010000053.1:0-14576 GCA_963644915.1 Paratractidigestivibacter sp.
ATTGTAATTAGACGATTTACTGTTATAATAATCATATAAAATATTTGCGGAGAAGGACCAAAGGCAATGAAAGGTGATGCAAAACAGCTGATTGAATTTTTGGATGGAGCAAAAAACCGATTTATAATTCCTGTTTATCAGAGAAATTATGACTGGAATGAAAAACAGTGCCGGCAGCTTTTTGAGGATTTGATTCAGATTTCAGTTGAAAAAAGAAAATCGCACTTTTTCGGAAGCATTGTTTCAACTCATGCCTCGAACGGCTCAAAATCGGATTATCTGATAATCGATGGGCAGCAGAGAATCACTACAATTTCGCTTCTTTTTACAGCAATGGTCAATTTGCTAAAATCCGGAATCTTAAAATCACAAAACGAAACTTTGCAGCAGGAAATTGAAGAGACTTTTCTTGTTGATAAATACCGCAAGGAAGAAAGAAAACTCCGCCTAAAGCCAATAAAAGACGACATGGAAGCTTTTGACAAACTTCTGTATAACGACAGTTCAGATTTTGTTGCTGGTTCTAACATTACTGCAAACTACCATTTTTTTTATGATGAACTCCAGAAAATGCCGGTTACTGTCGATGAACTTTATGATTCAATTGGAAAACTTGAGATTATTGATATTTTTGTTGAGGATGATGAAAATCCACAGCTGATTTTTGAGAGCTTGAATTCCACCGGGCTTGATTTGTCCGAAGCTGATAAAATTCGGAACTTCATTCTTATGCGTCTGGACAATAGAAAGCAGGAAGATTTTTATGAACGCTATTGGAATAAAATTGAAAAGCTGACTTGCCTAAAAGGAACAAAAGATTACAAGGTCAGTGAATTTATCCGTCATTATTTAACTTTGATTACAAAACGTATTCCGAATATAAACGATGTTTATTTTGTCTTTAAAAATTACGTTCTTGAAGAAATTAGACAAAATCGCACAGAGGATTGCGAAAATATTCTTCAGGATATGCTGAAATATGCGCAAATCTACAACAGAATAATCAACAGCAATTTTTCATCGGAAAAAGTTTCAAAAATTATAAAACGGCTGAATCATATTGAGATGACGGTTATTTATCCGTTCTTTCTGGCGTTTTTTTGGATGTATGAAAATCAGAAAATTTCGGAAGAAGAAACTGTCAAAGTTCTCAGCTGCATAGAGTCGTTTATTTTCAGGAGAATGATTTGTTCGGGATATGCGACAAACGCCTTGAACAAAATTTTCTGCACTCTTCATTATGATGTGAAAAAAAATCTTGACGAGAAAAATTATTATTCAGATGTTCTAATCTACATTCTTGAAAATAAGACCGGAAGCGCGGCTTTCCCTAAAGACTCAGAATTTGTTCAGGCATTAAGGGAACAGAACATTTACAGAATGCAAAAGAAAAACAAGGAATATCTTTTTGACCGCTTTGAAAATGAAGATTCGGTGGAATATGTGAATGTGGTTGATCTGATGAACAAAGGCGACTTGAGCATAGAACATATAATGCCGCAGACTTTGACTCAGCAGTGGAAATCTTCTCTTGGAGAAAAATGGCAGGAAATACACGATGCAAAACTTCATACATTGGGAAACCTTACGTTGACCGGTTATAATTCAAGTTATAGCAACAAATCTTTTATTGAAAAAAGAGACTGTGAAAAAGGATTCAAGGAAAGCGGATTGCGCCTGAACAAATCTTTATGTAGTCTTGAAAAATGGGGCTTAGAAGAAATAGAGAGCAGGTGCGCTTTGCTTGTTGAAAAAGCACTGAAAATGTGGAGCTTTCCGAAAACGAATTTTATTCCGAAAAAAGATGAAATGGATGAGATTTCGCTGGAAGACAGTGACGACCTTACAGGAAGAATTCTTGTTTCCTACACCTATGGAAATTCTCAGGAGCATAAATGTACTTCTTGGGCTGAAATGCTCGCAAATATTCTTGTTCAAATTTATTCGGAAAATCCAATTGGAATAAAAAGTCTTGCGAAAAACGAATCATATGGAAACATATTTTTTTTAAATGCCGAAACGAGCAGCGACTGGGCAAAAATCGCAAATGGTCTGTATGTTTACAAGGCAAATTCTACTGCTGCAAAACTTTCGATTCTGAATCGAGTTTTTGACGAAACTGGAAAGGATAAGTCTGAGCTTGTATTTAAGCTTAAGCCTGTAAATCAGAACTGAACTTCTACTTCTCCCATATCTAACAAAGTAACTGTATTTGTTTGGCGGAATTAGATATTTCTCCATGCTCACATTTTTGCAAGTTTTGTTAGTTTTAGACTTGTTACAAGCTATTTTATTCTGCTTAGGGAGAGTTGAACTGGAAGTAAAACTGTGAACTAGCCCTTTCTCCGGTACAGCCGAAACTTTCAGTCATGCGGAGTTTTTATTCCTGTATTGTCTGGACATGGACAGGCTGTGTACTGCTTTTTCAGTGTACTGACTGGGCAGAAAGACTTGCAATGCGACTCAGAGTGACGGAAAGCAAGAAAGTTGTGATATATTGCACTTGCCCGAAACTGTTACTGGTAGATTTCTTCACTCTTCCAAAATCCACTCCCTTATGTTCTTCCGCACAATTCCGTTTTCGTTTGAGGGCGGAAGTTCGTCCATTGTAAGAATCAGTTTTGGAAAGTTGTCGCCCAATGCCAGAAGCGATTTGAGCGGGTGGATTTCCCTTTCCTTTGTTTCTTCTGAGCTGATTAGGTATGCGACCTGAACGTAGATTTTTTCACCGTTTTTTTCCGCCACAAAGTCAACTTCCATGTCTCCTATTTTTCCGATAAAGACCTTGTAGCCGCGCCGCAGAAGCTCTATGAACACGATATTTTCCAGAATACCGTTTATGTATGTGTCCTTGTATCCGTGCAGAAAAGTCAGAAGCCCTTGGTCGGCAAGGTAATATTTTTCCATTGTCTCAAGGATTTTTTTGCCGCGCACGTCATATCTCGGAACTTTGTGCAGAACGAGCGCGTTCTCAAGATATTTTATGTCGTTGTAGATTGTCTCCACGGAAAGCGAGCGGCCACCGGACTTTATGAAGTCGGAAATCCGTTTTGCGGAAAAAATGTTCCCTGTGTTGTCGGCAATGTAAAGGATGATTTTTTCGAGAACCGCAGTGTCGCGGATTCTGTTGCGTGCAATCACGTCTTTTAAAAGAACGGTCGAATAGATTCCTTCCAAATACGAGCGGATTTGGACCGGATTTTCCATCATGTCCTTCAGTCCAGGAAATCCACCGAATTCAATGAATTTTCTGAATGCCGCCGCAGAATCATTTTCAGAATTGAAATACAAAAATTCCCTGTAGGAAAGCGGCCAGACGTGAATCAGGACATATCGACCGCTAAGGTACGTGGCAAGTTCGGAAGAAAGAAGATTCGCGTTGCTGCCGGTTATGTAGATATCCGCATCAATCGTGGCGGAAGAGTAGAGCGAATTCACAAGCTTTTCCCAACCGCTGACTTCCTGAATCTCGTCCAGAAAAAGATAGAGCTTTTTTCCGTCGGCTGCCTCGCTTTTTGATTTTATAAAGTCGTAGAGCTTTTTTGCGTCCAGAAATTCCGCATTTTCAAAATCTTCCATATTTAATAGAAGAATCTGGTTTTCAGCCGCGCCATTTTCCATAATTTTCCGGGAAAGAAGCTCAAGCATGAACGATTTTCCCGACCGCCTGATTCCCTGAAGCACTTTTATGACAGGCTTGTCCTTGTAAAGAGAAATTATTTCGTCAATTCCGAATCTGTCCAGCGCAATCTGTTTCATTTGTTTCCAGTATAACCGAAAAAGTTTTGGTTATCAAGAAAAGTTTCAGGTATAGTGGAAAGTTTTTGCTTTTAGGGGGAAGTGGAAGTTCGCAGTTTGAAATTCTATCTTCCAAATCCTTCCGCAACTTCCGTTAAAAGCCGTACTTTTTCCGGCGGAAGATTCTCGCATTTTTCTATTAAATCGTGGTATTTCCTTAAAAGATGAGCCTGATTCTCGCTTTCCGCGGTGTGGGAACTTTTGTCGGATGAGCGGCTTCCTGTAACAAGGTATTCTACCGAGACGCCGAGCACTTTAGCGATTTTTACGGCTGTCTCCGCGGACGGACTTGAGCCCTGCTTCTGCCCCTTGCCGATGTTTGACGCTGTGATTCCGACTTTTTCGGCGAGCGCCTTGTTCGTCATTCCAAGATACTCAAGCTCCACCGCCACATTGTCCCAAAAAGAATTCATTCCTCAATCATTATGGAATTTTTGCTATTTTGCATTTAATAGTGGAATTTAGTTTATTTAAATGATATAAATGGAAAATAGTTTATTTTGCGACTGGCAATAAACAATTTTCATTTTGTGAGGGAAGAATTCCATGTTTGAAAAAGAAAAGACTCAAGACGAAATACGGCAGCTTGTGGACGCTGAAAGTTCTGCGTCGGTTTCTTCAAAAAACGGATTTCAGAAAATTTTTTGCACTGAAAAGGCAAAGGCAATTCCTGCGGAAACTTCAATGCGCATAACCGCGCTGCGCTTTCTTCTGATTGTGCTGGTGGTCTTTATCCACAACAATTTTAAGGCGGAGGAGATTCTTAAAGGCGCACTTGAGCACGGATACACGCCGTTTGCCTACGAGAACGGAATTTTCGGACGCTGGGTTCAGATTTTCATCTCGGACGGAATCGCAAGGTGCGCAGTTCCGCTTTTTTTCTTGTTCGCATCTTTCCTGCAGTCCATGAAAGGCGACTCCTACGGTGTTCTTCTTAAAAAGAAGGTTAAGTCGCTCGTTGTTCCGTATTTTCTGTGGCCGCTTCTGAACATCGGAATTTACGTAGGATTCAAGCTTCTGATTCAGGCGGTTTTTCCTGCGATGATTGAGCGGAAGAACTGGTTTCCGATGAGCGGGTGGGGCTTGAAGGGCTGGCTTCATGCGTTTTTCGGATATGAGAACATGACGGAAGGGCGGACGTTCGGCGGATATGTCGGTCAGCTCTGGTTCGTGCGCGACCTTTTCATCCTGATTGCTTTTTCTCCATTTCTGCGTCTTGCCGTGCGGAAATTCCCTGTGTGCGCTCTTTTTGCGGTCTCGTTCTTTTATTTTTCGGACACGCGGCCGTTCCTTGTGGCGGGACAGGCACTTTTCTTCTATATAATAGGACTTTTTTGGGCGGAATCCGAATTCGACCTTTTCGCGGTTGCGGACAGAATAAAATGGAAGGTTCTGGTTCCTCTTTACCTTGCGCTGTGGCTGGCGACCTGGAAATTCTACGGCGAATATTCGTGCGCATACTGGTTTATGGTTGCGGCATCCTGCCTTGTCCTCCTGAAATTTTCCGCGGTCATCGTTTCAATCAAAAGGGCGTTCGCGGCGGCAAAATATCTTGCGGGATTCTCGTTCTGGCTCTTCGCAATCCACATGCCGTTTCTGCTGAGCTGCTTGCAGGCCTTGTGGCGCAAAATCCTCCCGATGACGAACACGTTTTTCTGCATGGCGGAATATTTCGGAGTTTCTGTTCTGGTCGTCGCGCTTGGAACTGGCTTCGGAATCCTTCTGAAAAAAGTCTATCCGCCATTGTTCGCAGTTTTGAATGGAGGAAGAGGGTGAGGGGAAAAATGTAAAGTTTGGCGGAGAGAGGCAGAGATTGCATTCTGACAGAAAACTGTTTTTCACCCTTCTAAATCTTTCATCAGAAGAAAATCCTTCAGCTTGATATGCTGCACGGTGCTTGTGGAAAAATCGTTCTCGTCGGTTGTAATCAGGATTTTTTTTCGGCTGTTGTCTGCGGAGGCGAAGGGTGCGAATTCCCGTTCGTAGGTTGAATCCTCCGCAACGCTGTAGGCGACCTGCACAAGATATTCCATGTTATTTTTTGCGGCCAGAAAGTCGATCTCTTTTCCGTCGATGTTCAGGACGTTCAGCGAGTAGCCCATAAAGACCAGCTCATTATAGACGACATTTTCAAGATTGTGTGTAAGGTCGAACCTTCCGTTCGTCTGTCTGATTGAGTTGAATGCGACATCCTCATCGTAAAGTTTTGTGTAAAAGTCGAGCCGCTTTTTTGCCTTTGTGGAATACTGCGGAATTTTCCGGATGACGTAGGCTTCTTCCAGATAATCAAGATACTTCATAACGGTGTTCACGGAACATTCGATTTTCTGAGCTTTCAGATAATTGTGCACGGAGTTTGAGCTGAAAATCCGTGCGTTCGAGACAAGTACAAAATCAACGAGCTTTGTGAAAATCTCTTCCTTGCGGATTTTGTAGCGGTTGATTATGTCGTTCAGGACAATCGTCTGGTCAAGGTCGTTCAGGTAGCGCAGCATCGACCCATCGTCGGGAAATTCAAACCGTTTTGGAAATCCTCCGTAAATCAGATAATCGTTTACGGAAACTTCTTTGTCAAGCTCCGCCGCATATTCCTGAATCTCTTTGTATACAAAAGGTCGGATTGAGAACGAGACATACCGGCCGCTCAGCTCCTTTGTGAATTCTTTTGACAGAAGCTTGGAATTTGAGCCGGTTATGAAGATCGATGTGTTCTCAAGCCGGAGCGACTTGCAGGCAAGATTCCAGTTTTTTACGGACTGGATCTCATCAAGAAAAATATACCATTTCTCAGCGGGGCTTGTTTTGATTTTTTCTTCTATATAATTGATGAGTTCTCCGTCATCCGTGATTTTTGAGGAAACAGAACGCAGTTCGAAGTTCAGGTGAATTATCTTCTTCCCTTGTGTCGCAAGTTCGTTTTTCACCTGCTCAAGGACAACCGACTTTCCGCACCTTCTGATTCCAGTGATTACCTTTATCAGGTCGCTCTCATAAAACGGCCGGAGTTTTTCTATGTACCGCTCTCTGTTTATCATGCTTAAATACTACTGAAAACTTTTCTAAAAATCAATAAAGTTTTAACTACTAATGAAAACTTTTGCGGAATTTGAAATAGTTTTCAGTAGAAAATAGAATTGCATGGAAAAGTCTTCGCAGAAATTCGCCGAAGAAATTGAAATGTAATTACAAACTTTCTTGAAAAAGTACTCCTATAAGAGTATTATATAGTTATGAAAAAGAGAATTTTTCACGGCTCAAATAAAATTATAGAAAAACCCATTTTTGGCTTTGGGAAGGCAATAAACGATTACGGATTGGGATTTTATTGCACAGAAGAACTTGATATGGCTAAGGAGTGGGGCGTTTCAAGAAATTCAAACGGATATGCAAATATTTATGAACTTGAAAGCGACGGACTGACTGTCTTGGACTTGAATTCTGAAAAGAACACAATTCTTCATTGGCTTGCAATTCTTCTTGAAAACAGAATTTTTGATATTGGCTCGGCACTTGCCGAGGAGGCAAAAAAGTATCTCCTGAAAAATTTTTCTGTCCCTTATAAGGATTATGATATTGTTACTGGCTACAGGGCAGATGACAGCTATTTTTCGTTTGCGCAGGATTTTATAAACGGAACAATCTCTGTCCGCCAGCTTGGAAACGCAATGAGACTTGGAAAGTTAGGCACTCAAGTTGTCCTAAAAAGCAAAAAAGCCTTTGACGCAGTCAGATTTATTGGGGCTGAAACTGCCGATTATTCAGAATGGTTTTCAAAAAAGGAATTAAGGGATACAAGCGCGCGCCGGGACTATTTTGATGTTGAGCGGAATAAAAGGCAGAGAGGGGATTTGTATATTGTTCAGATTCTTGGCGAGGAGATAAAGGCCGATGATTCACGCATACGATAAAACCTATCTTTCAAAGGCGCAGAGCAATCTTGGTTCAATGCTCGATTTTGCTGTCTACGACTTGAAAGAGAATTTAAGCGGATTTTACAGGAAATTTCTTTTGTCGGAGATTTCAGCCAGATTTGAAAAAGGCGAGTCATCTGTAATTGCAGGAAAATCCGGTGTTGAGCTTGCTCTTGAAGTTGCCGGTGATTTTTCGCTTGCAAAAAAATACCGACCGGTCGCAAACAAAAGTCCTGAATACTGGGCTGGCTGGGCATTGGCGTATTTTCAGTGGCAGACAAATTTGACATTCAAGAAAATTGATACTCTAATACCGATAGAAGAGGTTCTTGGAATGTACAGTCCGTATCATGAGATGGACATTTCTCATTTCTGTGAAAAAATGGCGGAACTTTATAATTCACGGAAGCAGAGCACGAATTTAAAATTGCAGAGGCAAACAGCAGGATTTTCGCAGAAAGAACTTTCCGAAATTTCTGGTGTTCCGCTGCGCACAATTCAGCAGTATGAACAAGGTCAAAAAAATATAACTTCAGCAAAAGCAGAAACTGTGCTGAAGTTTGCTAAAGCCCTTGAATGTTCCGCAGAAGATTTGATGGAAATAAACTGATAAATCAAGCCTGAGTTTTTAATTCAAAATCCCATATCCAACAAAGTAACTAAGTTCCCCGAATAAAGTAACTATATTTTCAAATTTAGTTACTTTATTTGTCTGGCGGACTGGGTGTGTTTTTACAGGGAGTCTGCTTATGGCTGCATTAAAAATATTCATCTGGTTTGGTTTTACAGGCTAAAATCATGCTATAATATTTTATACTTGTGGAAAATTTGGAAAAGGCTTTGGAATTGTGTTGAAAAAAACTGACCTCTCATTTCTTTTTTTTACTAAAATTATGTTATACTTATCAAATAATCAATAATGCCAGACAGTAGAAAATCCTTCAAAAAAATGACAAAAATATCAACTGTTCATCTTTCCGTACCTTATTTATTAATAATGCTTATAGGAGCAAATCAATATGAAAAAGATTATTTTTTGCGACATTCCGATGAAAAAACAGTTGGATTCGATGGTTTATGCCGGTTCAGGAAACACGAACATTTTGTATTCTGAACCTGTTGTTTTCCCAGTCAATGCAATTCTTGCCGAAAATCTTAAAAAAAATGATGAGGTGAAGGTTATTCTTCTTCGTACTTTAGATAAAGATGGAAACAGCGACAAAAATAGTAGTCTGTTTATGAAAGAACTGGATTCTATCAATTCAAAAATAGGCGCAAAAATTACTTACGAAATGGTTGATTCAGAATTCAAAGAAACAAAAGATAGCCACGAGGCAAGATTGAAAGCAATTTTAGATAAAGTTGAAGAAAATTCTCAGATTTATGCTGATATAACTTTCGGTCCAAAGCCTTTGCCGATGATTCTGATGTGCGTCCTTTCTTTCGCGGAAAAATTCCTTGCCTGTGATGTAAAAAGCGTAGTTTATGGAAAAGTGAACTTCGATGAAAACAATAAGGCAATTTCCCCTGAACTGTATGATGTAACTTCATTGTATTATTTAAATAATCTTACAAATTCAATGGTTGCGGCAGATGGAAAAGAAGCAAGAAAAAATCTGGACGAATTCTTTTCTTTGTAAGGTCGTGCGATGATTGATATGCATACCAAGAAAAAGAAAGAAGAATTGATTTTATCTTTATTTGAGGAAATTGTTCAGGTTGAAGATAAGTCATCTTTGGAATATAAAAAACTGCTTCAGAAAATTTATACGCCGATTTGGGAATGGACTCTTATTTGTTTTGATAAAGAAGATGTGCAAAATTCAGGCGTTGAAATTTTTCATTGCATAAAGAGAACTCTTGTGAAATATGAAAATAATTCAAATACTTCATACATCGGATATTTGTATTCCTGTATTGAAAATGAAATTCGGCATAACAAGAAAAAGGACGAATTTGATAAATTCCGAATGTGAACAAATGATGAATATAACAGAGCTGTCAGACTAATAGATGCGGCTAAAAAAATCGGGAAAAATCCCGGAAATGAAAGTGTGCAGATTTGGCTTTCCAAGCAATCCGGATTAACCTTAAATGAAGTAAAAGACTTGTTTTTCAAGTATTATCAATCGCAAATTGTTGAAAATCAGATAAAAGATAATGAAAGTGACGAGAAAATATCAATTTTTGAAACAGATTCTGTCCGCAATAATTATTTGACACCTGAAGAAAGCCTTTTTAAGACGGAATATTTGCTTGAAGATTTGAAAAAAATTGAACAAGCGTTTGCAAAATGTCAAGAACGGCAAAAATTATACTTGTCATCATTTATTACACTGAAAGTTTTGCAGGTTCTGGAACGGAACTTTTTAATCAGTCAAATTGTTGAGCTGGTAAAAGAAAGAAATTTTACTGATTTGGAACTGTTGAAAATCTTTTCTTCTAAATTGAAAATGCCTACGCAAGGAGAATTGGCCGCTAAATTTGGAAAAGACGAAAGCTATATCAGCAACAGAATTTCAGAATTTTTCAAAAAGATTGAATAAAAATATCAACTTGATAAATAATTACAACTAATATATACAAATAAATAATATATCCAAAACGGAGGATTTTATGGCAGCAACAAAAACACATGACAGAATTCAGAAACTTATTGAATTGATTGGAAACGGATTATATGAAAAAGACGAGGCTGTAAGGCTTGGTCTGTTGACTGCATTGTCCGGCGAAAGTATGTTTATGCTTGGTGCTCCCGGCTGTGCAAAGAGCATGGTTACCCGCCGTATAAAAGAAGCCTTTGCCGCAGAAGGTGATGAAAAAGTCAAATATTTTGAAACTCTGCTCAATCAGTTTACAACTCCAGAAGAAGTATTCGGAAACATTTCATTAAAGGCATTGAACGGAGAACTTCCGGAAACAAACGGAAAAGAGGAATACCGAAGACTGACAGAAGGAATGCTTCCAGAAGCTGATATTGCATTCCTTGATGAAATTTGGAAGGCAAGTCCTGCAATTTTGAACACATTGCTTACAATTATAAATGAACGCAAATTCCATAACGGAAGCAAGGTTATGAATGTGCCTTTAAAAGGTCTTTTTGCGGCTTCAAATGAACTTCCAGCAAAAAATAAAGGTCTTGAAGCTTTGTACGACCGGTTCATTTTTAGAATCCTTGTTGATTTTATTCATGATGAGGACGACTTTTTTGAAATGATTTCTCAGCCGGATGCAGATGAGTTTGCTTTGTCAGAAGATGATAAAAAACTTCTTGTTACAGGCAAGGAATTGAAAGAATGGGCAAAAGAAATTGACAAAGTAACGTTGTCGGAAGTTTCTAAAAATGTCATTACTGCAATCCGCAAGGAAATGATTCTTCAAAATGAAAAAATGACAGAAGAAGACAAAAAGAATGGCGAAGAATTTGAAGTCGGCGACCGCCGCTGGAAGAAAATTGCTCATATTCTAAAAACATCAGCTTTTCTTAATGATAGAGATGAAGTTGATTTAATGGACTGCTCTCTTATTGAAAACTGTATTTGGGGAACAGTAAAACAGCAGAAACTTGCAAGAGATATTGTTGAAAAGTGCCTTAAAGAAAACGGAATTTCCTGCGATTCTGCCATTGAAGATATTGAAGAACAGATTGAACTTTTTAAGGCGAAAATTGATGATGAATGGTTTGACATAATAAACGAGACTGAAACAGATAAAATTGTTAAAATTGATGATCAGGACTGTTATGAATGTACAAGAAATGGATCTAATGAAACTTGGTATGTAACTGTTGAAAGAGGAATGCGTAATGGTTATTCTAATTATCATGATGTTTATGATTCAAACAAATCATATAATACATATTCAAGTTTTTCTAAAAGTGGAGACAATATTTCTTGCAACTGGAATTTTACAGTAAACAAAAATCCTGCGAAATTTTACAGGAGAAAGAAAAACTTTTCAGAAATCGCTCATTACACTTTGCAGAACAGCTTCACGGATGAAAATTATATTCCGATTTTCAACACTATTAATGAAGAAATAAAATCGCTAAAAGAACAAAAAGAAAGAGATGAAATTCCGTTCAAAGCGAATCTTTTTGCAGACCAAAGTTATAATGAAAGTATCACATCAAAAATTGACGATTCAATAAAAGAGCTTCAAGATGCACAGATTGAGCTTGACAAGCAGAAGAACCGTTATTTTGATTCTGAACTTGAACCGGAATTGTCTGTTGGCGATGTGATTCTTGATGACGGAAATATTTATTCAGCCGCAGAAATTAAAGAGCTTTCCGAAGAACAAAAAGGAAAAGTGATTGGTGTGGTTTGTATTGCAGATAAAAATGATTATGTTATTGGAACAAAGCAATATTCTTGTAGATGGCAAAAAGTAAGAGAATGCAGTTCAGATTATAGCAAATATTTGCCTGAAAAATACAAGAAAGACTGGCTAGTTCCAAAAATAGAGCTTCTTTCAAAGATTTGGGAAAACAGAGACGCAATCAACAAATCCCTGAAAGCTGTAAATGCTGATTCACTTGAAGAAAGAGAATATTGGTCATATTCAGAAAACGAGGAAAAATCTGCGGCTAAGTATTTTCTTTTTACAAAAGATGGTCATGAAGACCACACAACAAAAGATCACGATTACGCAGTTCGCGTAATCCATGAATTGCGAAACTTTTAGATGATTTAATATGGATAATCAGACAAAATTACAGGACAGTTTTTCTGTCCTGCAGTTGAAGTTTCCAAATGGTGTTCCAGATATTAGAAAACTTACCGAGGAACAAAAAGCCTGGTTGCAGCTGACGTTTCAAAAAATAACGGACATTAAAGGCTTGCAACTGGCTGGAAATCTTCAGAAAATTCATAATCGATTAGTTCATGCGGAAGAAGATATACCAGACAGGGAACTTCAGAAAATGTCTTCATTTATTTTTGAAAATATAGAAGAAATAAAAAATCTTTCGGCAAAATAGGATTCGTAAAAATGAAGAGAAAGAACAGGCACTCCAGAAAATATTCTCATAAAGCTTTAAAACCAATTTCGGAATTAAAACAGAAATATCCTGACGGAATAAATGATATTAATGACTTATCTGAAGAACAAGTTGCTTGGATTCAGATAAAAGTTCAGCAGTTCAGGGAATGTATTAAGAAAGTTGATTTTGCCTGCAAACCTGTATGGTGGGAATCAATGCGTCTTACCAGAAATAAAATTGCACATCAGGAAGAAAATCTGTCCCCGGAAGAGTTGTCATCGGTAATTTCAACCGTGTCAAAAAATCTTGAAAGAATTGAAAATGACCTAAATCAAAATATAAAAAGATATAATCAGGAATCAAAAATAAAACGAAAGTTTGAAAATTTCTCTTCTATGGAATTTGGCACAACTGATGACAGAAAGCAGTTTGTTGATGCAATGGAAGATTATATCAATCCTTCCGAGCCGGAAGACGTTAAAATTGATTTTCCGGAGAATAAATATTCACTTCTTGCAGAGCAAATCCTAAAGGAACTCCTGAATAAAAAAGATTATAAATCTTGTGTTTCAACGCATGATGGAATTGCGGAAAACATTCAGACGGATATTCTTGAGTTGCTTGAAAAAACGCATAAGTTTCTAAAAAAGGAAGATCCATTTAAGGAAGAGGCGATATTCATTGAAAAGCAAAAAAGGCTGTCCGCCGAAAATTTGGCTTTAGATTTGTCAAATGAAAAATCAAAGATTGAATATCATTATAAAAGGCTTCCTTCAATAAGTGAATCAAAAAGAGGAAATATTGAAAAAAGTTCCGTAGATTTTGATTTTTACAAAAAAGTTTGTGCGGCTGAAAAAAGAATTGAAACAGAAACAAATGAAAAAGGCACTCAAATTGAAGTTTTAAAATGGAATTCAGATGAAAAATTGGAAATCCTAAAGCGAAATTTTATTTCTGACTTGGAAGAAAATTTCATTGACCGGAAAAACAAATGGGAATTAGAACAGATTGAAGCTAAAAGAAAAGAATTCTTGGATTCCTTGTATTCCAAAATTGATAACTTCATACGGATAGAATCTGTTTTAGCTCCGTTTATTAAAAATCTTGGCAGACTCTGGAATTTAAGCGAAGGCTATTTTGAAACAAGCGGATTTGAAATTCTTGGAACATTTGCAGAACTGCTTGAAAAGGACGAGTCTTTGCAGGAACTTGCGGAACTTTTAGGAAAACAAAGCCGCTCTCAATCCATTTTTGAAAAAGAGATGAGAGAAAAAGTTGTTCTTCATTCAAACTGGCAGCCAAAAAAGGCTTACCGTGGAGAAATCAACGGATTAAAATATTCAAATGATATTTCAGTGGCTTTGCCAAGCGAATTGTCATTGATGCAAAATCCTGCACTGAACAAACTGTTCCAACTGAAATTCGCCCAAAAGCAGCTGCTTTCCTACGATTATCAGATTCAAGAAGAATCAAGTGTTGAATCAAAAGAAAAGGAAGAAGTTGAAATTGAAAAGAAAGAGAAAAAAGGCCCGGTAATAATTTGTGTTGACACAAGCGGCTCAATGAACGGGACTCCGGAAAATATTGCAAAAACAATAACATTTGCGCTTTCAAAAATTGCCATTGAGGAAGACCGCAAATGCTATGTGATTTCGTTTTCGACTGATATTCAGACTTTGGATTTAAGTGATTTTTCAGGCAACCCGATTAACAAACTTGTTCAATTTTTGAAAATGTCATTTAATGGTGGAACAGATGCTGTGCCAGCTTTGAATCAGGCTCTAAAAATGTTATCTGAAAATGAATGGAAAAATGCGGATGTTCTTATGAGCCACTTGCAAAAGTCAACAAATCTTAATAAATCCGTTTGAGAGAAGTTGCTG
>CAVIQW010000054.1:0-1205 GCA_963644915.1 Paratractidigestivibacter sp.
CTTCATAAGACATTCCTGCAAGTTCTTCCGGATTGATTTTTTTGTCGTTGAAGGAATTGCGTTTACAAGGCTTTCTGTCAGTTCGTTCTTTTTTAGAATTAAAATCTGAACGTTTTTTGCCATGCTCGTATCTTTCACCGCGATTTTCTGAATGTTTATAATGCTCTCGTCTGTGTCCGCCGTGGAAATCGTCATCATCGTGCTGATATTCAGTTTTAATGTAAATTCCAGCACTTTTGTCTTCCATCATCTGTTCAGGATATGCAACTTTTGCCGGAATCTGCATTTCGATATAGCGTTCAATTGCCGGAAGATTGTAGACATCCTGTTCAGAGCAGAAAGTATACGCTTTTCCAGATTTTCCGGCGCGGGCAGTTCGACCTATGCGGTGAACATAATTTTCCGCTTCGTTTGGAAGGTCATAGTTTATAACCATAGCAAGGTCGCTAACGTCAATTCCGCGGGCAGCAACATCAGTTGCCACAAGAACCTTTAATTCTCCTGCCTTAAAATCTTTTAAAATCTTAAGACGCTTGTACTGCGGCAAATCCCCGATAATAAATCCAGTTTTTATTTCATTAATCTCAAGGCGTTTTGCAACAACCTCGCAGCTTCGTTTTGTGTTGCAGAAAATTATCACGCTTGATGGATTTTCGTTTTTTAGTATTCCAACAAGAAGTTTCATCTTTTCATCGCTGGAAACATGGAAAAGTTCCTGGTCGATTTCCGTAACTGTTATATTTTCAGCTTCAATTTCAATTTCTTTAGGGTCGCGTGTGTATTCCCATGCAAGATTTTTTACGTAAGTGTTCAACGTTGCGCTGAAAAGCATTGTCTGACGCTCATCGCTCTTTGGAACAAGTTTAAGGATTTTCCTCAAATCCGGGTAAAATCCCATATCAAACATCCGGTCCGCTTCATCGCAAACAACAAAAGCCGCATCAGCAAGGCTTAAATTTCCGCCTTCGCAAAGATCAATCAAGCGTCCTGGAGTTCCAATTACAATATCAGCACCACGTTTTATCGCAGAAATCTGTTTTTCGTAACCTACACCGCCATAAACGCTGACAGTTTTTAGTTTTGAGGCACTGCACAAAGTCTTTGCCTCTTCTTCAACCTGAACAGCAAGTTCCCGGGTTGGAACCATAACCAACGCTTTCTTTCCCTTATTTTCTTCTTTTGAAAGCATTTCTTGTATTATAGCA
>CAVIQW010000054.1:1215-12026 GCA_963644915.1 Paratractidigestivibacter sp.
GCAACAAGGTAAGCTGCAGTTTTTCCAGTTCCTGTCTGCGACTGTACATAAAGATCGGAACCGTCCTGCGACATCTTTAAAACCTGCTCCTGAACAGGAGTGCAAGTTTCATAGCCAGCGGCTTGTAATCCTTTTAACAAATCATCATTTAAATTAAATTCTGTAAAGTTCATAAAGTTAACTATAAACTTTTTTACTTATAGTTACAACCTTATTTGACGCGGAAGTCCATCGTTCATAATTGGATTCAACTCGCCCTGAATAAGCGGACGGATATAATGAACAGCCTCGTCCGCAATGTAGTCTTCTGTAATCCATTCAAGCGGAACTGTTTTTTCCACGTTCGCAATTTTATGAACATCTGCAGTTTCGTAGGAAATTTTGTAAGGAACTTCTGATTCGCGGTTCATGCAGACAACTTTTCCTGTCTGATTTTTTGTAATTGCGGCATGAACAGCAGTTTCACCGCAGTTGAACGCTTCGTCAATGTCTGTAAGGCTTGCAAAATGGCTTGCACACCTCTGCAATGTTGAAATTTCAATCGCACGGGCCTTTATGTGCATTGTGTTTTTTATCAAAGTTTCCAGATATTTTGCGCTTCCGCTCATCATTTTGTGTCCGAACGCATCCACCGCAGCCTGTTCACTCGCAAGTTCGCAAACAAATCTTCCGTCCGCAAGGCGTACGCCTTCGCTAAGGGCAACAACGCAATACTTTTTTTTCTGGACAATTTCCTTTACACGCTTCATGAAAAAATCAACATCAAAGACTTTTTCCGGCAAGAAAATCATATCAACGCCTTCGCAGTCCTCGCCACGCACAAGAGCCGCACTTGCCGTAAGCCATCCGGCATTTCTTCCCATAATCTCAACGATTGTAACCGCCTCGCAGTCATAAATACGGCAGTCGCACACAAGTTCCTTTAGGGTTGTGGCAATATATTTGGCCGCACTTCCAAAACCTGGAGTATGATCTGTCATGGCAAGGTCGTTGTCGATTGTTTTTGGAACACCCACAAAACAGATTTTGCTCCCAGTTTTTGCCGCGTAGTCGCTAAGTTTTTTTATTGTATCCATTGAATCGTTTCCGCCGATGTAGAAAAAATACCCGACAGAAAGAGATTCCAGCTTTGCAAAGATTTTTTTGTAGATTTCTTCATCCTGTTCAATTTCTGGCAATTTAAAACGGCACGAACCCAAAAATGAAGCAGGAGTTCTTTTTAATAAATCAATATCAATATTGCTTTTTAGTTTTTCGTCAAGGTCAACATATTCATCGTTCAAAAGCCCTTTTATTCCGTGCAACATTCCGTACACTTTTTTTACGCCAAGATTTTTTGAAGCCTTAAAAACTCCAGCCAAACTTGAATTTATTACACAAGTAGGACCACCAGACTGCCCGACAATTACGTTCAATGCCATAAAAAACCCCTGAAAATTTGATTCTTTCAATGTAACACAATCTTTTTTAGGGGGCAAGACACAAAACGGGGCGTTGCGGGGTGTCCCCGCACGGTGGATAGCGCAAAACCAAAGGTTTGGAGCGCAAGGCGGTTGTCCGCCTTTTTTATTGTTAGTTCTTCCAAACTTTTTGACAGAATGATAGAATTGCCCTATGGAAGACAAAAACGAATATCAGGCTGAGTTATTTTCAAACCGGCTACGAAAAAAATACAAGGAACTTCGCAAATGGGCCAGAAAAAACAAGATTTCCTGCTACCGGCTTTACGACAAAGATATTCCAGAAATTCCAGTTTCGCTTGATGTATACGAATTTTTACCAGAAAATATCCACAACGCAAAACAGTGCGTTGAATTTACACAAAAACAGAACGAACGCATTGCGGCGAACGATGCCACAGTTGAACCAGAAACTGCAGAAAGACGCTTTGCCGTGCTTTACCTTTACGAGCGACCTTACAAAAAAGAAGCGGAAGAAGAAGAACTTTGGCTTTCTAAAATGGCGGAAGTTGCGGCTGATGTGCTTGGAATTCCAGTTGAGCATATTGTAAAAAAAGAGCGCAAGCCACAAAAAGGCGCGAACCAGTACGAAAAAAAATACGCAAAAAATATAATAAAAGGAAATGTCCAGGAGCAGAACCAGATTTTTAAGATTGATCTTTCTACTTATCTTGACACAGGGCTTTTCTTTGATCACAGACCGTTGCGCGCTAAAATCCGGGAAAATGCCGACAAAAAGCGCGTTCTGAACCTTTTTTGCTATACTGGGAGTTTTTCGGTTTACGCGGCAGAAGGCGGGGCTTCCTACGTTGAGTCGGTGGATCTTTCAAACACGTATCTTTCGTGGGCAAAAGACAATTTAAGACTGAACGGTTTTTCTGATGCGGAAAAATATGTTTTTACAAAAGCGGATGTGATTGAATGGCTTGAAAAAAAATCTGCGCATATTCCGGATGACAAAAAATTTGACATAATAATTCTTGATCCGCCAACGTTCAGCAACTCAAAGTCAACAGAAAATATTTTGGACATAAACCGCGACTGGCCGGCTCTTGTTGAAAACTGCGTAAAAATGCTTAAATCAAACGGAACGCTTTATTTTAGCACGAACAGCACAAAACTTTCCTTTGACGAATCAAAACTGCCTAAGAATACAGAATGTACGGACGAAACGCAAAATTCAATTCCAAAAGATTTTGAAGGCACAAAATGCCATCGGCTGTGGAAAATACGGCTTTATTGATTTTCTGAAAATTTAGAAAAAAAATCCAAAAAATCGCTTTCGGAAGATTTTCAATTTGCTCCAGACGGTTGAGCTCGCGCTACGCTTGTATTTGTTGTGGTGCTGCGCACTTTAATTGTTTTTATCGCTCAAAGTCTTCACAAATTGTAAATCTTCCTACGCTTTTATAGATTTCAAAAGCAAATTTTAACAGATGATAACGAATCAGCTAAAAAGCATATTTTGCGCCAAGTCCAAGGGAAAGGCATCTACGCGTCATTATTTCTGAATTTTCATTTTTATATTCTATTTCCAGCGGCAGAAAATCCAGAGTGTATTTTGCAAGCACAAAAATTCCAACATTTTTCAAATTTATTCCGATTGTCGCACCAGTTGTGATTCCGCATGAGCATAAAGTTTTTATCTTAAAAAAATTTGTGTCATCTTCCATAAAACTGAATTTGTATTCAAGCTTTCCAACCGGAAAAGAGAAATTCGGTCCTGCAAAACAGCTCCAGCCCAAAAGTTTATGTTCATCCTGATATGTTACAAGCGGCGCAAGTTCAATTGAACGGTACGAATATCTGTAGCTTACAGATTCAATTTTCTGCTCAAAACCGTTTGCATTTATGAATGAAAAATCCGCCTGGACACCAATTTTTTCAAAAAATGGCAACTGGTAAGCGGCAAAAACATTCACTCCGAAAGTACGGCGCAATTCAACAGATGTGTCAAAACCGTTTTTTTCCGCAACAGAAACCTCGTCTTTAAGGTGAGAATCTTTTATCTCTGTTCCCAAGCCAGAAACAAACAGCGGAGCTACACCAACAGAGATTTTATTTGCAAAAAGATTGAAATTCAAAGCTGAGGCAAGCAAAAAAATCATCAGCGTTATTTTTTTCGGATTTTTTACAGTTTTTTGTTGTATTTGCATATTTTTTATTGTCATGTAAAATACTTTCATGGTCAACAAGTTTTTTTCAATCATTTTTTTTAGCTTTTTAATTTTTACAGGATGCAGCAACGACATTCAATCGCATGAAACAGAAAATAAATCAGAATTAAGACAAGTGGAAACAACACAAACTTCTTCTATTATTAACGATTTTTACGCCGTGGGGGGGGGTAACTGCGTAACGGTAAAATGGGCGCCGATTTCAAAAGAATACAAAGTTTTTCTTATGGACGGCACAGATGATGAAGAAATAAAGAAAACCTCAACCACCGTGCAAGACGGAAAATTAATTGAAATTCCGGCCGGAACAAAATCCCACAGTTTTTTAGGGCTGGAAAACGCAGTTTCCAACGAAAAAGAGATAAAGAAAGTTGTATACACCTACACTCTTATTGTTCTGGACGCAAACGGAAATGAAATTGAACGACAGACGGCACAGGCAACTCCGGCCGGAGAATTTGAATACGAAAAAAATGAAAGCGGCGAAAATGAAACTCAAGCTGCGTGTATTTTTCTTTCGGCGGCGGATTCCCCTGCTCTTCAAATGGCAAATACGAAAGGATTTGTCAGAATGGAAGGCTCACCAAACATTTCGAATGCCCAGATTGCAAAAATAAAATACCCGAAATACACAATAACGGCAGAAACGCTAAGCATTTTTAATAATCCTGTGGCTGTCTCAAAAATTGTAAACGACGGAAAATTTACACGAAGCGAAGAATATAAAAATTTGCTGAATTTTCTTGAAGACGGCGAGGAAATCCACTGGTTCACGCTTATGCCGACCGGAAACAGAATTGAAATCTACGGAAAAATCGTTAAAAAATCATTTGACGAAAACAATTACACAGAAGGAACAGATTTTTCAGTTGAAACAGCAATTTCTCTTTTGGACGAGAAACGAGTTTTCAGAATTGGAACAAAAATCAAGACAGGCGGATATTATAAAATTGGCGATGGCGGAAGTGCAATCTACGAGATTTCAAATCGCGCGCTTTACAAATATGGCTCAATAAAAACTGTCGGCGGCCAGTGGTGCAACATTCAAGTTCAGGGAAACACATTGAATCTTGTTGCCTTGGGCGGCGGAAACTGCTTTCAAATAAAATGGAGCGAATACGAAAAATGGCGAAAATTCCAAGCGGCATACAACGAATACAGAACAAAATGGTATAACTTGCCGGAAAATTCAATCAACAAAGATGAGTTCAAATTTTTTCAGGAAATAATGCTGCGTTCAAAAGATTCTGGCGTTGATTCAGAAAAATGGAATGCGTTCAAAGCCGAAAATCCAGAAGAAAACGGAAAAAGAAGCTGGAAAGATTTCATTTTAAATAACGACGCTGACAGAATCGCCGAGGCAAATTCAATTCTTGCTGAAAAAAGAGCTTCTGAAAACGAGACAATAACTTTGTTTGTTCCAAGCGGAAACTACAGAATCGCAAGCGATATAAAAATCATCCTAAAAAATTATGTTTTGCGCGGAAACACAACGCGACGAGATTTTGCTCCAGAACAAATTGACGCTTTTGAATCAACTTATGCAGAAAATGCGAACGAAGCAGGTTCAGCCGCCTCCGGCTTTGAAGGAACATTTTTTTACACAGACAACGGAAATTGCGGAACACTGAACATAATGGGACCGGCAGAAAATGTTTTAATAGAAGGAATTACTCTTGAATCACGCGAGCTAGACAGCCGAAGAACTTTCTGGCACAACCCGGATGACAAAGACGGCGTTTACACAGACATAAATTATGTTGGACGCGGAAGCTGCGAGCCAACAATGGCAGACCAGCAGTGGTTTTCACGGCAGGTTCAAGTTTCACAATGCAGCAATGTAACGCTAAAAAACTGCGAATTCATAATCACTTCTCACGTGCGGGACAAGGCGCTCTACCCTTCAAATCCAGAAAATCCAGCTGACATCTACGATTTTGGTGGTGCGGAATATCTTTATGAAACAAAAGGAAACTTGCAGGTCATAAACACAACATCAAACCTTGTGGGCTATCAGGCAAACGCTTATGTGGAACACTGCGACCTACACACGGACAAGCAGTTCACATCCGTAACTTTTTTTGACAGCTGGAACAATGTTACCGTAGACGACTGCCTTTTGTACAATATGTCCGGTGTTTTCCGCGGTGCAAGCATGGGATTTTTGGATATGTTCGGCGGTCAATGCAACAATGGAACAGTAAAAAATTCTACGCTTTATCACAATTGCCACGACGAGCAGATTGGAATTTTCACGCTCACAAAAAATGCGGTAAACTACAAAGAATCAGAAAAAATCGACGGTGTACATTTCACCGGAAACAAGGTTTATGCAATGCGAGACGAGCACGTTGACAAGGCAAAACCGCGCACAATGACGATCACTGTCGGGTATGACGACTCACAAAACATCTACAACGTGAACATAAGCGACAATTATTTTTACGCAAAAGACTTGCCGAGCAAACTTTTTACTTTCGGCGGATTTGTAAAAGATGGAAGAAAAAACATTGTAATTCAAAACAACACAATTGAAATGAAAGATTCTGGCGGTGTTTATATGTTTGAAACCCGACCTTACGTAAAAATCCTGAACAATACAATCAACCTAAACTCTTCCAAAGGCTACATTGGCGGAACGATTTTTTGCTCAAGCAACACGGACACAGACTCGCACATTCAGCCGGAATTTTCGGGAAATACGGTAAACATAAATTGCACTTACATAGGCTCAATTTCTTCCGCAACGGAAACTTATTCAAACGGAATTGCAAAAGGAAACACAATAAATATTTTTGGCGACCAGAGCGGAACTCTTTTTAATGGTCTGAATGAACTTTGTGGCAACACAATAAACATCAAAGGAAGAATGAAAGAAATTTATTCAAACAGCGGAACTCTTTATCAGGATGTAAAAATTGACGACAACACACTGAACTTAGATTTCAACGACTACGATGATGAATACACGCCCGGTGCAGAAGGAACTTTATTCCAAAATGGACGCGAAGGATTTACATTTGCCACAATAAGCGCAAAAACTGAAAATGGCTCAAAATTTTTTATCACAAGCAACAAAATCAACGCGCAAAACTGCACAAGAATGAACAAGCACTTTTTGCGGTACACAAAAACTTCTGTTCCAGTCTTGATTTCAAACAATCAGGCGCAAAAATTCAACTATCTACGCGGAGTTTCAGAATCAAATGCAGACAAAATCGTATACTTGAACAACTTTGACAACTACAAAAACCGCCTGACTAAAAACGACTGGTACACGGACGGACTTTTAAATGACACAGAAAAATATCTTTTTTGCTACGATTCGCAGACAGATTCATATATTGCAGAAAAACCGTTTTTTACCACAGGAACAATAGAAATTCCACAAACCTACGATGACGGAAACCACAGCACAAAACCAGTAACCATAATTGAAGAAAATTTTGCCGCCGGAAAAAATCTTATGAGCGGTGTAAAAATTCCTTCATCAATAAAAGAAATAAGAACTGGAGCGTTCAACAGCTGCGGACTTGGAAAAAAGATTTTTATTCCTTCAAGCGTGCAAAAAATCGGTTCCGAAGCCTTTACAAACACAAGCGAATATTTAAAAATAAAATGCGAAGCCCCACAAAAACCTGCCGGCTGGAATGAAAACTGGCACACCGGCAACGCAAAAATTGAATGGGGAGCAAAAAACTAAAATCAAAAAGCAAAACCAAAAAAGGAGCAAAAAATGGTAAAACACATAATTCTTTGGACTTTAAAACCTGAACTTTCAGACGCTGAAAAAGAAAAAATTAAAAAAGAAATAAAACCTGGGCTTGAAGCCTTAAAAGGAAAAATTCCTGGTCTTGTAGAAATCAAAGTAAACACAGAAGGTCGCCTTGACTCTTCCACAACGGATTTAATGCTCGACTCAACATTTGAAAATGCCGACGCACTGAAAAATTATTCAAAACACCCGGAACATGTGGCAGTTGCAGACGCAAAAGTAAGACCGTTTACAGTTTCGCGCGCGTGCCTTGATTTTGAAATATAAAATTCTCTTATCGGTTTCTTGCAAGACGAAGCCCGTCGGTTTTTACGTAAGACGGATCGGATCTTCTGTAGCAGGATTCAAAATATGAATAGGACGCGTTGTAGCCGCCCTGTTTCATGCTTTTGTAAGGATAAATTTCGTATTTCCAGTCGTAGGGAGAGCCAAAATCGTAGCACCATTCGTAGGCGTTTCCAGCAAGGTCGTAGAATCCAAGCTCGGAAGGAAGTTTTCCGCCCTGCTTGTGGATTCTCATTTCGCCTTTTGCAGGAATTTTACACGCGGAATTGCGGTCGTCCCAACCGGCGGCAGTTTTGTCTGGTCCGTCTTGCATTGAGTTGCTCATATTCCAGCCGTAATTTTTTGCGACTTTTGACTGCGCAACAAATTCTATTCCCATGATTTCGTCCATAAGAGTGGGCTTTGTGCTTCCGTTGCAGGGACCGGTTTTGTCGCCGGGAGCATTTTTTCCGCTTATAAAAGAACCGTCCTCGCATTTGCGCGCGGCATACTCCCATTCATAAAGATACGGAAGCCTAAATCCGTCCGCATTTTTGTTCACATACGGATTATCAACATTTCCTTTTGCAAGACTTGTCATGTCGGTTGCCTTTGCATTTCCATAAGGAAGCGGAATATTTGAAGGACTCTCGCCTTCCGCGTAAATTGAATTTCTAAGAGGATTTTTAAAATCGGAATCCGTGAAGTAAACCGGAGCAAGACCGCACAATTCGCTCAAGGCATTGCACCACACAACCGCGTCGCGCCAGTTTATTCCGCAAACAGGAATTCCTTCATCCTGCGGTTCACCGCCCTCATTAAAAAGCTTGCTGCTGCTTAAATCTCCATACTGACCTTCCGCACCGGCATTTTCAAAAGTATATTTTCTGTTTCCGCGCGAATCAGAAGTCGCCCAAGAATACACAAAATGCCAAACATTGTAGCTCACCTCGAACTTTGACATGCCTGTCTCTTATACACATCTGAACGGCACAACCTGAACATTTTTCGTAACGCTTTCAACATCCTCGCCAAGAACAATCGCGTCAGTATTCAAAATGCTTATCATGTCGATTTTTAAATCTGAACCTGAAACAGAAAACTGACTTTCCTTTATGCGTGGAACAACCTTGCCAGTCCCAGAAGATTCCGAATCAACCTTACAAGAAAAAACAAGCGCACAAAACAAGAATGTTGAAAAAAGAAATTTGTTCATAACGGAATTTTACTTTGGATTTGGGGATTTTACAATGGAATTTTGTTTGCTGGAATGAAAAGAGCACTGCAATTATTTTGTCATACTCTGCATTTTTACATTCAATTCGCAAATCTGTTTTTGAAGAAGTTCTATCTGTTTTGAAAGATTTTTTATTTCAAGTGCGGTAACGGCAGTTTTTTTCGGTTCTGAAGTCTCTTCAATTTTATGATTTTTATCTGTCGTTACATTTTGAATGGACTCAACAACAATTCCTGTTACAACCTGAAGTATTGTGTAGGCGGAAATTATTCCAAAACTCACAAAATAAATCCAGGAAGCGGAAAATTCTTTTAAAATCGGACGAGTAATGTTTCCCCAATCGTCAAACAACATAAGCTGAAAAAGCGTGTAAAATGCTCTTCCCAAAGAGCCAAAAGTTTCTGAAAATTCCGCACCAAATAAATTAACACCGATAATCGCATAAAAATAAAAAGCAATCAGAAGCAGCAAAAATGTCCAAATTATGCTTGGAATTGCAAAAACGATAGCTTTTAAAATTACTTGAAGATGCTTTAGGCTGTTTATTATTTTTAAGGTTTTTACAACTCTAAGAGTCTTCAAAGTTTTTACAAGCTTAAACGCCCTAAAAATTTTTATGCCACGGAAAATTGAAAAATAAGGAACTGTTCCAAAAATGGAAACAAGAACTATGACCAAATCAAAAGTATTCCATTTTGAAGCCGAAAAAAAATGCTTATTATATGCAATAAATTTTAAAATCAGTTCAACAACAAAAACCGCAAGACAAATTTTATCAATAATATCCAGCACAGTGCGGAATTGTGCAGAAATATCTGGCGATGTAGCAATTCCCAAAACTACGGAATTCAAAATAATTACAAAAATTATAAAATACTCAAAGAATGAGTCCGCTTCGCCATCCACATAAGGAAGAATTCTCTGTGGAATTGACTTTTTCTGTTCCTGCGATTTTTGCTTCATTTTTTTGACCAATTTACTTTAGTTTGCAGGAAAATGTCTTCCTGTTGGAGATTTTGAACAATGTCCGCTTGTTAAACTTGTCAATGACGAATATTTAGAACCGCAATATTTGCAAGTATACTGCGACTTTTCTTCGCCTTCATACGGAACATGGTGATCTCCGTCTGGATTTCTTGAGCAATGACCACTTGTCAAACTAGTCAATGAGGAATATTTGCTTCCGCAATAACAGCAGTAATAATTGCCGCCAGTTTCTCCTTCAAACAATTCATGCCTCCCAGAAGAAGAACGTGAACAATGCCCACTTGATAAACTAGAAACGCTAGAATACTTTGCTCCGCAACATTTACAATAAAATTCCGCCATAACTTTTCCTCCAATTTTTGGCTTTAATTTTAATTCAAACATTCTGATTTTATGATTTCTGCAATTTCACTTGCATTTTTTATATTACTGTGCAACCGGCTGCAGGCAATCATTTCAACAGAAGTTCCTTCATTATTTATATATCCAATCTTGTAGTTTTCATTGTTTCCCCATTGAGTCGAATCGCACATAATATCCGGATAACATCTTTTCAATTCATCAAGAACTGCAAAACCTTCCGCCAAAATAAATTCTGGATTTACAATGCTAATCAACATCTTTGTCCATTCACGCGGTTTAAAGAAACTTTCTTCGGTCAAGTTATATTTATTTTTCAAATGATTTAACAATTCATAAAGGGAACTGATATCCTTTGTTGTAACATAATAAAAATTCGTTTTAAAAGAGTTTTCAAGCAAATCCATCCGGTTCAACATTCCGTCTTTTTCACCAAAAATGTATTTCCATTCATTTGCCAATTTAAAATCATCTGCAACATAAGACATTTTTTCCACAGGTTCAACTTCACACTTAAATTCATTTTCTTTAGCAGCAGGAGGAAAACCTGG
>CAVIQW010000054.1:12036-14365 GCA_963644915.1 Paratractidigestivibacter sp.
GGATTTTCTACAAAAGGACTTAAAAATATTTTTGTTCCTTTATATAAATCACGGACTTTTTCATCAGTCTTTGCTATTTCAGCTATTTTTTCCGCGAAAGACTTTACCTCTTCCTTTAATTTTTTCAATTTATCTTCCATAAATAAATCTCCATACAAATTTATAAAAACTATTGCAATCAGCAAAACAAATTGTATCACTTTTTTTGCTAAACACAAGTACAATTATCTAAAAAACCTGCTTACAATAAGTAAAATGACTCCTAAATTATTGCAAAAGCGCCTTTCTTTCAACTTAAAAAAGGTACGAAAAATATTGGGTTTTTCTCAAGAAAAGTTAGCCGAAAAAGCTCAAATTTCTTTTCAAATGATAAACGATATAGAAGGTTGCCGCCGATGGCCAAGCGAGAAAACACTCTCAAAGCTGGCAAATGCTCTTCAAACTGATGTTTATACATTGTTTCTTCCTGAAAACACAAATGCACAGGCAACTCCTTTTCAAAAACAGACTATTGCCACTGATTTACAAAAACTTTTTGCAGAATCAGTAGAGCAATATCTTGGAAAACAAGACGTTTCTTCTTTGTCAAATTCATCTCAAAAAATTTAAACAACAGAATATTTTTCTTTCAAGCCATAGTTTATCATGCTGAAAAGTATAACTCGCCCACTCTATCTTAAAACGATACACTGATTTTTTTTTCTAATTTTTTTACTCCATCATGCAATGATAGAGTTATGTGGTATAATAAAAATATGAGCAAACAGACAAAAATCACTTACAGAATGATAGAAAGACTTTCAAAAATCCATGAAATGATAAAAAGCGGAATTTTTCCTAATTCAAATGATTTTGCAAAGGAAACGGAATCCAGCACTGCGACAATAAGCCGCGATATTGAATATATGCGGGACAGAATGAATGCACCTATAAAATACGATTATAATCAGAAAGGCTTTTTCTACACAAAAAATTATGAACCCAATTTTCAGAATTATCTTTCAGAAAAAGATTTGAACACTCTGATTGCCGCAAAAAATCTGCTTGCACAGTATAAAAACACACCAATTTACAAAGAAGCTTGCAATATTATAAATCTGATTTCAGAATCTTATATAAATAAAAATACTGAATTAATCGACAGAATTACGGTTGCTCCAACAGAAGAAGTTGCAATAAATCAAAATCTATGGAATGTCATCCAGGATGCCTTGAACAAAAATCTTATTTTAAAATTTGATTACACAAACCGTTGGGGAAAACAAACAGAACAAAGAAAAGTCCATCCTTATCAGATTGTTCTGGACAATGGAATTTGCTACCTTTTTGGATTTGACGAACTGCGGAATGCGGAACGGATTTTTTCGCTTGCAAGAATGAAAAATATCATTTTGACTGAACAAAAATTTAACTTGCCAAAAGATTTTGAATTCAACAACCGCCTTGGAAATTCAAATTTCGGAGGATTTTTCAGCAGCAAAAAAGAACATTACAAAATTGAATTCTACGGGGAAGCCCGAACAATTATAAAAGAGCGAAAATGGGCAGAAAATCAAACCTTCAAAGAAAGCAAATACAAAACTACAATTGAATTTGAAAGCACGCAGTCACTTAAAATAAAAAACTGGGTTCTTTCAAACGGTTGCAATGCCCGCCCGATAAAACCAGACTGGCTTTTTGAAGAATGGAAGCAAAATGTTCTTGTAATGAACAGAATGTTGAACTGGCCATTTTAAACATTCATCAACGCAGCAACCCAAGCCAATTCAAATGAAGTGCGAGCACAACGATCTGAACAAATTGAAAAGTCGCTGAAAGCATTTTTTTATGATATACTAAAACCATGACTAAAGCACTTTCTTCAGAAGAAAAAAGAATTCGCCAAGTAAAACGCGATGAAAAAAAAATCGAAAAACTTTTAAATCCAAAACTTGATGAACGCTGCTACGAAATTCTTCGGATTTTACGAGATGCACCAAATCATCCAGAAATAAAATACAATTCAAAATATTTTGAAAATCATTTTCAAACTTCAAACATAACAATTCTTAGAGCAATCCGAACTTTAAAAGACATGGATTTAATAGAAGAAAAACAAACACATGGAAGCTATAAAATCAAAAAAACTATCGAAGAAATTTACTCTAATGAAACTAAAAAAAACATCGCACTTGTGGCAAGCCTAAAAGGACTTTTGCAGCAGAACCAAAATACTCCGCTTTTCGAAAGCATTACAAAATTGATTTATTTTCTTGAACCAAAGGTTGCAAAAGAAGATGCTGTTTTGTCTTCCGGGCGCGTAATTGTTTCTCCTCAGATGGAATATGAC
>CAVIQW010000055.1:0-14195 GCA_963644915.1 Paratractidigestivibacter sp.
ATTGAGCACGATTCAATGGGCGAAGTGAAAGTTCCGGCCGACAAATACTGGGCAGCACAGACTGAAAGAAGTCACGAGAACTTTAATATCGGAGTCGGCATAGAAACTATGCCACGCGAGATAACAAAGGCATTCGGCTACCTGAAGAAGGCGGCGGCCAGAGCGAACCACGCCCTAAAACCAGAGAAGATGACAGACGAGAAGCTGGCCGCGATAGAGCAGGCCTGCGATGAGGTCATAAGCGGCTCGCTGAACGAACATTTTCCGCTTGTGGTATGGCAGACAGGAAGCGGCACGCAGAGCAACATGAACGCGAACGAGGTCATCGCGAACCGGGCGAACGAGATTGCAGGAAAAAAACTCTGCCACCCGAACGACGACATCAACATGAGCCAGTCATCAAACGACACATTCCCTACGGCACTGCACATCTCGGCGGTATACGCAATAGAGGACAAGCTGCTTCCGGCGGTTACGGTGCTTGTAGACACATTCAAAAAACTAGAGAAAGAGAACGAGGGGATCGTAAAGTCGGGAAGGACACACCTCCAGGACGCGGTACCAATCTCGTTCAGCCAGGAAATATCAGGATGGCGCACATCACTTGAGCGTGACGCAGAAATGCTCAAGTCATCGCTCCCATACCTGAAGCAGCTAGCGCTGGGCGGAACGGCGGTAGGCACAGGACTGAACGCCCCAGCCGGCTTTGACGCAAAGGTGGCGGAATGTGTTTCAGAGCTTACAGGAAAAGATTTTATAACCGCGCCGAACAAGTTCCACGCCCTCACCTCAAAGGATGAGCTTGTGTTTGCGCACGGGGCAGTAAAGGCGCTTGCCGCGGACATGATGAAAATCGCGAACGACGTGCGGTGGCTTGCCTCAGGTCCGCGCGACGGGCTCGGGGAAATCCATATCCCGGAAAACGAGCCGGGCTCCTCAATCATGCCGGGAAAAGTGAACCCAACACAGTGCGAGGCCGTTACAATGGTTGCGGTCCAGGTGATGGGAAACGACGCGGCGGTGGGATTCGCCGCCTCTCAGGGAAACTTTGAGCTCAACGTGTTCATGCCGGTAATCGCATACAACTTCATCCAGTCGTGCAGGCTTCTTGCAGAGTCGATACTTTCATTCAACAAGAACTGCGCGGTGGGAATAACCGCAAACAAGGAAAAGATGCACCACAACCTGTACAACTCGCTTATGCTTGTGACCGCGCTGAACCCGTACATCGGCTACGAGAACGCCGCAAAGACATCTCACCTTGCATACGAAAAGAACATCTCGCTTAAGGAAGCGTGCGTGAGCCTTGGATTCCTTACCGCAGAAAAGTTCGATGAAGTATTTAAGCCTGAAGAAATGGCTGGGGTAAAAAAATGAGCGAAAAAATAACTTATTCATATTTTCCTGGATGTACTTTAAAGAACAAGGCTGTAGAACTAGATGCATACGCAAGAGCATCCGCAGAAGTTCTAGGCTTTGAACTCAAGGAAATTCAGGACTGGCAATGTTGCGGCGGTGTTTATCCGATGTCAACAAAAGAAATTGCTCCAAAACTCCCTTCTGTACGAGCTTTGTCTGATGCTTTCAATAATAACCAGAATCTTGTAACTCTTTGCTCTGCTTGCTACAACGTGTTAAAGCAGACAAACGATGCAATGACAAATGATGAAAACACTATTTTAAAGGCAAACAACTATTTAAAGCAGGACGGAATTGAATATCACGGTGAAACAAAAGTTCTTCACTATCTTGAAGTGCTCCGTGATGTTGTCGGTTGGGACAATGTAAAAGCCTCTGTAAAAAATCCTTTAAAGGGAAAGAAAATTGGCGCTTACTACGGATGCCTTCTCCTTCGTCCGGGTAATGTGATGCAATTTGATGATCCTGAAAATCCTCAGATTATTGAGGATTTTATAAAGGCAATCGGAGCAACTCCGGTTATCTATGCGCAGAGAAATGAGTGCTGCGGCGCGTACACAGTTTTTGAGAATCCTTCGATTCCCGAAAAGCGCGCCCAGACAATTCTTGGAAACGCAGAGGATTTTGGAGCGGAACTTCTTGTAACAAGTTGCCCACTCTGCCGTTATAACCTTATTAAAAACAAGAAAAACAGTAAGCTGGACGTTATTTATTTCTCTGAACTTCTTGCAGAAGCGTTGGGAATAAAAGATTCAGTTCTTGCTTCCTTGAACAAAAAGGAGGCTGTAAATGCTTAAATCAGAAATTGAACAGCTAAAAAGCCAGATTCTTGAAATAAGCGGTGTAGACACAAAGAAATGCATGGTTTGCGGAAAATGCTCCGGCACTTGCCCAAACTATGATTCAATGGAATATCATCCGCATCAGTTTGTACAGATGGTTGAAAAAGGGGAAATTGAACCTCTCCTTAAAAGTAAATCAATCTATGCATGTCTTTCATGTTTTGCGTGTCTGGAACGATGTCCGCGACAAGTTGAGCCTACAAAAATTATTGATGCAGTGCGTCAGTATGTTGAAGGTCAGCGTGGTCCACATCATCTTGACCCTTCTCAGGTGCCAGAACATTTGGATGCCGATATGCCTCAGCAGGCACTTATGAGCGCATTCAGAAAATACAAAAAATAAGGAAGTGACAGATGGAAAGAATTGGTGTTTTTGTATGTCACTGTGGTACTAATATTGCCGGTACAGTTGACGTAGCAAAAGTTGCTGAAGAACTTGGAAAAGAAAATTGTGTTGTTTTTTCAACACATTACACTTATATGTGTTCTTCTGCCGGTCAGCAGATGATTGAAGAGCATATCAAAAATGATAAATTGACTGGTGTTGTTCTTTGTTCCTGCTCTCCTAGAATGCACGAAAAAACATTCCGTGCTTGTGCAGAAAGAGCCGGATTAAACCCTTATAAAGTAGAAATTGCAAATATTCGTGAACAGTGTTCATGGGTTATGAAAGATATGGCGGAAGCGACTGAAAAAGCCATTGCCCTTGGTAAGGCCGCAATCGCAAAAACCATTCTTAACACACCTTTGATTCCGGGTGAAACTCCGATGACAAAACGTGCTTTGGTTATCGGTGGTGGAATTGCAGGAATTACAGCCGCTCTTGATATTGCGGATGCTGGATTCCCAGTTGATATTGTAGAAAAAAATGTTACAGTCGGCGGAAAAATGGCAATGCTCGACAAGACATTCCCTACCCTTGACTGTGCGTCTTGTATTGTAACTCCAAAAATGACAGAAGTTAGCCAGAATTCTAACATCAGAATTCTTTCTTACTCTGAAGTTTGCGGTGTAAAAGGATATATCGGAAATTTCACAATCGACATCAAGCGTCATCCGCGCTTTGTTGATGAAACAAAATGTACCGGTTGTGGAGCTTGTATTGAAAAATGTCCGAACAAAAAAGTTCCAAATCCTTTTAACTTGAATTTGAACAACAAAAAGGCAATTGATATTCCTTTTGCTCAGGCTGTTCCAAAAGTAGCAAATATTGACGCAAACTATTGTCTTCACATGAAAGGTTTGAAAAACGGCAAGGACAATGTGTGCGGATTCTGCGAAAAAGCCTGTGCCGCTGGGGCAATCAACTTCCATCAGAAAGAAGAAATCATCACAGAAAAATATGGCGCAATCATCGTGGCTACAGGTTACAATCCGATTAGCCTTGAAAAATTTGATGAATACGCATATTCACAAAGTCCAGATGTTGTTTCTTCTTTGGAATTTGAACGGCTCTGCAATGCTTCCGGTCCTACAAACGGTCATCTTCTTCGTCCTTCTGATGGAAAAGAACCAAAAGAAATCGTATTTATCCAGTGCGTAGGAAGCCGATGTTCCGCAGATTCTAAAAAAGGTCATGAATATTGCTCAAAAATCTGCTGTATGTACACCGCAAAGCACGCAATTTTAACCCGGGATCATTATCCTGACACACACATTACAGTTTTCTATATTGACGTGCGAACTCCAGGAAAGAATTTTGATGAATTCTACCGCCGTGCCGTTGAACAGTATGGTGTTGACTACATTAAAGGTCAGGTTGGAAAAGTAACTCCTCTTGCAGACGGAAAACTTGATGTCCAGGGGTCAGATTTAATTTTGAACAGACAGGTTCACATCAAGGCTGACATGGTTGTTCTTGCCGCTTCTATTGAGGCAGACAAGTCAGCACGTCCGCTTGCCACAATGCTTACAACTTCAATGGACACAAATGACTTCTTCCTTGAAGCGCATGCAAAACTTCGTCCTGTTGAAAGCCCTACTGCTGGTATTTTCCTTGCAGGTTGTTGCCAGGGACCAAAAGATATTCCAGAAACAGTTGCTCAGTCGTCAGGTGCAGCCGCTAAAGCAATTTGTCTTCTTATAAAGGACAAACTCAAAAACAATCCTTGCACAGCGCATCCGGATGAAAATATGTGTAACGGATGTGGTCAATGCGCGAATGTTTGTCCTTACGGAGCAATCAGTTACGTTGACAAAGATTTCCGCGGTCCTAACAGAACCACAATTACCCGTCATGTTTCGCAGGTTAATAGCGCAATGTGCCAGGGATGCGGAGCTTGTACTGTAGCCTGCCCTTCTGGAGCAATGGATTTGAACGGATTCAGCAACAAACAGATTTTAGCGGAGGTTGATGCATGTCTTTAGAAAATGAAAACACTGTAAAAAATACAGAATGGACACCAAAAATCATCGCATTCTGCTGCAACTGGTGTTCTTATGCCGGAGCGGATTTGGCCGGAAACAACCGTCTTGAATATCCTGCGAACGTAAAAATTGTGCGCATTCCGTGTTCATGCCGCTTGAATCCTTTGTTCATACTGCGCGCATTCCAGCGTGGTGCGGATGGAGTAATCCTTTGCGGATGCCACCCTGGAGACTGCCACTATTCTACAGGAAACTATTTTGCACGCCGAAGAATGACACTTTTGTTCAGCCAGCTTGACTTTTTAGGAATTGAAAAAGGTCGTACACGTGTTGAATGGTGTTCTGCCGCGGAAGGTGTAAGATTTGCCGGAATTATGAATGATTTTGTAGCCCAGATAAAAGAACTTGGCGAATGTAAAAAGCTGGAGGACGTACGATGCAAGAACTAAGCGCAAAAATGATTCAACGCGCAAAAGAATTGCTTTCCGAAGGCAAAGTTCAGCGCGTTGTCGGCTGGAAAAAAGGTCTTTTTGACGATGATATTACACCGGGAACTTTTTCTTCAGCAGAAGAACTTGACAAAGAATTTATTTATGACAAAAACTGTGCGGCAAACCTTTCAAAATATCTTGTAAAAATAACAAGAGAAATTGAAACAAAGAAAAGCACAACAAGAATGAACAACACAATGGCAAAACAGCGTGACCCTAATGCTGCGGAAGCACCTATCCCATCAGAAGTTGTTCTTGTTTTCCTAAAGCCGAACGATTCATATTCGTTTACGCAACTTTTAAAGGAAAACAGAATTGCACGTGGCGATGTCTATGCAATCGGAATTCCGTGTCAGGATTCGCTTGACGGCGGTTCTGTATGCGAAAGCTGCGAAGGAAAAAAACACGTTTCCTGCGATGAGCTTTTAGGCGTTGAAGAAAACGAAACTTCGGGAGAATCAAAGCGTCTTGATGTTCTTGACCGCTTTGAAAAAATGACGGCAGATGAACGCTCTGAATTCTGGAAAAACGAATTCAGCCGCTGTATCCGCTGCAACGCCTGCCGAAATGTATGTCCAGCCTGCACTTGCGAAAAATGTGTATTTGACAACAACAAACTTTACACTTCCCAGAAAGTTGCAGAAACAAACTTTGAGGAAAACCTTTTCCACATCATCAGGGCTTGGCACGTTGCCGGCCGTTGTACAGACTGCGGAGAATGTTCAAGAGTTTGTCCGCAGGGAATTCCGCTTTATCTTCTTAACCGTAAATACATCAAAGATATCAATGAAATTTACGGAGAATATCAGGCTGGAAGCGATATGGAAACTAAACCTCCTATGCTTACTTATACAACTGGAGATGCTGAGACAAGCATTGTTTGGTCAAGGTCAAAAGATGGAGGTGAACAGTAATGCTTAGTATTTCATCTGACAAAATAGACTCATTATTTGCATTGATTGGTGAAAAACAACCTTTGTATCTTCCTGTTACAAACGAAAACGGCAAGGCTGATTTTAAAAAATGGGAAAAAGGCTTAAAACTTTCGTCTAATTTAAAGACTGTACGCTCTGCAAAGGATTTTTTCTTTCCAAAAACAGAACACATGGTAAGCTACGAACTCAAGGGAAAAGAAATCAAAATTATTGATCCAAGAAAAGATTCTGAAGATTTTGTAATTTTTGGTGTTCGACCTTGTGATGCTGTAGGTTTTACTGTAATTGACAATGTTTACCTTAACATGAATCCTGTTGATTCTTACTACAAAAACCACCGGGAACATGGAACTGTTGTTACGCTTGCCTGCAATGAGCCTGAAAAAACTTGTTTCTGCTCTACTTATGGAATTGACGCTTCTCTTTCTGATGACAAGAACGGTTCTGCCGGCGATGTAAGCTGCTGGCTTGCGGACGGAAAATATTTCTTTAAGGCAAACACTGAAAAAGGAAAAACTTTTGTTGAAAAAGTTTCCTCTGTTCTTTCAGAATCCGATGAAAAAGCTGTTGAAAACGAAAAGAAGTCTATTCTTGAAAAAACAGAAAAACTTCCATTTGCACATCTTGACCTTTCAAAATTCCAGGGAAAAGATATGCTTAAGATTTTCAACTCTTCAGTTTGGAAAAAAGTTGCCGAACCTTGCGTAGGCTGTGGAACTTGTACTTATGTTTGCCCTACCTGTATGTGCTTTGATGTACGCGATTTTAACACTGGTCACGGAATCAGACAGATTCGTTGCTGGGATTCGTGTATGTACTCAGACTTTACACAGATGGCTGCCGCAAACCCTAGACTTTCGCAGGTTGAACGAAGCCGCCAGCGTTTTATGCACAAGCTTATGTACTACCCGATGGCACACGAAGGATTGTTTCAGTGCGTTGGCTGCGGTCGATGCATAGAAAGTTGCCCTGTAAACATGAACGTTGTAAAAGTTATAAAAGCCGTTCAAGAATCTAGCGACATCTAAGGAATAGGAGAAAACGATGGAAAACAACGAAAGCTTTATTCCTTATGTAGGAAAAATTATTGATATAAGACAGGAAACTCCTGATGTAAAAACTTTCAGTGTAGTCGGTCTTGACGGAAAAAAATTGTTCGAACACATTCCAGGACAGTGTGCAATGCTTATTGTTCCTGGCGTTGGCGAATCAATGATTTCCATAACATCTTCACCGACTCTTGAAACTCACATGGAATTTTCAATCAAAAAATGCGGTGTAGTAACAGAATTTCTTCACAATGCGGAAGTCGGTCAGGAAATCTGCGTACGCGGGCCAATCGGTAACGGATTCCCAGTAGACACAAAGCTTAAGGGAAAAGATATTCTTGTAATTGCCGGTGGTATTGGAATTGCTCCAGTTCATTCTGTAGTAAATTACATGATGGATCACCGTGCAGATTACGGAAAAATTCAGGTAATCTACGGTTCACGCTCAATGGCAGACCTTGTTCGCCTTGACGAGATGCAGAACGTGTGGATGAAGCAACCGAACTGCTCGATTGACCTTACAATTGACCGCCCGGAAGAAAACTGGAAAGGTCACGTAGGGTTTGTTCCTCCGTTTGTAACTGAATTAAATCCAGACCCAAGCATGACAGTAATCATGTGTGGACCTCCGATTTTGATTCACCTTTCTTTGGATGCGTTGAAAAAACTTGGCTTTAAGGATGAGCAGGTTTTTACAACAATGGAAATGAGAATGAAGTGCGGTATCGGAAAATGCGGTCGCTGCAACATCGGTGATAAATTTGTCTGCAAGGACGGTCCGGTATTCAGTTTTGACCAGCTCGGAGAATTACCTCCAGAATACTAATATTACTGACCTGAGGTTCGAACTCCCGGGGTTTTTAAGGGGCAAAAGCCCCTTAGGAGAGGGGGAAGCGGAAAACCGCAGGTTTGAAGCGAGGGGCAGACGCCCCTTTTAGGAGTATAAAAATGGCAGAAAATAAAACTCAAATGGCTACAATATATCTGTTCGGTAAAAAATATGAAGTGCCGGCAGAACTTACAGTAATGAATGCGATGGAATACGCAGGTTATCAGCTAAAACGCGGCTGCGGATGCCGAAATGGTTTCTGCGGTGCCTGTGCGACAATTTACCGCGTAAAAGGCGAAAATCAACTGAAAACTTGCCTTGCCTGCTCACAGAAAGTTATTGATGGAATGTACATTGCGACACTTCCGTTCTTTCCGCTTGTAAAACAGATTTACGACATCAACAAGATTAAACCGGAACAGGCTGTTATGATGCAGCTTTACCCAGAAATTTATTCTTGCGTAGGTTGTAACGCTTGTACACGTGCCTGTCCACAGAATCTTCAGACAATGCAGTACATTGCCTATGCCCAGCGCGGTGATTTTGCGAAATGTGCGGATCTTTCTTTTGACTGTATTATGTGTGGATGCTGTTCTTCTCGTTGTCCGGCAGGAATCAGCCACCCACAGGTTGCGGAACTTGCACGCCGCTTGAACGGAAAATATATCCAGCCGCAGAGCCAGCATCTTCTTGACCGTGTGAACGAAATCACCGAAGGAAAGTGCGAGGAACTTATTCAGAATTTGATGAAAAAGCCTTTGGCAGAAATCAAAGAACTGTATAATACACGTGAGATTGAAAAATAATCGAATTATAAAACACTGACGCGCCATTTTTTGACGCTCCTTCAGGAGATAAATGATATGTACGGAAATTATCTTGACGATGCAGCTAAAATTGTTGCAGAAAAACGCGAAGAAAACCTTAAATTTGAACACGATCGTCTTACTGCGGAAGAAAAAGACGATTTGCTTTTAAAATTCCACCCGGATAGAATCAAGAGCCAGTTTGAAGAACTTAGGATTGGTCCGAACAAGGGACAGAAAGCTCCTATTGAATTGGCAAAAATGCTTGAGGCAAAACCAAGAATCGAGCCAGAACACATTGACTTGAACCACGTTGATTATGAAACAGACGTTCTTGTTATTGGTGGTGGCGGTGCTGGAACTTCCGCTGCAATTATGGCAAGTGAAGCTGGCGCAAAAGTTTTGCTTGTAACAAAACTCCGCGTTGGAGATGCAAACACAATGATGGCTGAAGGCGGAATTCAGGCCGCGGACAAACCGAATGACTCACCTGCCCAGCATTATCTTGACTGTTTTGGTGGTGGACACTTTGACGGAAAACCTGAACTTGTTTATACACTTGTAAACAAAGCACCATCTGTAATCAAATGGCTGAATGACCTTGGCGTTGAATTTGACAAGATGCCAGACGGAACAATGGTTACAACTCATGGAGGTGGAACAAGCCGAAAACGTATGCATGCCTGCAAGGACTATTCTGGTGCGGAAATCATGCGTACTCTCCGAGATGAAACTTTTAACCGCAAAGACAACATCACTGTTATTGATTTTACTTCTGCAATTGAACTTATAAAGAATGACAAAGGCGAGGCTTGCGGTGCAGTTCTTATGAACATGGAAACAAACGAACTTTACATCGCTAAAGCAAAGGTTGTGATTCTTGCAACTGGTGGTGCTGGTCGTATGCATTATCAGGGATTCCCTACTTCTAACCATTATGGTGCAACTGCCGACGGTCTTGTTCTTGCTTACCGTGCTGGTGCAAAACTTTTGTATCAGGATTCATTGCAGTATCACCCGACTGGTGCGGCTTACCCAAGCCAGATTCTTGGAAAACTTGTAACAGAAAAAGTACGCTCTCTTGGTGCAAAACTGATTAACAAGAATGGTGAAGTTTACATCCATCCGCTTGAAACACGCGACGTAAACGCTTCTGGAATTATCCGCGAAGTAAAAGAAGGTCGTGGTGTTCACAACGATGTCCAGGACGCTGTATGGCTTGATACCCCGATGATTGAGATGATTCACGGAGAGGGTACAATCTTAAAGTCAATTCCTGCAATGTACAATATGTTCATAAAATACGGAATCGACATCCGCAAGGAACCGATTTTGGTTTACCCTACGCTCCACTATCAGAACGGCGGTGTAGAAATTGACAAGACTTGCCACACAAATGTAAAGAACTTGCTTGTTGCTGGAGAAGCTTCTGGCGGTGTTCACGGAACAAACCGTTTGATGGGAAATTCTTTGCTTGATGTTGTTGTATTCGGGCGCGAAGCTGGAATTGAAGCTGGAAAAATGTTCAAGGATATCCAGATTTCTGAAACTTCAAAGATGAACCTTGACCACGTAAAAGCGTTTGAAAAAGAACGTGATGCGGCAGGAATCAAGGGCGATGAAGTTTCACCTAAACTTTTGCCAGTTTACCACCACGGAAATCCCGAATTTGACAAATTAATTCCTGGTGCAAGTAAATAAATTAAACTGATTTAAAAAAAACTCCCACCAAAAAGGCGGGAGTTTTTTTTAATTATTTCTTAACTATCACAAAAGATTTTGCAGGAACAGAAGAAACGCTTGACATATCATTGTAAATCCTGTATGGTTCCACGTCCACGTCCGCAAAGCCAAAGCCCAGATAGTTTCCTGTTACTTTAAGACGGGATTCCACGTCTACAATGTATCCGTTGATTGTGCCAGACAATTTTACTTCTTTGTCAGTCGCATTGAATACTACAGTGAAACTTCCGTCAGATGCTTCTGCGGTGTATTTTGTAACTCCTGCCGCAGGACTTGAAGCGCTTATGCCAGAAGGATCTGTGAATGCCTTAAAGTCTTTTCTCAGGTGAATCAAACCTTTGTAGACATTGTAAACGTCCGGGAATTTTTCTTTTAAAGAAAGGTCAATTGTGTTTACATCGTCAATGTTGTATGAGCCCGCAGTATTTGTCCATGTGATTCCGCCTTTTGTATCTGCTGAATAACTGTCAGGGTTGCCTTTTTTAGTCCGCATAAATTCCTGTCCGCCGTTGATAAACGGAGTTCCCTGTCCAAGCAAAACGTATGCGGCTGCAAGTTTGTTCTGTTTTTTAATAGAATCAAGTTTCGACGCGTCGTTCATTACATTGTTGTAAAGGTTTGCGAATTTCGGAGCAATATCACCATCACCTGAAATACTTGAGTCTGTTGAATAAACCAATTTATCGAACAAAGTATAATTGTCGTGACATTCAGCGTAATGAAGTGCAAGCCCCGTGATTCCTGTTGAATTGCGTTTGTTTTTAGATATGGTTTCGCCTTTCAGACCGCTGATAATCGATGTGTCAGCAAAAGTTCCCTGAACCTGACCGCGGTTAAATCCGCCGAATTCAGCACCTTTTACAGCATCGCGGTAGTCATCGTCAAATGCTCCGTATCCGTAGCCAGAAGTTCCTTTTCCAGCAGAAACAGCACGCAAACCTTCTTCAAGAGAGGAATCTCCACCGTTCCAAGGCTCTCCGTAAACTAAAATATTTTTGTCAAGCTCATAAAGCGCATCGTAAATAGCCTTCATTGTGTCTTTGTCGTGAATACCCATCAAGTCAAAGCGGAATCCGTTCACGTGGTAATCTTTTACCCAGTGCTTCAATGATTCGATCATATATTTTTGAACCATTATGCGGTCGCTTGCAGTTTCGTTTCCGCAACCAGAGCCATCTGAATAAGAGCCGTCTGAATTCTGACGATAGAAATATCCAGGAACAGTTGAATCGTACAAAGACCCTGCAAGAGTTCCATTTGTGTGGTTGTAAACAACGTCCATAATAACGGCGATTCCAGCATCGTGGAACGCCTTGATCATTTCGCGTGCTTCTTTTACAGCCTGAGTTCCGTCGGTGTATCCATCTGTTACATAGCGACCTTCTGGAACATTGTAGTGATAAGGATTGTAACCCCAGTTGTAGTTCTTGTTGCTGTTCAACTGTGCATAGTCAAACATAGGAAGAATCTGAACGTGTGTAATGCCTAAATCTTTAAGGTGTTTTCCAAATTCTCCGTTTCCGTTTGTACCGAGTGCATCTGTAATATCCTTAAATTTTCCTGTAGAAGTTGAATTGAACGCCCTTGACCAATCGCGGATGTGCATTTCATAAATCACAGCATCGTTGTATTTTTTTGTTTCCGAACCTGAAGAACCGAACGGATTTGTGTAATTTATTTCCCATGAAGAAGGAGTTGCCTCAGTGTCATCGATTGAAGCAATCTGGCTTGCAGAGGAATCAGGACCTGCGACTGTATGCCAAATGTCAGAAACATAGTAAGTTTTTCCTGCGACAGTAACCTGATATTTATAGTATTTATAGCCAGAAACATCAGTTTCTAAAGACCATACGCCAGTTTCAGAATCAAAAGTCATGGCTTTTACCGCATCGCCAGTTGGAGTTGTTCCCCAGTCAGTTTTTGTTGAACCCGGAGCATCGTAACTTGAAGTTCTGGTAGAATCGTAAGCAGAATCTGAATCAGCATAAAGTAAAACATTTACGTTTGATGCAGTTGGAGCCCAAGTTTTAAATGTTGCTTTTGTTCCGCTCAAAGTAAGACCTAGACCTTCAACAGATTTTGCGGTAGCACCGTAAAGTTTGTCAATCAGCTTCATGTCGATAGAAGCAGTCAAATCTTTTGAATTGTATGTAACCGTATAAGGAACTTTTTTAACATTCGAGCCTGCTGTAGAATCATTTAACAAAGTTAAAGATGCAGAATCACTTGAAACCTTAATATCATCAGTGCCGCTGATTGCAAGGGCTTTTCCGGTGGAATCTTTTACAGTAAGATTTGCTCTTTCAACTTTATCCAACAGACTTGTTGTTAATTTTACAGTTGCAGAAGTTGTGCTGAGCTCTGTGATTGCGGCACCGAAAATGCCGATACAGTCATCAATCTTATTGTAGTATGCCATACTATTCCAGTTAAAATAGAACTTTGTGTCAGAGGCAATATCATCTTTCCCAATTGTAATATCACCTGTCTGTGGTTTTCCATCTTTGCCAGAAAGAGTGTTGTTAAAAAGAATTCCAAGCGAGTAAGCAGGGTCAACTTTTAAGGTGTATGTATAGCAAGAATAACCGCTTTCTTCTCCTGCTGTCATTTCAAGGTCGCCCGGCCATGCTTTAGAGGTGTAATTTATATCAGAACCGGCTTTTGCCCATGCCCATACACCAGGTTTTGTATTTTCAGAAGGAATTCCAAGAACTACAAGTTTTAGACTTACAGTTCTGTTTAATTGTGATAAACTTGTGGCGGCACGCGAAGAAACTTGAGGCGTTTCGCTGCCGTTCAAATCATTTGAGCAGGAAACTGCTCCGAACAGCAAAAATCCGGAAAGCGCAAATGCCACGATTTTTGAAAGTATGTTAAATCTTTTCATATTTACTCCAATAAAAAACATCGGTTTTCAATTAATATGCAAACAGGAAGTCATCAGTAACAAGACTGAAAACGCTTTCTTGCATTGCCGAGCGTGATTCTGTTCTTTCTGTTTCATAGATAAAACAGTACAGGGCGTTTTGACTTTCTATTTTTGTCCAGAATAAAGAAACGTCGTTTGAAATCAAAATCCAACCATTGTTGTTTGTGTACCAGTATGGTCCGTCTGAATATTCTGCAATTCCGCCATCCTTAAAAGTAATCTGTTTGCCAGAAGATGTTTTCCATGTATTGAACAGCGATGATTTGTTTTCTGAATCTGTGGAAAGAATTTCTCCTGCTATTGCGGTAATGTTTTTTCCGTTTTTTGTAACATTCAGCATATAAGCGGAAGATGAGCCGACTGTAATTTTTCCGTTTGTGGAATCATACGTAAAAGTTTTTGCAAGGTCTGAACCGGTAACTGGGGAATTTGTAACAGATTCTTCTACTTCACCGTTCAGTTTTTTTACTTCATAATTTCCTTCTGTTTCAGAAGTAAATGTAAGATATTCATAGTAAACATCTGAAGAATCTTCATTTATTTTTACAACTTTGCTTTTTATTATAGTACCAGCAGAAAATTTCTGTATTTCTGAAGTGCCAGTAGCATTATAGTCTATGCCACTCCCCCCCCCCATCACTGTCGTCTTTACAGCCGAAAAAACAAATGCTCAAAGCAGAAAAACAAAGCAAAAGCATTTTACACAATCTTTTTTTCATAATTCCTCCAAAAGTTGTATTATGATTTTTCAAAATTCAAAACTCACATATCAAATAATTATAAAT
>CAVIQW010000056.1:0-11312 GCA_963644915.1 Paratractidigestivibacter sp.
TCTATTGTTAAATAGCAGGTTTTTATGCGTTTTCGGAAATGAATCACAAAAAAAATAGTGTTTTTTAGATTTTTTGTTGTTTTTGCACTTGTTAATTCTATGTGCTTGACTTTAATCCCAAATAGGAATAAATTAATCCCAAATGGGAGGAATATGGCAAAGAGGACTGGGCTTTTACAGCGTGAAAATAAAATTGTCAGCCAGACTACAAGGCTTTATGACAGGTTGTATAAGCTGCTTGGGCTTTCTGGCGAATTTAATCTGGTTTTGTACGCGCTTTTTTCGGAAGAGGGGCAGACTCAGAAAAAAATTGCGGCTGGCTACTGCATACCTCCGCAGACAGTGAATAACGTTGTTCGTGATATGCAGAGAAATGGGCTTGTTACTCTTGTTGAAAATGAAAGTGACAAACGTTCAAAAAGTATTGTGTTTACGGAGCAGGGAAAGGAATTTGCTGAAAAACAGATTGGTGTTGTAATCGGAGTTGAAAAAAAGGCGATTTCCAGGATGGGAGTTGAAAAGTTTAAGAGGTTGATTGAACTTCAGGAACTTTATTATGCTTCTTTACAGGAAGAGATTATAAATCGGGCAGGACGAAAAAAATGAAAATACAACTTTCAGATCACTTTACATACGGAAAATTATTCAGGTTTTCTATTTCTTCTATATTAATGGTAGTTTTTACTTCAATTTATTCAATTGTTGACGGACTTTTTGTTTCAAACTTTGCGGGAAAAGAACCCTTTGCAGCGGTGAATTTGATTATGCCGCTGATTATGCTTTTTTCGGGGTTTGGATTTATGATTGGTTCTGGCGGAAGCGCGCTGGTTTCAAAACTTTTGGGCGAAAAAAAGACAAAAGATGCGAACAAACTTTTTTCGTTTTTGGTTTATTTTTCAATTGGCATAGGACTTTGTCTTAGTGTTGTAGCATGGTATGTGATTCCTCCTGTTGCAAAGCGGATGGGGGCTGAAGGCAAGGTTTTGGAATATTCAGTTTTGTACGCAAGAACTTTGGTTCCGGGGCTTACGGCTTTTTGTCTGCAGAGCGTTTTTCAGAATTTTTTGATTGTGGCGGAAAAACCTCAGTTTGGGCTTGCTGTAACTTTGGCGGCTGGATTTACAAATATTATTCTGGACGCGCTTTTTGTAGGTGTATTCAGATGGGGAATCGTGGGGGCGGCTGTGGCAACGGACATTTCTTACTTTGTTGGCGGCGTAATTCCTTTGATTTATTTTATTTTTACAAAAGAAAGCAAAGTCCGACTTATGAAGTGCCGTTGGTACGGTGTTTATCTTATAAAAACTTTGACAAACGGTTCTTCGGAATTTTTGAACAATATTTCCTCAAGTCTTGTGGGAATGCTTTACAACATTCAGCTTTTAAAATACGTTGGTGTTGATGGTGTCGCGGCGTACGGCGTGATTATGTACGTGGGATTTATTTTTATTGCAATCTTTTTCGGCTATTCAATGGGAACTGCTCCTATTGTGAGTTTTAATTACGGTGCGGAAAACCATGCGGAATTAAAAAATGTCTTTAAAAAAAGTATGGCGATTGTTTTCTGGGCTTCTGTTGCGATGCTTTTTGTTTCAGAGGCGGCGTGCGGAACTTTTGCGGCGATTTTTACAAGTTACGATGAGGGGCTTTTTAAACTGACAAAATTTTCGTTCCGAATTTATTCAATTGGATTTTTGCTATGCGGAATAAACATTTATAGTTCAGGATTTTTTACAGCATTGAATAACGGATTAATCAGTGCGGTTTTGTCCGTGTGCCGAAACCTTGTTCTGCAGGTGATGTTTATTCTTGTGCTGCCTGTTCTGATGGGTTCAAAAGGAATCTGGTTTGCTTCTCCTTCTGCTGAATTAGGGTGCGCGATTTTGTCTGTTGTGTGTCTTGTTGTGTTCAGAAAAAAATATAGTTATTAGGTCACAGAGGGACTTGCTCTGTGCTGGAGGGGTTTTGGAGCGGTGCGACAAAAGGATTTTATTTGAAATTGTCCTGCGCCTGAAGGGTTAGGGGCAATTTCAAATAAAAGACCGAGCGTTAGCGGGCCCTGGAAGTGCAGTCCTCTGAAGATTCTTTTTGAATTTTACGAGGACGTGCGGCGTGGTGGAATCTTAGCGCCTGGAAAAATAAGATTTTGTTTTTTCTGCGGCAACGGTCAGTGCAAATGTGATTGCCATGTCTGGCAGTGTGTTTCCTGTGATGAGGTCTGTTTTCATAAGGAGGCGGTAAATTACGAATCCTATGAACCAGATTATGATTTTTGTTGCGTTGAATTTGTTTTGTGATGAGTCTGTTTTTAGTATAAAGAAATCTGCGAGTTGGATTGCAATCATCGGGGCGAACACTGAGCCGATAAAATAAAGGAATCCGGTTATGTTGTCCATTGGGAAAACTATGGCGGCCACAGTTCCGATTATTGTTACGGAAACTGCAATCCATTTTTCAGGAAGTTTTTTCCAGATTGTTTTGCTTGAAACGCCTGCACTGTATGCGTCAAGGAATGTTGTTGTTACTGTTGAAAGAATCAGTATGAAAAGCGCCACGATTCCGAGTCCGGCTTTTACCATAATTTTTGCTATGTCTGCTTCGCCTGTAAGAATTGAGGCTCCCATTCCGATTATGTACATCCAGCAGGAAATTATTCCGTATGTTGCGGCAGAGGCTAAAGTTGCCTTGAATGGTTTTTCTGCGTATTTTGTGTAGTCGCTGATTAATGGCAGCCAGGAAAGCGGCATTGCGACTGCGAGTTCAACTGCCTGACCGAATGTGATTGCGTCCATAATGGGATTTTGTGTTTGAGTGCCGGTGTTTTTTGAAAAGAAGATTACCTTGCACATCACGAGCGTGAGTATAAAAAGTGCGCCCATTGCGAGAGTGTTGAATTTTCCAAGGTTTGTGATTCCGATAAAAATCCAAATAAGAATTAAAATTCCGATAACAATTGACCAGAGCCATGTTGAATGGAATTTTGTGTTGTCGGGGAAAATCTGGTTTATTGAAAGTGCTCCGTCGTAAATCATGATTCCTGTCCAGCCTGTAAGCTGAATTACGTTTAGGAACGCGAAGATTTTTGCGCCGATTGTTCCAAAACTTGTTGTGGTCGATTCCATTGCGGATTTTTTTGAGATTGCTCCAATGTAGCCGGAAAAAAATAGAAGTACGCAGCCGATTATGTGTCCGATTAAGATTGCGGTGATTCCTTTTGAAAATCCGAGCGGGGCAAAATATGTTCCTGTAAGAATTTCTGCGATTGATACTGCCGCACCAAACCAGATTAGGGCGTTGCTGAAAACATTTGTTTTGTTTGCTGTATTGTTCATTTTGTATTTCCTTTTTTATTTTGAGTTCAGGTTCCAGTTGTGCATTAATGGACCGGAGCTTTTTCCTAGGTTGAGCATTGCTTCTAAAGCACCGCTTATGTAGTCTTTTGCGTTTTTTACGGATTGCGGCAAAGAAAATCCTTTTGCAAGATTGCTTGCGATTGCACTGGAAAGTGTGCAGCCTGTTCCGTGGGTGTTTGGATTTTCTATGTGTTTTCCTAAAAACCATGTTCCTTGCGTACCGTCAAAAAGATAGTCATTTGCGTCATTTAAGTTGTGTCCGCCTTTTAGGAGTACTGCACAACGGAATTTTTTGCTGATTAGTTCCGCTGCTTCCTGCATTTCTTTTTCGGTTGTGATTTTTGTTCCGCTAAGAACTTGGGCTTCTGGAATATTTGGTGTAATTACAGTTGAAAGTGGAATTAGTTCTTTTTCTAGTGTTTCGATTGCGTCGTCGCTGATTAGTTTTGCTCCGCTGGTTGCAACCATAACCGGGTCAACAACGATATTTTTTAGGTTGAATTCTTTTATTGATTCGGCGATTATCCTTATCAACGCAGAGGACGAAACCATCCCGGTTTTTACTGCGTCTGGAAAAATGTCTGTTACAACATCCTTGATTTGCTCTTTCAGGAAATCTGGTGAAACTTCCTGAATTGCGGTAACGCCGGTTGTGTTCTGTGCGGTCAAGGCTGTGATTGCGCTCATGGCATAAACGCCATTGCACGTCATTGTCTTGATGTCTGCTTGAATTCCGGCGCCTCCGCTAGAATCGCTTCCTGCGATTGTAAGTGCGGTTTTGATTTTCATTTTTGTGAACCTCCAATATGAAAATACCTTCAGGCGGTGCCCTCAAGAAGGATTTTTATTTAAAAAAGAAATTTTTGGATTCTTCGTAATTTTTGCAGTAAATTGTGCTGAAATTTTTTATTTCTTCTGTGTGTCTTTCAGAAAATTTATCGTAGATTCCGCAGGTTTTGTAGCCGGCAATTTTTGCGGTTCGGATGGCGTAAAGTGCGTCTTCAAAAACCCATGTTTCTTGTGGTGTAGTTCCTAAAAAATCTGAAACTGAATAGAAGATTTCCGGATGTTCTTTTGTTATTCCCATTTCTGATACTGTGAAAATCCGTTCAAAATATTGCTCTGCGTTCAGGCGTTTTAGTGCGGGTGCAAAAAGTTCTCGGTCTGTGTTCGTGCAGAGCGCGATTTTTGTTCCATTCGCTTTTAGTTTTTTTAGAAAATCTTCCGCCCCATTTTTGAACTGGATTTTGTTTGCGTAAGCGTCTTTTAATATGTTGTTCACGCCTTTGGAAATTTCAATTTTTGAAAAGTTCAGTTTATATTCTCTTTTTAGAAATTCTGCTCCTTCTCTCATGCTCATTGAAAAAAGTTTTTTTCCGAGTCCTTCTTGTGGTTTTAAACCAAGCGATTCAATGTAGAGTTCGGGGCAAAATTTCCAGTATTGCATTGAGTCTAAAAGAGTTCCATCCATATCGAATATTGCGGCTTTTATTTCTTCCAATTTGTTTTATCCTAATAAATCTTCCACGAGTTTTTTTAAATCTTCTGTGGCATTTTTTATGTCTTTTTGGGCAAAGATTGCGCTTATAACTGAAATTCCGCAAATTCCGCTGCCCTTTAATTCGTGAACATTATCTTTTGTGATTCCGCCGATTGCTACAACAGGAATTTTTACAGCTTTGCAGATTTCATTTAGCGTTTTCAAAGAAACATTTACTGCGTCATCTTTGCTTCCTGTCTGAAAAACGGCTCCAACACCAAGGTAGTCTGCTCCTTGTTTTTCAGCAAGCATTGCTTCTTCAACAGTCTGTGCGCTTACTCCGATAATTTTTTGTTCGCCAAGAATTTTTCGTGCTTCCAGAATTTCCATGTCATCCTGACCGATGTGAACTCCGTCTGCATCAATTTTTTTTGCAAGCTGAACATTGTCGTTTACAACGAACGGAATTTTGTGTTTTCCGCATAGTTTTTTCAGTTGAATTGCTTCATCCTCAAATTTCTGTTCGCCAAGATTTTTTTCTCGGATTTGAACAAAAGTTGCACCGCCTTTTATGGCTTCTTCCGTCTGCTGAATTAAATTTTTTTCACCTGTCCAGTGTCGGTCTGTTACAGCGTAAAGCGTAAGGGATTTTTTTAGCATTTCAGTCTTATCGGATTTCAAATTTTGCCCCTGACTCAAGCTGTTCTCCTGTCATATTGTAGATTGAGTCGATAATTCTGTTTCTGTAGGTTGAATTTCCTTCGCCGTCCTGCATATTTTTCCATCCTAATTCGCCGGCAAGACCCATTGCACAGACTGAAGCGGCGGTGGCATCCAGTACATTTTCGGGGTTTGCCACAATAAATGCGGTCATCATTCCGCTAAGTTGGCAGCCAGTTCCTGTTATTTTTCCCATTTCGGATTTTCCGTTACGGATTACATAACATTTTTTTCCGTCTGAAACTAAATCGATTGCCCCGGTTACCGCAACAACGCAATTTGTTTTTTTTGCAAAATCTTTTACAAATTCAACTGATTTTTCAAGGTTTGAATCTGTTACTGCGTCTGAAATATCTGCGTCAACGCCTTTTGTAGTTCCGCTTCCGAGTGCGAGTGTTTTTATTTCGGAGATATTTCCGCGGATAACATCGAATTTTACTTCTGAAATAAGATTGAGGGCGGTTTGCGTCCTTAATCTTGAAGCACCGGCTCCAACCGGGTCTAAAAGAACTTTGTGTCCAAGGGAATTTGCTTTTTTTCCAGCAAGAAACATTGAAGAAATTGTGTTTTTGTTCAATGTTCCGATGTTTATGTTCAAGCCACCGCAGAGCGAGGTGATTTCTTCAACTTCGGATTCATCGTCGCTCATAATCGGGCTTGCGCCACAGGCAAGAATGATGTTTGCCACATCGGTTACGGTAACATAATTTGTAATGTTGTGAATAAGCGGAGATTTTTCCCGCACATTTAAAAAGATTTTTGAGAACATAACAAGCCTCTTAAAAAAAAGATTGCCTGTTTTGAATAAAATGCTGCCAGAATGGCACTGTAAAATTTCCCTACGTTGGCATTATCCAAATCAGGTTTAGGGTCAAGGCAAACAGCCTACTCTCAGCCGGATCATTCCAGCTCCCCCTGATGATAAAAACAAATTTTCTATCACCGATGTAATTATTGTGATTTTTATTAATAAATGCAATAATCAAATCAAATAAAGTAAATAGCCCAAATGTGAGGATTTAATATGTCTGGCAATTTTCCATTAAATAACGAACAGCTGAAAGAACTTGTAAAAAAATATCCTACTCCTTTTTATCTTTACGATGAAAAGGCAATCCGCGAAAATATGCGAGAATTTACAAAAGCATTCAGTATTTTTCCGGCTTTTAGGGAATTTTATGCGGTAAAAGCGTGTCCGAATCCGTATATCTTAAAAATTCTTGCGAGCGAAGGTTGCGGTGCGGACTGTTCTAGTCTTCCGGAACTTATGCTTTCAAAGATGGCAGGAATAAAAGGCAAAAAAGTGATGTTCACTTCAAATGAAACTCCTGCAGAAGAATATCAGTACGCCTATAGTGAAGGAAATATCATAAACCTTGACGATATTACGCATATTGAATATCTGAAGAAGGTGCTTGGCGGAAAACTGCCGGAAACAATGTGCTGCCGATATAATCCTGGTTCTGCAAAACACGGATGCAATTCAATAATCGGTAAGCCGGAAGAGGCAAAGTACGGAATGACGCGTGAGCAGGTTCTTGAGGCGTATAAAATTATGAAGGACGCTGGCGTAAAGCATTTTGGGCTTCACACAATGGTTGCTTCAAATGAATTGAACCCAGATTTTTTTGCTGACACTGCAAAACTTATTTTTGAACTTGCGGTTGAACTAAAAGAAAAAGATGGTGTAAGAATTGAATTTACAGATTTGGGTGGTGGTTTGGGAATTCCGTATAAGCCTGAACAGAAAAAAGTTGATTACAATGAAGTTGCGCAGAAGATACGAAAACTTTATGACGAAATAATTGTTCCTGCTGGACTTGACCCTCTTGAAATCTGCTGGGAATGTGGCCGCCCGATTACAGGTCCTTACGGTTGGCTTGTTTCTACTGCAATCCATGAAAAACATATTTACCGCGAATATATTGGCCTTGATTCTTGCATGGCTGACCTTATGCGGCCTGGAATGTACGGTGCTTACCACGAAGTTACTGTCAGCGGAAAAGAAAATGCTCCTAAAGACCAGATTTACGATGTTGTAGGAAGTCTTTGTGAAAACTGCGACAAATTTGCGGTTCAGCGAGCGTTGCCAAAAATTGATATTGGCGACCTTGTGATTGTTCACGATGCTGGTGCACACGGAAGGGCAATGGGCTTTAACTATAATGGAAAACTTCGTGCCGGCGAGATTCTGATGAGGGAGGACGGTACTTTTGTTCAGATTCGCCGACGGGAAACAATTAATGATTTGTTTGCAACTTTGAATCTGGATGGAGTGAACGATTTTAAGGCATAGGATTTGAGCAGACGTTGGGACTAAAAATGAAGAAGATTTTTTTTGCGTTTGTCGTGTGTTTTTTTGCGGTTTTGCTGGCTGTTGCTGAAAAAACTCCAATAAAATCTCTGTATCATTATAAATTGGAAAACGGACTTTCGCTTTTTGTTGCGGAAAATCATTCTGTGCCGCTTTCGTACATTGAGGTTGCTGTTCGTTGTGGTTCGTATACGCAAAATGCGCGGAATGCGGGGCTTTTTCATCTTTACGAGCATATGATGTTCAAGGGAAATTCGCTTTACAAGGATGCCGCGAGCGTAAACCGTGCGCTTAGCGATATGGGTGTTTCTGAATGGAACGGCACGACTGGTCTTGAATGTGTGAATTATTATTTTACAGTTCCTTCTGATATGACGGAAAAGGGGCTTGAATTTTGGTCTTACGCGATTAGAAATCCGCTGATGGAAAAATCTGAATTTGAGGCTGAAAAAAAAGTTGTGATTTCTGAAATTAACGGAAGTGCCTCTGATTCGGCTCATATTTTGATGGAAGCACGGAACAATCTGCTTTTTTCTGATGCGCCGTACACGATGAGTCCGAGCGGAACTGAAGATTCTGTAAAAAATGCCACGCTCAAACAGTTGAAGTCAATTCAGAAAACTTTTTATGTGCCGAACAATTCTGCGGTTTTTGTAGGTGGCGATGTAAATCCTGATGAAGTTTTTGAAATGGTAAAAAAAATATTCGGTTCGTGGAAAAAAGGTAAAAATCCGTTTGCGGATGGAATGATTAAACATTCTGGTCAGCCTTTTGATTCTGCGGTTTTCCGTGTTATGCCGTATGAAAAGATTTCTGATGAGCTTGGGCAGATTATTGTGGAGTACCGTGGCCCTGATGCGGCTTACGATGTTCAGGATACTTTTCCAGTGGATATTCTTTCAAATTTGATTGCAAATCCTTCTGGAATTTTTAAGCAGGCACTTGCAAAAAATGAAATGCTGGGAATTCCTGATTCTGGTTATGTTGGCGGCTCTTATCAGACGAGGAAAACTTGCGGAATTCTTTCTTTTTATGCGGTGGTTGTTCAGCCTGAACTTGATATTGCGGAACGCACAAAGTATTTTTTGTCAAAAATCCCCGAAGTTCTTGAAAAAACTGCAAAAAGTGCGGACAAAAATCAGATTTTAAGAATCTGCGAACGGCTCGAGGATGACGACATAATTACGGGGCAAACTGCGGAAGGTCTTTTGGGAACTGTCCGGTTCTGGTGGTCGGTTTGCGATGAAAATTATTATTATTCGTATAACCAGAAAATGTCGGAGGTTTCGACTTCTTCTCTTTTTGATTTTGTTGAAAAATATGTAGCCGGAAAAAATCCGCTTGTGACAGTTCTGGTAAGTCCTGCGATTTATGAAAAGACAAAATCTGAATTTGCACAGGCTGGTTTTGAGGAAATAAAAAGATGAAAATGAAAAAAATTGTTGCTTGTGCGTTTTTTTTTGTTGCGTTGATTTCTTTTGCGTTTGCCGGGGAATCTGAAAAATTCACTTTAAAGAATGGAATTCCTGTTTATATAAAAAATAATGAAGAAAGCGAACTATGCGCGGTTTATGCGGTCATAAAAGGTGGAGTTGAATATCTTACGCCAGAAACAAGCGGGCTTGAGGCTTCCGTTTTGGCTCTTATGTCGATGGGGTCAAAAGATTACAGTTACGAGGATTTAAAATCGTTTTCGTATGAAACTCAAGGCGGATTTTCTTCTTATTCAATAAATGATGGTTCTGTTTTTGGAATGAGCTGCATTTCAAAGTATTTTGAAAAAACTTTTGACCGTTTTGCGGACAGTTTTTTTTATCCAGAATTTTCTGAACGCGAATACGAAATTTTAATGCAGGGATACAGGCAAAATGTTGCGGCAAAAATGAACGAGCCTTCTGGAATAATGTTTTATTATATGAATAAAATTGTTTATACTGGGCATCCGTATGAAGCCAGTACAGAAGTTACTCAAGATTCAATTGAAAACATAACTTTGAAGGCTATAAAAAATTATTATCCTACTCTAAAAGATTCCCGCAGAATTTCTTTTGTTGCAACTGGAAATATTGATTCAAAAAAACTTGTTGAACTTTTGGATGGAACTTTTGGAAAAATAAAGCCTCTTTCCGTTCCGTTAAAGCCTGGTTCTGTTCCAGAGATAAAAATTTCTGGGAAGCCTGTTGTTCTTGTTCATCAGAGTGCAAGTGGTGCAGGATACGCACTTAGGGTTTTTGCCTCGCCAAAAGTTGATTCCCCAGATTATCCTGTTGCACGCCTTGCTGCAAATATTTTTAGCGATGTGCTTTTTAATGTTGTCCGTGAAAAATATGGAATCTGTTACACACCGTCAAGTTCTGTTTCTTCTAGCGACGCTCCGTTTGGTTATGATTTTCTTTTCCGCGTTTCAAATTTTGAACAGCTTTCTCAGGCGATGGCAGAGTCGCGTTCCTTTATGGAAAAAGGAATTTTGATAAGCGGGAAAGACAAAAATGGTGAATACATTACCGAGCCTTTGGAAAATCGTCTGCAAGGCTACAAGAATTCGTATATCAACAGAAAATATTCAACACAGAATACTTGCAGTGGAGTTGCGTCTAGGATGGCGGCAAGCCTTTTGCAGTTTGGTGATATTGATTCTGCGGATGCTCTGACAGACATTGTAAAAAAATGCACGGCGGAACAAGTTGTTTCTGCGTTCAAAAAATATTGGATTGAAGAAAGTTCACGCTGGTTTGCGGTTGTTGGTCTAGAATCAGAAGAATCTGTTGAAAAAATTCTTGATGCGATGTAGTTGTAAAAAAAGATGCCAAAACTTGCAGATGTTCCCGCGAGTTTTTAATTTTGTTATTTTATAACAAAATTAAAAACTCGTTAAATAAAAAAATCGCCAAATGGCGATTTTTTTATTTGGAGATAATCGGATTCGAACCGACGACCCTTTGATTGCGAACCAAATGCTCTACCAACTGAGCTATATCCCCAAAAGTTATTTCATTCTATAACTTTTTTTTGATTTATGCAATTTGATTGTTGAATTTTATAGAACCATCACCAAAGTTCCTGCAGTTAAAAGAATTATGCCAATCAATGATTTTGCGGAAAAAGATTCGTGCAGAAATACAAACGCCAGAATCAGCGTTAAAACTGTACTCATCTTATCAATAGGAACAACTTTCGAGGTGTTTCCGATTTGTAGTGCCTTGTAGTAGCAAAGCCAAGAAAAACCTGTTGAAAGTCCAGAAAGAATCAGAAAAATCCAACTTTTCTTTTCAATGCTAAAAATTCCGCCTTCTGAATGAGTTATAAAAACCATTCCCCATGCCATTAAGAGTACAACAAAAGTTCTTATTGCAGTAGCAAGGTTTGAATTTACACCGTCAATTCCGACTTTTGCCAGAACCGAAGTTAAGGCGGCAAAAAACGCCGAGCCTATAGCAAAAATTAT
>CAVIQW010000056.1:11322-13789 GCA_963644915.1 Paratractidigestivibacter sp.
CGGAACGAAAAACTTGTATGGCAAATGACATTTACTTTTTATTTTGATATAATGGAAGAATGAATTCTATTGAAGTAAAATGTATGGCAAAGGAAGGGGCTTCTCTTCCTGTTTATAAAACTTTGGGTGCCGCAGGTGCTGATGTCTGTGCGTTTATTGAAAAAACTGTTGTGATTCCGGCTGGAAAACGAGGAATTGTTCAAACTGGACTTTTTTTTGAAATTCCAGAAGGCTATGAAATTCAGGTTAGACCGCGTTCTGGGCTTGCCGCAAAAAACGGTGTGATGGTTTTGAATACTCCAGGCACTATTGACAGCGATTATCGTGGAGAACTTATGGTCATTCTTGCAAATTTCGGCGATTCGGATTTTGTTGTAAATAATGGCGACAGAATTGCACAGCTTATTGTTGCCCCTGTTACTCAGGGAATTTTTGTAAAATCAGAGTCGCTTGGTGAAACTGAACGTGGTGCAAACGGCTTCGGTTCTACTGGAGTAAAAGGTTGAATTTAAAATCGGGAATTGAATTTTTAATAAAATCGCTTTTGGGGTTTTTAGAAACTTTAAACTCTAGGCTGAATAATTTTTTCCGCATCTCAAAAACTGTTTTTCATAGGTTTTATCGAAAATGTATGAAAAATAAAGTTGATTTTATAAGAAAGAAAATTGATTTTGTTCAGGTAAAGTTTTTTCACAAAGGCGAGCTTAAGAATTACGTTCTTGTCCGGTATTTGATAAAGGAACTTTTGCTTTATTTTGCAGTTGCGTTCCTTTTTTTCTTTCTGGTTTTTTTTGTAAACCAGATTCTTTTGCTGATTGCAGATATTTTAAAAAAACACGTTCCGCTTGGCGATACGATGCGCCTTATGGTTTATTCGCTGCCTACGGTTATTGCCCAGTCTGCTCCTGATGCGACTTTGGTAGGTTTTTTGATGTGCCTTGGTCGTCTTATGAGCGACAATGAGGTTCTGATTTTTAGGGCTTCGGGATTGGGTTATTCTTTTATCGCAGTTCCGGTTATTATCCTTGGAATTGTGATTTCTCTTGCATCTTTTTTTGTAAACGATTATCTTTTGCCGATTGGAACTATAAAATTCAACAGGCTTAAGCACGAAATTACAAATTCAAATCCTGGCGTAATAATTGAACCAAATTCGATAAAATCTTTTGATGATTTTACAATTGTTATTGGAAACGTAAAAGATTCCAAGATTTCGGATCTTGTTTTTTTTGACGAGCGTTCTTCTGATACGCAGACGATTATTTCGGCCCGAGATACAGAAATGATTTCTTCAAAGCAGGATGGAGTTCTGTTGCAGCTTAATATGAATGATTCTGTTGTGGCTTCCCTAAAAAAAAGCAACCGAGAGGATTTTGATATTCTTGGTTCTTCAAAGGCCACCTTGAATATTCTGGATTCTCAGGTTCTCGACACAAATCTTAAGGTTAGACCACGCGAAATGACTTCTTACGATTTGGGACGTCAAATCCGTATGATGAAGGCTAACCCGAGCACGAGCAAATACCGCCTTAACACTTACAAAATGGAATTTCATAAGAAATTTTCAAATCCGTTTTGTTCAATCTTTTTTGCACTTTTGGCGCTTCCATTGGCATTTATTTTTGGAAAACACAATGGTCAGACAATCTGCTTGATTTTCGGGCTTGTAATAAGTGTTCTTTATTGGGCAATGATGATTTTGGGCCAGATGTTTTCTCTTAGAATCGGAATCAATGCGGTTGTTGCAATGTGGTTTCCGGATGTTCTGATTGGTGCGGTTGGCTTAACTCTTTATATTGCATTAAAACGAAAATGAAATTACATCGGTATTTGTTTCAACGGTTTATTCCAGTTTTTTTAGGTTCTCTTGGTTTTTTTTCGCCAGTTTTGATTTTGGTGGATCTTCTTATGAATCTTACCAGTTATATTCAAAACAACGCCTCTGCGCTTGATGTTGCCCGGGTGATTCTTTTGTATTTGCCAAAAACTGTCTGGTATGCAATGCCGCTTGGAATTCTTTTTGCCGTTGCATACACTTTGAGCGACCTTTATGCAAACAATGAGCTTACGGCGATTTTTTCTTCTGGAGTTTCATTGATTCATTTTGTTTATCCACTGCTGATTTTTTCTATTATAATGAGCGTTGTTCTGTTTCTTTTTGAAAATTTTGTGGTTGTTCCAACTCTTGCGGAAAAAAATGAACTGCAGAATTCTCTTCTTCATAAGGAAAAATCTCTGAATAAATCAAATATTGTTGTAATTTCAGAAGGCGGTCTGATTGTTTATAAAGCGCGTCATTACGAAAGTGCTTCTAAACGTCTTTCTAATCTTTATATCATTTTAAGGGATAACGAAAAAAATCTTAAGGCGATTATTTTTTCAGATTATGCGACTTGGGATGAAACTTCTTCTCTTTGGAGACTTGGAAATAGCCTTGAATATGATTATGAGGACGGAATTATGACAG
>CAVIQW010000057.1:0-13773 GCA_963644915.1 Paratractidigestivibacter sp.
CCCACAAAATTGCCTTGGTTTTTGCAGATGACGCAACCGGTGTTTTGGGCTGGAAGGAAGAAAAATAGAATAGATATTGACGGTACACACTCTCAGTGTTATTGCTGGTGTACCATAAATGTCATTGTTGGGCTTTCAATTTTGTCATTGCTAGGCTTGCCCCTGCGATGTTTGCGTGCAAACTCGGTTAGCAATCCGTTGTGCAAACAGATTTCCCGATTAAGTCGGTGAATGACATTTTGAACATTTTAGACATTCCCATTCAAAATTATAAATTCAGAAGAGTTCAGGTCAGGCGTAATCACGGGGAACGTGAATTTGCTTGTAAGAGAAAGTGATTGTATAATTGCCTGTATGAACGATGCTCTTAATGATGTGGATTTTGAGAACTTTAGAAAAGTTATTTATGACGAAAGCGGAATAACGTTTTCTGCAACGAACCGTCCGATTCTGGACAGCCGCATAAAAGAAATTCTGCGTGAAAAAAAAATAGAAACAGCGGCGGAATATTATGTCATTATCTTAAAAGATCACGAAGAGATGAAAAAAATGCTGGATTCTGTAACAACAAATCTTACGCGATTTTTTAGAAATCAGCCGCATTTTGACGCATTTGAAAAATATGTTATTCCTCACATTCTGGAAGAAAAACGAAAAACTGGTAACAAAACAATTCGAGTTTGGAGTGCAGGTTGTTCAACTGGTGAAGAGCCGTACACAATTGCAATGATTTTGAAAAAAAATCTTCCGATGGGCTACAATTTTACAGTTACTGCTTCTGATATTTCATTAAAATCTTTGATGGTCGCCCAGCAGGGGTTTTATACGGAAAACAAAGTTGACGGAGTTCCACCAGACTATCTTGCTCATTTTTTTACAAAAAAAGAAAACGGCTACCAAATCAGCAAAGAAATAATGAATTCCGTAAAATTTGACTATCACAATTTAAAAAATGATTCTGGAGTTCATAATATTGATGTGGTTTTTTGCCGCAACGTGATGATTTATTTTGATGAGCCGGCACAACTTGCGGTTTTAGACCGATTTTGGAACTCAATGGCAAGACATTCGTATCTTTTTATTGGACATTCAGAGTCGCTGTTTGGAATGAACACGAAATTTGAATTTCTTAAAACTGACTGGGCTTGTCTTTATCAGAAAAATATTTGATTTTTGATTCGGTTGAGGAAAAAATGGAAATTAAAGATTCAAAATATGACACGCTGAACGTACAGATTTGCGATGATTCCGCTTTGATGAGAAATCTTGTTTCAAGAATTATAAATGACGTTCCGGGAATGCAAGTTGTTGGAAAAGCGATGAACGGAAAAATGCTTCTTGATGAAATTCCTTTTATAAAGCCCGATGTTGTTCTTCTTGATATTGAAATGCCTGTTATGACCGGTGTTGAATTTCTGGAGGAACGGAGAAAACTTAAGTGGGATATTCCGGTTGTGATTCTTTCTTCTATTGCGACAAAAGGTGCTGCCGTTACCGTAAAATGCATTGAACTTGGTGCAATGGATTTTATCACAAAGCCAGGTGGTTCTGTAACAACAGAAGTTTCGGATGTAAAAGAACTGATTGTTGAAAAACTCGCTTCTTATGGTGGTTCATACGCACGAAGAAAAGGAAAACGGATTCCTTCCGCGGATTTTTATTTGCGTTCTGTAAAAATGCGAGAGGCTGAAAAATTTGTAGCGAAGCAAAAAGGAACAGAAGAAGTTCAGGTGCCACTTGAACCGCTCTTGTCTAGCTGGAAAGAGCCGGCGAAAAAAGAACCTGTTGAGGTAAAGCCGCTTAGAAATGGCGGAAAGATAGAGGTTATTGCGATTGGAATTTCTACCGGCGGACCGAATGCGCTTAGGGATGTTTTTAAGTTGATTGATCCGCACTTAAAGCAGCCGATTCTTGTTGTTCAGCATATGCCGGCAGGTTTTACCGCTGAATTTGCACGCAGTCTGAACAGAATTTGTCCTTTGGAAGTATGCGAGGCACAGGATGAAATGCCAATTGAAGGCGGACATATTTATATTGCTCCCGGAAATTATCACATAATAGTAGAAGAAAGAATCTCTGGAAAAGTAATCCGAACAACACAGGCTGAACAACGAAATGGGCATCGACCTAGTGCGGATGTCCTTTTTGAAAGCGTTGCGGCTGTCTACAAAAACAATGCGCTTGGCGTGATTATGACAGGAATGGGGCGTGACGGAGCGGCTCAACTTGCGGAGATGCGTCGTCAAGGTGCGTGGACTTTGGGACAGGACGAGGCGACCAGCATTGTCTACGGAATGCCTAAAGTTGGCTGGGAATTGGGCGGTGTTCAAAAGCAAGTTCCATTGATGCGGATGGCGGACGAAATCAGCCGGCTTGCACGTGAGCATCGCTAGATTTTTATTTATTGAACAATTTTGCTGATTTCAAGTTTTATGATTGTCGGGGCGGTTCTGGTTGACGCAATTTCAAAAATGCAACTGGCAATAAAACTGATTGAAACAACAATTGCCTTAAAAACTTCTGTACATTCAATTTTTAAAAGTTCTGCGAGAAACCGCGAAAGAATCAGTCCTGCGGCGGCACAAAAGATTGGGACTAGAAGTGCGATAATGCCGGCGGCCGCCTCTTTTCTTTGTGGAAGTCCGATTGTTACCTTTGAGCCTTTTTCAATCTTTAGTTTTCTTGGATTTGAAACTTGAATATTTGTTCTGACTCTGCTGGCTTTTTCAGGGTGCATTTCTAGAGAAACGAAAATTGATTCATCATTTTGAATTTCTGTTACAACGTAGATTTGCTTCAAATCATTTCTCCTTGTGCTTTTAATTCCATAAGCCGTTTTGAACATTCCTGTGCACCAGTTTTATTGTTCAACTCGTAATATGTGTCGCGAAGGTTGTAAAGTGCGTCGTAATAATACGGATTTATCATAACAGCGTTTTCAAATGCGTAGGAAGCCTCCTCATATAATTTCTGACCAAAAAAGATTACACCGACTATGTTAAAAAGATGGTAACTTTCTGGATTTATTCTTAATCCGTAATTACAATATTCTTGTGCTTCCGCTATAAATCCCTGAGAATACAAAATTGTTGCAAGTTCTTCTATTATTTCTGAATTTTCTGGCGAAAGTTCATGTGCCTTTTCTAGGCTTTCTGTTGCACTTTTAAAATTTCCAGAATCACGGTAGGTGAGTCCAAGGTTGAACCAAAGAAGAGAATTGTTTTTTTCGATTTTTAGTGCTTTTACAAAACAGGCGATTGCTTCTTTATAAGAACCTGTGTTCGCAAGTTGAATTGCCTGATTGTTTAGTCGGGCTGCCGTTTCAATCATATTTTCTCTGCCTTGAATTTTAAAATCATCTCCTCAAAAAGTTCTTTTATAAGTTTTGCAGATTTTGAGGAATTTGCGCTGTTGAATACGTTTGCAAGAATTTCTATGTTTTTTTCTATTGTTTCAGTTCCTTTTTTTTGTGCCGCCTGAATCGCACCGCTTTTTTCTAAAAGTTCAATGCACTGTTCAACAGCCGGCGAGTCAATTCCTTCTTTTGAGGCTTTTGCAAAAAGTTCAGCGATTTTTTCTTTGTCTGCCGGATTTTTTTGTATATGCAGAAGAACTGGAATACTCTTTTTTCCTTCAACAATATCGTCGCCACGTTTTTTGCCCGGATTTCCTGTTGTAAGATTTTGAACATCGTCAAGAATCTGGAACCCTTCGCCTAATGACGCGGCAACTTTTCCCATTTCAAGGGCTTCTTCTTTTGTTGCTCCACCAGCTAAAAATCCGGTTTGAACCGCAAGGGAAGCCAAAGTTCCTGTTTTTAAGTGAACCATCTGTGTGTATTCCGGAATTGTTGGAAAAAGCTGCGGATTTCTGTGCCAGTAAATATCCATTGCCTGACCAAGGTGAAGCCTTCTGAGTTCCTGTGTGTACAAAGCGTAAAGTTGATTTTTGAATTCTGTGGAAACTTCCAGCAGGTCGATTGTTTCCGGGGCAACAAAATAAAGCCACGAACCCGCATTTAATGCAACGTCTAGCCCAAAAGTGATGTGTGCGGCAGGTTTTCCTCGGCGGGTGTCTGCGGAATCTTCTATATCATCGTGTATAAGCGAAGCGGTGTGAACAAATTCAACAAGCGGAGTTATGCTGTAGGTCTGTTCGAGCGAAAGCGGCGCATTTTTTTTTGTTTCTCGGCAAAGTTCTGAACAAAGAACAAGAAGAAGCGGTCGCCAGCGTTTTCCGCCTAAATCCATAAGAGAGCGGCATGGTTTTAAAAGATTTTCAAGATGTTCGTCTTTAACGCATTCCGAAAGTTCCCGAAAAGTTTGCGTTTGCCATTCAATATTCGTTTTTTCTGGAAGAGATTTTTTTAAGGCGTTTTCTATATTTTCCAATATTTCTGTAAATTCATTTTTCATATTCATATTAAAAGAATTATACACGAAATCTGTTAATCATTGAATCAAAAATTCCGAAAAGATAAGTATTATGGCAGCAAACAGTTACGAAAAACCTGATTATTGGTCTCAGAAAGCGTTCTCAGAAGGTTATCCTGCGCGTTCAGTTTATAAATTAAAGGAAATGGATGAAAAATTCGGAATGTTGAAAAAAAGTTGCAATGTTTTGGATTTGGGAGCGGCTCCAGGAAGCTGGACAACTTTTCTTTTGCGAAATCTTGGTTCAGAAAGCAAAGTTGTAAGCTGTGATTTGAATCCTCTTTCAAAATCTGTTCGAGGGGAAAATCTGACCTTTATTCAAGGAGATTTGAATGACGCTGCCATACGAAAGCAGATTAGGGAACTTGGTCCTTTTGATTTGGTTGTTTGCGATGCGGCTCCATTGACAACAGGAAACAGGATTGTTGATACTGCACGCTCAGAGCAGCTTGTTGAGATGGCAATCTGGTATGCGGAAACAATGCTTAAGCAGGGTGGAAATTTTTGTGTAAAAATATTTCAGAATGGCGACCAGCAGAAATTTTTGCGTAAACTAAGGGAACTTTTTTCAAGTGCAAAGGGATTTAAGCCAGAAGCGTGCCGTTCCGAGTCTTTTGAAACATTTCTTGTTGGTATTTCGCGCAAATAGGTGTTACAATATGAAAAAATATAACAGTTACAAAAAATTGACTTTAATTATGAAATTAGAAAATACATATAAAAAAATATTCAGCACTCGTCTTAGAAAAATTGTTTTTCATAGTTTGATTGCTTTTGCTGGCGGAATTTCCGTTGCTTGGGGTGCGTTGTATATCGCCTCAAATATAAATGTTGAAAAAGGTGTGGGCGGTCTTGAAACTTCCGTTCCAGTTGAATATTTTGAAGAAAATTCCGAAAATCTTGCCGCTTTAAATTCAGTAAAAAGTGAAGAAAGCGTTTCAGACAAAAAATCAGGAGATGCTCTTTCAGAGTTGGATGAACTTGCACTGATAGATTCTCTTTCTGAAAACGATGCGGAATCAGACAGCCTTGATGCGGCTGCGGCGGTTTTGAGCCAAGACGCTTATTCTTCGGAAGGACTTGAACTTTGCTATTTTACTTACCGGGTTCAAAAAGGCGATATGATTGGTTTTATTGCGGATAAATTTAATGTTACGCAAGACACGATTATCAGTGTGAACAACATTCATCAGTCAAGGTTGATTCAGATTGGTCAGATTTTAAAAATTCCTTCTATGCCGGGAATTGTTTATACAGTAAAAAAGAATGGAGAAACAGCCAGTTCAATCGCAGAAAAATTTGAAATCAGTGCGGAAAAACTTGCCCGCGTGAACAATATTCAGGAAAATCAGAATTTGGTTGCTGGTCAGACTTTGTTTGCCCCAGATGCGCTTTTGGATTGGGTCACGCGTCAGGAAATCAATGGGGATTTGTTCCATAAACCGATTCATTCGCGATATTACCTTTCTTCGTACTATGGATGGAGAAGTTCACCGTTCAGTGGAAAACGCTCTTATCATTCTGGAGTTGATATGGCTTGTCCTCAGGGAACTCCAGTTTATGCGGCTCTTGGTGGAACAGTAACTTCTGTTGGTTACAACAATGTTTACGGAAATTACGTGATTGTAACTCATCATTCTGGCTACAAGACTTTGTACGGACATATGTCAAAGCAACTTGTAACACGTGGAAAGTGGGTCGATACAAGCACAAGAATCGGTCTTGTTGGAAGCACAGGTTTAAGCACGGGACCACATCTGCATTTTACAGTCTACAAATTCGGAAAAACTGTGAATCCTGCAGGTCTTTGGAAATAATCTATGAAATTCTTTTTGCGACAGTTGAAATCTTTTTGATGAACAAGTCTATATGGCTGCATACAAAAACTGTGCAGTAAACTGTAACACATCCTGCGATTGTAAGCGCGTACCAGATGGAAAGTGAGCGGTTCTGAATATCTTGTGTGGAAAGCAAAGAGCTGAAAAGGAAAGTAATCATAAGAATTCCGCCTATAATCCAGCCAGCAAACGGAAGAGGCTTGTAAAATCTGTCTTTTTGCTGAACGTTAACCTGCGAAAGAACTTTTTGAATTGAAGCGTCTGTTACTGGAGTTTCAATTTTTAGCGGTGCAGAAATTTCTTTTTCCGCAAGTTTTAAAAGTTTTATTTGCTCCCGGCATTTTTTGCATCCCAAAAGATGAAGAGAAATTTTTAGCGGAACTCGTTCGCCTTTGTCCAGCATAAGGTACTGATTCATAAAATCTTCGCATTTGTTGTTTTTTTTGTTCATTTTACTTTCCATAATATTTCTCCAGTTTATTTTTCAATATTTTTTTCGCTCTGAAAATATGTGACTTTATTGTGTTTACCGGAAATTCCGTAATTTCACTAATTTCCTGATAAGGAATGTCGTAGTAAAAATACATTTCCACGCAGGTTTCGTATTTTTCTGGGAGTTCTTTGATTGCCTCTCTTATTGCCTGTTGCGTGATTTTTCTGATTTGAATTTCTTCCGGCGTAACAGATGCGGAATCAGGAATTATCGTTTCATCATCAATAGGAAGAGAATTTTTTGCCCTTTTTACAGAATTTATCGCGGTAGTGTAGGCAATTTTCATCAGCCATGTTGAAAACATTGAATTTCCTTTAAAAGAATCCAGATGCGTAAAAACTTTGATAAACACATCCTGCACAAAATCTTCAGAATCATTTTCGTTGTGGAAAAAACTTTTCCCAAAATTAAAAATCCGAGTTTTGTAGAGCGTCATAAGTTTTGTAAAAGCGTCTTTGTTTCCGGCCAAAACGCTTTTTACAAGGTGAAAATCTCTTCTTTTTATGTGTTCTCTTTCGAGCTGCTCAAGCATTGTTTAGTCTTTTTTGTGAAAATCAGGATAAGTGTAAAAAAATATAAGAAGGCAAATCCCTACAACTAGTGGCAAAAGTCCGCCTAAAATAGCATATGAAAATCCGTCAATTATTGCAAAAACCGCTGTAAGAATAAATCCAACTCCTGTGAGCAAAAGTCCTGTCAGCAATGAGAATGCGGCATAGTTAAACTTGTTCGGAACAAAAGTTCCTGTTTTTATCTGAAGTTTTGTTTCGTGGTGTTTCCATAATATATAGAAGAAAAGAATCAGTGCACCAAAACAGATGCCAACAATTGGAACAACTGAAATTATAACTTGTGCGGCTGTGGATGTTATCTGGTTCATCTTTATCACGCTCCTTAAAAAAAATACACTCGGCTTTTTAGACACTGGATTATACAAAATGTTGCAGAAAAAATATATTTTTATATTGAAATTCTGAGTTTTTATTAATTTTGAAAATATGTTATAATCTCCTTAGGGAGGAGCAAAAATGCCGTGTATTTCTAGTTTTTATGGGCTTCTGATTTATATGTATGGCGATGACCACAATCCGCCTCATTTTAACATAAACTATGGCGGAAATTGGTCTGTATGTGATTTTGATTGAAATATCATTGATGGCGAGTTGCATTCTTCTAAACAAAAACTTGTAAGTGCTTGGGCTGAAATTCACCATGATGAACTGGTCGCAAACTGGGAACTTGCAAAAAACAAGGAAAACTTAGTAAAAATTCTTCCATTGCAATAGGAGTTTATATGGCTGCTATTTGGACTGTAAAAAATGTAAAACCGCTCGATGAATACAAGTTGCTTCTTACATTTGAACGTGGCGTAAAAAAGATTTTCGACATGAAGCCTTACCTGAAATATCCAATGTATAAACCTCTTGCTGATATTTCATTGTTTAATTCTGTGTGCACGAATGGTCAGACTGCCGTTTGGAATGATGACATCGACATTGCGCCAGAAACTTTATACAAAAACGGAACTTTGTACAAGGAATAAATAAAAACTCAGAATTTCAATCTAAAAATATTAAATCTTCAAAATAGATGTCCTGGATTTTGTTCAGCACAAGAATTTCGTTCAGTTCTGCTAAAAGTTCTGTTTTGATTTGCTGGTCGGTTTTTGATTTTAACTGGGAAATTGTTCTTGCAGAAAAATAATTCACAAAAACCGATTTTATCATTGTGTTTTTGCGTGAAAGTTCCTCAAAAAACTCTTTATCATCTTTTGTATACGAAATCAGCGGAGTTAAAACTACAGTTGTCCCGGATTTTTTGTTTTTTTCCGTTGCTGTTACGGCGCGGATTCTTCCAAGATTTTTGTACGAGTAAAGATTGTCTTTTAAAGGTTTCTGCGGTTGCGCTTTTACAACTGGAGCTGCCGGCGATTTTGTTTTTACCGCAATGGTTGTCCCCAAAATCATCAGAAAAAGAAAAATCGCCACCGCCACAAGAATTTTATTCAAAGTTACATTTTCAACCAACGCCCTGCAAAAATTTTTCATCTGTTCCGCCTGGATATTTTTTTATAAAAACAAGCATAAGCTATTGCTAAATATTATATTTTTTTTATATCTTGAAAACAATGAAATTTTTGTTGCCTTTCTTATTTTTTCAGTTTTTATTTTTTTCTTGCAATAATCCTTCTGGTGCATTGCCTAATAAGAATATTATTTCGGAAAATGAGGCAAAAGAAATCGTTGCGAAAGAAATTGCAGAATCTGATTATTATCAGCAATATTATGTTCTTGATTCCGAGAAATTTGATAATCGTGTATATGATATAACATGGGGTGAAACTATTCTTGTAAACGTTTTGCCAGATGGGAAAATTTTCAAAAAAGAAACAAAATACTATATTCTAAATGGAGCTCTTCCTTCTGGGCAGGTTTTGGCGGCTCAAACAGTTTATGCATATACAGGTGAACTTTTGGATGGAGTTTCCTTGCTTGAAAATGGTTCTGATGAATTGAAAATAATATCAAAAGATGAGGCTGAAAATTATATGTCTCGATTGGCGTATAATACTAAAAATATAGAAGTTGTCTATTATTATGATGGAACTGGATATACTATAGACCCTATTTTTTGTTGGAAATATTGTATAAATACAAAATCATCACGTTCAGTGTTCAATAATACATCAAAACTTAGTGACTTTATTTTTATTGATCCTTGGCAAAATTTAAAAGATAAGAGTATTGATATTTCAAACACGAATTCTTTTTTTTCAAAATTTAATTATAATCATAGGGCATATAGAATTTCTTCTAGTGTTGAAAATGCAAATTATAGAAGTTTGAATTCAGAAAAAAATAATAGCAATTTTGAACCTGTTGATTAAAATATTGACATTTTGACAGATGTTAAATTCCATAAAAAAATCAGATTTTTATACCTATTGAATTTTTCACTCAAGAAATGCCTAAAACTTGCCGATAGACAATTGATATAGTAGTTTGTTTTGGATTTTTTAGGGAAATTTAATGAAATCAGGAATTAAAACTGCTGTAAGTCTGGTGATTGCCGTTTTTATTTTTGGTGCAATTGCGGTTGCTTCTTCGCTGGGGCTTTTTGCTTCTGTGGAGCGGCAATTTTATGAACCGGCACGTTTAAAAGTTATAAACGAAAAACTGGATTCAGTTGCAGGCTACAGCAATGAGTACATTCAGAATCTTCTCGATTTGTTTGGCGCTGAAAAAGATGGTTTTTTGAGCCACGAAAGTGTTCTTTCTTTTGCGGGGCAAAATCCTTCTGCGGAAGCGTTGCGCCTTTTTGAATCTCTAAAAGAAAATTGTCCAGGACTGGAAGGTTTTAGGATTGTTGATTCTGCCGGAAAACGCGTTTTTTACAGTTCATTCCGCAATGATTACGTTGTTCAGACTGAAAAGGGTGTTCAACGTCGCATTTATTCAAATTATGGAAATCTTCAGACAACGCACGGAAAAAACGAGCTTGAATATCAGACTGTCTCCGCTTTTGAAAATGCCGAAAATCTTTCTGTTGAAAGCGAATCTGATAAAAAATTTCAGGATTCTCCGCGGATTATTTTTGACGGAGATGAGCAACGTCTTATTTTTTCTTATAAAATTCGGACTTTGGATGAAAAATCTGTTTTTTGCAGTGCGATTTTTTATGTGAATCCAGTTGATTTTGCAAATCTTCTTATTGAAAATCACGTTGTTTCTGTAAACGAGTCGATTTCTCTTGTTTCTTCTGCGGACGGAAAAACTGGCGGATTTGTGTTTGGGCTTCCGAATGTGGGAAAAAATATTTTTGCTTCCGAAATATTAAAAAAATGGAACCAAGGCGTTTTTGGTCCTGATGAAATAGTTGCCTCAAATTCTGCAAAAGTTGAAGGAATTTCTGTGCATGATTCAGAAAATTCCAGCGCAGAAAAATCTAATTTTGAAAATTCAGTGCTAAAGGAAGATGAAAAAAATGTTTCGTGGAGTTTGATTTCCAGCCGGAATGCTAAATTCCTTTATGTTGGCGGAATTTTTTCCAGCGAAATGCTAAAAATGCCGCAATATGTTCGGATTCTTTTGCTTCTTTGTGCATTTGTAACGGTTTGTCTTATTGTTGTGATATTTTTTAATATCCGAAAAGACGATTCTGTTGTTATAAAATCAAAAATTCGCGCGATTCAGATTGAGCTTTTGAACGAATATTTTGAAAAAGATGTTGACCGCAAAAAAGTTGCCGCGATGATTACCGCTCAAAAAGACGCTTTGACCGCAAAAATCAAAAAATCGCTTGGTCGCCGTGGCAAAAAATATGGAAGCGACCTTGATGTGATTTTGAACAAAAGTTGGGAAGACATCATAAATATTCTTTCTGGAAACGAAAATTTATCCAATAAGGCGGATATTTCTTCTGATAGCATGAAAGAAATCCGGAAAATTTTCGAGGAAGTGCTTTCAACAAACACTTTAAAAGTAGAAAACCTTGAAACTTCTAAGAAAAACCAGAGGATTTTGCCAGACAAGCAGGAAACTTTGGAAGAAATTCCAGAAGCAGAAACATTGGAAGAAGTTAAAGAAGCCGAACCACTTGAAGAGGTTGAATCTTTAGACGAAGTTGAAAACCTTGAAGATGCCGAATCTTTAGAGGAAGTAGAACCGATTGAAGACCTTGAAGAAGTTGAATCTTTGGAGGAAATAGAAAACCTTGAAGATGCCGAGGTTGCCGAACCTCTCGAAGAACTTGACGATGTTGAGGAAATAGAGCCGCTTGAAGAAATTCCAGAAGCAGAAACATTGGAAGAAGTTGAGGAAGTCGAACTGCTTGAAGAAATTCCAGAGGCAGAACTGGATAAAGATTCTTCCGTGTCCGAATCGTTTGACCCGATTGAAATTCAAGGTTATGACCAAAAAATCAACACAAAAGACAACAGCGTAACTTTTGTTCCGAATGAAAATTATGACCGAAAAAAATTTGAAGGCTCGGAATCTCTTGTTATAACTGACAAGACAAAACACTTGCAGAAAAATTCAGACGAAGATTTTGGAAAAAATTTTATTATTTACAATCCGTTTGATTTTACTAAAGAAAAACTTGAAAACTCCGATTCTGAAAATAATGCTATTAATTCGGAAGAAAATATTGAGCCACAAGAAAATGTGGCTTCTTTGGAAGAACTTTCTTCTGAAAAGGATGGATTTATGTTCACTACATTTGCGGAAAACGATAATAACGTAACAGAATTGCCTTTAGACGCAATCGTTCTTGGCGAGGATGGAGTTTTTCATATTTCTTCAGATGTTTCAAAAATCGAAATGCCGATAGATGAAGACTTTAAAAAACTTGTAGATTCTGTAATTCACTAAGATTTTATTCGTTGTTTACAATGCAGCTTTTCATAAGAGAAGCAAAAAGGTAAATTTTCTTGTAAATTGCAACGCAAAATTCTTTTAAAGGAACATCAATAAAATGCTCTAGTTCCTTGCAGTTGGAAATCAGCGTAGGTTTTGACTTTTGCAAATCTTCCACAAGTGATTTTATAATTTTTCCGATTGTAATCAAATCCCTTGAACTTTCCATTACAAATTCGTAGGCGGAATCATTTGCCTCGGAAATCAGCCTGTTGACAATATTTTTTGCACCAGAATCTCGTTCGGTTTTTGGAAGAAGCGTTTTTATCTTAATTCCGACTATTGAATCTTCCGCAAGTCCGTTGTCAAAATCTATGACTTTGTCAGAAGTTAAAAGCAGATTGTTGTAACATTCAGAAATTTGGGTTGTAAGAGTTGTGGAATTCCATGTTCCGCGAACAACAACAACATCATAGAATTCTCGCAAGTCTTTTTTTACAACTTCAATCAAAAATGTCTTTAAATATGAAAGAGCCTGGCAGTTGTTGAAGGTGTACAGTTTTTTCTGCTCAAAAATTGTGTTTTTTGAATAAGCGTAATTGCTCAGCGATGGTACTTCTGTTTCACCAAAAAGTTGAGTGGCAAAATTATTTTCTGTAGCGGAACGTTCTTTTTCTATCAGTGAATTTATTGTGTTTTCAACGTCATTTTTTAGTTTATCAAGATACGGTTCTACAATATTTGATTTTATAATCTGTACGTTCGGCTCATAGTCTGGATCTGCGCAAGAAAGTTTTATAATCATCTCAAAAGTCTGTGCATTTTTTAAAGCCATAAGACGGGCAATGACTTTTTTCCAAAGTCCAAGTGAAATCGGTTCTTGTCCGCCTTTAAAAGCCTTTAAAAGTTTTAGGGCGTTTGTCCAGTCAGAGTCAAAAGGAATATCCCAGATTGATTCAATGTAATCTTTTAGGTCATCGGCAATGTATTCAGCGTTTACATGTTCAAAATGAGGGGTCGCCGCAAAATTGTTCTCGCGGATTTGCTTGTCGAATTTTTTTAGTAAAAAGTAATAGTCAAATGTAGAAACCGCCTTGAAAGCAAGAATCTGCTGGTACAGACTGTCGATTTTGGTTATTTTTTCAAGTGTGAAAAAATCGTTTAGTTTTGAAAGTTTTTCTTCAACCTGAGTTTTTAAATGGTCAAGAGGAATTTGTTTGCTCATCCCGATAATTACTTGTTCATTAAGGTTGTCTTCAATCGTGCGAATTTCTTCTGGTATTTCAAAATTTATCACAAGATTTTTAAGCGTGTTCGGGTTTTGTATTGAATTAAAAAGGTTCTGGAGCGGTGCAACAGCCTTGTAAAGTTCAAAGAAGAGTTTTCCCATTGCAGGAAGAATTTCGTTTCCGCTATACCTATAGAATTTGTTAAAGCGGCTTTTAGAAAGTCTTTTTGCGATTGCACGCAATTGACGTTTTTTTTCGGCTTCTGAGTCTTTTCCGCCAAACAGAACAGCTAAGATATTTTCAAAAAATCCAGATTTTTCTTTTTTTTCGTTACCCATAACCTTATTTTTAAATGATTTTCGTAGACTGTCAAGAACATAGAATTTTTATAGAAAATTAAGTATATTTATATAAGTCTTATAG
>CAVIQW010000058.1:0-13045 GCA_963644915.1 Paratractidigestivibacter sp.
CATTTATACTATCATACTCTGATAGACTACCTGCGTATAATATAGTCAGTTGAAATATTGCAGAAGGCAAATTGAAAATGGCTAATTATTACCAAATAAGCAAATCATTAGAATTAATTATAGACAAATTATCAAAATCAAGTTGTTCAAAAGATGAAAAAAATGATTGCTTAAATCTTTATAACAATCAATACCTAAATTTTTACAAAGAAGAATTAACAATTCTAGCCGCTGGTCCATCACAAGGAAAAACTGCACTTGCGCTAAACTGGGCACGAGATTTCGCGGCTACTCAAAAGAAACCTGTCGGATTTATTTCATCTGGAATTCCTGATTCGGAAAATTTGTCACTGCGTTTATTGTCATTAGAATTTAAAATTCCGCTTGCAAAAATAAGAAAAGGTTTATTATCAATAAATGACTTTGAAAAAATGCAAAATGCCTGTAAAAAACTCTATAATCTGCCAATTTTTATAAGTGATATTCCAAATTCAAAATTTGAGGATATAGAATCCATCGCTACTGACATGGTAAGCAAAAACAAAATTGAAATTCTTTTTATAGATGGCTTTGATTATATTTATGAAATTGCAGTTTCAAAAAAACTTTTTTGTGAAGGAGCACTAATGGCAGAAAATCTGGAACCTTATTATGATGAAATAAATTTCATGATAGATAACTTTAAATATCTTGCAAGCAAATTAAAAATTCCTGTTGTTTTGCTGATCCCTATAAAACGTGATTCTTACGACACCTTTCCAGACATACAATCTTTTGAAGATAAATTAATTATTCCAAGAATCGCAGATAAAGTTATCTTTCTGCACAGAGAAAGAGACAACTATCCTTCTAAATGGCAAAATGCAGAACTTATTATCGCAAAAGACTCTCTTAATCCGGGTGGTCATGTTAACCTTGAATTTAACATAGGAACTGGAAAATTTCGTTATCCAAAAAAATTGATAAAAAAGTATACATAATAGAAGAAACAGAAGAATTGGAAAGCCACTGAAACTTTTTTTCACAGTTTGCAAGAAATTCAACTTTCAACCATTATAGTTGAAAAAAATCAAAATCTCCGTTAGGATTCTTAAAATCACTTCAGAGGCTGACGGCTATGCTTTCCTTAAAAAATCTTTTTCCAAAATTCAATATGTTCGAAAAACTCCTTTGGACGATTTCTGTTGTTGGAGTTACGGTTCTTTTTATGTTTGTGCCGCAAAAAAATCCAATTACGCTAGCCGCCACAATTACCGGTGTAACTTCTCTGATTTTTGTTGCAAAGGGCAATGTAATCGGTCAGTTTCTGATTGTTGTTTTCAGCGTGCTTTATTCAATTGTTTCTTTGGAATTCCACTACTACGGCGAAATGATTACCTATCTTTTTATGAGTACGCCCAGCGCGATTTTCACAGCGTTTTTATGGTTAAAAAATCCTGCCAGTTCACAAAAAGTTGAAGTAAAAATGGCTCATCTTACGCCAAAAAAGTCCGCAGTTGCATTGATTTTAACAGTTTTTGTAACATTTATATTTTATTTTGTCTTAAAAGCGCTGAACACAGCAAATCTTGAAATAAGCACAGTTTCAATTGCAACAAGCATGGCATCCGCAGTCCTTATGATGATGAGAGTTCCATATTACGCTGTAGCCTACTCCGCAAACGACATCGTACTGATTCTGATGTGGCTAATGGCTTCCAACGAAAACCCGGTTTATTTTCCGATGGTATTCAACTTTATGATTTTCTTAGCAAACGACATTTACGGATTTGTAAGCTGGAAAAAAATTCGAGGAAAACAAGAAAGGTCAGAAAAATAAAATCTCCTGCAAAACTTTTTTTGAATTCTATCCATCACTAAATTTTTCTGCTACAATGTAAAAAGTTTCAGATTTTAATTATGCAGAAAGTAGCCACTTTACCGCGTAAATCTGCGTTATTCCGTTGTGGTCAATGTTGTTTGAGTTGTCCAGAGTAATCAGAAATTTCGGGTAATTGTCCTTTATCAGCCTGAACGAACGCAGTTCTCGCCCCAAAGTATTTTGCTCACGCACAGAAAGTGCAACCTGATAATATTCCGTCAGTCCGCCTTTTTTTGCAACAAAATCAATTTCAAAATCATTGTATTTTCCAACATAGACTTCATAGCCGCGCCGCAAAAGCTCCAAATAAACCACATTCTCAAGGATAAATCCGTCGTCGCCGGTTCTGATTCCAAGCATAAAAAAACGCAAGCCCATGTCAACGGCGTAATATTTTCCAAGACTTTTCAGAAATTCCTTGCCTCTTATATCGTAGCGCGTCGCCTTGTAGAAAAGATAACTTTCAGTCAATGCATTGTAACAGTTTTCCACAGTCGCCGGTGAAGTTTTTCGTCCGCCGCTTGTCAATGTGTCGCTCACTTTTTTCGATGAGACAAGATTTCCCACATTAGAAAGCGTAAACTTGCAGACTTTTTCTAGAACATCCGAATCTGAAAGTTTTTTGCGCTGGATTATGTCTTTCAGAACAATTGTGGAATAAATTCCGCGGATATAGTCGCGAACCAGATTTTTGTCGTTGCTGATTGACGCAGCATAGGGAAATCCGCCGACCGAAACATACTCGTTGTACAAAGTTTCATCAGCCACAACTTCCTTTTTCAGAAAATCTCGCTTGAATCGGGCATATTCGGCAAACGAAAACGGCAGCATTTTGATTTCGACGTACCGCCCGGAAAGAAGCGTGGCAATCTCGCCAGAAAGCATATAGGCGTTAGAGCCGGTAATATAAATATCAACGTTTTCCTTTAGAAAAAGGCTATTTACTACTTTTTCAAACTGCGGAACAAGCTGAATTTCATCAAGAAAAATATAATTCATCTGCCCGGTGGATATTTTTTCCTTCAAATGCTGATAAAGAATGTGATAATCGCAAAGAAATTCGTTCTCAAGGTCGTCAAAATTGATTGAAATGATGTTGCAATTTCCAAGTTTCTCGACTTCCGACTTAAACTGACTAAGTAGCGTTGATTTTCCACAACGCCTTACGCCTGTAACAACTTTTATAATCTTTTTATCCTTCCAATTCCAAAGGATTTTTATAAATTCTTTTCGCACAACCATAAAACTTAGTATAAACTAAAAGTTTTTAACTTACAAGTTAAAAACTTTTAGATAGAAAGATTTTTACACTTTATCAAATAATACAAAATCTATTTTCAACGTAATTTAAGTGATTTTTCAATATTATAGTTGTACTCTGTACAATTTTTTATTTTACTTTTACTTGCGTATAAATTTCATTATAAATAACATTTGGATTATCTTCTTTTATGCAATTATCCAATGCCGAAAAAACTCCTTGATGCCATTTATTGTTATAAGAACTAAATGTTGCAACTTTATTATCAGTAGAATATGCGGCACATTTTATTTTATCACTATTAGAAAAAAAATCTTTTAGAATATCAAATTGAGATTTAGTAAGAATTAACTGATATTCACTTGTACGTTTTATTCCATAACTATCACCAAACTGTTCCAATTCAGATTCTTTCTCAGGATTATCATCATGATTAATTTCAAGCCGTTTTTTTTCACTATTTAAAAATATAAAACGATGATAAGTCTTATCAGAACCAGTTTTTAACATACCACCTGATGAACCACTGTACACAATCTTTAATATAGGAGTACAAACATTATCTTCATTTACTTTCAAATATGGGAAAAACTCAAGAAAATCAGCAGATAACCCACCCATACTAAGAGCAAAACCACCTCTTAAACCTTTTGAATATTCGTAAGTCTTGGCTCCAGAAAATTCATCCACATAAACATTTACATCTGACGTTGCTCTGCTTTTACTTCCAAACACTTCTGATGTTGTAAAACAACTCGTAAAATTAATCATGATAATTGCAATTGCAATCAAAACACTTGTTTTTTTCATTTCCAAAAACCTCCAATTTTCACCAACATAAAATATTGGTATGCCTTACCAATTACAATATATTATATTGGTTATACTGTCAACAAATCCAACATTTTATAATATAAAAACAAGCTGAAAAATCATTCATAATATATTGTATGCAGAAATCTCTTGAAGAAATCTTCCGGGAAAATCTCAGGTTTTACAGGCAGCGGGCAAAATTGTCGCAAGAAAAACTTTCTTCGCTTCTTGACAAAAACATAAACTACATAAATATGATTGAAAGCGGAAAAAGCGTGCCTCCGCTCTCGATGATCGAGCAGATTTCTTCCATTTTAAAAACCAAGCCGCATTACTTTCTGAAACCGATCGAAGAAAATTCAGCGTTTGACAAAAACACATTTATAGAAAACGCTTCACTGCAAATCGCAGAAAAAGCAAAATCTATCTTGGCGGATTTGTTGAAATAATTTGCCTTTATTAAAACTGCACTTCTTTATGCGTTAGGGATTGTAATGGTTGCGTAGCAAAACTTTTTGCGGCGAAGCAATAAAAAGTTCGCAAGCAAATACCGGAGCCATGAAAAGCCCGACAAATGCAGTAGTTGAGACTTTCTAAACAACTGCATTGGGAACGCCCTAATATTCAAAAATAAAATCCCCTGCAAAACTTTTTTTGAATCCTACACATCGCATAAATTTTCTGCTACAATGTAAAAATGGCTAGAGAAAGATTAAGCAGCAGACTTGGATTTATTCTGCTGAGTGCAGGTTGTGCAATTGGTTGCGGAAACGTGTGGAAATTTCCGTGGATGGTCGGTCAGAACGGTGGCGGTGCATTTGTTCTGGTTTATCTTGCCTTTCTTGTTTTGCTGGGGCTTCCAGCACTTACAATGGAATTTGCACTGGGAAGAGCGTCTCAGGCTAGCCCAGTCCGTATGTATCAAAAACTTGAAAAAACTGGCTCAAAGTGGCACATCCATGGTTACGTTTGCCTTTTGGGAAACATTTTTTTAATGGCATTTTACACTGTTGTTACTGGCTGGATGATTTATTATTTTGTTTCGTTTGTAGCAGGAAAAGCCGGTGAACTCAGTTTTGGCAAAATGATTTCAAATCCGCGAATAAATGTGATGTACCTTTTTATTGCGGTAACTCTCTGCTTTGCAATTTTAACTAGAAACCTGCAAAGCGGTCTTGAACGAATCACAAAATATATGATGGTCATGCTTCTTATATTGATGACAGTTCTTGCGGTTCGAAGCATTACACTCAAAGGCGGAACAAAAGGTCTTGCATTTTACCTTGTTCCAGACTTTAAAAAACTGAACATTCCTGTAATTGTCGCCGCAATGAATCAGGCGTTTTTTACGCTTTCAATCGGAATCGGTGCAATGGCGATTTTCGGTAGCTACATCGGAAAAGACCGAAGTCTTATGGGAGAAACAGTAAAAGTTATCATCTTAGACACTTTTGTTGCAATTGTTGCCGGACTCATAATTTTTCCAGCGTGTGCGTCATTCAACATCGCGGTAGACGCAGGTCCTTCACTGCTTTTTAACACAATGACAACCGTTTTCAACAACATGGGCGGTGGTCGCCTCTGGGGAAGCCTCTTCTTCCTTTTTATGGTATTCGCCGCATTCTCAACAGAACTTGCCGTCTGCGAAAACATTCTTGCCTGCGTACGCGAAATGACCGGCTGGTCGCGCGCAAAAGGAAGCCTTATCTGTGGAACTGGAATCTTTTTAATTGCACTAACCACGGCACTTGGCTACAGCGTCTTTAAATTCCATCCATTCGGAGAAGGCTCATCTTGGCTAGACTTCTGGGATTTCCTTGTAAGTAACAACTTGCTTCCGCTTGGTGCATTAATATTTTCCCTTTTCTGTTGCAACAAATTCGGTCTAGGCTGGCAAAACCTTATAACAGAAGCAAACGAAGGAGAAGGCCTAAAAGTCAAAAACTGGATGAAACCGATTTTCGCATACTTTGTTCCAATTTGTATCATTGCAATCTACATAATCGGACTTGCAACCTTTAAGTGGAAGTAATTATTTTTGTGGGGCAGTTCAGAAGGATCATTTTTTATAAAATCATTTAATAAGACAAATCTTCAAAAACAAAAAAGCCATCATCTTAAAAATGACGGCTTTTAAAAAAAATCAATCTGATTTATATAAAAATTAAATCTACTTTGATTCTTTAATTCCATAACGCTTGTTAAAGCGGTCGATACGACCTGCTGTGTCAACAAGTTTCTGCTTTCCTGTATAGAATGGGTGGCAAGCTGAACAAATTTCAACGCTGATGTTCTCAACTGTTGAACGAGTTTCAATTACATTGCCACAAACACAAGTAATTTTTGTAAGTTTGTATTCTGGGTGAATTCCCTTTTTCATCTTTTACTCCCACTGTAGTTGCCCGATAATGCAGAGCCTTACCTCATTCCATTACCACAATCTACAATATTTAGATATAAGTATTTAACCATTATAATAATTTTAAGAAAACTAATCAATATAGACTTTCTTTTATTACCACAAATTCATTCTATTCAGAAGCGGCAGTTCCAACATTCATACTTGCAAGGAATGCGTCGTTTGTCTTGCTCTTCTTCATCCTGTCAAGGATAAGCTCAAGAATCTCAGTGTCTTCCATTGGTGCAAAGACTTTTCGCAAAATCCAAAGTTTCTGAAGCTCATTTTCAGAAAGCAAAAGTTCCTCTCGTCTTGTTCCAGATTTTTTAATATTGATTGCCGGGAACAATCTGCGTTCTGCAAGTTTTCTGTCAAGGTCAATTTCGCTGTTTCCAGTTCCCTTGAACTCTTCAAAAATAACTTCATCCATACGGCTTCCTGTTTCAACAAGTGCAGTTGAAATTATTGTCAACGAGCCGCCTTCCTCAATGTTTCTTGCCGCACCAAAGAATCTTTTCGGTCTGTGAAGAGCATTGGAATCAACACCTCCTGAAAGAACTTTTCCAGAAGTAGGAACTGTAATATTGTATGCACGTGCAAGTCGGGTAATCGAATCAAGAAGAATAACAACATCGCGTTTATGCTCAACAAGTCTCTTTGCCTTTTCGAGAACCATTTCTGCAACCTGAACATGGCGTGTAGCCTGCTCATCAAATGTTGAAGAAATAACCTCGCCCTTAATTGCACGTTCCATCTCTGTAACTTCTTCAGGTCGTTCATCAATAAGAAGAACAATAAGATAAACTTCTGGATGATTTGTTGTGATTGAATTCGCAATCTTCTGCATCAAAGTAGTTTTTCCAGCTTTTGGAGGTGCTACAATCAAAAGGCGCTGTCCTTTTCCGATTGGCGCAAACAAGTCAACAATTCGGCTTGAAACCTCTGTAGAAATTGTCTCAAGACGAAGTTTTTCTTTTGGATAAAGTGCTGTAAGGTTTTCAAAAGGAATTCTCGTCTGTGCAACGCGCGGCTCATCAAAGTTTACAGTTTCTATTCTTAAGAGCGCAAAAAATCTTTCCCCCTCTTTCGGAGAACGAGTCTGACCATAAACAGTATCGCCAGTCTTAAGGTTAAAAAGACGAATCTGGCTTGGTGAAATATAAATATCATCAGGTCCAGGAAGATAACTATTCTGCGGCGAGCGCAAAAATCCGTAGCCATCAGGGAGAATTTCCAACGCACCGGAAGCAAAAATAATTCCGCCATGCTCTGTATGCGCTTTTAGAATAACAAAAATCAACTCCTGCTTTTTCATTGGAGCAAGGTCATCGGGATTAAATCCATATTTTGTGGCTAAATCACGGAGTTCATGCATTCCCATTGCAGTCAAATCATTGATAAGAAGACGTGGTTTTGAAGAATTCTCGTCTGTTCCGTCACCAAAAGGCTGCATGACAGAAGGATCAATTGCATTTGTAGGAACAGGCATTTCACTGCGCATCGAGCCGAATCCGCCTCTCCTGTTATTCTGCATTCTATGATTGTTATTATTTCGGTTGTTATACCTTGGATTCTGATGGGCATAATTTTCAGAATCAGAACCAGAATTTGAGTCTGAATTTTCTTCCTGATTCTGTGAGCGTTCAACTTTTACAGGAACTTTTCTTCTTGTCCTTACAACTTTTACAGTTCTTTTGCGTGTTTCTGCTGCATCAGAATTTTCTTCCGAGTCTTGTTCGGATTCCTGTTCAGCAGGTTCATAAGATTGCTCTTCAGATGAATAATCATCATTTTCTGAAGAAATTGAATCTGAGGCTTCGTAAGATTCTGGCTGAGCCTCAAATTCCAACTGGTTCTGAACACTCTCGTTCTGTTCAGATTCTTTTTCCTCGTTGTTTTTTCGCCGTCTGATAAGGGCCATAAAACACTCCATTTAAAAATATTGATTTATATGATTTTGAAAAAAGTCTTGTGATTGATTTACCTAAAAAAGAAAGGATATAAGTGATTATTACCAAAAAATAAATTGTTGTCAATAAGAACAATTTTTACAAACGAATAAACAGACTATTCAATAATATCAGTTCTAAGAACCATTGCCTGCTTATATTCATTAGAAGCCGAAGCAAACAGGTTTTCTTCAGGAACCGAGTCCAGCATAGTTATCTCACCTTCAAATTCCACGTTGTTTTCAATTCTTATGCGAGATGTAATAATATCCCCTTTTACCACTCCACCATTACAAATTTCAACTCTTTCCGAAGCTTCTATGTCGCCAGTTACATTACCAGAAATAACAACTGATTTTGCTGAAATTTTTTCAACAGAACAAATGGCATCGCGTGCAATTTCCAGATTTCCAGTAGCCTTGATACGACCGTTAAACTTGCCTGTAATAATAAGGTCATCGCTAAATTCCAACACTCCGTCAAATTCTGTTTCAGGACCAAATACTGTGAGTGTCTTTTTTTCATCAAGTTTTTCTGCTGATTCTGCCATAGTTGATTCCATTTTATAACATTATAAGAACAAATGTCAAATCTGGTTGTCCTTATCTTTTATCTCAAGATTCCAAAGTGATTTTTTCAATTCCTGCCCAGAGCGGAAAGCCGCAACATAATGAGGAGCAACAGAAAGCTTTTCACCAGTCTTTGGATTTCTAGCCGAGGAACGGCCTTTTCTTAATCTTGGTTCAAATGTTCCAAAACCACGTAATTCAATTGTATACCCATTTTCAAGCGATTTTTTCACCTCATCAAGAAATTTTTCAACAACATCCTGAACCACATATTTTTCGCAGTTTGTTTTTTGATAAATCGCCTCAACAAGATTGTATTTTGTAACTTTGTCAGCAGACACTACATTTTCCCCGCAATAAAATTTTACAATAAAAAAAATCCAGTTGGATTTTTTTCCAACTGGATTTTAGACAAAAACAGCCTTATCCAGTTATTTAGCTGCTTCTGAAGCAAAAGTAACATTATAAAGCTTTGTCATGCGTGACTTTTTGCGAGAAACTGCGTTTCTTGTAAGAACGCCCTTGCTACGTGCACTGTCGAGTTCACTAACAAGTGTTCTAAGGCTAGACTGAGCAAGTGCCTGATCTTTAGCGTGAACAGCTTCTACAAACTGTCTTGCGTATGTCTTGCAAGTGCTTTTAATAGCCTTGTTATGAAGTCTCCTAACTTCACTCTGTGCGTGACGTTTCTCTGCAGATGTTTTTTTAGTTGCCAAAGGGAACCCCCAAATTAAGTTAACTTGACAAATATATTAATAAATGGCTTTTATTTGGTCAATAGATAAAAAAAAATTAAGAATCACAAGTAATTGACTAACAACACAGTTTTCAATAATATATTCTGCAATACGTATTATTTTTTTATGGAGGAATCCCATGGCTGGAGCAAGTAAAAACTCCCGTACCACAGTTGCAACACAAAAATTCATTTGTCCCGATTGCGGTGGCGAAATTGTTATGAAGACTTTGTACGAAGGTGGAAGACTTAAGAATATTGCTGAATGCTCAAAATGCAAACGCACAGAACGTCGTCCAAAGGATTTTAAATAATCCTATTCATACCAATAAAAAAAGGGCTGGTTTTACCAGTCCTTTTTTGTTTTTACATTCTGTCTGTAGGGATTTTTCGCCATTCTTCAAGTTGTCTTTGAATAAGAATTCGGCTTTCTTCCAAAATTTTCACTTCTTCTTCTTTTGTTTTCGGGGAATCAAAAACCTTTAGCACTTTTACCCGGTAACAGCCGTTCTGAAGATTGCTCATAATGTTACGCATATCACGAATCTGATAGCCACCATCCAAAGCACAGCACGCAACAGGAAGATTTGTGGCTTCATTCAGCTTTCTGAAACCTGCCGAATAAAATTTTCCAACATTACCGTTTTTTGTGCGTGTTCCCTCTGGAAAAAGAATAGGAATCTGGTTGTTTGCCAAAACCTGCTTTCCAAAATCATCTATAACTTTCATTGCGACCATAGGACTTCCCTTTCTTGGTACCATACAATGTTTTTGCGCGCGGAGCATTTCAGAAACCAGAGGAATATGCCGGGAAAGATTATCCTTTGCAACAAAACGCAAATCTTTGTCACGCAAAAAATTCATATAACAAGGAATATCCATCAGGCTCTGGTGGTTTGAGATTATAATATATTGGTCAGGAAGAAGTTTTTTAGATTCATTGTATCCAAAAAAATGAAAATGCCTGTATGTGTTCAAGATTGAAAAAACTCGTGGTGCCAATATTTTTACAATATACTCAGAAATTTTCCGGCTCCATTTTAAACTTACCGGATAAGCGATTATATTCAATATTGCGGCTGGAATCACTGCTGTCAAAAGGCAACATAAAGTCAAAAAACTATACAAAATCGGCTCCAAAAAACTATGATTGCTTTATTCTATATACAAAAAATTCATCTGTCAATTAAAGATGAAAGAAGATAATGAATCGCAGATTTTTTCCAGATTTTCGTAAAGGTGCTTACACGGAGGAACGTTCGCCAAGAAAATTGAGCCGTATCTTTTTTCATAAATGCGTCTGTCCAGAACAACAACAGCACCTTTATCAGAACTGCGTCGCATAAGTCTTCCTATTCCTTGGCGGAATTTTATAACTGACTCAGGAACACTTAATTCCATAAAAGAATTTCTGCCTTTTTTTTGTATCGCCTCTGCTCGTGCAGTAAAAACAGGATCATTTGGAACTGTAAATGGCAACTTTACAATTATCACCTGAGAAAGTGATTCTCCAGGAACATCAACACCCTGCCAGAATGAATCTGTGGCAAACAAAACACTTTTTATGTCTTTTTTAAAATTATCCAAAAGCCGGCCGTTGTCATCATCCCCCTGTTTGTAAATTGCCCCATCAAAACCTTTTAAATACCTTAAAGCGGAATTATAACAACTTCTAAGCGATTCATACGAGGTAAAAAGCACAAGCGTTCTTCCGTCTGCCGCATTTATCAGACGCGAAACAGCAGCCTCAATCCAGGCCTGAAAATTTATGTCATCTGGGAACGGAGCATCTTTAGGAACTGCAAAAATCATATTTTTTTCATAGGGAAAAGGAGAAGGAAATTCCCCGAAAGAAACCCTGTCTTTTTCCGCAAAAGAAACTCCTGAACGCCGCATCCAGTAAACAAAATCTCTGCCAGTTTTTAAAGTCGCAGAAGTGCATACAACAGTTTTCATCGGCTCGTAAACGCCCTCATTCATCATAGGGGCAATATCAAGCGGAGTTTCATTCAAAATCACATAGGAAGAATTTCCTTCTGCACTGGCAAATTCCTTGGAAAGATTTCTTTTAGTAATCCAAAAAACCTTGTCACGCTTTTCATCCCACGCTGAAAAATCCTGCAACACAACCGCAGAATCTTCTAGACGACGCAAAAGAACTTTCGTTTCAAAAAAAACTGGAACACCTCGGTCGTCTTCATCAACCCCATCCATAACATCCCTGCATAGTCCGACAAAATCTTCAATGCTCTTAGCCAAAGTTGAACAAAGCGAAATCAACGCGCCGAATTTTCGGGCATTCACATCAAAAAGACGCAGGTTATACTCCTCGGAAAGAAGGTCTAAAGCCGCAGTTTCCATATTGATGATGTCGTTTTTTATTTTTTCAACTTTTTCGTAGGCAAACGCGGCTTTTTCCTCATTGCTAGAAAGAATCGCAATTGTACACAAATAACCTGTTTCAGAATTTTTTCTTCTGCGGTAAAGCTGATTTAACTGCTTCAGCAATTTAAAACGATTAAAATTTTCGCTAAAAAAACTTGTTGCGGCAGATTCAATTCCGTGTGCCTCATCAAAAATAACCCGTCTAAAAGGCGGAAGAACTGCAACATCATCGTACCCTGCACCGTGCATACGCGACTCAATATCCGCAAACAGCAAATGGTGATTTACAACAATAATATTTGCGGCGGAAGCCTCTTTACGCATTTTCATAACAAAACATTCAGAATGAAATGGGCAACGAGTTCCCATGCAGGCATCACTTTCAGAATTGATACGAGTCCAGACTGATTCTGGTGGCAAAAAACTTATGTCACTTTTACTTCCTGTTAGAGTTTTTGAGAGCCACTCTGAAAGTTTGTCAAAAATCTCTGAATCATCACCAAAAAATTCTCGCTGAGAAGAAGCCTCCTCAAAACGTCTGCGGCAAACAAAATTCTGACGTCCTTTCATCAGAACAAATTTAATATCAGAACCTATTATTTTTTGAGCCGCCGGCAAATCCTTTTCGCAAAGCTGCTGCTGCAAATTTATTGTTCCTGTAGAAATAACAATCCGTTCGTGATTTTTTAAGGACCACAAAATAGCAGGAATCAGATACGCATAAGACTTTCCAACACCAGTTCCAGCCTCAAAAACTCCAATAGAATTTTTGTTGAACGCTTCCACAATTTTTTTTAAAAGTTGAATCTGAACAGGGCGTTCCTCAAAATCCACCGATGCCGCGGCCAATGGTCCGCCTACAGAAATATAGTTTCCAGCTTCCTCTGCATCGATACAAAAAATAGAGTTTTGTTCAACAGAATCCATAATTTCCTTTTCGTTTAATTTTTCGCCAAAAGAAACGTCCTCTGTAAAATAATCCTGAATATTTTCGTTTTCCATAATTTTTCTGAAAAAAAAAGCCGAACGCTTTGTTCGGCTTTTTACATCTCCTAGCAGAATTGAACTGCTGT
>CAVIQW010000059.1:0-12142 GCA_963644915.1 Paratractidigestivibacter sp.
CTGCTTTCAATGAAAGTTTTTATATATGTGCAGATGATATTCTGAAAAATAAAAATATTAAGATTGAAATAATTTACAGCTTTTCCGAAACCAATGTAAATGTAGAAGAGAATAAAAATGCTCTTTTTGTATATGAATATTGGAACGGATTTGAATGGAAAAGAATTGCCAGAGAAAATAGTTTTTTAGATGGAACTTTTAATTTTAAGCAGGCAGGAAGTGTTTCTTTTGATGTTCCAAATGATATATCGCTTGTTGATGTAAATAACCAGGAGCATTATTGGATAAGAGTAAGGCTTGTTACAAAAGATTATGCTGTAGGAGGCTCTTACGTAAAAGATGATAAAGACAACTGGATTTGGAAATTCAATTCAAAAGTCATTACGCCGGAGATTGATAAAATCCGGATCAAGTATGAGGCTCCTTCGATAGCTCCAAAAAATTGTATTACATACACAAATTTCCAATGGAAAGATCTTAGTTCTAATATTTCTCCCGATTCCAAAGAAGAAGTTGTATTATTTAATTTCAATAAAGATGATTTTCCTTCTATGTATATAGGGTTTGACAATAAACTTCCTGATGGAGAATCTTCATTATATTTTAAGATTAATGAATCAATAAAACAGACAAAGAAAAATTTCTTTGATATTTTTAATGATAAAAATTTATCTTTTTTAAATTCAAAACGAGGAATCACATTGTGTTGGGAATATTATAATGGACAAGAATGGAAAACTCTGTCTATTAATGACAACACGGATTCTTTTCATCAGGCAGGTTTTGTAGATTTCTTTGTCCCTGCTGATTTTGAACGCTCAGGGAATTTTGGTCAGGATTTATATTGGATACGAGTATCCCTGATCCAGGGTGGTTTTGAGTCTCTTCCATGTATAAAAGATATTATCATCAATGCTGTATATGCACGCAATGAAAAAACTTATGAAAATGAGATTTTAGGTTCTGGAACAGGGGCTCCTGGGCAGTCTCTTTTGTTATCTCATAAGAACATACTTAAAGGCTCGGAACTGTATGTGGACGAGGGCTCTATGCCATCTGAAAATGAATTAAGGATGATAGAAAATGATGCCGGTAAAAATTCAGTTATAGAAGAAGGAAACAGGGTGTGGATTCTTTATAAGGAAGTGGAAAATTTTTATTCATCAACACCTTTTTCAAGGCATTATGTAATTGATTACTCTACTGGAAAAATTCAGTTTGGGGATGGAGCAAAAGGTGTAAATCCTCCTAAGGGAAAGTTTAATATTAAGATGAAGCGTTACCATACAGGGGGTGGTGCCGTAGGAAACGTCACAAAGAATACTATCCAATGCATGCTTCAGAGTATTCCATTTATTTCGGGCTGTACAAATCCTTATGCTGCGGAAGGCGGTTCTGATATGGAATCCGTTGATAATTTGAAATCTAGGGCGGCAGGAGCTTTCAAGAGCTTGCAAAGGGCTGTGACGGCGGAAGATTATCAATGGCTTGCAAGAGAAGCTTCTTCTAGTGTGGCACGCTCATATTGCTTGAAAAATAGAAATGCAAAAAATGAAGTCTGTACCGTTGTTATTCCTGTGAGGCCTAAGGAAGTTGGTTACGAAATTAAACTTGAGCCTTCGAGGGAACTTTTAAGAAGAGTAAAGGAATATCTTGATGAACGAAAGATTGTAGGAACGCCTATATGCGTGCAAGCGCCAGTTTATAAAGAGTTTAATATTTCGATAGCTTTAGTATTTAAAAGTGATGTGTTCGATGAAAACAGAGTAAAGACGCACATTGAAAACAGCTTAAGAAGTTATTTTGACAGTCTTGATGGAGATGGCGGTAATGGATGGCCATTCGGAAAAGAGATAATGATTGGCTCTGTCCTGAAACAATTAGAAAAGATAAATGAGATTTTGTCTATAAATGATGTCGAGCTGTTTGATCTGGATGCTAATGTAAAAGTGGAAAAAATATTGTTAAAAGAGGACGAACTTCCTTTCTTAAACAAGATTGTGATTGAGAGACGAGGATAATAATGCAGTCAGATATTTTTAAGTATGCGTTTAGTGTCATAAAAAACAAGCTACAAGAAAATTCATTTGGCAAATATGTTGTTGTAGATGATTTTTCATCAGAAGATAAAACAACACAGGTGAAACTGGCTGTTACAGATTTGTTTCAGGCAGCCAATGATAAGATAGGCCAGAGAATAATTATAGAAGAAAAAATGTATGAGGCTCCTGCTTTGTATATTATGAATTTACGAATAATATTCTCTGGAAAATCCCAGGAAGAGGTTTTATCTGTTTATGGATTGATTGCAGCCTACTTTAAAGTTCATAATACCTATGATTGCGGAGAGTATAACTGGCATGGAAATGACAAGGGCAAGTTCTTTGTTGAACCTGTAATAAGAAAAGAATCTGAAAACTATAATGATTATTTGCATCTTGATTATAGAATCGAACTAAAAATTAATTCAACTAAGGCTGAAAATTTTGTTCGGGTTGAAAAGAAAAATCTTAGTGCTAATCAGATAAAATAGAAAAGTCAAATAAAAATGATTATATAAAGAGAGGAGGTATAAAATGCCTAATTATCAAACACCAGGCGTTTATGTCGAGGAGATTGAAAGTGGCTCAAAGCCAATCGAAGCGGGAGCTACTAACATTGTAGGCTTTCTTGGAGTCGCAGAAAAAGGGCCTGTGAATCAAGCTACATTAGTTACAAACTGGACTCAGTACACCAAAATATTCGGGGGACTTCATGAGGGCGGCTGGCTTGGGCATGGTGTCTATCAGTTTTTTCAGAATGGCGGTACTAAATGCTATATCAACAATTTGGCAGAACCAAAGTCAAAAAAGGGCGAGTCCAACCAAAAGAATGGAGACAAGGCTGCTGAAAAGGCGGATGACTCAATAAGTTCTGCTAAATATGAAGTAAAAAATCCGGATAATATTGCAAAACTTATTATTGGAAAAGATGAAGGCGTAGGCAAGAAGTCTGGATTGCATTTGTTTGATGAAATTCAGGATATTTCTTTGATATGTGCACCTGGAGTTACAGATCCTGCCGCGCAGGATGCAATTCTGACTCATTGTGAAAAGAACCGTTTTAGATTTGCTGTATTGGACTCTCCTGAAACACTTGAAGGTGGCATAGACACAATGCCTATGCCTAGAGATTCTATCATGGGAGCATATTATTTCCCATGGGTCCAGATGTATGACATGGTGGCAGATCAGAATATTTATGCACCGCCAAGCGGTGGTATTTGCGGAGTATATGGCCGTGTTGATAGTACTAGAGGTGTCCATAAGGCTCCTGCAAATGAACTGTTCAAGACTGCATTAGGCCTTAAATACAATCTTACAGACGCAGAGCAGGAGATGCTGAATCCAAAGGGAATTAACTGTATCCGTGATTTTCCTGGACGTGGAATCAGAGTCTGGGGCGCAAGGACTATTAGTTCAAATCCTGAATGGAGATATGTCAATGTGCGCAGACTGTTCTGCATGGTAGAACAGGCTCTTCAGAATGGAACAAACTGGGTTGTCTTTGAACCAAATACACGGGATTTATGGAAAAAAATTACACGCAACATTACGGCTTTCTTGCTGAATATCTGGAAATCAGGAGCCCTGTTTGGAAATACTCCGGAAGAGGCTTTCTATGTTCGTTGTGATGATGAATTAAATCCACCGGAATCCATCGATGCTGGTTATGTAACTATTGAATTAGGTTTGGCACCTGCTAAGCCTGCTGAATTTGTAGTATTCAGAGTTTCTCAGAAAACTCTTGGAGACGAATAAATAAAAACAAGGGGATAAAAGATGGCTGACTATTTACCAACAACCAAAGCTTATTTCAAAGTTGAAATTGATGGAATTGATTACGGAAATTTCGTTTCGATTTCGGGACTCGGTGCTACCGCAGAAGTATCTGATGATATGGGCGGTATGGATAAAAATCCACGGAAAGTAGTGGGAAAAGTTAAGTACGATACAGTAAAACTTGTACGTAATGCAGACCCACGCGACAAGGTTCTTAAGGAATGGTGGAAAACTGTTGAACGTGGAAATCCTGAGCAAAAATCCTTGTCTATTGTTTTTATGGACAGGGATGGTGTTTCTGAAATTCAGAGACGAAATCTTTATAACTGTGTTCCTTGCGGATGGACAATGTCTGATTTAGGCTCTGCGGAAACTGGTGTAATTCAGGAAACAATTTCAATTGTATATGAAAACGCTGACTGGGCTTAATTGACTAAAAAGGAGGCAGGTGATAAATGATAAGTTTGAAAAAGATTATATTCTATATTTTTTTTGCACATATTTTTATTGCCACCTCTTTTTCTTTTGATTTCTTTACAAAAAAAACAGAAGAAGAGCCAGACATCCAAGAGAAATATAAAAATCTTTCAGATATTGTTCCGGCATACATAATGATGAATGCGGCAGGAACTAGTTCGGTTTCTCAGGAATTGTTAGAAATAATTCAAGACAAAATTCATAAAGCAATGGTTAATACAGAAAAAATTAAGCCAGTCTCGCTTGATAAGTGGCTGATTGGAAAGTATGGATTAACCAAAGAAAAAAATATCCATAAATTTATAAATAGTTTGGCAGAAGAAAGATACAGATGTAATGTAGTAGGCGTATGTTGTCCTTATGTTGCTGAATGTGGTGAAGGCTATGTCCTGATGCTTTCTTTCTATAGGTTTTCTGATGGCGGTTATCCGATTACTGTTTTAAGAAAAATACCTTCACTTAAATATTGCCTAAAAGCCATAGATGCCATGTTGTCTGAATATTTGAAGATAAATGAATCAGGCTCTGACAAACTATATAAAAAACAGAAAATTGTGGTTAAGCCTTTTGTATTGGAGTGCAGAAAATACTTAGGGCAAGATAAAGGGGAGTTTGATTACATTCCTTCTTCATTTATAGAACAAGATGGAATCGTTATCAGAGCATCGGATGATGTATTCAGTAGGCTGTTTGAATATAGCTTGAATTCAACTCAGATGGTAAGTGCCATGAGTACATTAAACATGAATGAATATGTAGAAAAAAATTATAAGAATTTTGATTTTGCTGATTTTTATATAGAGGGCAGGATTCAGTTAACAGATCAAATTAATATTTATTATATTAGTCTAGTAGATGCAAAAACTAGAAAAGAAGTGAAGAGTGTTAAATTCTTCACTTCTGATTTTTCAATTACTGGAATCTGGAATGCTAATAGAAATATTATTTTCTCCTTGGCCGACTATATTTTTGGAAAAAACAATTATGGAGTGGCGCCTGATATTACAACTCCAGGAGAGGGGCTATTTTTAAATAATATGTACATGGGATGGGATAAGCTAGAGAAATGTGTTTTGCCAAAGGGAAAACACATTATATATGCAGGCGACTATTATAAAGCATATTCCTCTGCGGAGATTAAGAATAAAAATAAATATTCTAATATAAAAGGAAATGCATATAGAAGTTTCTTTTTATATCTTGATGACCAGAACTGGGTTTTTAAAGGGAAAGATGGAGAACGTGTATGGAACTTAATGGAAAAATGAAAATATTGCTTGTGATTTCATTTCTTTTTCTATTATCGGGATGTGTTTCGTCTTCAAAACAGGAAAAGCTTCTTGTTTTGACTGAGCTAACGCCTACTCCAAAAGCTGTTCAAATAAAAAAGCCAGCCATATATGAACCTGTGTACGGATATATGCGTGTGCTTGAGATTACCCAGACAAATGGAGTTCAATCTGAATTAATGGCAAAGGCTGGAGATTTGCAGGATAAACTTGAAAAAGGTTTGATGGGGGAAATTTCTGTTAATTCCAGCTTTGATGAAATTATAGGAACTTTTTCTGTTGTCTCTATTTTGAATGGATTTGTTGTTTGTAAAATTGAAAATGTAACAAGAAAAATTCCAAACAATGCATATATCAGAATTCAAACTGGGCAGAAACTAAAAGAGGAATAGTACAATGTCTCATATTTCGAAAATAGATACAAAGATAAAAAATTTAACTTTTCTAAAAAAAGCTCTTGATGTGCTAGAGATGAAATATCAAGAAGCTGCGGAAGGTGAAAAATTAGTCTTGCAGGGATATGGAAGTGATGAAATTATAGAAGATTGCATTTTTGAGATAAAAACAGGTTCAAAATACAGTATTGGCATAAAAGAAATTTGTGGAAACTATGAGCTTGTTGCCGACTGGTGGGCTATCGAAACTTTTACAGGATTAAAACAGGACGAAATTATAAACAAAATTCATCGCCAGTACGCTTACGAAACTATAAAAGATAAAGTCAAAGACCTGGGTTATTCAATTGTACAGGAAAATGAAGATACAAAGAATAACATTCATTTGACGGTAAGAAGGTGGAGCTAGGTGGATTTTGATAATATTCGGCGTTCATGCATAGGTCTTGATGTTTATAGTGCAAAAAATAAGATTCTCTCTTTATGTCCTGAATTGTCAGAGGCTAATATAGATATAACTTATAAAGAGTCGGACTATACAAGATTCATTGTTTTTGACTGCCAGTATGAGAACGGCAAGATCATGCTTTATGCGACTTCAAAAAATCCAATAAGAAATCTACCCTCATATTTTCAGGAAAACGATTTTCTTCGGAAGTATCTGATGGTTTTTCAGCATATAAATAATGACATTGCCATCAAGATAGATAATATTAATGAGATGTTCAGGCCTATGCATTGCCCTTCTTATTTTCTGGATGTATTGGCTGACTGGTTTGGCGTGGATATTGACCTGCTTGGTTCAGAAAAAGAAAAAAGACTTTTCCTTCAATATGCAATTCCATTATATAAATTAAGAGGGACAGCATTAGGGTTAAAGATATTAATTTATATTATAACTGGAATTGTTCCTAAAATAATTGAAGGTTATGTTCCATATTCATCATTAGAAATAATTGATGGAACCAGTATTGATAACAGTATTTTTGAAGAAGATAAAGAAAATTCTGTTTTTACAATTGCTTTTCCTGTTTACAGGGAAGATTTTGATGACAACCTATTAAAAAGATTGACTCTTTTGATGCAGAAAGAAAAACCTCTGAATACAGATTGCTATATTTGTTTCAAGAGAAAGAAAGCAAAGCCTAGGAGAAAAACTGTAATTACAGACAAAGCTGTTCTTGATGATAATTTTGAATTATAAATAAGGATATAAAAAATATGGATGAACTGATAAATTTTAAAAGGGCGAATTTCTTTCCAGGCTTGCAGGTCGGACCAAATTATTGGAATAGAATTGAAGACTATCATTTTGAAAAAGAGAAATTATATAACAGATTGTTTCACGGCTTTGGTATTGTTCCAAATTTTATGGACTCCCTTCATGTTCAGGCGGAAAAAACCAAGGGAGGGTTGATAACATTCATAATCGGCAGGGGGCTATGTTTCGACGGTCATGGAAATCCTCTTTTTCTGAATGAGCCTCAGGTGATAGTCTTTGATGCTAAAAAGTATACTTATCCAACAACTGTTTATATAGTTATAAAATATAATGAGGTGATGCAGGATTATTTTCAAAATAGTGAAAATCTTGATCTGCAGGGATACCAATATAAGCTGGAATCAGCAAAGGTCGAGATTGTACAAGAGATAACAGAACCGGAAATGACAATTGAACTGGCAAGAATAGCATTGGATGATTCGGAAGGCACTGGAATTGCAAGCATCAAGAACTGTGATAATTTTTGTGATCCTGGAGTCAATGCATTGGATTTCCGGTATGTTCCATGGGCTACAAAAATAAAGAAAGGTGTTTCAATTTATCTGGAAAAATTGCTGATAGAATTGTTTGAATATACTTGCAGAGTATCAAACTCTTGCTATGAATTGATACCAGTCCATTCATTTAGAAATATGCATACTGTTGCAATGACTGCAAAAATGATAGTTCAAACATCGGGTGTGTATTTTGATGATATTATCCATCTGCTAACTCCTCTTTTTGACATAGACCATGAAGTCTTGTTTGAGTTAGCAGAGTTTGAACGAAAATCTGAAGATAAAAATTATAAATTAACTACAAAGGAAGCTTATGAGGATGCCCGCGCATCTATGTATGCGTTAGGAGATTTAATAAAAAAATATGACAATAAATATGAAGAAATAGACAAGATTTTAAAAAAACACAGAGCTGTTATAGATGGCTTGAAAAATACAATAATCGAAAAAGAAGTAAATAGTACAGATATTCAATTTATTAGCTATAATCTTCCTAGGGTGCTCCTTTTTGAAGATGAAAAATATACTCTTGTGGATTCTATTGACATGGCTTCTATGGAATCGATAGAAAGTCATAGAGTCGCATTTGTGGATGCGCAGCATCCGTCAACTTCAAAGGAGGCGTTCTATTATCCAGACGGAGTGTTGGTTTACGATACTGTAAAGAGATGGATAGGCGGATGCATGAAATTCCATATCAAGAACATTGTCAAGGGAAGAAAGACTCTTGTAGTAAGACGCACTGACATATATCAAGGTAATTATTCTGTAGAGGTAATTCTGCAAGACAAGAATAAATATAAGATGAATATAGATGGGCAGGATTCAAAAAACAGGTGGAGAAATCTTTATCTGAAAATAAATGAGGGGGATATAACTGAATATTCTCCGGAGGTGGTTTTTAATATAGGAGAAAAAGGCAGAGATAATTCTGGCTCAATTTGGATTTATCAAGTTTTATAGTAGAGGCAAAATATGAGATATAAATATTGCATGGAAGGGCATTTGCTGGATCCTTCATGGAAGGTGTGTCCAGTCTGCATAGCCCCCTTGTCTGGTTGGCTTGTTATGTTGAGAGAGGATGGCACAGCAGAAAAGTATTATACTTTGCACGAGGGTAAGTCATTCATAGGCAGTGCTGCTGACTGTGAGATCCGTATCCTGAAAGCTGGTTTGGCAAGACAGCAGGCTTATCTGTCTATTTCTGGCGGAGAATGTTCTCTTGTTGATCTGGGAAACGGAGAGCCGATCAAAGTGAACAATATTGACAGTGTAAAAACTATGCTGATTGACGGTGATATTATAAAAATGGGAGAAAAGCTTTACAAAATCAAGCTTTTATAGAAATTATGAAAAATAAATTCATTTTTATTTTAGTTTTATTAACAGGTTCTTTTTTATATGCAGGCAAGAGTTCTCTGACAATAAAAGTTGATCAGATAGATTCTCACGATTACCCAAATATGACAGCATTTGTTTCTGTAAAGAACACAAAAGGCGAACCTGTTTCTGGACTTGCTCCAGGACTATTTATGACTAGGATAGATAGTGAAGAATTGCGCGGCAGGCAGTCAGTCTATCAATTCTCAATGAAAACAGAACCGATAGATTATACGATATTGCTGTCAAATAATGGAATCATGGAAGGAGAGCCATTGGATTACCAGAAAACTGCTATTATTCAATTTATTGAGTATATGCAGAAAGATGAGACTCTATCTGTTTATACTATCGGGGATGATGCGAATCCTGTTTTTGAAAACCTGACAAAGGAAAGCATAGATACAGGACTAATTAATAGCATTAAGACTTCGGATTTTCAGCCAAGAATTTATGACTCAATTATGAATGTAATCCGAAAAGTAGAGCTAAAAAGCACTAGAAGAAAGATAATTATTGTAATTTCCGATGGACGTGATCAAAATAGCCGTTTTACAAAAGACCAGCTTGAGTCTGTTTTGGCAGAAAAGTCTATTCCTGTTTATTCTGTAGGAATCCGTGTGTTGAGTTCTGCCGGTTTGAGTGCATTAAATCAGATTTCAGAAGTTTCGTCCGGTTCTTATTTGTATTCTTATTCATTGAAAAGTGTTCCAGAAAGATTAAAGGCTATCCGTGATATTATTAATAAAAGCTATGTAATAAATTATAAGATAAAAAATGTAAAACCTGATAATAATTTCCATCTGATAGAGGTTTCTGTTTCGGAACAAGATTCAGAGGGAAAAGGGCAAAAAACATTTAAAGCAGTAAAACTTCCATTTCCTAAATGGCTGCGAATCCTGATTATTGTATTAGCTGCAGTTTTTGTTGTTGTAATTGTTGTTTTTATAATCTTTTTGAAAATTTCAAAAAGAAAAGCCATGGGTATTACAAGGCGGAGATGTCCTGATTGTAACAATTTAATGAAGGATTCTTGGGACTACTGTCCATTTTGCAAATATATGCCTGGGCTGAGAAAAAGCAAGAAGACAAAAAAGACAGAATAAATTATGAATAGCTTTTCTTTGCCAGGTGTTTATGTCTCAGAGCAACAATATGCTCTTAATTCTCTACAGATTGATACTCGTTGCCTAACAGCATTCGCCGGGATATGTGAAAAGGGACCTGTGGGAGAACCTGTATTCATAGAAAGTTTTGATGAGTATTTAAAATGTTTTGGAGGCTTTGACACAGAAGGTGTTCTTCCATTGTCTGTCTATAGTTATTTTAAATGCGGTGGAAAAGAATGTATTGTTACGAGGGTTGCCCATAAAAAAAGCGTGAAAAATGCAGAGCTTGAGTTGAAATGTCAGGGTGGCTCATTAAGACTGACTGCGCTAACTCCAGGAATCTGGGGAAACTATTTATGTACAAAACTATGGTATGAATATGAAAGAACCAGTTGTTCAATAGAAGATGTGGCCGCTGACAGCAACTATATAATTCTTGATAAAGAAGAAGACTTTGAGCAGGGCGATATTGTTGAATTAAACTTAGGTGCTGGCAAAACAATTTATAGGGAAATATCTGTTATAGACAATAAAAAATTATTCTTCTCGTATCCTATTCATTCGCTCCATAAAGAATTTGCAAGAAATAAGAATATCATCATCCGTAAGGTTTATATATCAATGATGATTTCATCAAAAGATAAGAAGAATGAAACATACCTTCATTTATCAATGAATAAAAACGATTCCAGATACATAGTTGATTATGTAAATGAACGTTCAAGGCTGTGCAGAATTTCTGATGAAGCGGCTAAAGGTATTGTAAAGCCTGTATACTCTGAATATGCCAAAAATGGCTGTGATGGAATAGCAGATATAACTGCCGCTGATTTTATAGGATATTATGGCGGTCTGAATAATTTTGAAGGCATCGGCTGTTTTGAAAGCAGGGATGATATTTCTCTTATTGCATGTCCAGATTTATGCTGGCTATTAAATATTCCTGGAAAAAACAAGGAAGAAAGGCTGAATGAATATAGGGCGGTTCAGAATGCTTTATCAAACCAAGCCTCAAGATTTCCTGGAAGATTTGCAATATTAGATTTACCGGATCAGAATGATACTTTTGATACAATTAAGTATGCCAATAAATTTGATTCTGATTATGCGGCGTGCTACTATCCATATATAAATGTTATAGATCCGCTGGATTCTGCCGGATTCAAGACCTTGACAATTCCGCCGTCAGGAGCTGTGTGCGGGTGTATTGCAATGACTGACGGTGGGAAGGGAATCTTTCATGCGCCTGCCAATTGTATTTTGCAAGGAAGTGTAGGGCTTTCAAAAAGAATCACTAAAGGTGAGATGGAAGAATTGTATGAAAACAATATAAATGTGTTAAAGTATTTTCCTGGAAGCGGTGTAAAGATATGGGGGGCAAAGACATTATCATCAAATTTTGACTGGAAGTATATAAATGTCAGAAGAACATTTTCAAGGATATGTTCAGCCTTAAAGAAAGGAACCCAGTGGGCTGTTTTTGAAGTGAATGACAAGAATCTAAGGAAGCGGTTGGTAAGACAGGTCAGCGGATTTCTTATTGATTTGTGGATGAAAGGATATTTGGCCGGAGGAACAGCAGAGGAAAGCTTCTATGTCAGATGTGACGATGAGTTGAATCCTGCTGAAAATATAGACAATGGAATTCTTACATTTGAAGTTGGAATTGCGATTGTAAGACCTGTTGAATTCTTTCAAATAACAATAACAGCTGAAAAAGACGGCTCAAGTGTGTATATAAATGAAGAATAGAAGGAGAGGCTAAACAATGCCAGAAGATTCAAAGCTAAAAGCCTACTTGTTCACAGTGGAAATCGATGGAATAGAGACAGCAAAGCTGCGATAAGGAAAAATGCAGGGAATGGATTATAAGAAAACAACAATAAAGGTTC
>CAVIQW010000060.1:0-11966 GCA_963644915.1 Paratractidigestivibacter sp.
CAATCACTTTGAAAAAAATACAGAGCAAAACAAAGCCTACGTAAAAATCGAACTTTTAAACAAAAAAACTTGTGAATGTAATTATCTATTGAAAGTCAATGATGTTGAGATTATAAATGAAAAAATGACAGCCCAATTTTCAAAAGTATTAGAAATTAAATACAAAGAACTTATGGATATTTTTGATTACACTGATAAGAATAAAATTTATTTATCTCGATATTTTTATCCTCCGTATACTTTAATGATTTTCGGAAACAATGATGATAGATTCGAAACTAACAGATTTTTATATTTTGAATGCGCAAAATCCACTATAAACCACCCAGAAAACAATATAATTACCTACGAACTCCTTGGCGGAACAGAAAATATGTGTCACTACATGGATATTCGTTTTAAAAGCAAAGATGAAATAAACTGTGTTTTTTATGATTTGATAGACGGAAAAAAAATTGATAAGTACACCAAACCTTTGGATTAAAAAATGCAGATGTTTACTTATCCATTCACCCAAAACAATTTGTTCACTTTTAAGTTTTTTGTTCACTATTAAATAAACATTGACAAATAACACATAGTTTGTTAAATTAACAACATCTTGCAATTTGGAGAATAACATTGCGTAAACCAAACTTAGAAATTGCGGCAAAGATAAAGGCGGCGGTAGAGGAACTTTTAAAAGAAAAGGACTCTTCTTTGATTGGAATGCGGGATGTCGCAGAAAAATGTGGTATTTCAGCCGCAAATATTTACCATTATTACAAGAATAAGGATGAAATGCTAAAAAGTATTGGTATTCAGCCTAAATCAGAAGAAATGACTGCCAAAAAAGACAGCCGAAAGAGGATTGAAATGAAAAAAGTTACAGCTATGATGAACTATCGTCCTGAAATCAAAGTTGTTGACGCAACGCTGCGCGACGGCGGACTTGTGAATGACTTTTTCTTTGCCGAAGATTTTGCAAAAGCCCTTTATAATGCGAACTCAAAAGCTGGCGTTGACTATATGGAATTCGGTTACAAGGCAGACAAGACATTGTTTGATGTAAATAAATTCGGACCTTCAAAATTTTGCGATGACGATTATATCCGCAGCGTAGTTGGCGACGGCGAAAGAAAAGTAAAAGTCGCAGTTATGGCAGATGTTGGACGCTGCAATTACAAAGAAGACATTCACGAACGGGCAGAATCCCCTATCGATTTGGTTCGGGTTGCAACCTATGTTCACCAGATGCCAACAGCAATCGATATGATTGAGGATGCCCACAAAAAAGGCTATGAAACAAGCTGCAACATAATGGCACTTTCAACAGTTCAAGAAAACGATATAAGAGCCGCTTTAGATATGGTTGGACAGTCACCAGTCGATGTGATTTATATAGTAGACAGTTATGGTTCAATTTACCCAGAAGAAATGGCCAGAATCTGCGACTTGTACGGAGAATATGCTGCAAAATACAACAAGAAGCTCGGAATCCATGCGCACGACAACCAAAAACTCGCTTTTGCAAACACAATTGAGTGCGTCGGCGACAACGTGGACTATCTTGACGCAACTTATCTTTCTATGGGACGCGGAGCCGGAAACTGCGCAATGGAACTTCTTTTGGGATTCCTTAAAAATCCAAAATACAACGAATATCCTGTTCTTGAATTTATTGAAAAATACATGATGCCTATGAAAGAAAGCGGTGTTGTTTGGGGATACGACCTTCCATATCTTTTGACAGGGCAGTTCAACCAGCATCCACGCACAGCAATTGCCTACACAAAAGATAATCGAAAAGACATCACAGAGTATTTCAAGGAATTAACAAGCCAGGAATAGTTTTATACTGAAAATCGAATTTTTTTAGTGATTTAAAAAATTCGATTTTCACATTATCAGCACAGTTCCACAAACGCTTTTTTTACAAAGAGATTAAAGTTCTTGGTGTCAGACTTTAGGGTTTTCAAAAAACTGCTGTCATTCAGTGTGCCAAGAACTGCGGCCATCTCTTCTTTGTTTTTGTAAGTCATGCAACGGTAATAATCTGTAAAATCTTTTTCGCGGCTGGAAACAGAAGCTGAATACATTTCATCAGAAACAATTGTAACATCATTTACAATATCCTTGAAATTTTCGCGCGTAAAATCCCTGATTTCTTTTGAATAAAGTTCCTCCAGAACAAAAATCGCATACCGTGTTTTGTATTCAAGATAATTTGACTGACAGATATTGTAAAATTCGTGAACTTTCGCCCAACTCGAAATTTCACCAGATTTTATCTTTACAAAAAGTTCGTTGATTTTTCCCTCTGGAATTATCTGTCCGCCAACATTCTGCCATTTTGTATAAAGATTTATCTTCATTATCTTTTTGATTAATTCCGAAGAAATCTTGTCAGTGCCATTAGCAACACAAAATTCCTGCAAAGTGCTTGCCGCAAAATATTTTAAAATCTTGCGGTAAGTTTTATATCCCTGAACCGGCTTGTACAACGTCGCTCCAAATTTCTTTTGGGAAAGCATATCATTCAGTGTAATTCTAGACTCTGGATTTTGATGCAGAAAATTTTTAGCAGACTGAAGTTCCAGTCCGAGTTGCGAACTTGCAAGTTGAATAATCCGGTTTACGGCAAAAAGAATTTCCTGCATAGTGTCAGGAGCAAACGGATTCATCTCGATGTTCTGGACTTTTACAAAACGCTTATCTCTTTTTGCAAATTTATATTTATTCCGCACAATCGCAAACATATCGTACATAAACCACCACGCCGGCAAAATATGAACAGGACTTGTAGAATTTTCACCCGGAGCAAGCAGACTAAAAGGATACTGTACATTAAGTTCATGCTGGTACGAACCTTTTGAAGCCAAAATAAAACTTGCAAAGCGGCAATTATGCTTAAAATCAGAGCAAAGCCCCGGCCAAAAACCTCGGTGGGCAACAATTTCTCCATCAGGACTTCTTGAGTTGTGGTTACTTCCGATTGTTGCTCCAGCGGCAATATTACTTTGCCCCATAATCGTTGAAGCAATAAGGAACGAAGAATTGTGGTGCTGCTCGTGGAACGGAAAAATCATATTGTTCAAAAGTTCACAGCAGGAAACCGTGGAATTGTCGCCAAGAAACGAATTTAAAAGCCGAGCGCCATATTTTAACTGACAATTTCTTCCTATTATAAAGCGAATTGCAACAGCCTGATAAAAAACGTGGCTTCCAGCATTCATTATTCCGTTAACCATTTCAACGCCTTCTCCAATCTGACTTACTTCATCCTCGCCAGAAAGAATTGTAACATTCTTTAACTTTGAAGCCCCCTTTATATACGCGCAGTTCCCGATTTTTACATCTTTTATTGTAAGAGTATTTTTTATTACAACATCATTTCCGATTATTCCATACACATTTTTTTCAGACTCTTTTTCGTTGTCCGTAAGAGAAACGAATTTTTCAAGCAATTCTGAATCATCACGGTTAGAAGCCCAAAGAAATGCGTCCGCTGGAATCATTTTTTCAAAAGGAAGAATCGCACGTCCATCATTTTCGTTTGCAACGCCAATCCATTTTCGTTCTGTTTCTTTTTCACCACTAAAAATATAACCGTTTCCAAATTTCGCAGACTTTGTGCAGCTAAGTTCCTGTATGTTAAAAAGCATTACGCGGTCGCCAATTTTATAATTTTCAAGGTAAGAAACATTCTGAATCACATTGTCATCGCCAACAACAGAATTTCTTACAAGACTGTTCACAATTCCCGTTTCAAGTTCAAGACTATGATATTTCAGTTTTGCATATTTTAATCTGCCAATAACAACAAAACCTTCAAAACGTGAATTTCTAATCAACGAGCAGTCAAATTCATCGTTTTGAACTGGAACAAAAACATTTTCCCACGAAGAAAATTCACTTGAATTATTATTTTTTTCAAGAATTGCAATTTCTTGCGGTGTAAGATGACGCTTTCCAACAACTAAATCAGCAGGAATGTTCAAAATCTTGTCTTTTTTTTCGATAAACGTAACTTTCGGCATAAGTAAATTATAACATAGGAAAGCTGGTTTATAAATAGCCATAAAAAATGATATAATCGTTCTATGAAAAGAAACATTTTTGTCGCAGTTCTTGTTTTTTTTACAGCAGCGTTTGCTGAGTCAGTTTTTTTGAACAAACAGAATTATGCGGAATACACGCTTGAAAACGGAATGCAACTCTTTGTGCTAGAAGATTTTTCCACCGCACCAGTAAGAATTGAATTTTCAGTTCACGCAGGAATCAGCGCTCAAAACGCCTCTAACACAGGATTTTTTCCATTATATACACGACTTTTTAAATATGGAGCAGAAGAAAATTCGCTTTTACAGGAATTAAATTCTGAATGTAACGCAGATTCTGCACGATACACAATTTCTGTTTCGCAGGAACTAGTTCCTTCAGTCTTTGAAATTCTTTCACAACGAGCCTTTGCCCCGATTTTTACCGAAAAAAATATTCTGCGAGAATATTCAGTATTAAAAAATGAAATGATGCAGTACGCGCCAACGCCAGCCGCTTTTATAAACACAGCAATTGATTCAAGGATTTTTTCTGATGCACCTTGGAAACAGAATTCTGGAATTTTTACGCAGATTTTTGCAAAATCAACACCAGCACAAATCAGAGCGGTACTTTCTAAAATCGGAAAATCGTGGTACACACCACAAAACAGTGCGCTCTTTGTAAGCGGTCCAATAAAAAAAGAAGAAATTTACGCTTTGTCAGAAAAATATTTTGGTTCATACAAGCCGGCCGCAATTTTTGAACTTCCAGAAGCCATAAAAGCCAGCGGAAAAGCTCGAAAATTTGTAATGCACGACATTCAGTTCAGCAATGAAATGACGCAAATTGTCATTGAATACACAAATTTAACTTTGGCGCAAAGTATGCTTGCAGCCTCAACGCTGAACCTAGATTCATCAACGCTAAAAAAATCCCTTTGCTCAGAACATATTTTAAACATCCGCGGTCTAGAATATATCAACGTTTCTTCAACGCAGCAAAACGGATGTTCACGGCTTATTTTTCAAACGCTACTAGAACAAAACCGACGTTCGCCAGTTGAGCAGGCTGAATATTTTATAGAAATGATAAAAAAATCTCAGGAAATCACAAAGCCAGAGGAATTTAAAGACGCAAAAAGAAAACTTGCGGAAAATTTTGGCACAGTAACCGCGAATTCCACAAATTTTATGAATTCGCTTTCTGAACTTTGGGCAATCGACGTTTTGCTTCCCAAAAAAGATGAAAAAGAAATTCTTTTGGCACAAAAACTTTTATCCCAGCCGCAAAAAATCAAAATGCAGAATCAGGAGGAACTTAAAACCAGTTTTGAAAACGAAATTCCGTTCATTTTTGTTTTAGTAAATACAAAAAATTTTAACAAATATAAAAATGACTACAAAAGGCTTGGCTACGAGGAAATAAATTCAAAAAACGGCTCATGGTTTACGCAGGAACTTTACAAAAATGCACTAAAAGAAATCACAGAAGAAAAAACTGAACAGAAAAATCAAAATGCAGAAAATGAAAGCGCAAAAAATGTTTTTCTAGAAGAAAACCGTGCCTCGATAAAAAAAATCGAACTTTCAAATGGAATTCCTGTAACAGTAAAAACGAACCGACTTACGGGCGATGTTGCAATTCTTGTTTCAATTGAGGGCGGAAAACTTGCAGACAAAAACAAACCTGGATTTCAGAATGTAATGGCAAACGCTCTGGCTTCTAACATCCAAAAAGAAATAGAAAAATACAAAATGCAGCAGATGGTTTCAGGAACACCACAAGTCTATGCTGAAACAACTTTTTCAGAAAGCAGAATTTCCGTTGAATGTTCAAAAGAAGATATTTCATTGTGCATACGTTCAATTTCGGATGCGTTGATTTTTGGAGAAATCACGCCTGCCGAGGCAGACAGTTTTGTTTATTCAGTTCAAACGCAAAAACGACTTTCAGATGCAAATCCAATAAACCAGATGACTTTCCGTGCAATGAAATATTTTTACGACTCGACTTTTATCAGAAATATTTTTGACTCGGAAAAAGATATTCTTCAAAAAACTTTGTACAACGACATTCTTGCCGCCTACCCCAAATTTTTAGACGCAAGCCTTTACAGTATTGTTGTTGTCGGAAACACCGACGCTGAAGCGATTCGCTACGTTATGGAAGAATCGCTTGGAATTTTAATTCCGCAGACAGAACGAAACATTCCAAACCGCAAAGAATCTGTTCCAGTGCCAGATTTTCCTGCAAAAACAAAAAAAATCAACTTAAAAATCCGCCACCTTTTTTACACGGACATAAAAGCAGAGGATGCAGGACCAATGCCAGCAGTTCTTGTTCCAACAAAGAATTTTTCAGATCCGGTTCAATACTGGTTCAAAACGCCAAGTCAAGATTCTGCAGATTACACAATTTTTAACGCATTGCTTTTTAGGCTTGCAGAAAATTTAAAAATCAACGGAACGGACACAAAAATCTTTGCACCAACAGATGAATTTCATTGTGCAGGACTGTTCTTTTTAAACGTTGAACACACCAATTATATAGAAGAAACTTACAAAAAAACGCTAACTGCTTTTGTGCAAAAACTTGCGGATTCAGAATCTTTTGAAACGGCACAGACAAAAAACGCATGGATTCAGAACAAACTTTCAGAAACAAAAACGAATCTTGGAACTGCGAAAATAATTTCTTCATCAAAAATGAACAAAAAAAATTACCTTGATGAATATGAAATGCTTTTAAATTCAACAAATCAAGATTTTCTGCGTGTGATGAACGAATATTTTTTGCCAGAACCGCTTTTACAGATTTTTTCTAGCGAGTCAAAGAAATAAATCCGTATTCCGTCAAAAGATAATTCATCCTAAAATCATTTTCTTCAACAGGAATTGCTTTTGTAACAACGTTTACCGTGCAGACACCACAAAAACACTGATTTTTTAACGGAATCCGGCTTAAATATTTATCGTAAAAACCTTTTCCACGCCCAAGCCGCGAACCTTCAAGGTTAAAAGCGAGGCCTGGAACAAGAAAAACGCTTTTTTCCGGGATTTTTTCAGGCTCAACTTTTTTATTCTTCAAAGAAGGCTCAAGAATTCCGTATTTATTATTGTCAGAAAAAGCAGTTTCCAATGAATCTATAAAATAAAAATCCATATCGTTGGAATTTTCTGCCATCCTAGGAAGAGCGACCTTTTTTTTATCCCGCAACGCCTTTTTTATCACAAAAGACAAGTCAACTTCATCATTCATTGCCATGTACGCAAAAATCACTTTAGCTTCGGCATATTCATCGCTCTTAAAAAAATAATCCGCAACAGTTTTTGCACACTGAAGGGAAAGAGCCTTGTCCGCAAAATATTTTTTTAGTTCATCTTTTGCCCTTTTACGCAAAAAAGATTTTTGTTCCGCAATAGAAATATTTTCCATAAAAAAAAATATATCAAAGTGAAACATTTATGTAAATTTGATATAATCGGAAATTATGAAAATGAAGCTCACAGAAGGAAATGTTTTAAAAAATCTTATACGATTTTCGTTGCCGTTTTTGCTTTCTTATTTTTTGCAGACTTTATATGGCCTTGCAGATTTATTCATAGCCGGACAATTTCACGGTGCGGAAGTAATTACTGCTGTTTCTGTTGGTTCGCAAATAATGCATATGCTTACGGTTATAATCGTTGGACTTGCGATGGGTCCTGCCGTTCTGATTGGACACGCAGTTGGCGAAAACAACCAGAGCCGCATAAAAACGATAATTTCCACAGCTACAGCACTTTTTGCGGTGATTTCTGTAGTTTTTACAGTTTTATTAATCTTTCTTTGTCCGCAGATTCTAAAAATTGTTTCCACCCCAGCAGAATCTGTTGAACAGACAAAACTTTACCTTTTAATCTGTTTTGCAGGAATTCCGTTCATTACTGCATACAATGTTATAGCCTCGGTTTTCCGCGGTTTGGGCGACTCTAAAAGCCCAATGATTTATATTGCAATCGCCTGCTTTATAAATATTGTTTTAGATTTTATTTTTATGGGAAATCTGAATCTTGGTGCGGAAGGAGCGGCACTTGCAACTGTTATCGCCCAGGCTGTCAGCGTTGTGATTTCTTTAATTGCGGTAATAACCAGGAACAAAAAGGAACATACAGAAACACAAAAAACAAGATTTTCGGAAAAAGAAGCAAAAGAAATTTTTAAGATTGGAATTCCCGTTGCCTGTCAGGACGGATTCATTCAAATTTCATTTTTGCTGATAACTATAATTGCAAACAGAAGAGGCGTAAACGTTGCCGCCGCAGTTGGAATTGTTGAAAAAATCATTTCTTTTTTGTTCCTTGTGCCATCATCGCTGCTTTCTTCCATATCTGCAATTGCCTCACAAAATATCGGTGCAAGAAAACTTGATCGTGCGGAAAAAACATTGTCCTACGGAATACGGATTGGTCTTTGTGCCGGTCTTGTCTTTGCAATTATGTTCCAGTTTTTTGCCCAGAATGTTATCAGTCTGTTCACCACAGAAACAGAAGTTGTGCGTTTTGGCTGCCAATACATAAAAGCCTACGTTTTTGACTGCGTTTTTGCGGCAATCCATTTTTGCTTTAGCGGATATTTTTGCGCTTGCGGAAAATCAGTTTACGCATTTTTACACAACGTAATTTCAATAATATTTGTACGGATTCCAGGTGCATACTTTGCCTCCATTCTTTTTACACAAACACTGCTTCCAATGGGAATGGCGGCAACCTGCGGCTCAATTCTTTCTTCAATTATATGCACAATAATTTTTAAACGGCTGCATAGAAAAATGAAAAACGGGAAATTAGGATTAAACTGATTTATCGGGCAGTCCGGCAAAAGCAGCTCGCGCTGGTTAGCGAGTTTTATAATTTGCTGATTCAAATTTGTTATTTTAATATCTATTTTTCTTACAAATTATTATTTATATCTTTCAGTTTCTCTGAAAGTTCCACATCTCCTGTTATATTCACCAGAGCTTGAACAATATCTTCATTTGTCGCCCAATAATCTGGCATTATACCAAGACCTTCCGGACTTGCTTCTGCAAAAGGAGTTATAAAAGATGGCAAATGCAAAGCCATTCCTGAATTATTCAACTGATAACACCAGACATTCCCATAGTTATAACATCCTGCTGTATTTTCACCAATCTGAAAAAACTGATTTGTTTTAGAAAAAATATTTCTCGCCTCAAAAATGGCTAATTCACTTGATGAACACGTATTTTTCCCAGAAAGAATGATTAAATTTCCTTTAAATTTTGGAATTCCAGATTTTGGTTTTACCTTTTTTTGCTCAGAATATGTTATTCGTAAATTTCTATTGTTTAAAATCTTTTTTCTTTTAGAAAATTCATTTTTCCAATATATGTCTTGTGAAAATACATATTTTGTAAGCCAAATTTCCGCCTGTTGAATGGGAGGAGAAATCAAATCTATTTTATCACCATTGGAACCTATTAATCTCCATTCTTTTTGTATATTTTTAATGGATTTTTCTTCATTACAATTTTTTTCCAAGAAATACAAATTTGCCAAAAAACTTGAAGTATGCAGAGAATTTCCTCCGCAATTTGTCCGTAAATCAAGGATTATATTTTTCTTCGCAGGATAACGTGCTGAAACAGAATAAAGCTTTTCAAAATTCTCATCCAAGATTTTTTTTCGGTTATCATTATTATGCAAGTCCATCAATATAGGAATATAAATATACAATGAATCTTCAGTTTCAATTTCTTTATATATGGTTATATCATTTGAATCTAGATAATTATTGGATATGTTGCATAAAAGCTGTTTTTCATTTCCAGAACAAATTGCAGAAATATATTTTTCGTTTTCATCTATTGTTGCATACGTTCCAATTCTATAAATACAGTTTCCCGCTGAAGGATATAAAAAAAGGTTTTCACTTTTACATTCAATATTTTCGCCAGACTGAAAATCCTGCGTATCAGATTCTTCCACAACAAAACTATCATTAACTTTCTTTACATAAATATTTGAATATAGAACTCTATACTGAGTTATCAACTGTTTAAAAAAATCTTTGCTTTCAATGGAAAAATGGGAATCCTGTACATAAGGTTTTAAAAAGCCATAAACAAATTGGCTTAATTCTGACACTTTTATATTTTCATTTTCTGTATTCAACTCTTTAAATGAGTCAATTATTGAATCTATCTTCAAACCTCGTTTTACAGCATCATCATAGCCTGAATAAGAAGATTTCAACAGATAAACCAGCATATCCAAATCTTCCAATGCTTGATTATATGAAATTTCTTCCCTAAACCAGTTTTGATAACCATATCTATCACAGCTTACATCCCGGTATTCGCACGGTTCAGAAGAAATTATCTTTGGTTTTGCCATACAGATTCCATACAGCATAATAAAAACAAGAGATAAAAAAAGTTTTTTCATAATTATTTATAAATCACCCAAATACAAGACTTTGCTTCTGCAACCTGTTTTAATTGTCTGGCGTTGAAATCAAAAACTCAAATATAAATTGAATCTTAAACAGATTAGCTTATTTTAACAGCCATTTCCAGAGTGAACTGCAAGAATATCATTAAAATCATACTTGCGGCTAACAATATTGAAACCGCGGATTATCTCATGCTGATCATAATTTATATCATTTTCTACTAATACGCACAAAAATACCTAAATATTGTGCATATCTTGACAATATGCACAAACAGTGCAAAAATTAATGTGTGATCAAACTCCCTTATAATTTTGATTATAATGATTCTCAGATTTTAAAGGCTCTTATCAAGGCAAACCATAAACTTGGAGAATTAAACGGAGCAATCAACCTTTTACCAAACCCTTATATCATTTTTAATGCAATTACTCTTGGGGAAGCAAAAGAATCCAGCGAAATTGAAAATATAGTAACAACCTTTGATGAAATTTTTAAGGAAATGTCATACGAAAAATCAAATCCTGCTTCAAAAGAAGTTTTAAATTATCGGCAGGCTATGCTTCGTGGTTATGAACTTTTAAGAGAACACGGTTTTATCTCTACAAATCACATAATTGAAATTCATCATATTGTTGAACCAGATGCAGGAGATTTACGCAAAATTCCTGGTACTGTAATTATGAATACAAAAACAGGAGAAGTTCTTCATACTCCACCACAGAACTATGAAGAAATATCTGATTATCTTACTAATCTTGAAAAATATATAAATATGCCGGATTTAGAAGACACTGACCCAGTATTAAAAATGGCAGTTATTCATTTTCAGTTTGAATCTATTCATCCTTTTTATGATGGAAATGGCCGAACCGGACGAATATTGAATATTTTATTTCTTACCCTTACTAAAAAACTTGATATTCCAATTCTTTACCTTAGTAAATATATAAATCAAAATCGCGCTCATTACTATGAACTATTAAACGCTACACAAGAAAATCTAGACAGCATTAAAGACTATTTATTATTCATGATTGAGGGTATATATCAGATGTCTGAGTTTACGTTGAATTTTATCCATTCTTTTATAGAAACAATGAATAATGCTTCTACTCTAATAAAAGAACGTTGTCCCAAAATTTATTCACAGGAATTGATGGAACATCTGTTTTATGATTTTTATACAAAGAATGAATATCTTTGTGAAAAACTTAGCATTTCAAGAAATACTTCAAGCAAGTATTTGCATGAACTCGCTGAAAACGGAATCTTGATTGAAGAAAAAATAGGTAAAACCAAATTATATAAAAACGCCTTCCTATATAATCTCATAAAACTGTGGTAAAAGAACAATATGAACGAAAACATAGAGTTGCTATTACCTGCGCAGAGATTCCAACTGAAATAAAGATTAATTCTCTTACGAAATTATCTGCTTCAATAAATACACATATAATGGTTCTGTTCGAACTTTAATTCTTGCA
>CAVIQW010000061.1:0-11846 GCA_963644915.1 Paratractidigestivibacter sp.
AAAAAATCTGAAATCCAGAATTTTTTGTGAGCTTAAAAAATAAAAAGTAAGAAAAAGAAATTGCAAGAAAAGAAAAAATTATTTTAACTACATACGCCGAAAGAACTGAAATTTTTAGAATTTTCTGCGCAAACAACGCTACGTATTGTCCTGCCAAAAATGAAATGACTGTAAAAATCAGGCAGATTACAAGCAGATACCATTTTCTTAAAAGTCTTCGGGAAAAAAGTTTTTTCTGCAAAAGGTGAATAAAATAAAATTCACACAGAAAAAACAGACATACGGCAGAAACTAGAATAAAGAGTACAACTGTAAATTTTTCAGAAAGCAGGATTGTGTAATTAAAAAAAATAAACGGACGGCTGTGTCTGTCCCATTCAAGTGTGTTTTCCGGGTCAAAATTGTAAGCGAGCGTCGCAAGAAAATTTGCAATCCTGGCGTTGTATTCTGCATTTTTTACAGGGGCGCTAAGACCAACTCCACAGGCAGGAATTCCTTTCTGTAAAAAAATCGCAGTCTGCCTGTCAGCTTTTAAAATATCCAGACGGTGCAGGGTGTTTAAAATTCCGCCTTTCAGGTGGTAAAACAGGTTGTTTTCGTGGAAACTTCCAGAGATAAGTTGAGTCATCCAAGCCGGGGAACAGTCGCCGCCACCGCCTGGAAGAATTGTGTTTTGGGCTTTGTTAAGTTTTATACAAATCACGGCGAAGTTTTCAGAGTCTTCAATGTCGTCTGCAAAAATTTCTGTTCCTGAAATAAGATTTTCAGTTCCAGAGGCAATTTCGTCACCATACGTAAAAACAAACTCAATCTTTCCTTTGCGCGAAAAATTTTTGATGTAATCCAGGGTTTTTAGCAAAAAATCGTAGTTTTGTTGGATTTGTTCAATTGAAAAGAGCAGAACGAGTGTGTCAATCTCATCCTTTGTATTCAGAATTTCTTTTTTATCACTTGAACTTTCCGGAAAAAAATCAATTTTTATGTTAAATGGAAATTCTGCCGAATTATTATTTAAAATCGGAATCTGTTCGGCATGGTAATCGTGCGATTGAAGAAAAATCAGAAGATTATTACATTCTGCCCACCCTTTTTTCTGTTCTGCATAAGAAAAACTGCAAAAAAAGGCGAGAAAAAATGAAAGCATAATGAAAAAAAAACTGTTTTTCTTCATATTTATAGATTATAAAATAATGGTTTACATTGCAAGAACTCTAAGTTATAATTTGATTTGTTAAACTTTAGGAGAAAGCAAGAGCTGATGAGTGCATCTGGTAGAAAAATGATGATTGAACTTCCTTTAAAGGTTGTTCTTACAGAAGATGGAGCGTCAAATTTTATTAGCCATAAGAAAAAGCTGATACGTTTCCGCCTTGCTGATAATATAGATGAATATGGTATTTCAATGCGTCAGTTTTCGCCGCAGTCTATTCAGACAATGCTGATGCTTGATTATATTTCTAAAATTGAAATATCAATGCCGGAATTTGTTACTTCACGTCAGGAAGTAATGGATCTTTCAAAGATTATTGTCTATTCACTTCTTTATAAGCAGTTTGATAGGGATATTTATACTTCTATTATACAGTGCGATTGTGTAAGAAAATATAACCGTGCCCACGCCGCACAGCTTATTGATGAAAAAACAAAAATGAGCGAAAAACAGTTGCGTTCAATTCTTATAAGCAAAGATGAGGTGATTGGGCAGACTCGTTCAGAAATTCTTGAGCCAGTATGGGAGTCAATCCGCAGTAACAAGGACTATTCAATAGAAGAAAAGAATATTTATATGCTGATGACTGAAAAATTTATGAACCGAATGAGCCTTCAGAACTGGTACGTAATTACCTTGTTTCACAAAAAAGAAGGCTTTCAGGATATGATTGTTTCAATCAGAAATATTCTTGCCCAATATATGGAAAAATCCAGGGTTGCAGAATACATTTCCGTAATGGTTATGGAACTTGCCCTGAACAATGAAAATACAAATATCCGCAAAGAAGCAAAAAGTATGTATCCAACTGTTGACGACATAAATGCTCTTGTTGTTGATCCAGATGTCCGTTCTAAAATTGTAAAGGAACTTCAGAAAAAGCGCGTTCTGGTTTCCGTTTCGTGGAAACTTGGTGGTGGTTCAACTTCTATCGGAAAGCAGGGCAGACTTCAGATTACTTTGTACAACAAGGATGATGAGTTTCAGGAAGTCAAGGAAAATATTGAAACCAAAGCGAGTGCTGACACAAACAAAAGAACTCTTATCGATTTTTACCGCGAAACTCCAGATGGTGGCGGAACAGATTTGGGACTTTATTATCTTTCATATCTTGATGATGCCTGCAAAAAGGTCAATGTTAAGTTTGAGTCAATTGTAAACCAGTTCTCTACAAGTGATTTAACAGTCATCAACCTAATCTTTAATTTTTAGTATGAAAGACGTACCCTTATCAAGACTAGTTTTTTCTCTCTTTATCGCAGGAATTTTAATTCTTTCTGGATGTTCAGATTCTGAGCCAGAACTTGTTTCTGCAAAAGGCTACGTTGTTTTTGATTTTTCTGAAGAAAACAAGACTCCTTCAGCCAGGCTTGCGGCCTTTGCCGAAGTTTCTAGCGAAGTCCGTCGCGTTGACAGCATCCGTATAAAAAATCTTGCAACAAATCTTGAATGGAACTGTCTTAATCCGGCAGTTTTTTCAAATGAAAAGAAGCAGTGGTCTGGGTACACAGAATTTGTTTTTCCAGATGGAATAGAAATTCCTTTGGGTGTTTACAATTTTTTCTACACTGATTCACAGGAAAATGAAGTTTCTGCCGCATTTGTAATAAACTACGATGAAAAACTGACTACCACAACGCCAGAAAAAGTTCCTTCAATTTTGCCGGAAAATTCAACTGAACAATATGCGCTTTATTCAGAAAAAAACACACTTCTTTATTTTGGTGCAAAAAAACAGAATTGGACAGACGATTCAAAGATATTCAGTTTTGACAAAAAGACAAGTTATTACAGAAAAATTTATATGGGAATAAATGATTCGGTTGTGTGCATTATGCCACCTGTTTATAAAAAAACAAATTCCGAAACAAATAAATAAAAATAAAGGACTTTATGGGTAACGAACAATTACAAAAAGACCAGGAAACTGTAGATGGCTCTGAGGATGTGTCCTCGAAAAATCCGTTTTATCGTGCGGTAAAAACTTATGTTCTTCGTGCAGGTAGGATGACAGCCGCACAGGAGCGGGATTACGCTGAACTTTCAAATGTCTGGTGCATTCCCTATGAAAACAAGAAACTGAATTTTCTTGATATTTTTGGAAACACAAATCCTGTTGTGATTGAAATTGGTTTTGGAATGGGAACTGCAACTGCAATTATTGCGGAACAGAATCCAGATATTAATTATATCGGAATAGAGGTTCATACGCCTGGAGTTGGAAAACTTTTAGGAGAAATCCGTTCAAAAGACTTAAAAAATCTTTACATAATTGAACATGATGCGCTGGAAGTTCTTGAAAATATGGTTGTTGATGGTTCTGTAAACGGATTTCATATATTTTTTCCGGATCCTTGGCAGAAAAAACGCCATCACAAAAGAAGAATGATTCAGCGGCCTCACACTGACCTTTTTGCAAAAAAACTTGCACCTGAGGGGTATCTTTATTTTGTTACAGACTGGCAGGAATACGCGGATTTTGCGCTGGAACAGTTGAATCAGACTCCTGGAATCCACAATAAATATAATGGTTTTGCTGAACATCAGGAATGGCGTCCAAAAACCAAATTTGAAAAAAAAGGTCTTGAAAAAGATCACGTTATAAATGAACTTTATTTTGAAAAAGATGAATGATTTGTTTGATGTAAACGACGCTGCTCTTGAAAACGAAAAAGCTTTGCGTGTAAAGAAATTAGTTTCTCTTATAAAACGCTATCAAAAAAGTTATTACGATGGCGAAAGCGAAATCAGTGACGCTGAGTTTGATAAACTTTGGGATGAACTGAAAAATCTGGATCCTCAAAATGAAATTTTAAAAAAAGTCGGTGCAGATTCTGGAAATTTTGCAAAACTTCACCATGTAATGCCGATGGGAAGTCAGGAAAAAGCCGCAACTCCAGAACAGTTTCTTTCGTGGGCGGAAAAACATATTTACAACGAATATCTTGTTGAATATAAACTGGACGGAGCAAGCCTTGAACTTCAGTACGAACACGGAATTTTAGTTCATGCGGTTACCCGTGGAGATGGTTCAGTCGGTGATGACATTACGGCAAACGCTAAAAAAATGAACGGAGTTCTTCCGGCAATTGTTGATTCAGATTTTAAGACAATTGACTACACTGGTGGAATCCGTGGTGAAGTCATTATGACCCACGATGTTCATTCCAAGAAATTTTCAGACAAGGCAAATTGCCGTAATGCGGCAAACGGTCTTATGAAACGAAAAGATGGGAACGGTTGCGAGTATTTAACGCTGATAACTTATGATGCGTGGGCGACAACAGGAACTCAGCCTTTTGCAGATGAAGTGGAAAAAATTGAATGGCTTAAAAAACTGGGTTTTAATACTTGTCCTCTTTTTATTGCAAAATCGTCAAAAGAAGTGATTGATTATCGGGCTCAAGTAATGGAAGAACGTGCTAATCTTGAATACGATATTGATGGGCTTGTTGTAAAGGAACGGAAAATTGACCATGCGGATGCTAGCCGTAACCGCCCCGATAGGCAGATTGCATTTAAATTCAGTCTTGAAGAAGCGGTGTCAACATTAAGGGCTGTTGAGTGGAGTATAAATGGTGGTACATACACTCCGGTTGGTGTTTTTGACGAGGTTGCGTTGAACGGCACTATGGTTCAGAGAGCGAGCCTTGCAAATCCAGATACAATGCGTGCTCTTGGCGTAAAAATAGGCTGCAAAGTTGTTGTTGTAAAACGCGGAGAAATTATTCCAAAAATTGAAAGTGCAATCCACGAACATGAAGAAAACGAATTTTCTGTAATAATGCCGGAAAAATGTGAATGTTGCGGAACAAAACTTGTTGATGAGGGAAGCCGTCTTTTTTGCCCGAATAAATCCTGTGAAAAACGTGTACTTCATCAGATTATGAAGTGGAATTCTGTTGTTGATATTCGCGATCTTGGCGAAACGCTTGTACACGAACTTTTTAAAAGCGGAAAAGTTAAGTCGATTACGGATTTGTATTCTCTTACCGAGGAAGATTTAACTCCATTTTTCTTGAACGAAGACAGCATTGCAAACGAAAAAAAATCCCTTGGCGCGCAGAAAGTTGTAAAATCAATTCAGTCAAAACGTGAACTTCCTCTTTCTGTTTTTGTTGCAGGATTTGACATTGAGGGAATTGGCGAAACAACCGTAGAAAAACTGGTTGCCGTAGGTTTTAATTCTCTTGAAAAACTTTTTGCGATGACAAAAGAGCAGTGTGCGAAAATTTATGGTTTTGCGGAAACTATGGCAAATATTGCGGTTGAGGGAATTTCTGAAAATAAAGACGAAATGCTTTACCTTTCAAAAAATGTCATAAAAATCAAGGAAATTGGTGGCGGAATTCTTGCAGGAAAATCTTTCTGTTTTACTGGCGAACTTTTTTCAATGAAAAGGGCAGATGCCGAATCTTTCGTAAAGGAAAACGGAGGAACTTGCAAGTCGAGCGTTACAAAAGAACTTTCCTATCTTGTTACAAATGACAAAGACTCTGGTTCTTCAAAAAATCTAAAAGCGGCAAAGTTTGGGATTCCAGTTATTGATGAAAAACAATTCTTAAAATTGATTGGAAGATGATTTATGACTGTAAAAAAAATCGGCAGGCGTGAATTATTTTTTGGAATTCTCTTTTTTGTGGCAGGAATTCTTCTTATTCTGCAGTTTGCCGGTTATTTACAATGCTATTATTTTGTCAAAAAAATTCCACAGGACAATGGACAAATTCTAAGAATTATGCTTTATGGCTCAAGTGAAAATCCAGATGGCGAGACTGTAAGTGCGAAAATTTCGGTTCTGGATAGAAATGGTTCTGAAATTGCAGTGATTGAGCGTTCTTGGCCGCAACTTTATCTTGCGGTTACTTTTAGAAGTGCATCTTTTTTGAATAAAACTTACTTTTTTCCTGAAAGAATTTATGGAACAAACTCTGTTTCTGTGAGCAAAAATATCCTTGAACGAAAATCCAGCTCTTATTTTATACGTTATTTTATAGAAAACAATCAGTGTTTTCTTGGTACGGATGATTTTCAGAGAAAAGGGCTTTTTAGGATTTTTTATTTTGCATTGAACAAAACTACCGTAAATCTTTCGGGCTGTGAAACCGGAAAAAATTACGGAGTTTTTGCAGAAAATGGAAAACTTATTGTCCGCTCAGAGTAAAATCCTGCATAAAGAATTCTGGTTTTAAGGCGGCCATATTCAGTCTTACTTCCCAGTGTAGGTGTGGACCTGTTGCAAGTCCTGTTGAGCCGGAAAGCCCAATTTTTTCCCCAGCTTTTACGTAGTCATTTTCTTTTACATTCAGACTTTTCATATGATAATACAGGCTGTAAAGACCTGGAAGATGTTCAATCACAACTGACCAACCAGTCGAGATTCTGTTTTCTGCCATTACAACTCTGCCTTCCGCACAGGAAACAACTTCTGTTCCTTCTGGAACGCCATAATCATTTCCGTAATGAGGCGAAGAGGAGGTTTTTCCATTTGTATATTTATAGATTCTCTGGTCGCCAAAATGTGCTGTGTAGCGGTCTGATTTTACTGGCCGAATGAAAGGTTTTGTGCTATAGACATCGTTTTCTATCACAGTTCCAAGAATATTGTTCAACTTTTCAATTTGGCTAAGTCGTTCTGGACTCATATCTTGTTTGATTTCAGAATTTTTTTCGTCAAGTGGAATTATTTCTTTTTCCCATTCAGCACTTTCCAGCGTAAAAGGAAGAATCGCTTCTTTTGGAGAATCTTCCGTGCCAGTTGAAAAAATTACTTTCAATGAATAATTTTGTGTTGTGTCCAGCCAGATTGAAAGCGGAAGCCCTGCGAGCATTTCTGGCATTGTCTGACGTTTTCCCTTAGAATTCAAATGGTAAAATTTCGCAGAATCAATTTTTTTATCATCTTTTACAAGTTGAATCACAGCGACCGGTTCAGCAGAATTTTTGCGTTTCTTTTCGATTTTCATATTCAATCTTGCCCAGATTGCTTCTCCAGGTTTTGCTTTTTCGTTATAAGTTATTGTTCCGCTGCAATAGACATTTTGAAATGAAACGGTGTTTGCAAAAAGAATTCCGTTTCCAATAATAAACATTGCCGCAATTGCTGTAATTTTTTTCATTTTTCCCCCATAGGACTTTTATATTTCTTTTTTAGATTCCGCATCGATTAAAATCATTTGCGGTGTAACATTTCCCTTGAATGAATTTTTTGAAATTGTGTAAAGAATGTCCATTCTGTCACCGTTCTTGAAGTCTCGGTTCAGTCGTTCTGCCTGCCCCCAGAACATAGCCGGAAATTTATATTTTCCGCAGTCAAAAATAAGCTTTAGGCTTTGAATCTGTGATTTTCCGACTGGAATTCCATCCTGCAGTTTTAAATTTTTTGAAACAAACACAAGTTCCTTGTTCTGCTCTCCGTAAGGTTCAAATTTTTCAACAAGATTCAAAAGTTCCGGTGTTATGTATTCTTCAGGAAGTTCTGCATCAACATTTATTGCATTTTCTTCTTCTTCAAGATTGAACTGGCTGGAAATCAACTCCGCTTTTTTCATAAAGTCGTTCAGCCTGTCTTTTGAAAAGCAAAAGCCTGCCGCCGCGTCATGTCCACCGTGGTTTATAAAAAATCCTTCACCGAACGAATCTAGAAATTTAGTAGCCACGATTGAACGGCAACTTCGCATTGAACCGATTGCTATATTTTCCGAAAAAGTTATTGCGATGGCAGGCACATTGTATTTGTTCATTATTTTTGCCGCAAGAATTCCTGTTACACCACGGTTGATTTTTTCGTCGGTCACAACGCAAAGTTTCTTGTTAAATTTATAAAAAGTTTCTTCAGCCTGTTTTGCCGTGTACATTTCGCCATCTGAAACATAATGCTTTCTGTCTTCGTTAAGTTCTATGATTTTAGTCGCAAGCCGGTTTCGCTCGGCGGCGTCATCTGCGGTAAGAAGTTCAAGACTTACATTTGACTGACCCATTCGGCCGGAAGCGTTCAGTGCTGGAATGATTTTCCACGAAAGTTCAGTTGAAGTGATTTCCTTTCTGGCAAGATCAAGCCGTGCAATCAGTTCCGCTATTCCTTTTCTTGTCTTTCCGCTGTTTATTGCATTCAGCGCGTTTTTTACAAAAATTCGGTTTTCATTCTGCATGGGCATAATGTCTGCAAGTGCCGCAATTCCTACAAGTTGCATATCTTGAGTTGCTTCAGTTGCGTGGTTTGGAAAAATCTTTGAATCAGAAAGTTCAGCAAAAGTAACAAAAATATTATAAAAACCGTCTATTTCTTCTGTTGGCTTGTCTGAATATTTTGAAAACTTTGACATTTCTTTTATTTGCGACAAGGTTTTTCCCTGGGCTGCCGGAATTGCTTTTGCGATTTCCTGCTGCATATCAAGCATTTCAAATTCAACGCCAGAACCAAAAATTTCTTTTAAATAAGACGAAACCTGTTTTTTATTCCAACAGAAAATTTGTTGACCGCGCAAAAAAGAAGGCAAATTCGTGTCTGCAACTGTTCCGAACCTGGCTTCAAAAATTTTTGAGTAATTCTGCTTTTTCACAAGATTTCGTGTCTTTAAAATATCCAGTTTGAATTTTCCGTCTTCAATTTTCTGCACATCTAACAGAGAAATATCCTGCCCATAAAGTTCGGATTTGCTGAACCGCAACGCCTGCACAAGTTTGAATGCCACTGCCGCCCCAGAAATATCCTTAAAAGGGTAGCCAGAATCTTCAAGTTTTGGGTCAAGAAAAACTGCTGCCTCCGGAAGATTATCCGGCGGATTATGGTGGTCTGTAACAATCACATCGATTCCGAGTTCATTTGCGTGGGCAATTTCCTGAATGTTTGAAATTCCGCAGTCAACAGTTATTATCAGCGAACCGTAATCTTTTGCAAATGAGTCAACAGCCTCCATCGAAAGACCGTAAGCATCGTCCCCCACAGGAATTCTCCACGAAACATCCAGTCCCTGAGATTTTAAATATCCGTAAAGAATTGCCGTGCTTGTGATTCCGTCAACATCTTTGTCTCCAAAAATCAGAACTTTTTCGCCTTCCTCAATTGCATCGGAAATTCTACTTACCGCATCCTCCATACTGCTGAATTCAAATGGCAGATGCATAAATCTTTTGTCAGTTTCAAGAAAATACATCAGCGATTCGCCAGATGTTATTCCTCGCCGTGCAAAAACCGCCGCCTCTAGTTGAGAAAGTCCAAATTTTGAATGAAGTTTTACCACCTCATCGCGTGCGATATTTCTTTTGTTAAATTTTTTCAATTTAGAACTATCCTTGAGATATTCTTTTAGATGCAAACAATTCAGACTATTGAATTATTTTGTAAATCAAAGGGCTTTTTTCTGGTTTATTAGCGGAATAGGAAACCGCTTCTTGCAGTTGATTTTTTGCTGGTTCAAGGCAGTTTTCGTCTTTTCCATAAATTTCCATTATAAGATCACCTTTGTTTACATAAGTTCCGCTCGTCGCGTGCAAAATTATTCCCGCATCGCCACAAACCGGATCAGAAGTCTTGTTTCTTCCAACGCCCAAAGTAACGCCGGCAAGACCAGTTTTATATGCTTCACTAAAAATATATCCCGATTCAGACGCAAAAAGTTCAGTCTTAAACTTGCTTCTGCGTTTTCCGTATTGAGCCTCAATCTCCTGTGGATTTCCGCCCTGTGCCTTTACATTTTCCATAAAAAGGTCGTACGCTTTCCCAGATTCAACTGCATTTTTTGCCATTGACAGCGCTTTTTCCTTAGAAGAGGCTTTTTTTCCAAGAAGAATCATTTCCACTGCCATCGCATAAGTTTCTTCCATAACATCGTCTGGACCTTTCCCTTTTAGGCAGTCAAGAGTTTCTTCAATTTCAAGGAAATTTCCAATTTTAAGCCCGAGTGGCATATTCATATCTGTAATTATCGCAGTTGCATTTTTACCCATTGACTGGGCTGTCTTTACAAGAAAAGAAGAAAGGAGTTCTGCGTCCTGCAATGATTTCATAAACGCACCAGAACCACATTTTACATCAAAAACCAATGAGTCTGCACCCTCGGCAATTTTTTTTGAAAGAATGCTCGATGTTATCAGTGGAATCGACTCAACCGTTCCTGTTACATCGCGTAAAGCGTAAAGCAATCTGTCCGCAGGCACAATTTCTTTTGTCTGCCCGGTCATGGCAAAACCAGTTTTTGCTATAATTTTTCTAAATTCATCTGGTGTAAGACCGACTTTATATCCATTGATTGATTCAAGTTTATCCAGCGTTCCGCCAGTGTGTCCCAAGGCACGACCACTCATCATAGGAATCTGAATTCCACAAGCCGCCACAATTGGTGCAAGCGGAAGAGAAATCTTGTCTCCAACGCCACCTGTCGAATGTTTATCCACAAAAGGTCCTGTTAAGCCAACATCTTCATATCCATGCAGCTGAATCGTTTTTCCGGAATGAAGCATACAGTCTGTCATAATTCCTGTTTCCTCAAAAGTCATTCCGTTAAAATAAACCGCCATCAAAAAAGCCGAAATCTGATAATCTGGAATAGTTCCAGCCACATATCCGTCAACTATGAATTTTATTTCCTCCGCAGAAAGAACTGTGTTTCCTGTCAGCACCTGAGTTCCGTCATTTTTACGGACAAAAGTTCCGCGCTTTTTCATAATGATGTCAGTTGCTCTCATAAAATCCACCCATCCATACAAGATTTGACTTTTTCAGAATGATTAATTGCCTATATGTTACCTTAAATGTTGATTATACGCAAACAAGATTAACAAAAAAAACTTTAATCTATAATATTCCAACGCCAGTCCTTAAAGAAACAAGTTCCGTTCCGCAGGCATTTTCAATAAGATAAAAAACAAGCTGCTTCACAGAAGAAACGCTTTCCGTGTAAAAGGGAATTTTTCTTGCATCTTTTGGTGATAAATTTGAAATTGCAGAAAGATATTCGATTCCGTTTTGTGTAATTTCCAGCGGATTTTTGTTCTGGGTGCAGTTTTTGCAGCAAAATCCGTTTTCCGCAACATTAAAAATCGCTCCGTTTTCAATTTTTTTTCCGCAGTAACAGCATATTGAAGCATCTGGTTGAATTCCCAGCAGTGCAAGGTATCTCCATAAAAATCTGATGAGTCCAGCAGTACACTGTTCATTTTCTGTGCAAAGTTCTAGCCCGTCCAAAAAACCGTTGGTGAGTGCCCAGCACTTTGCCGGACTTCCTGCACACTTTGTTTTAAGTGCAATTTCGGCCGAAAGGGAAGCCATCCAGAACTTTAAAAGATTTTCTCTGAACGAAAGCCTGTAGCTTTTTACGTCAAAATCAGAGATTTTATAGTTGCCTGCGGATGTTACAGAAAAATATGCAGTTCCAGTATTCCACGGTGAAACAAGCGATTTCATTTTGCTTTTTGGGCCGCCGTACATTGTCGCATAAACAATCCCTTCGTTTTGTGCTAAAAAAGTTACTGAAGAGTTATTTTTACCGCTAGGTTTTATTGAAATAACTGTTGCCAAAGTAGAAATCGATTTAGGCATATAATAAATATAAACAAAAAAAAAAGACTGCTCAATACTGAACAGTCTTTTTTGTGAGCTATGATGGACTCGAACCATCGACAGCCGCCTTAAAAG
>CAVIQW010000062.1:0-11715 GCA_963644915.1 Paratractidigestivibacter sp.
GAAAAAAATATAATAAAAGAAAATACAACCAAACCTGTCCCAAAAAACGCTCGTTAAAAAGGACAGTTTTTTAATCTGAAATTATCTATTCCCTTGATTAAGAACACTCCACTTTGCAATTTCTGCACGGATTTTTTCCCTCTCAACCCAAGTCGTGTTCACGTAAAATTATTTTCTGCACATCACTCTGTTTATTACAGAAAATACAATCATTGCCGTTACGTTCACTGTCAAAATTCCGATTGAGCCAGCAAGACCGATTTTGTCTGCCGCAGAACCTACTATCTGAGGGGCAACAATTCCACCAAAGGCGGCGATTGCAAGAAGCATTGAAGTTCCGATGTCGCTTCCGGCTATTGACTCGTGCGCGTTGGAAATTGATGTGGCGTAAATTCCGGCCAGGAAAAACCCTAGACCTACAATGCAGAACGTAATAACCGCAAGATTTTTTGTTGAAACAAGAAGAACAAAGAAAACCGCTGTCGCAAGACAATCTGTAAGTATGATGGTCTGCTTTTTGATTTTTGTAGAAACAAGAGCCGTAAAAAGCCGGCCGAAAAGAACCGCCAGCCACGTGAACGAAACAAGTTCATTTGCGTAAGTGTCGCTCATTATTCCTGTCGAGCGAAAATATGTTACAAACCAGCCGTTTATGCAGTTTTCAAATCCAAGATAAAAGAAAAGAATAATTCCCGAAATCCAAAAAACCGGCATCTTATAGAATTTCTGTTCTTTAAAAGTCAAATCGGTTTGCGTTTTTTCACTGTCTGTTGAATTTTTATTGTTTTTGGCTGTCGCAGACTCTTTTTCTTTCAAATCCAACTGGGTTAGAAGAAGTACTGCAACAGCAGAAGCAATTGCAATCGCATAAATTATTGCCCTCCACCCAAGTCCGTGATTAAAAAAAATCGAAGCCAGCATAGGAGCCAAAAAAGCCCCTGTAGCAAATGTCATATGAAGAATATTCAGCGAAAAGGCGCTTCCGTCAGAATTTTCATTTATATACGCATTGTTGATAATCGTGTTGCTTCCGCGGCAAATTCCAAGAACCGTAAAAATCACAATCATAGCCCACACTGGCGGAATCAGCGTCACCAAAAAAAGAGCGACAGGAATAATGACTGCAGTCGTTATAATAGCAGGCTTTCGCCCGGCAAATTTTTCAAGCACAGGAAAAACAAAACTTGCAAGAAAGTTTCCGATTGCAAACGCCGACAAAAGAGTTCCAGCGACCGTGTAGTTCAATTTTGCTTCTTCTATCAAATGCGGAAGAACCGAACCTATCACCAAAACCATCGAACCCTGACACAAATACGAAAAATAATTAGGATAAAATTTTTTGATTCCGATTTTGTCTGTCATAAGACACCTCTAGAAGACTGAAAAGATTTTCTGACTTTGACGGCAAAGTGTCAAGCGTTTTGAAAATGGCAAAGCGTTGGCAAATGTTCGGGCAAGTATTCAGGCAAGCAAATGACGCTTGTTCCCCACACAAAAATCACACAAAAGGCTGGTCAATCTGAATAACCGCAAGATACAGGGAATTGTATTCCTTTACAACACCACGCAAAAATTCTTTAAGTTCCGCCTCAGAATACTTACATTCAAAAGGACGAATCGCATCAAAAATCACATTTGTATGCGAAGGTCCCGGCACAATCCGCAAATCGTGAATCGAAATATTTGAATCAATTTTTTTTGCTTTCTCTGTAACAAATTCCCTTAACTTTTCAATTTCAGCATTATTTTTGTCTATCGGGTCCATGTGAATCACACAGGAACAGTTAAATTTTTTGGAAATTTCACATTCAATATTGTCAATTTCATCGTGAAGTTCAAAAATATTTTCATCCCCAGGCACTTCCGCATGAAAACTTACCATTATTTTTTCCGGTCCATAATCGTGCAGAACCAAATCGTGCATTCCCCAGATTTTTTTATGCGCCATAACAGTTTTTTCAATCTCCTCAACAAATTCCTTGCTGGCATTTTTTCCTAAAAGAGGATCAATTGTTTCCTTTGCAGACTCAAATCCACCTTTTAAAATAAAAATCGCAACAAAAAGTCCCGCAATTCCATCAAGCGGAATATGAATTTCTTTTCCAAAAAACCTAAAAATTGCCGTAAGCACAACGGAAAACAAAACCACACCTGTAGAAACCGTGTCATTCAGGCTGTCTTTTGCAGTTGCGTCCATAACAACACTGTTTATTTTCCTTGAAAGAGAATGGTTATAAAAATACATATAAAATTTAACAAGAATCGAAACCACCAAAATTATAATTGTCAAAAAGTCAGTTTTAAGCGGTTTTGGATTTTTAATTGCACCAACAGATGACTTTAAAAGTTCGTAGCCCATAATTATAATCAAAAATGAAACAATAAATCCGGCAATATATTCCATTCTTCCGTGCCCAAAAGGATGTTTTGCATCTGGTTTTTTCCCAGAAATCTTAAAACCCAAAATTGTAACAATTGAGCCAGTCGCATCTGAAAGATTATTAAAAGCGTCCGCAACAACAGCAACAGAATTTGAAAAAATTCCTGCAAAAAACTTAAATCCAAACAGAAAAACATTAAAGAAAATTCCCACAATTCCGCATAAAATTCCATATTGATTTCTAACTTTCGGATTCTTGAAATTCTTTCTGTCATTAATAAAAATTTTCGCCAGTAAATTCAGCATTTTAAATCATCCTTAACGCATAAATTGATTTTTTTCCATAATGCTATAAATAGCCCATAAACTCAACAAAATATTAGCCACATACAACTTTTGATATAGTTTAAACCTATAACCAACCACAAAAAACTTATATTTTTCCATTTCCCTAAATTCATATATCTTTAGGTTATGAGTAATAAAACACGTATATCTGTAATTGGTTATCCTAGAATTGGTTCTTTGCGCGAACTTAAATTCGCCTCTGAAAAATATTTTGCAAAAGAAATTTCGCAGGAAGAATTGAACAAAGTCGCACACGAGCTCAAGCTTTCAAACTGGCAGACTCAGAAAAACGACGGAATTGATTTTATTTCTTCAAACGACTTTTCTTTTTATGACGGAATGCTCGACACTGCTTTTATGCTTGGCGCAATTCCAGAAAGATACAAAAAACTTGGAATTTCAAAACTTGACACATTTTTTGCAATGGCACGTGGCTATCAGGAAGGCACAAATGATGTTACAGCGCTTCCAATGAAAAAATGGTTCAATACAAATTATCACTACATTGTACCAGAACTTGACGACAATATTGAACTTGCTTTGGATGCAACAAAAATCCTTGAAGAATTTAAAGAGGCAAAAGAAGCTGGCGTTGAAACAAAAGTAAACGTAATCGGACCATACACATTCCTTAAACTTGCACACTACAAAGGAACAAAAAAGGTAAACGATTATGCAGAAAAAACCGCAGCACTTTACAAGGAACTTTTGGCAAAAGTTGCAGAAGCCGGAGCAAAATGGATTCAGATTGAAGAACCTGCCCTTGTTCACGACACAACAGCAGATGACAGAGTTCTTTTTAAAAATCTCTATAAAATCGTGCTTGACGGAAAAAAACTGAACGTAAACCTTGAAACTTACTTTGGCGACATCCGCGACAGCTACAAAACAGTAACAAGTCTTCCATTCGATGGAATCGGACTTGATTTTATAGAAGGAAAAGAAACTTTAAATCTTCTTCAGAAAGAAGGTTTCCCAAAAGACAAAATTCTTTTTGCCGGCGTTGTAAACGGAAAAAACATCTGGAAAAACAACTACGCAAAAACAATCGAGCTTGTAAACAAAATCAACTCGGCAACAGAGGCAGAAGTTGTTCTTTCAACATCATGCTCGTTGCTCCACGTTCCTTACACAATCAGAAACGAAATCAAACTTTCAAGTGACATTTTAAAGCATTTCTCTTTTGCACGCGAAAAACTTTTTGAGCTTACAGATCTTTCAAAAATCATTGATGGAAAAGACTCAGATTCAAATCTTTTCAACAGAAACCAGGATTTGTTCAAAAACGAACGCGTACAGAAAAATTCCGCACTTGCTTCAAAAATCAACGGACTTGCCGAAAAAGACTACACTCGCCTTCCTGCATTTGAAGAGCGCGAAGAAATCCAAAGAAAAGCGTTGAACCTTCCATTGTTCCCAACAACAACAATCGGTTCATTCCCACAGACAAAAGATGTACGGGCAAACCGCAGCGCTTTCAAAAAAGGTCAGATTACAGCAGAACAGTACAAAGAATTCAACAAAAACAAAATCGCAGAATGTATCAAACTTCAGGAAGAACTTGGGCTTGACGTTCTTGTTCACGGAGAATACGAACGAAACGATATGGTTGAATACTTTGGCGAAAACCTTGAAGGATTCCTCTTTACAGAAAAAGCATGGGTTCAGTCTTACGGAACTCGTTGCGTAAAGCCACCGGTAGTTTGGGGCGATGTATCAAGAAAATCTGCCATCACAGTTGAATGGTCAACTTTCGCACAGAGCTGCACAAAAGCTCCAGTAAAAGGAATGTTAACAGGACCAGTAACAATCTTGAACTGGTCATTCCCACGCGAAGACATCAGCCTTAAGACACAGACATTGCAGATTGCGCTTGCAATCCGGGAAGAAGTTCTTGACCTTGAAAAAAATGGAATCAAAATCATCCAGATTGACGAAGCCGCATTGCGCGAAAAACTTCCGTTGCGACATTCAGACTGGCACACAGAATACCTTGACTGGGCAATTCCAGCATTCCGCCTTGTTCATTCAGGCGTAAAACCAGAAACTCAGATTCATACACATATGTGCTACAGCGAATTCAACGACATCATCAAAGACATCGATGATATGGACGCAGACGTTATCACATTTGAAGCAAGCCGCGGTGACCTTACAATTCTTTCGGCTCTTAAGGAAAACAATTTCCGCACACAAGTTGGTCCAGGAGTTTACGACATCCACAGCCCTCGCGTTCCAACCGTAGAAGAAATCGTTTCTGCCGTTAAAAAAATGGAAGAATACGTTCCACAGCAAAAACTTTGGATAAATCCAGACTGCGGCCTCAAAACTCGTGGCGAAAAAGAAACAGTTGCCAGCCTTAAAAACCTTGTTGCAGCGGCAAAAATCGTCCGAAACGCATAATTTCTGCTGAATAAGTTTGTAGGGCGGAGTCCCGCCCTGCGGGGACACCCCGCAACGCCCCATCAGTCAATCTTCATTAAATATGTTCTTTCAAAGCTTCAAGATAACTTTCCGCATACCTCGAAAGAATCATGTTCTTTTTTGTTATAATTCCAATACGCATTTTCTCTTCAATTTCAAGCGGACGTGCAACAATATTTTCACCGTTAAGTTCTTTGCTTATAATTCCAGAAGAAACTGTAAATCCATCCAGCCCAATCAAAAGATTGAATAAAGTTGCACGGTCACGAACGCAAATCGTCTTGTTCCTGTCAATCGCGGAAAATGGCTCTTCCGAAAAGTAAAAAGAATTGTGCACGCCCTGCTCAAACACCAGATACGGAAAAGGCGCTAAATCTTCAACAGAAACAGATTTCTTTTTGCACAGAGGATTTTTGTCGCTTATAAAAACGTGCGGTTTAGCCGTAAAAAGTTCAGTAAAAACCAGTTCATTTTTTTTCAAAAGTTTTCCAATAACCTCTTCATTACGTGAACTCAAATACAGAATACCAATTTCACTTCTTAACCGCAGAACATCGTCAATAATCTCAAAGGTTTGGGTTTCCCTCAAAGTGTAATTGTAACGGTCGCCACCAAATTTGCGGATTACATCAACCATCGCATTCACCGCAAACGAATAATGCTGGCAAGAAACACTAAAAACCGGTGCCTGACGCGCTTTTCCGGCATAAGTTTCCTCCAGCAAATCCGCCTGCTCAAGAACCTGCCGAGCGTAGCCCAAAAAAACTTCACCCTCTTTTGTTATTTCAACACCCTTGTTTGTGCGTGAAAAAATTTTAACGTGCATTTCATCTTCAAGCTGATGAATCGCAAGAGTCAAACTTGGCTGAGAAATAAAAACTTTTTCCGCCGCCCCCGAAATCGTCTTGGACTCCGCAACGGCAACCACATATTTTAATTGCTGTAACGTCATAAAATCAGAATATCAGCAGTAAACAAGTTCACATTCAAAAGAACGCTCACCGCTAGAAGAAATTTTTCCTTCAACAAGAACACGTTTTGCTTCATCATCAAAAAAAGCATTCACCAGCATTGTGTCATCTTTCCGGATTTCTTTGCAGAAATTCAATTTAAAATCCGAAATTTGCTTTTTCTGATATTCATCCGGCAAAAAATCCAGCACAAAATTTATATATTTAGCATTTGTAAGATGTCCGTTTCCATCAATCATTGAATAAAGAATTTTCTGCTCGCCTATCCGCTCTACATTTTCAGGAATTTTAATTCTTCCAGGCTTACAAACCGATTCAGTTTTTACTTCTGAAGGTGCAAGAAATTCAAATTTAGCAGGAATAACAACCGCCCTTGTTTCTGGATTTACAATCACCCAAAGACTTTTTCCTTCAATCAAAAGTTCACCAGTTGCCAAATCCCTGAACTCATAGTAACGCATAAGCTGAACGCCCTCAGGTTTTTCTTCCCGGACAGTAATGGAAACCTCATCATTTTCTTGCGGAAGCCTGTTTATATGAAAAGCCGAACGAGAAACCATTTGCGCATAACCGTGTTCAGACAAAAAATCTCGGTTCTGCCCACGAAAAGCATACAAATCCGTAACAAAATCAGCACAATATTCCATTACTTCCGTCAGATGAATATGTTTGTCAGGACCACATTGTCCAAAAAGAATTTTAGTTTCGCTCGTTTCTGAAATACCATCGTCCGAAAGCGCGGTCTTATAGTTTTTCGTCATTTTTCAAATCCTTTCGTATATTTTATACCCTTATAGGACAATTTTTCCATCAAAAAGTTTCAAAAATAAAAAAGGGACTGCCCAAGAACCGAAATTTTCTGATATTTTATCAACGCAAAAACAAGTCCTACCGCGAAAGAGCCTTTTCAACCGCAACCGCAAGCTGATCCGCACACGAAGTCCCTTTACCGCCACACAAATTTCCCTTAAGAATCTCAACAACTTTTGCCGCATCCATTCCTTCAATCAGTTTCGCCACAGCCTTTGTGTTTCCAGGACAACCGCCATAAAACTTCACATTGTAAATTTTTCCGTTTTCCAGACTAAAATCAATCTGCCGCGGACAAACACCAGTCGGTTTATAATCAAAATTTTCCATTCAAAATTCCTTAAAATTCCCTGTTTGAAATATATACAAAAACACAAAAAAAAGCATCAGAATTCAAAAAGATTCTTTTTTCAAAAAAAGACACAAAAAAATAGACGAAACCCAGCATTTTCAGCCAGATTCCGTCTTTTAACCGTATAATTTTTATGGAAATATGCTCAAAGACACCAGAAAAAACGTTAAGCAACCTTAATTTCAATTCTCTTTGGAACGTTCACAGGTTTTCGCGGAATAACAACCGTCAAAACGCCATTTTTGAACTCCGCGCTGATTTCCTCCCCATTCGCATCGCTCGGCAAAGAAAAACTTCTGCTAAAATCACAAACTTTTCGCTCACGAATCAACCATTTTGCCTCGTCCGCCTTTTCACATTTTTCATCATGCTCATCACATTTTTTGACCTTTTTCTCCGTTTTTTCAGCAAACTTTTCAGCATTTTTAGAAGAAATTGTCAGCACATTCCTATCAAGCTGAATATCCACATCGCCCTCATTTCTTCCAGGCAAGTCCATATCCAGCGTATAAGCGTCTTTTGTTTCCATAACATCAACTTTAGGAACATAACTTCCACGGTAATTTCCGCCATAAACACCATCAAAATTGTCAAAAAGTGAATCCAATAAAGAAAGTTCATTCATCATAGTCATGCCTCCTGCAGCATTGTAATTTTTAATTTAATCCCGAAAGTTTTTAGCTTTCACAATATATTATGCAAAAAGCGTGCCAACTTTTTAAAGTTCACAAAATCAAGAACAAAAAACAACGCTCAAGCCTGCGGTTTTCGCTCCCCAGAAAAAGCCCAAGGTCTTTTTCTGACTCTATTTCCACCACAAGAAGGGCGGGCAACCGCCCTACGCCTCAAACATCTTGTTTTCGGCTACCCACCGAAGAGGGCTTCAAACGCCAGCCCTCAACGCCCGGCTCATTTTTTCGTAAAAACATAAACTTTTGAGCAATTTTTAACCTTGTGTCAATTTTACACGCATTTTTTGAGTATTTTTTAACCATATAAAATTATTTTCTCAGAACCATACTTTTTTTGTGGATTTTTTTAAAATCTGAATTATTATTATATAAAGGATGTTTCCAAAGACATCTAAAAATACATCAAGCTGGAGGCGCAATTATGCATGAAAAATTTGGACTAAATCAACCGGACTTTGAAAAAATGGTAAACGACCATGAATATCAGGCTTTGGCTGACAAACTAAAGGCAAGTTACGAAAGCGCAAAAATTCGCGATGGCGAATACGAATCAACATTAAAATGGCTAAGAGAGTCAGCTAAAATGCACGGACTTTCCATCAAGTAATTCTTGTTGAAATAAAAAATCCATCTGGAAGCACAAATCTTTCAGATGGATTTTTTTTCCCTACTCTTCCGGCCAGACAAATAAATCAGCGCAGTTCCGTTCCCCTCCAGAAACATCAATCGCCTGCCCAGTACAAAAAGTATTTGTAACAGTCAAAAAATAGCACCATTCAGCGGCTTCTTCCACAGAAATCCATTTTTTTAATGGCGTTACATCCATAATTTTTTCCCATAGCCTTGGGTTTTCTAGCACTGGCTTGTTCAGTTCTGTAAGAACTCCGCCAAAACACAAGGAATTGCTTGTTGCCCGGAATTTATTCGCAAGCCTGATTGCACAGTTTTTCATATATCCGTTAATTCCAGCCTTTGACGCAACATATTCTGGAAATTCGTTTCCTGTAACCGCAGAAACAGAACTTATAAAAAGCACGGATTTTATCGCTTTTTGGAACGCATATTTTTCAGTAACGTTCATTGTTCCCAAAAGATTAACTTCTATGTCTTTTTTTGTTCCAGTCTGGATTCCTGCATTGTTCACAAGAATCTCTACATCATCAAGAACCGGCAGTTCATCTTTTTTGGAAATATCAGCAATAAAATGTGTGTAGTTTTTTGCCTCTGGCAAAGTTCCGCCTATTGAATCGGTCTTTATATCAATTCCAAAGACAGAATGACCTTCTTTTAAAAATTTTATCGCGGCCGCTCTTCCAATTCCGCCAGAAGTTCCTGTTATCACCACTTTCATTTTGAGTTTGCCTTTAAATATTCAAAATATTCTTTTCCGACTTCTTCTGCTTCCCATTTTTTTACAACTTTATAGCCGATTCCGCTAAAGACAACTTCTGCAAAAAGTTCAAAGAACGCGCCAATCGCAGAGCACACAAAAACCTGTGTCCACGTCCAACCAAAAAAGAATTTAGAAACAACCGTGGCAAAAATAAAATTGTCAACAAACTGCCCAACCATCGTTGAAAAATACGAACGAAGTGCAAATGCAAAAAATCCGTCAGACTTTACTGCTCGCCCAACCGCAGAATTTAACACCGCATTTATAATAGAAGAAACTGTAAAGGCAAGTGCAGACCCAAGAACAACGTACCAAGAACCACCAAAAGTTGCATTCAAGGCTTTGTTCACCTCAATATTTTCTGTGCTGTAAAATTCTCCCCACATTCCAGGAGCTTTGCTAAGCAACGCAAAAATTCCGCACACGGAAAGGTTCACCAAAAGCGCAACAACCGAAACTTCAATGCTCGCCTTAGCCCCCCATCTTTTACAGATCATGTCCATACACAAAAACATAATCCAGCTAAAAGCAAAACCGCAATCCAGGACAACATACTTAAAATTGACAAGTTCCTTGTTTGCCAAAAGATTTGCGCACACAACAGAAAGGAAAAAAATTGAAACGGTAAGCGAAGGAATACTTCTAAGCAAAAGCGAAATGTCCTTCAGCTCTTTTTTGATAAGACTGTGAAAATTTTTCATTTCACACCTCCTTAAGGATTTTAATTTTTTACGCGCAGGAGTTTTTGAGGAATCATAAACTGCGCGGACAGAGCAAAATATAGCAGTTATTTTTATTTGTGTCGAATGAAAAAATTTGCGACTTCGGAACGAAATTTACTAAATTCAAATTTAGCAAATTTAAAACTGTAAAAAAAATGATACATAATATTAACAAATTCAGAGCAAATTTATTTGTGGTAATATGTATACTTTTTTAGACTAAAATACTAGTTTTTTCCATTTAATACCTAGGATATTCCACAAAACAACTAGAAAATTCCAAAAACAATCAACTTACTAGCAAACTCCAAGTAAACAAAAAAACAATCAACTTACTAGTTTTCTCCAAACCTCAAAAAAGCAACATAAAAAATTGGAATTTCCTAGTAACTTGCCTGCCCTACTTTGCTTTAAAAAAAATATAGCGGAAACAATAAAATATTCCCACTATACGTAACAGAATTCATTCTGGCAAGTTTTTTTAGACTTTTTGTGTTTTTTGGCTAATTTTCAAGAACAAATTCACGCTGAAGGTTTTCAGTCTTTTTGGCATTTGCTAGTTTTTTGCCGGATTTTTTCTGCTCTTTCAAATCATTCAAAGCCATTTCACAAAGAAGTTTCAGTTGCCTTAATTCAGAGCCATCAGTTGAATCACTAGCAGTTTCCAAATCAACTTTTACAACAACATTCTCTTTTTCCAGCAAAGAAAGATAAAGATCCGCATTCTGGCAAACTAGAGTTCTGTCCGTCTGCTCCTCAATAAAATTCAGGTAAGCAGAAATTTTATCGTAATCTGTAACGCCTGCCTCCGTTCTCATAATAGTAAAACGAACGCCAGTGTGCTTTTTTCCAGTTTTTAGCCAATCCTGCTTTATAACTTTCATCGAAGTGATTTTTTCGTTCAATTCCTTGATTGGCTCTGTTATTACAAATTTTTTAAAGTTGTCGGTACGGTTCTGGTAAATTTCATCAAGCTGAAAAAGATTTTTTATCTCATCAAAAGAAAGAGAACAAGTCCACGTGTTTTTAGGATTTCCGTTCTTTCCGGCAAAACCTTTGTACTGCTCAAAAATGTCGTAATATCGCATTGCATAAGTTGAGCGGAGTTTTCCGTACTCCAGAAAATTTATCTTGTGATGACCTGCCTGCTGTTCCAAAAAGTTGTTGATAATCGGATTGAACACAAAACGAAGAATCTTGTTGCTTTTGTCAATCTGAATCAGCGAGAACAAAGGTATAAAATTCTGCAAATCATCTGTATGAAAATTTATTACAAAATGGACACATTCATCTGCACATTCGGCAATTCGCTCAATGCTTGTTCCTCCAATGGAAATTCCCATGGATTTAAAAAAGTCATTGAACGAGAATTTTGCCTCGTAATAATTTGTCTCGCCAAAAATTGTTTTCTGCATATTGTTAACTGCCATTGCCATTGAAATAAGTTTTTTTCCCATTGCAGAAATCTTGTAGTAAGCCTTGCTCATTGCATTTTTTTGAATCAAATACGAAGGCTTGGTTGACTCATCGCCTGTAAGAACTAAATCTGTTGTTTCCAGTGATGAATTTTTAAAATTTAAAATTCCACCCGTTTCTTTTTTCCCCATACATTGAATATAATTC
>CAVIQW010000063.1:0-11330 GCA_963644915.1 Paratractidigestivibacter sp.
TACAAAATTTCAACGAACAATCACCGACGCGCAAATCATACAAAAATTCTATCGGCTTTCATCCATCGGAATACCACGGATTTTCTTGACGTAAATTCTGCGCATAAAAAACAGAGACATTCCAACTGACATAAATTCTGCGATTATAAAGCACCACCAGACGTTATCGACATTTCCAGTTTTTGAAAGAAAATATGCAGCCGGAAGAAAAATCAAAATCTGCCTGCTGAACGAAACCGTCATACTGTAAATTGCATTTCCAAATGCCTGAAAAACCGAAGAAAGCGTGATTGCTATTGCCGCCCCAAAAAAACTCGGTGCAATCAGCCGCAAAGCAACACTTCCCATTCGCTTCATTTCTGGAGTTGCACTGAACATCGAAAAAAGTTGCCCCGGAATTGTTTCAAAAAGAACAACACCGACAGTCATAATGCAAAGCGCAAGCACGAGCGCACCTCGAATCGCATTTGTAATTCTTCTGTGATGCTGGGCTCCAAAATTATATGCAATAATAGGAATAATTCCGTTGCAGAGTCCAAAGACTGGCATGAATATAAAACTGTTCAATTTAAAATAAACGCCATAAACCGCAATCGCTGTATCACCACCGTTTGAAGTTCCGCCAAGAATGATGTTCATAAAATAAGTGATTACAGAAGTTATCGACGTCATCAATATAGAAGGAACTGCAACTTTATAAATCTGGGCAACAATCTTGGAATCAAGGAAAATATTTTTTAGCCTTAACTGAATATCTGGGTTTTTCTTGATATTTAAAGTCAAAGAAACGCAGCCACCAATAATCTGCCCAAGAACCGTTGCAAGTGCGGCTCCTTTAATTCCCATTTCAGGAAAAGGCCCAATTCCGAAAATAAGCAGAGGGTCAAAAATACAGTTAAAAACTGCGCCAACAATCTGCGAAATCATCGAAAGAAATGTTCTTCCTGTTGCCTGCAGAAGGCGGTCGAACATAGTTCCAACAATCGGGCCAAGCCCAAGAATAAGAATTATATTAAGATATTCCTTTCCGTATTCAATGATTGTCTGGTTTGCCGTTTGAGAACGAAGATACGGTTCAGTAACAAGAAGCCCAACAACAACAAATACAACCCATGTTATTACAGAAATCGCAATCCCGTTCATAGCAGCCTTGTTTACATCTTCCTGATTTTTCTGACCAAGTCTGAGTGAAAGCAAGGCGTTTACACCAACCGCTGTTCCAACACCGAATGCAATCATAAGATTTTGAATTGGAAACGCCAAAGAAACCGCAGTCAAGGCTTCCTCACCTATCATTCCAACAAAAATCGAGTCGACAATATTGTACAAAGCCATAACGAACATTGAAAACATTATTGGCAATGACATATTTAAAATGAGTTTCATTATGGGCATTGAGCCCATTTTATTTTCCGTAGACATAAACTATCCTATGCAAAAGTTAGTCAAGCAGCGCATCCAGTTCTGCGGTAATTTTGGATTTATCCATTTTTTGACCGATTATGCACAGTTTTATCATGCGGTCGCCAACTTTTTCATCCCATTCCTCACGCATTTTAGGCTCCTGAGCGAGAACCTCATCCTGCTCTGCCTTAGGAGCTGCCGCAAGCCAAGTTCCAGACGCACCAGCAGAAATCTGTCTTCCTGAAGTCTCAAAAACATAAGCCATATTCTGTTCATCACTGAACCAGACAACGCCTTTTGAACGGATAATATTTCTTGGCCATCGGCCTGCGTATTCTTCAAGTTTATCACGGTTAAATGGACGTCTTCTGTAATACACAAAATTTCCGATTCCATATTCGTCCTCATCGCTTCCAGAATCGCCATCGTGCTTGTGTTCATGGTGATGATGCTCGTGTTCATGTTCGTGTTCATGTTCGTGTTCATGTTCGTGTTCGTTGTGGTCGTCGTGGTCATCATCATCTCCTTCTTCCGCAGATTCAAGATGCTGAACCCATGCCGCACTTTCAAAAACTGCGTCAAAATCAAATCGTTCAGTAGCAAGAATGTCCTCTACCTCAACATTTCCGCGTTCTGCCTCAATCACCTTCACGTGTGGCTGCAGCGCTTTTACTACTGCGTGAACTTTTTTCATTTCTTCCGGAGAAACTAAATCCTTCTTGTTTATAATCAAAGTTGAACAGAATTCAATCTGCTGAACCAAAAGCGACTCCAAGTCCTCTTCGTCCATATCTTTTTTAAGAAGATTATCTCCAGAAGAAAATTCATCAACAAGACGTTTTGCGTCAACAACTGAAACAACATTATCAAGCCGTCCATTTTCAATCTGCATAATCGCCTGAGCAATCGGCATTGGCTCGCATACGCCAGAAGCCTCAATCAAAATGTAGTCAAATTTTCCAGAATCAATAAGATTTTCAATCTGTTTTACAAGATCAGACTTTAAAGTGCAGCAAATACAACCGTTCTGAAGCCCGATAATGCTCGAAGTATCTGTAATATTAGCCTCTTTTGAAATAAGCGTCTGGTCAACGTTGATTTCACCAATATCGTTTACGATTACCGCAACTTTAAAACCTTTCTGGTTTGTAAGAACTTTATTGAGCAAAGTAGTTTTTCCAGCACCAAGATAGCCACATAGCAAAGTTATTGGAACTAATTTTTTAGACATTTTTTTTACCTCGATTTTTTATATTCACTTTTTAAGCATTGAGCAAAGCCGCAAGATCTTTTGCTGTAAAATGCAAGTCTTCTGCGACTTTAGCAGCAGGTCCCGACTCTCCAAAGCGGTTTATGCAGAACAAGTCTTTTTTGCTTGTAGCATAGTGCTTCCAGTTTGCACTGATTCCAGCCTCCGCACACACAACACGTTTTGCACCGCCTATAAGCTCCGCCTGAACACTTTCGTCAAGTTCGTCAAATTTATTGTAGTCAATCACTGAAACGACGCGAATTTTCTTGTTTCCAGAAATAGCCGCCGCCTCTATTGAAGTAGAAACTTCCGAACCAGTCGCAAGAATTGTGATTTCGGGAGTTCCCTCGCAGTCAAGAGCGACGTATGCGCCGTTTTTTCGGATTGAATTTTTCCAGTCCTTGTCAGCCTTTGCAAATCCCTGAATTGCCTGCCGCGTAAGAGCAATGCAGACAGGATGATTTTTTGACTCATAAGCCATTTTCCATGCTTCAAGAGTTTCCTGAGCGTCAGCTGGACGCAAAACCTGAACATTTGGAATTGCACGCAAAGAAGCCAAAGTTTCAACCGGCTGGTGAGTCGGCCCATCTTCCCCAACATAGATTGAATCGTGGGTAAGAACGTAAATATTCGGCAGATTCATCAACGCTGCAACACGAAGCTGGGCACGAAGATAATCAGCAAAGACAAGGAATGTAGCGCAGAACGGACGCAATCCACCGTGAAGATTTATTCCGGAAACAACAGCACTCATTGCAAATTCGCGGATTCCGTATTCAATTGTTCTTCCAGTTCTATTCTGCGGACTAAAAATCCCACCGCAATCTTTTAGAACTGTTTTATTAGGACCTGCCAAATCCGCGGAACCGCCCACTAGGTTTTCATATTTCTGGGCAATAAAATTCAATGACTTTCCGCTTGCATCACGGGTTGCCATCTTATCTGTTTCGGAAAATTCCAGTTCAGCAACTTCTTTTGTAGGCTGATCATTGAAATAAGCATCCCATTTTTTTCGTAAATCAGGATTTTCCTGTGACCACGCCTCAAATTCAGATTTCCACGCCTCTTCTTTTGCAGCCCATTCAGTTTTTTTAGAATTGAAATATTCGTAGGCTTCTGGAACAACATAGAATTCTTCGTTTTCTGGAATTCCCAGAAATTTCTTTGCGTATTTTATTCCTTCTTCTCCAAGCGGAGCACCGTGAGTATCAGCAGTCCCCTGTTTTGGCGAAGAAAATCCGATTATAGACTTTAAAATGATAAGAGTCGGCTTGTCAGTGCATTTTTTTGCTTTTTCAACAAGTTTCAAGATTTGGGCAGGTTTGTACATATCACCACAAAGAACCTGCCATCCGTAAGCCTCGTAACGCTTTGCAATATCTTCATTAAAAGTGATGTCCGTAGAACCATCAATCGAAATTTTATTCATATCGTAGAAAACAATAAGTTTTCCGAGTTTTAAGTTTCCGGCAAGAGATGAAGCTTCAGAAGAAACGCCTTCCTCAAGGCAGCCTTCCCCGACCAACGAATATGTGTAGTGGTCAACAATTTTATGAGAAGGAGTGTTAAATCGAGCCGCAAGCATAGTTTCCGCAACAGCCATTCCAACTGCCATAGAAACGCCCTGACCAAGCGGACCGGCGGTACATTCAACGCCATCAGTAATCCCATACTCAGGATGACCGCAGCAGACACTTCCGACCTGACGGAAAGATTTTATATCTTCAAGGGAAATTTTGTATCCGCTTAAATGAAGAATCGAATACAAAAGCATTGAACCATGTCCAGCAGACAAAACAAACCGGTCTCTGTCTGCCCATTTAGAATCAGCAGGATTGTGCTTAAGGATTTCTCCGTAAAGGACTGCGGCTACCTCTGCCGCACCAAGAGGAGTTCCCGGATGTCCAGAATTTGCTTTCTGAATCGCATCCATCGACAAACTTCGGATAGAAGTTGCTACAGCCTTAATCGCTTTCTCGTTCATCTTTAACCTCTAGAGTGATTTTGAAATTTCAATTTTTGGAATTCCGTTTTTTTTTATATGTAAAACCGCCGCCTTTAAGATAAATTTCTTATCATATTGAGCAACTCGGCTTCACTTGCTTTTTGTTCAAGAAGATTCTTAAATTCTTTTTTTTGAAAAAGCTGAACAAGTTCCGAAAGAACAGCTAAATGCGAACGCTGATTTGCTGAAAGAATCACAAACATAACAAAAACTTTTCTTTCATCAGGAGCATTCATATCAATCGGATTTTTAAGGTAAATAATGCAGATTTCCTGATCATCTTCATCTTTTAAGATTGGAATTCTAGCATGAGGCAAAGCGATTCCATTTCCAACCGCCGTACTCATAATTTTTTCCCTTTCACAAAGAGCATTGCATACTGTTTCAGCAGACAACCCTTCAGGAAGATTCATCATTCCTGTAATTTTTTCATAGATTTCTTCCGGAAAAGAACCTTCAACATCCGTAAAAACTCCACCCTTATGGATAAGTTCCGCAAGATTCACTGCCATTTTTTACTCCGACAAAATTTATTTTAAGACCATAAATCCATTCTTGGATTCCTTGGCAATAACCGCACGCAAATCTTCTTCAACACATTCAAAATTCACCTGCATTCCGTCCACAGAGATTGAAATTTCATCCATATCCCTTAAAACGGAAATTGGATCGGATTCAGAAACTTCCAGAACATGGTTTATATGCCCATAAATCTGGGAAAGAACCACGAGCGACTGTTGCGGAAAAACAGAAAGTTCAACACCAGCCAAATCAATTGCATAAACAAGTGCATTTACCTGGGCAAAAAGTTCCAGAATCCTATGACGAACTCCGCTTATTTCAGAATCTGCAAAACGATTATATTTTGCTGCAAGTATATCATGTCGATTTTTCAAGTGCAATAACATCATTTTACGTTGCACCGCAGAAATTCTATACGAATTCGGATAAAGCCTTTTTAGTAAAAGCTCCATATCGCAGGTTTTGTCATAAAGCTGATCTTTTATCGACGCATCAACAATATACGAAGGAATTTGCTCAAATTTTTCGGCTACCGGCTTTATATTCTTTTCATCCTCAGAGGGAAGATATTCCATCTCATTCCAACTGCCGATTGCCGGAACATCCTGCCCCTTGTACCAAAGACGAGTTTCAACGCCAAAAAGCTCAAAGCCGACTTTTTTTGTCCTAAGAAAAAATTCCTCAACAGAACCGCAGTTCTTTACACAAAGTTTATCACGTTTTTCCGCAAAAACTATGGAAAGTTGCTCTTCTATGGAATCCCCGGGACCTATAATCTTAAAACTTTCAAGAAGATACTCTTCTAGCAAGGAATACCACTTTTCGCGCTCAATATCGTCATTTGTCATCTGAAGGCAATTTTCTTTTTCGCCGCGTGGAGAAAATTCAACACTTACAACACAATTATCCCAGTCAATTACTTTGCAGATAAGCCTGTCACCCACTTTAAATCCGTCTTTCACAAGTTCATCAGTTGAAATGCCAGATATTTTCACAGTTGGAGGCAAAGTGTAATCCATAGCAGAAAGATCCATTTCCCCGTTCGCAGGGTCTTGTGCAATGTACTGCGGAGAATACTCATCGCCATAAAGTGTGAACAAGTCCAACAAAAACGAACTGTCAATTTCAACAACTTTCTGAGCCAAGGCACGCCGTTTATAAACAAAAGTTATACTGCACGACAAGACATCAGGATCAACAAAAGGCATACAACGGTGTCCCACAATAAAAACGCCTTTATCAAGTTCTTTCCTCTCTGGCTTTATGCTGAAATATCTATTGGTGAACATACACGCTCTTGTTGCATACAAACCGTTCGCCAAAGTAAAAACATTCGAATTTCCCTCAAGATAAGTTTCACACTCTTCCTTTGTAAATTTTACCCCAAATTTTGAAATGATTGTTGAAAAAAAATCTATAGAAAAAGGTTCTGGATATGAACGGATAAATTTAAGTACTAAAGTTTCTGCTGATATTTTCATACCATAAAGATAACAAGACAATCATTAAAATTCAAATGAAAACATAACACTTTGGGAGTAATATTTTACCAGAGCAATTTCAAATTCATCGATTAATTGCTATTGCTAATTGAAAATGCTATAATTTAGAACATTTTTTCAAGGATATGGCAAATGTTAAATTTTCTTTACACAGTAATAATTTATCCGCTTATTCAGATAATTGAATTTTCTTTTGTTCTTTTTGACAGTGTTTTCAAAAACGAAGGAATTGCCGTTATCGGTGTAAGTCTTGCGGTTTCAATTCTTTGTCTTCCACTTTATATCGTAGCCGAGCATTGGCAGCAGATTCAGCGTGACACAGAAAAAAAACTTGAGCCAGGAATCAATAGAATCAAATCTGTTTTTAAAGGCGATGAGCAGTATATGATTCTTACAACTTTCTACAAAGAAAATCATTACCATCCCCTTATGGCTTTGCGTTCATCTTTCGGACTTTTAATCCAGATTCCGTTTTTCATGGCGGCTTACTCATTTCTTTCAAACCTTGAATCTTTGCGTGGATATTCATTCCTTTTTATACGCGACATGGGTGCACAGGACGCGCTTTTTTCCATCGGAACTCTTCCGATAAACGTGCTTCCAATCGCGATGACGCTCATAAATATTATTGCCGGCGCGATTTACACAAAAGGATTTAAATTCAAGGACAAAATAACGATTTATGGAATGGCTCTTATCTTCCTTGTAATTCTTTATTCTTCTCCAGCAGGTCTTGTTCTTTACTGGACGATGAACAATGTATTTTCTCTTGTAAAAAATATTTTCTATAAGATAAAAAATCCGGCAAAAGTTCTGTACGTTGTTTTTGCGGCCGCAATTCTTGGTCTGGACTGTTATGTTCTTTTTGTTCACAACGGATTTTTGCACAAACGAGTTCTGCTTGCGGCGGTTGCAACTTTGCTTTTGGCAGTGCCATTTCTTGTAAAATATATTTCGCATCTTTTAGACACAACTTTAAAGCCTCTTACAGAAAACAAGAAAACAAGATTCGGAATTTTCTTTGTTTCAAGCGTTGCGCTCTGTCTTTTTGCTGGAACTGTAATTCCTTCGTTTATTATCGGTTCTTCACCAGTTGAATTTTCAAACATTGACGGATATGGCTCGCCACTTTATTTTATCTACAACTCCACAACGCAAACATTTGGACTTTTTGTATTCTGGATGAGCTGCGTCTATTTTTTGTTCAATGCGCGAATTCAGGCAGGCTTTGCGGTTACAATGCCGGTTCTTCTTTTTGTTGCCTTGATTGATGCATTTGTTTTTTCTGGCGACTACGGGACTCTTTCGCGGCTTATAACTTTTGCAGAAAACATTGACTCAGCTCCACTTTGGCAGACAATCTTGAATTTAATCTGCATAATTTTTGCGGTTTGTATTCCTGTTCTTCTTCTTAAATTTAAAAAAGAAAAGATTTTAAACGGTATTCTTGCGGTGATTCTTATTGCGGAGGCTGGACTTTCGCTTGTTCACATTGTGCAGATTCAAAACGGATATTCAGAATACAAAAAGACAGTTGCCGATGATGTAAAGGAAGTTGACTCAATCACCCCTCTGTACCACGTTTCTAAAACTGGAAAAAATGTTTTTGTAATTATGCTTGACCGTGCAGAAAATTCTTATGTTGTGCCGATTTTTGAAACTTTTCCAGAACTGTACGACATTTACGACGGATTTACGCTTTACCACAACACTGTTTCATGGAATCAGGGAACGCTGCTTGCCACTCCACCGCTTTTTGGCGGATACGAATATATTCCTTCTGAAATCAACAAACGAAAAACTGAACGACTTGTTGATAAGCAGAACGAAGCGCTTTTGATGCTTCCACGCATTTTTACAGAACAGGCAGATTTTACAGCACAAGTTTCAGATTTAAGCTGGGCAAACTACAGTTGGATTCCAGATATGTCAATCTGTGCGCCATACGAAAAAATTGAAGGTTTTAATGTTGAACGAAAATACACTGACCTTTGGGTAAAACAAAACCCTGACAAAGTTCGTCCAAACATAACAAGCACCTGTCTTAAAAGAAATCTTGTATGGTTCAGTCTTTTTAAGGCGGTTCCGCTTTTTGCACGCGACAGCGTTTATGATGACGGCTCATGGTGGTCATCTGATGAACAGACTTCCGACATAATGGAATTTATTGATTATTATTCCGCACTTGACTATATGCCTGAACTTACAGATTTTACAGCAGAGGGAAATAAATTTTTTGCAATTGTAAATGACACAACTCATTCTGGACAGAAGCTTCAGGCACCAGATTATGTTCCTGCAATCAACATTGAAGGCAAGACAACTTCAAAAGTTGAAAAATACCGCAGCGTTTCTGGAAATATTGCCGCATTAAAACGTTTTGGCGACTGGATTCAATATTTAAAAGAAAACGACTGCTACGACAATTCCCGTATAATTTTTGTTGCTGACCACGGAATTGGAACAGAAGAAGGATTCAAACTTGACTTTGAGCAGACAGAATTTCCAAAAGGCTACAATCCTGACCACAACCATCCACTGCTTTTGGTAAAAGATTTCAACGCAAAAGGAAAACTTTCTGTAAACGAAGATTTTATGACCAACGCAGACGTACCGGCGATTGCCACAAAAGGAATCATCGAAAATCCAAAAAATCCAGTTTCAGGCAAAGAAATCAAGGAAATTCCGCCAGCAGAAAAAAAAGCTTCTGGCATAGTGCTTACGCATAACTGGCGACCGGGAGGAAACGGACTGAACACATTTACAGTTCCAGAAGATGACTGGTATACAATTTCAGAAAGTATCTTTGAAGCCAAAAACTGGCAAAAAGGAATTAAATAATTAATATTTATAGAAGAAAATATTCAAATTTTTAAAATAAACAGGAGAAATTATGATTTTTACTACATTTTTACCGCTCTACATCGACCCGGGTACAGGCTCAATGCTATTCAGCATTTTGATTGGAGCAGCCGCTACTTTATTCTTTTTGTTCAGAGCGCTTATATTGAAGGTTAAATTCTTTTTTTCAGGTAAAAAAGATGGAAGCGCGCAGGTGGATTCTTCTTTCAAGCCTTATGTAATTTACAACGAGGGAAATCAGTACTGGAACACGTTCAAGCCAGTTGTTGAAGAATTTGAGGCAAGAAAAATTCCGCTTGAATATCTTACCTCTTCAAAGACCGACCCGATTTTTGAGCAGAAATATAATTATGTAAAAGCCGAATTTATCGGTGAAGGAAATTCAGCCTTTGCAAAACTTAATATGCTGAGCGCAGGAATTGTTCTTATGTCAACACCGGGACTTCAGGTTTACCAGTTAAAAAGAAGCAAAAATGTAAAACACTACTCACACGTTCTGCATATGCCCAACGATGCGACAACTTACAGACTTTTTGGACTGGACTTTTTTGATTCAATTCTTCTTACAGGCGACTATCAGGCGACAGACCTTCGCTATCTTGAAGAAAAACGTGGAATCACAAAAAAAGAGCTTGTTACCGTCGGTTGCCCTTACCTTGATGTGTACAAACAGAACATCGCAAATATTCCTGCAGAAGAAAACCATCCATTCACAGTTCTTGTTTCTCCAAGCTGGGGCGATGTTGGACTTCTTAAAAAATACGGAGAAAAACTTCTTGATCCGCTTTCTAAAACTGGCTGGAGAATTATTGTGCGCCCTCACCCGCAGTCAAAAAAATCAGAGGCAGAAATGCTCGAACGCCTTACAGAGCGCTATAAGGACAATACAAACATCGTCTGGGACTATGAGCGGCAGAATATTTTCTCGCTAAAAAAAGCTGATATAATGATTTCTGATTTTTCTGGAATCATTTTTGACTACACATTCCTTTGCGATAAGCCAGTTATGTACGTAAATGCAGGAATGGACTTGCGCCCATACGATGCCTACGATTTGGATGGAAAAGAATTGTGGCAGTATTCAGTTTTGCGCAAATTCGGAACAGAATTGAAGGAAGAGCAATTTGCAAACATAAAAGAAGTTATTCAGTCTGTAAGCGACAGCAAGGAACTTGAAGAAGCCCGTCACGCCGCAAAAGCCGAAGCATGGATGCACGAAGGCGAAGCTGGAAAAAATATCGTTGATTTTATGGTCAGCAAAATCGAGAGCCAGTCGGTTTCAGAGGGACAAAAATGATTTTTTACAATATTTTTATTTCTCCAATAGAACTGATAATAGACTGGGTTTTTAATTTTTTTATAAGAAAACTTCCGTTTCTTGGAATCTTGGGTGCTATTGTCGGTGTTAGCCTTGCTATAAATTTTCTTGCCTTGCCAATCTACAATATTGCAGACACCTTGCAGGACAAGGAAAGAAAAATCCAGCAAAAACTAAAGCCAGGCATACAAAGAATAAAGGCTGTTTTCTTTGGCGATGAGCGATTTATGATTTTGCAGACTTTTTACAAAGAAAATCATTATCATCCTATATACGCTTTTAAAAGTTCTCTTTCAATTTTAATTGAAATTCCATTTTTCATTGCGGCATACCACTATCTTTCAAATAGTGAGTTGCTGAAAGTTACCCCCCCCATCACTAATAAAAGGTATAGTATCTTCGTTCTCTGAACCCGACAGAATTTTTAGTTTTCAGCTTTTTGGACGCACTTTTTTTATAAATATT
>CAVIQW010000064.1:0-11177 GCA_963644915.1 Paratractidigestivibacter sp.
CAGTAGAACAGGAAATAAAACTCTACGGAAAACACAAATTCCAGGAAGGCTACGAGATTGCCCACAAAGAAATTGCCGAAGAAACTGCTAAAAATTTTAAATCCAAAAATATCCCTGCGGAAATAATCGCGGAATGTACTGGGCTTTCTGTTGAAAAAGTCAAGGAACTTTAGGTTATTAGGCAGCCCCAAATTTTTAGGACAGTTTAAGCAACTTCTTTTTATGGTGGCTGCCTGCTGTTCTTTTTACTACTTCAGCACTGCCTTTTCGTAACCTGTATCAGACATATAGAACAATTATAAATTAATTGCCTTACTCACTCAGCCATTTTCCGAACTCGATGTTTGTGCCAAGATAACCTACAACAGGAGTTCCTGATGTATCGAAATCAAGGCAAACGTTTTGGAACTTTGTATCGCCACCCTGAGGAGGTGTAATTGCAGGAACTGTTAAATATTCCCATTTACCAGTTGTATAACCTGTACCATTTGAAGAACTTGGAAGTAAATCAACACCACCTGATATTACAGCACTTGCAGCTTCTGTAGAATATGCAAGTTTTATAGGATCTCTAGATCCTGTTTCAGTTGAATTATAGTATGCAATATAAGGAACATCATCTTTGACTTTTATCTGTGTCCATTGCCCTACAGAAGAAGCTTGATCCACTGTTACCGCAACTAATTCTGTTCCATTGTATGTAGGCAGATACATATATACTAAGTTAGAATCAAAAGAATCAAATGCTGCTAAATGAACACTATTACCATTCACAACAAGTGATAAGTAAGAACCTACATATTCCGGGAAAGAGATAGATGATGTAATCCAATTTATATTGCTAGTTGGAGACACTCCTGTCACAGCACTTGCTGAATATTTTAGAACAATTTTACTAGAGTCTTCATCATAATAAGCAATCACCACATGATTATCTGAAGTTACACCCATTGCAAAATACTTTGACCCTTTGCTTGTAACTTGCAATCGCCCCACGCCATATGAATCTTCATTGTTTGTATTTTCTGCAAAGTTAACATACTGTGAATATTTAACACCATCTATATCATAATGAGAAGAATCCAATCTATAACTGCCTGCACTTACTCCAATTTGGAAATTTCTTAAAAGAATTTCACTAGTTGCATCATCATAATAAGCCATATATACACTTGCATTTCCTGTTTTTGAATTACCTTTAGCAATTAATTTAGGATACATATACCGTTCAGTAAGTAATGTACTATAATTTACGGAATCAAGTGTGATTGCATTATTATTATCATTATAAGACCAATTTCCATAATAATTAGCATATCCTATTCCTGCCCCCCAACCATTTCCTCCTGCATCATACAGTTCTGCATATCTGTCATAAATTAATGACATAGCTGAACCATCTCTGTTATATACAGAAACATTGTAATAACGCCCACCTTCATCAACTGCCATTCCCATAGAATCCCAAGTAGATGCTTTTATAAGGTATTCTGTATAAACTTTAGTTCCAGTATTTCCATCATATTCAGAACGTTGAGGCATTGCATGAGAAGGCTGATAAGTACCTGCATAAGTATCTGTTCCTCTATTAGTAGGTCTTCCAGAAGTTCCGCCACTTTTATTAACATATCCAAATACAGGATTATCACCATTCATAATCATAACAGGATAATACCCATTTTTCATTCCAGTATCTTTCATATCAAACACACGCAAATATCTGTCATCGGTTAAGGTTACATTCTTTGTGCTGTAGTAGTCTGCCTCGCGGTTCGGCATATCTTTATAGTCTGAAATCTGAGCCTTGCCATCACTGCCTGTAAACGAGTATGTGCCTTTTGCATCGTTTTTGTTTACGTTGTTTAATGCACGAATTCCGTTTGTAAACACTTCAAGATAACCTGATTTTGAAATATTATTGCTAACAGTAAAGTTGCTTGAAGTTCCAGACTTGTAAGTCAATCCTATTCCGCTTGAAGTTGTTACCTCTTTGCTCAAATCATCCGTAGATACAAGCCGTACTGCACTTGGAGAAAGATTAAATCCTTCTACTGTAATAAAGTCACTTGTTACACCTTTGATAATTGAATATTTTCCTTGTGCGGAACGAATGTTATTGTCTTTCAATCCGCTCTTATTGCGGTTTGTTGTGTGCAATGCGCTGATATACGGCACAACATCCACCCTATAATACCCAGTTTCCGCTCCTTGCGCGGTCTGAGTTGTGCTTTCAGAAGAAGTGTTGCTGCTCTGGTCCGTGGCTTTCACCTGAACCGCAACGTCAAGCTCTGCAACATTTGTGATTTTTGCGGTGTCCACGGTAAGAGTCCATTTTATCGTGTGGCCGTCCGCCTGCGTGATGTTCTCGCTGTCAACTGTAAATGCCCATGCACCGCTTTCAAGTTTTGAGTCGATGTCGGCGGCTTTTGTATCATCCCAGCCACTTCCTGTTGTGTACGTGCCGACTGTAGTGTAATCGTTCAAAATTCCAGGAATCTTTACTTTTATTTCCTTCAAAATCTTGTTGTCGTTTGCAGTTCCTTGAATTTTTATAATTCCGCTCACTTTAGGGTCTTTGTCATAAAGTCCGCTCTTGTTCGTGTCGCTGAACGTTGTTGCAATGGCATCGTCAGAAGTTGTAGGCAAATCGCTTTCAAGCTCAATGTGTCCCTGCTCCTTGCTGTTCTTGTAAAGGCTGTTGTCGCTTGAACTTTTCCAATAGAACGGTTTGATTGTTATTGTTGGAGCAACGCTATCTGAAAGTTCCTGCCTTACGTGTGCGTTCAAAACAGTCCAGCTTGTGTTTGTTCCCGGTGTAAGTTCCTCTGTTGAATCCCAGAAACTGAACTGGTACGTAACGTCTTTTCCCTCGCCTGTTGAGCTGCCAAGGTCTGTGTTGTCAAGGGTGAACTCACCTTTGTTTTGAATTTTTATTGTATCGCTTGCCGTAAGAGTATTTGCCGTTGTCAGATTTCCGCCGTCAGTGTCTTTTGAAAAATTCCAGTAGAATGGTGCTGTTCCGCCTACAAATTCAGGAATCACAGAAAGCCTGTCGCGGACTGCCCAGTATTTTCCAGTCGCACTGTTTCCGTAAAGTTCTTCTTTTGTATCAAGATTCCAGATGTCGATTCCCTTTGAAGTGTTTCCAGTGCCATCCGCATTCTTGAATGCGTAGAATTGCTGGTATTCGCTTTCTTCAAATGTTCCATTTGAGTTCAAGTCCGTCGCAAGTTTTACAGATGTGATTCTTACAGGACTGTTGCTGATTCTTGTTTCAACACTGCCTTTTCTAAAGTTTCCAGCCTTGTCAAATACAACAACGTTCACTGTAATCGGACCGTCCGGAATGTTCGCAGAATTTACAGTTCCATCCCAAGTCCAGTATTCACCTGCCTTAGAGTAACTTTCCGCCATTCCATCGCCGTCATCTTTTGTTCCGCTGCCGTTGTCATTTGTGTCAACTACCATACCGTAAACAAATTCCGTTTCTGTAAAGCCAGTTGAACATTCGCCTTCAAATGTTACAACATCGCCTGTAATGTCCAGAATCTTGTGGTAAGAGCCGCCAATTTTTACAAGTCCCGCCTTGCGTATATTTTTATTTGAACTTAAACCATCAAACGAAACAGTGTTGTCCGCACTTCGGGTCACGCCGTTTTTGTATAAAACCGCAAGTCCTTCTGCGTTTATGTAAACCGCACCGTCTGTCTTAGAAGAAGAAATATCCGTTCTGTTTGAGGTTCTGTTTGTTCCATAACCCTCGCTCACATTGAACACTCGGGTTGTAGTTGTAGTTGTGCCGTCAGAAGTTGCATATTCCCTTGTAAAATAGAACACTGCACTGCTAAAACCTGAACCTGCTTCCCTAACCCGGGATGCAATTGTTACGGAAGCACCGTTGCTGTTCTGTATAAAGTTTGAAGTATTATCCAGCCTTGTTCCGTCCGTTCCGTAACCACCTTTATACAATACTAAAGTTGCACCGTTTCCTTCATCAAAATCTGGAGCGGTGTTATCAATTTTCAGCGAGTATTCTCTTTCTGCAGTCTGCGGAGAACTTGAATCTTTGTCCTTTACAACAAGTTTCATCGTGCAAGTTCCAGAAACTGCGCTTACAGGAATCTTAAACGAATATTTTGTTCCGTCTTTTAAATCTGAAACATCTGTAAAATTACCGTCAACTTTTGTTCCATTTACAGTTGCACTTGTTGAATCAAGGTCAATTCCGTCCGAATCTTCAAAAGTTCCTTCCAGATACCAGTTTTTTCCGCTTATGTAGTCGCCGTCCGAATATGCGATTTCTTTTATTGCAGAAGAAAGACTTGTATCAGTGGTGTCATATTGCCTTAATTTATCTACTGTAATCTGAGGAACACTGTTGTTTACTGAAATGCAGATTATATTGCTCCATGCACTCGCAAGCTGACCGCCAGTTGTATCATTGTCAACGGCACAGGCACGAACCCTTAAAACTTTCGGAGGATTGTCAAGATTTTGCAATCCTGAAACATCAATTGAATGTGACCAGCTTACAGTTCCCTTGTCAACTTTTACGCCTTTCTCGCCCTTAACAGGAATTGTATCAACTTTGTCTATAGTAAACGGAGCACCCGAAATCATTGTTCCGTCCTTCTTAATTCCGTTTTCGAACGTTTCGTCGCCGTCCAAGTCAAACTGAAGATAAACGGAATCAATTCCTTCGTTGTCGCTCGCAGTTCCAGCAAACCGGATTGTTCCGCCTAAAATCGTGTATGAAAATCCGCCTTTTGCAACATCGTGTTCAGGATATGTAATCTGAACCGTAGGCTTATCTGCATTCGGGTTAAATTTCAACTGAATTTCTTTTTTATCGCTTTCGCCTATAAAAGTTCCTTTTGTAATGTAACCAATGTTTCCTACTGTGTCGCTTGCCTTGAACCAGACCGGAATATTGAACAAATCTTCGTTGTCATCATCTTTGTATTCGTTATAATCCGAAGAAAGTTTTCCAGTTGCAGAGTCATAGCCCAACTTTGTCGCAAGACCTTTAAATTCAATGCTCCACGAAACCTGGGTTTGCGTAAGATTTTCCTGCGTCCACGCAAAATTATCTGTAAAGTCTGTGGCAGTAAAATTCGTATCTTTTTCTGTGTATTTCGGAATGTAATAGTAGATTTTTCCGCTTTCAATTCTTGAATTTGCGTTTTCATCATCTTCTATCAGTCCGCTGAACGTAAATTCACCAGTAACCTCTGTCTGGGAATTCGGGGTGATATTTTTTATCGTGTCCGGTGCGGAATTATCAACAACCACAGAACGGCTGAACGTATCCGCCATTCCAGCTTCATCTGTTGCAGTAACTTTCAGCTGGTAGATTCCACTTGTAATGCTAGAACAGTCCACATCGCAGATATAAGCACTCTCACTTTCATTGTAAGAAGCAGGGCGGTCAGTTCCGTCAATATTAAGGACAACTTTTAAATTTTCAGCGGAAGTTACAGTGTCTTTTGCATTTATTTTAAATCGCGCGTTCTTATTTTTAACACCGCCAAAATTCTGGTTGTTTGAAACGTTCGTATTCAAATATGTTGCACCATCGTCAAAACTTACGTCAACAAGCTCAATTTTCGGTGCAGTCGTATCCACGCTGAACTTTACAGAAGTTTCAACTTTTTCCGTAGTGCTTAAAGAAGACCTGATGTAAAGTTTTCCACCATCGTCCAGTTTGTCTGTTGCAAAACACGAACCCGCACTTTGACACGCATCCTGAACCTTAAAATAAAGCTCATAATTTCCGTCCGCATTTTTCGCTGCTTCGCTTACTGGCAAAGTGTATTTCCAAGTTCCGCCAGTTCCGTTCTTAGTCACTTCAAGTTTCATCCAGTCTGCCGTGCTAGAAGTTTTTATCCATAATGCTGTTACATCACCGTCATCATCTTCAACTGAACCTGAAATCTCGTTTGAATTCAGCCGGGTTGTTCCGTCCAATTTTATTCCGTTTAAGACCACAACAGGCGTGTCAGAATCCTGATCCACATAAAGTTTCAAAAATGAGTCTGTATTTGTATTTCCAGCTTTGTCTGTAAATCGCACCTGAACATCGTAGTTTGTTTTGTCTGAACATTTATCAGTTGTCAAAAAATCAATAGACCATGATTTATTTGCAGAAACATATACACCTTCTATTTTTTCCGTTGACCAGGTAGTTGTATCAGTTTTTCTATAATAAAGATACGGTGTTGCATTCTCATCAAGGTTTGAATCTGCCACAAGCCCTCTTATTGTAGTCAGTTTATTTACAGTACTATCAGAACTAGGGGAAGAATAAGTTACAACCGGTGGCGTTCTGTCTATTACAAAATCTTTTATAACGGCATCATCAGAAGAAAGACCCGCCTTGTCTTCCGCACGGATATAGAATGTGTAATTTCCTTCAGTCAGTCTAGAAAGGTCAACATTAACAGAACCTGTATATTCATTGTGAACAGAATCCAGTTCAACCTTGCCGATAGCAGTGCTTTCATTAAAGGAAATGTCTGTTCCAACTAAAATTTTGCTTATTCCGCTCGTTGTGTCTTTTGCACTTACGTTTATTGTGATTTCTTTTGCATTGGTTATAGTTACACCATCAGCCACCACTGAACTTTCAATCTTCGGCTTTTCAGTATCAACATAAAACAAAACAGTTCTATCGGCAGAGTTTCCAGCTTTGTCTTTTACAACAAGTGTTGCAGTATTTTGACCTTCTTTATAACTTGAAAGAATTGAATAACTTGAACCGCCCGAACTTTCTACAGGCACATTGGAATTTACAGTCAGAACGTAGCCGCCGATTCCGTTTTTGTCGTAGGCATTTCCGCTCAACGTAACTTCTTTCTGGTTGAACCAGAAGTTTTTTCCCAAATCCGAAAGTTCGCTTGCTTTCTTTGATTTTGAACTGGCACTTACAACCGTTTCTGAATCTTTTAAGACTGGAGAAGATTCCGTTCCTTCGTTCTTTTGCCATGTCGGAGAAACTGTATCTACAATAAATTTAAGCTCGTTTTTTGTGGTTCTGCCGTAGTTGTCCTCTGCAGTTATAGTAACGCTGTTGTTGCCCTCGCTTCCTTGAATCGAAACGGTTTTCCATGTCTTCTTGCCAGAATCAGAATCCTCAAGAGTAACCGAAATTTCTTCGCTAGTCTCAGTGTTTTTTACAGTAATTTTTGCAATTCCGTTCGCATCGCTTGCAGTTCCAGAAATCAAATATTCCTTAGGAACAAACATATTTGATTCATACGAAACTTCCAAAATCTTTATTTCTCCCAAAGAAGGAACATCGTTATCGTATGCGATTTTTATAAAGTTGCTTTCATTCGGGAACGCTTTTCTTGAAATGTCGGCTACATCACTTACAAAAAATCTTAAAGAATGAACACCTACTCCAAGTGCAGAAATGTCAATCTCACAGTCATAAGTCGTGGACTTTCCGTCGTCTAGTAAAGACATTTCCCCAACGCCATCCACCGTATAAGACACAGATTTTACGCCGTCATCATCTTCAATATGAATGTAAAGTTTGTCGCTTCCCATTCCAAAAAGATTTTTTCCAACTTTGATTTCTTTTTCATCATAGCAATCTACAGCACCGTTCTTAAATGTCAGCGTAGGAATATCAGTTTTCTGGCAAACATAAACGGCATAATCAGAAGTTCCTATGTTTCCGCTCTTATCCGTTGACTCAAGGCGCAAAATAATTCCGCTGTTGTCAAAGTTTTCCGCAAGTTTTGTAGTATCCACACTGAATTTAAAGTTGTTCACAGTGTTTGAAATTCCGGCTGGAATCGTAATCGCTTCCCCAGTTTTTACGTTTCCGTCATAAGAAAGACTTTGAATCTCTTCCCCAGCAGTTCCGTCTTCTTGAACTTTATAAATTTTCAATACAGAAGAAGAAACCCTGTCGTTATCTTTTGCAGTTCCCTGAACAGTAATTTTGCCGTTCACCGCTCCGTTCGGGAATTTTTCGTTTTCAGGATTTGAACTTCCTGTAACAAGCGGAGAAACCTGAGTTATTTCCGAAACAGGTTTTTCTCTGTCGATTTTAAATGTCACTTCATCAGTAACAGTGCGACCAAAACCGTCTGTTACTGAATATTTTATCGTATAAACACCTGTGTCAGAATTTAATGAGATTCCATCGCTGTCTGTTTCAGGCTTTATCACATCGCTCCAAGTGTTGTCATCATTTATTACGCGTGAAACACTTCCTCTTTTTATAACCCGCTCCGTTCCAAGCTCGCCAGTAACGCTTCCAGTTACCGTAAATTCTGTTGCAGACTGGTAATCTTCAGAATATTTTATAGGATTTGTAAACGTAATTGTCGGAGCACCATTATTTATGCACACCGCAAACGGCTCTGTTACAGTTGTCTTTACGTTTTCAGTCTTTTTGTCCTTTACGGTAATTCTTATCTTGTAAAAACCTTCTGCCAGTGCTGAGCCTGTTGAATCTTTTAATTCCGCATTGATAGAGCATGAAGTTCCGCTTCCTTTCAATTCTCCATTGTAAAGAAGACTAAAATTGTCCTCGTCATATTTTGAATATTCAATTTTGATTGTGTCAATTCCGTCATCGTCAACTGTAGAACCCATAATTCTATTGTTCGATGAACTGTCAAACAGATTTTTTGCGGAAGAAATGCTTTCTTTTTCCGTAATATCAAGACTCGCATTTGAAAGACTTACCCTCGGATAATCTGTCATCTGGCTGATTACAAGAGGATTTTTGTCATAATATTTGTAGACTTCCGTTGATTCATGTCCAGCCTTGTCGGTCGCCTTGTACTCAAGATTAAGCTCTTTTCCGTCTGTTCCAAGAGTTGTGTCAATCTCAATCTTGATTTTTGAAGTAGTCAGTTTTCCGCTTGCAATTTCTTTTCCGTCACAAGTTGCGCTCCAACTTCCGCTTGAAAAATTATCATCATAAACACTGCCAGAAATTGTTATTTTTTCATTTACATAACCGCGGTCTTTTTTTGCATCAAAAGTATTTCCGTCAGCACTTATCGTAGTGTCAGCATCAAAAGTCACCACGTTGTTTACAGAGTCAATCTGAATTACCGGCGCTTCCTTGTCAAAAACAACCGTAATTTCCTTTGAGGCAGGATTTGAAGTTTCATCGACCGCATAAATCGTAACCGTATAAACATCGCTTTGAGAATCGTCAAAACAACTTCCCGGAATTGTAAGACTCCATGAATTATCAGTTTTTCCTTCTGTTGAAGTTTTATTTTCAAGATATTCCGTAGTGTTCACAATCGGCCACAAAGTCACATAACTGTTTGACGCACCTGAACGGCTTTCCGCAGTCCCAGACACAACCAAATCCGCAATTTTCGTGTTATCTGCAGAATCTTCCTTTAAGTAAACTGTCGTGCTTACGTTCGGCACATTGTATTTTGTAATCTGAATGTTCGGTGGCGTTGTTCCTTTTTGAACCACAAACCTGTAGACTGTTGAACCGTTGTAGAATTCAAGACCAGTCTGGTCGCTTCCCTTAAGTTCAATTCCGTAATACTGGGCAACAACCACATCGTCGGTTGAAAGGGAAACTTTTCCTGTATAATTTGAACCGTTCTTTTTCCACGTTACATTTTTCAGCTCGTAATCTTCGTTTTTGTCTGATTCTGCAGCGGCAATGCGGTTTCCTTTTTCGTCAGTTTTGTAAATCACAAGTTTAAATGTCTTGCTATCCAAAGGAGCGTCGGAAGGACCAGGTTTTGCAAGAATAGAAATGCTTCCGCTGCTAGAAATGCTTTTTCCTTCCCACGGAAGAGCGGCGCTTGAATTGAATGTGTCAAGGCTCGTAATCTCGTAAGTCGGATTATTTTTCGGTGTCAAAGAAAATATTCCGACAGGCTTTATATAAGAAGATTCTGTTGTGGCAGCCCTTGAGGAATCCGCACTTGAATCCAAATATTCATCATCAGAAAGATTTTTAAACTTTTCCAAAGTTTCCAGAATTGTTTTTTCGGTTGCAGAAAGAGTTTCATTTCTCAAGTTCTTTTTGATTATCTCGTAAACTGCGTCTAAATCCGTTGAATTTTCAAAAATAACAGGGGTATAAATGTCATCGTACAAATAATAACAGTCAGAAACATTTCCACGTTCGTTTTCAGAGGTTGTGCTTCCCTCTCCTTTATAAGTCCTTGCCGCATCCGAAACCGAGATTTTAAATTTGTAATATTTTGTGTCGGCAATCTCACCCACTTCACCGTAAAGCGTCTTGTAAAATTCATTTGACTGTGAAGTTCCGTCTTCTTCGTATTCTCCGATTGTAAGCCCCAAACTCGAAGGAACAGAATTCATTGTTCGCTGGGCAATAAAATTGTCATTCTGGTCAAAAACCGTAAAAGTAAGGCTTGTTGCACTTTTTCCGATTGTAAGGTCGTTCGCAGTTCCCTGAATTTTAATTGACGAACCGAAACCACTCGCATCCTCGATTGAATTCTCACTAGTTAAAACTGTACTCGGATTTGTCAAAACCACAAAAGGTGCGGTGTTGTCAATCGTAACAGGAATGGTGTTTTCCGCAGATTTTCTTCCCGCATTGTCAAACGACTGCGCACAAATAATATAGTCAGAGCCATCCTCAAAAGGATAAACTCCGTTTTTCTGAACGTTCAGTTCAGTCTTCCACGTTGTCTTTGAATCATCACTGAACGGAGCGACTTTTCTGCTCCCCGAAATTTCCTTGCCGTTTTTTTTAACGTAAATTTCAACCCGGTTTATACCAGTTTCATCATCGCAAGTTCCGCTTACAACAAAAGATTCCCGGATGATTGCATTTTCAGACGGATATGTGATATTAACAACAGGATCGCCAGTATCTACCGCAGAACCCAAGCCGACTTCACAGGATATAAAAGAAATTACAAATAAAAAGCCGAAAAATAAAGAAAGTTTGTTACGCATATCTACCCCCCCCCAACTCGCTCGCACGACAACCAAAATGAACAAAATCTCTTAGCTGGGAGAAATATTTATATTAAAACACAAAAAACTTTATACAATTATCGACAAAAAAGCAGTTTTCTTTAATGAAGAGTTTTCAGCACCACACTGCACAAGTATACTAACATTTAAATTGGATAAGTCAAGAATAAAAAAAAAGCCCGGCGGCTGCCTACTTTCCCGCCGCAAGGGCAGTATCATCGGCG
>CAVIQW010000065.1:0-11160 GCA_963644915.1 Paratractidigestivibacter sp.
TTATTGTAATTTCCCAATCCATTTGCAGAAGTACAATTATAAAAAGAATATCCATTTATATTAGAATCTGATAAATTATAATCATTAATAATTTTCTGCATTTTTGGAAAAAGATATTCATAAGAAGTATTCTTGAAAAAAGAAAGCAAGCCGATTAAGTTGGAATCTATATCATTGCAAATTGTTTTTTTAGCGGAAATATTCACGGCGACATTACAACCTCCGCAAAACAAATCTACAAAAGTAGAAATATCTTGTGGAAATAATGGCAAAAGTTGTGGGAGTAATTTATATTTGCCACCTGTAAAATTAAGAGGAGATTTTATTATCGTAAAATTCTGCTCTACTTGCATTTGCAGACAAAAAGCCTCTCTTCATTGTCAGAATGTTCTGACTTTCCTGTTGTGAATGCTTTTAGCGGCTGGGAAAAAGTCTTTACTTCGCCCTTGTTTTCAAGGGTTTCCAAGATTTGAGAATCTGAAATTCGTGCGTTTGAGCGGTCATTTCCTTTTTTTGCCATATTGTTGTACGAAACAACAATATATTTTGCACTGATATTTTTTATTAAATCTTCAAAAGCTTGCGGAGCGTCTTTTGTGCAGTATTTGCTTTTCAAGGCTGTTCTGTCCATTTTTCGTGCTACTCCAAAGACATCTGTTTTTTTCCAGCGTGCAATATTTTCTATTAAGTGATAAGCATCGCAGTATTGTCTTGAATTGTACGGAGGGTCTATATAGACAACATCTGTGGAGATTTCTTTTACAAGTTCGTTTGTGTCCTTATTGAAACAGTGGTTGTGCTTTAGATTCTGATTTGGCTCGGGAACACACATTGTAAAGGAATCTGGTAAGTCGGCATTTTTCCGGTATGCATCGTAATGTCCGCAAGTATTCGCAATCTTGTCAATTCCATAAAGAAGTGATGTTACGAGCATTGCCCTTTCACGGCTATTGAGTTTGCCAGAAAGAAATTCACTTTCAATATTCTCGCGGATAAATCCGATTTTTGAGCAGACTTTGCTAGAAAAATAAGTACCTGAAAAATTCTGTGTCATATAGTTTTCTTCAAATGGAATCTCAGAATTGTAAATGTTTATGTAGTTTTTAATTTTTTGAATATCGAAATTTGCATCAGAAAACCAAGTCAAATGGCAAAGATAGTTACTGTAGAGGATGTCATTTGTATATAAGGTTTTATCAGTGTAAGCAGAAGATACAGCACCTGTTCCTGCGAAAATATCAGCAAAAGTTTCAAAATTTCCACATTCTTTTGCAATTACATCAGTTATAAATGGTAGAAGGCGATATTTATTGCCTAGATAACGGCGATTGTTTATCTTAGTGATTTGCATTTTCCCACCTAGAACTGTTTTATACTAGATAATATATAATTTTTTATGAATTTTGCCTATTATAAAACAAGATTACATCTAAAAATCAAACTAAAGCAATTTTTCCAAATCTAAAAATTTTCCATTCCCATTTTACTCAAGAATTGTGATTTCTACGCGGCGGTTCAGTGCTTTTCCTTCTGGAGTTGCATTGTCCGCAATCGGTTTGTGAGCGCCGCTGCCTTTTGTTATGAACCGCGAGGCTTGAATTCCTTTTTTAGAAAGTGCTTCTGCAATTGCGTGCGCGCGTTCTGCGGAAAGTTTCATTTCGCCCTTTTCGTATCCTGTGTCGGCCGTGTGTCCTTCCACTAAAAACTGACTGTTGCCTGCTTCTTTTAGGACAGTTGCAATCTGAGCAAGCCGTTTTTCTTCGCCAGGAAGAAGTTCAGCACTGTCTGCCTTGAACTGAAGGTTCTGGATTGTAAGCCGGATTCCTGCTGGTGTGTTTTCAACCTTGATATTTGTGTCTTTTTCCGCAGATTTTTCCGCAAGAACTGTGTTATTTTTTGTTTTTGGTGTCGTTTTTTCGTTATTTTTATTTGTTTCTGCACTTGCGATTAATGGCTTGGATTCGTTTATTGGTTTTGCAAGTGATTCCGTTTCTTTTTTTGAAACGAGTGCGACTCGCTGTAAAGACTCTATGATTCTTGTTCTGTCAACTGCCGGCGGATATTCTGTGAATAAAGAAATCGTTCCTCTAAAACTTACAGAATTTCCGTCCTTGTAGATGAAATTCTCGTTTACTGAATCTCGTACAACAATTGCATAGCCAGTATTTTTGCTTACATACATTGTTGCATTGTGGCTTCCGTTTGCACTTTTTAAATTCTGGTCGCCACCAAAGTCAAAGTAAGAAATTCCGTAGCGAGTTGCCCATTTTGCGCTAAAGACAAAAACTTCTTCGCCGTGGACAGTTTCATCCCCTGTGTAAGTGTATAAAACTTCCATTGGAATTTTTGTAAAAACTCCTTTGTTCAGTGGGTCAACGGAACGCATTGCTCTTGCCGTCCAACTGTCGCCTTTTTTGATTTTTGCTTTTGGAAAAGCTGGAAAACTTCTAAAACTAGGGTAGCCGTGGTCCTCAATCATTATAAGATTTCCGTCTGACGTGATTCTAAAAGTTGAAGGGATGGAGTCGTGAATTCCTTGTGCGACCGAAACATTTTGATGCCTTGTTCCTTCGTCAACGTAAAAACTTCCGTCGTATAAATCTCCGTTGTTTACAATAAAAGAACGAACCTCGCGGCTTACAAGTCCAACATATTTATTGTTGTCGTACCTGCGCAAATCCGTGCGTTCTACAAGACTGTAATTTCTTCCGCCGCTATACGTTACTTGAACTTGATTATCCTGCTGAGCGAACGCAACCGCAAATCCCAAAAAAAACAAAGATACCTGCAAAAAAAACTTCTTCATTCTTCACCTTTTGTAAAAATTAACTATAATTTCGGCCGTAGTGCGAACTTAACCATCTGGAGCAAATTGGAAATCTGCTGTAAGCGATTTTTCACATTATTCATTACAAACACGAAATTAACCTAATTATATCATTTTTTTTGCAGATTTAGAATTTTTTGTTTTGAATGAATATTTTCTAAAAAATGTCTTTTTGGTTACCGACAATAAATGTATGAAAATTTCTAATAAACCGAATTTTGTGGCTGGAGCAATTTTGCTTTTAGTTGCCGCTTTTTTTTCAATTTCGTTAGCACTTCTTCCTCTTGATTTTGGAAATTTTGGTCCGGCACAAGATAATCTTCTATATATAACTGCATTTTCTTTGGGCGATATGCTTTTTTCCGTTTACGGATTTTCTAGTTGTTTGATTCCTGCTTTTCTTTTAATTTCGGGACTTTCATGTTTTGCTTCTAAATGGACTTCAAAAAAATCAATGCGGCTTTTGACTGCGGTTGTTCCATTTTTTACCGCTGTTTTTGTTGAAAAACTTTGCCGCTATTTTGCAAAAGATTTTACAGACGATTTTTCCACAATCAAAATTGTTCTTACAATAATTATTGGTGCAATGCTTGTTGTGATGGAAATAATTATTGCCGGGCTTGTGGCGGAACGAATCAACGATATGCTTTTTCACCGTGAAAAATTCCTTGATGAAAAAGAACAAAAAAACAAAAAACAGATTCCTGAAAATAATTCAACTCAAAAAGTCGAGATAAAAGAAACAAATATAATAGAAGAAAATGATTCGAAAAATGATGAAGCAACTGTTTTGCAGGAAGATTTAGAGATTTCTCTGAAGAAAAACGAAGAAAATTCGGCCACAGAACCTACTGTTGTTGCAGAAAACGAACCGACCGTTCAGCACGAAGATCCTTTCGCAAATATTTTTGATGAAGAAGAACCGCAAAATGCAAATTCAATGATTACGCAGGAAGAATTTGCCGCATTGAACAGCTTTAACGAACTTGATGATGAGCAAAAAACGGAAAATCAGACAGAAAATTCAGAAAACGAAAATGATTTTGAAATTGACGAAGAACCTGTTGATGATTTGGAATGGCCAGATTCAGAAGAAATAAAAGCGCAGGCTGGTGCAATGGAAATTCCTGTTAAGATTAACGATGATGACGAAATTTCTTCTGAAAATGATAGTGCTTTTGCCGAAGTTGCTGCAGCCCCTAACGAACTTGAAACTGACTCTGATGAACTTGAAAGTTCTTTGAACGATTTTGAAAGATACAATGACGAATCAGAGGAAGAATATGAAGAAAATGTTGAAGATTTTTATGCAGAAGAACCTGCACAAGATTTTTATGCAGAAGAACCTGAAAATACTCGGCCACAAGAATCTCTTTCCCCAGATTTTTTTGACATCGATATGAATTCTGAAGATGAGCCTGAGCCATTCGAGAATTCCTTAGGAACTACCCAAAATGACGAAAATCTTTCTGAAAATTTTCAGGATGATGAAAATTCAACTATTTCGTTTGATTCTGATGTTTTTGCTGATATGGAAAACGACGCACGCAAACAACTTGAAGAAAACGAAGATGATTCATTTTTTGATGAAGAAGTTTTTGAAGAAAAAGAAGATTCTGCTGATTCAACATTTACAGAAGACGAAAAACTTACAGAATCGACTGTTGAAGGTAAAGTGATAGAAACTTCGCCAGTTCCGGAGCGAAAGATTGTTGCCACAGAGCCAGGTCCAGTTAGCCAAGTTGCACGCCCAAAAAAGCCGTACATTGTTCCAACAGATTTGCTTGAACAGTACGAGGATGACCAGTATTGGCTGATTGACGCAGAAACAAAAGAAAGTGCCGTAAAGTTAAAGAAAACTCTTTCTGATTTTGGAATCAGTGCGGAAGTAATTGGAATAAAAAAAGGTCCAGTTGTTACGATGTTTGAAATTGCGCCGGCACCTGGCGTAAAACTTAGCAAAATTGTTACGCTGCAGGACAACATTGCGCTTAGCCTTGCCGCTTCAAATGTTCGAATTGTTGCCCCGATTCCTGGAAAAGCCGCAGTTGGAATTGAAGTTCCTAACAAAAAGCGTTCGATTGTAAGTTTCCGCGAAATGATTGAGCAGGATTTGCCCGAATTCCAGAAAATGGCGATTCCTGTAATTTTGGGAAAAGATATTCTTGGAAAATCGCAGATTATTGATATTGCAAAAACGCCTCATCTTTTGATTGCGGGTGCGACTGGTGCTGGAAAATCAGTTTGCGTAAACTCGATAATTCTTTCAATTTTGTATAAACGTTCACCTCAGCAGGTAAAAATGATTCTTGTTGACCCTAAAGTTGTTGAACTAAAACTTTACAACGATATTCCTCATCTTTTAACGCCGGTTATTACTGAACCGAAAAAAGCCTTGCAGGTTTTGCAGTGGTGTCTTTGCGAAATGGAACGACGTTATGCGCTGCTTGATCAGATGGGTGTGCGCGATATTTCAAGTTACAATAAACGCATTGAAGAACGAAAAATTGCCACAGAAAAACTGCCGTATATCGTTATTATAATTGATGAATTTGCAGATTTGATGGCAACAAGCGGAAAAGAACTTGAATCAAATGTTTCACGCCTTGCGGCAATGTCCCGTGCGGTTGGAATTCATCTTGTTTTGGCAACTCAGCGACCTTCTGTAAACGTAATCACAGGTCTGATAAAAGCGAATATTCCAAGCCGAATTGCGTTTATGGTTGCAAGCCGAACCGACTCAAATATCATTATTGATTCAGTTGGTGCTGAAAAACTTTTGGGAAAAGGCGATATGCTTTATGCTTCGGCGGTAAGTCCGTATCCAGTTCGAATTCAAGGAACTTTTGAAAGCGATTCCGATGTTGAACACGTTGTTGATTACGTAAAAACTTTGGGTGAGCCAGACTACCTTGATGATGAAATTTTTGTTGACGATGATGAGGATGATGACGGTCAGCAGAATTTCTACGGCGATGACGCAGATCCTTTGTATGAACAAGCATTGGATATTGTGATTCAGTCTGGAAAAGCCAGTGCAAGTTATATTCAACGCCGCCTAAAAGTTGGCTACAACCGAGCCGCACGTCTTGTTGAAGAAATGGAAGCCCGCGGAATTGTAGGTCCTGCAAACGGCTCAAAACCTCGCGAAATAATCCACGTTCCAAGTTAGGATTTTGCGAAAAACAGCGAAAAATATTTAATTGAAATAATGCAGATTGTGGTATAGACTTAAATTCTTGTCAATAAATACTTTCGGAGGTTTTATGAAAAGGAAAGTTTTAAGCCTATTTATGGCAACTGCATTTATTCTTTTTGGAATAATGACTTTTGGCTGCGTGTCAGACAGCGATTCTGGTTCGGGGGGGGGCGGAACTTCTGAAACCTATTCCCCAGTAAGAAATATAATATCTGCTTCAGCAAATGAAAAAATCATTTTGGTTTGGCAAAATCCGGAACAAAATTATTACGGTGTAAAAATTGCAATGACGCCGGCAGTTGGTGATTTGTCAGAACCAAAAATTTGTGCAAAAGAAACAAACACTTTTACCGTAAAAAGTTTAAACGCAAACACAGAATACACGTTCACCTTTACAACTCTTGATTCAAAACAACAGGAAACATCTGAAAAAACTTCAATTGCAATAAAAACTGCACAAAAATCAGCAGAAGATTCAGGCGATACAACTCCACCGGAAGATGTTTCAGGTCTTAGTGTGGAACTTGAAGATTTGGTTGCAACATTAAAATGGAAAGTTTCTACTTCAGATGATGTTTTTGGATATTTGATTTCTTACGAAGAAGAAAAACTTAAATCTGCCACAATTGATACTTCGCGTTCGGTTTTGACAGAATCAATGCCGAAAAACACAGTTTTTGTAAGTCCAGAAACTAAAAAATATTCAATCAGTGTAAAATCAGGGCGTTCATACACATTTACAGTAAAAACGGTAGACACAAGCGGAAACGAAAGTTCTGGTGTAGTATCAGAAAAAATCACTATTCAGGAAAATGTTGGGCCTGAATTAGGCAGCCGCACAGAAAGTTTAAACTACATTTTTGGAACAGATTCAGTTGCAGAAATAACTCTTACAATCAGCCGTGCCGAATGGGAAACACTTTGCACAAATTACGACAAAAATCCTAAAAACGAAGATTTAGTTCATGCTGATTTTGAGATGAAAAAAGGCAACAACACTTGGCAAATCAGCGATATTGGAATGCGATTGCGAGGAAACACAAGTCGTCGCCGACCACAAGTTGGTGAGCAATATTATCAGGCACATTTTAAGCTTGATTTTGAAGAATGGCTTGACGATTCTGGCGAGGAACGAAAACTTGCCGGTTGTATGAAAGGCTTGATTCTAAAACGCTTTAAAGAAGACCCGACTTATGTCCGCGAAGTTTTTGGCTACAATTACTTCCGAAAAAATGGAATCTGGACCGCTCCACGTGCAGGTTATGCACATCTTTTTATCAATATTGAAGAAGATGATGGCAATGTTACAGAATTAAACTACGGCGTTTACGCAATGATAGAAGAAATTAACAAGCAGTTCTTAAAGGAACGCTCGGAAACTTTGCAGACGACTGGAACTTTAGGTGGCGGAAACTTTTCCGGCAACAAGGGCGACCTTTGGAAATGCTGCTGGCAGTCTAGCAATGGACCTTCTATGGCAACAGATTATGACGGCTACCGTTCTTTTGGTGTTGAAGAAATTTATCTTGATGAATCAAAAAGCCTTCGCTACGATTACGACCTAAAAACAAACAAGGATGAACTTAGCCGTGCCCGCAGCGATTTTATTGATTTTATAGAAAAGTTGAACGCACTTAGTTCAGAAGAAGAAATAAAAACGTTCTACGAAAGTAACATGGACGTTGATTTGTTCATAAAAACTTATGCCTGCAACGTGCTTTTGGGGATGGACGACGACTACTGGCGAAATCACAACAACTACTACTTCTATTTTGACACAAATGGCAAATCCTATTTTATCCCTTACGATTACGACAACATTCTGGGAACAAACTGCTTTACCGACACAGCCACAAAAAATCCTCTTGACTGGGGCGAAGGCACTTATGAAGCACCGCTGATAGAAAAACTTCTTTTTGTTCCTGAATTTAAGCAAAAATATGTGGAGTATCTTCTTGAGTTGAGCGACTCATATGCTTTTGTTGAAGGAAGCCAGACAGAAATCACAAGATTGCAAACTTTGGTAAAAGATTTGATTGCAAGCGATGATATTGAATACGAAGATACATCAAAAAATATAAGAGATGATGTTGCTTCTTGGTGCTCAAATCGCGGAAAATATCAGCTCTTGGGCGGAGATGTGACTGATAATTATTTTTTGGCAAAGGCAAATAGTGTAAGTTCATATTGTAGTCCTCAGAAAGTGACAGTTATCTTTAAAACAAATACACCTTCCGAAATTTCTGATGGAAGAATGGCTTATATATCAGTTTATAATGATTCTGAATTTGCCAGTTTTTCTGATGAGTATAAAAACGAGGAAGTTCTTGTTGGAACTCTTCTGACCAATTGGTATGACTCTGTTTCTTTACCTGGTTATGATTTTTTAGGCTGGTTCGACGCTAAAGAAAATGGAAATTCTCTGACATTAATTCCTGCTTCTTCAGAAGGGCAGAATGAAGTAACTGTATATGCACATTGGAAAGAATTGCCTAAGTATGAGATTTCATATGATTTAAATGGAGGTTCATGTGAAGACGAATCATCATATCCACGCACAGAATCTATTTATGAAGGTTATGGACTTTCTTGGTCTGAATCAATTTCAAACGGTGATAACTTCTTTTGTGGTTGGTATACAAAACCAGATGGTGGCGAACTTGTTGAATATGCAACTGCTGCCATGACCGTTTATGCGCATTATAAAAGTACAGAAGAATTGCCACATAAGTATTGGGTCGATGAAGACAAAAATGAACATTTGAAATTAACTTTTGTTCCAGAGGATTTTAATTTGTCAGCAGATGAAATAAGTTTTGTTGTTCCAACTTGTCAGCTTAATAATTGGAATGCAAATTTTCCTAGAATGACAAAAAATGAAGATGGAACATTCACATTTACATATTCAAGTTCAAAATATGAATTTTCTTCGATGTGGCCAGGATATAAATTTGTTGTTAATGGTAGCAATTGGCTTACTTATTGGGATTGCAAATACGGAAAATATCTTCCTGAAAAATATAGGCAAACTGATAATGATGATGGTAACTTTTTGATTCCTGAAATGAGCGAATAAAATTCAGGTTTGTTTTATTTTCCCCCATCGCAAAAATCTTGCCGTGGGGGATTTTTTTAATTTATGAATTTGTGTGTTCATATTACACTTTTATCTATGAAAAAGTGTGGGTAAACTTGCATTTTTAATATTGATAATTAAAAGAAAGTTCTGATGTAAAAAAAACTGAATGAATCTTCAGATTCTTTACCTCTCATACGTTTTTAAAATCGACTCTGCGGTTTGCAGGCGGCTTTGGCGCAGGTTCATGGCTTGTTTTTCTATGTATTTGTGTGCTTGCGGTTCGGTCATTTGCAGGTATTGAATCAAAATGCACTTTGCGCGGTCAATAAGGCGGATTTCGTCAATTTTTTTCTGGAGCTTTACATTCTCGTTTTCAAGGACTTGGACGCGTTTTCTGCTGGCAATCAAAAGTTTTACCGCCTGATAGAAAAATTCCGGACTTACCGGCTTAGGAAGGACAAAAACGCCTGCGTCTTCAATATCCGGGCTGATGTCATAGACTTTATCATTGTTGACGATTAGGATAATTCCGGCATCCGTCTGCTCAGCGGCATACAACGAAAAATCATCGCCAAATTCGTCTGGAAGGGGAGAGTCCACAATAATCAGGTCAAATTGGTCGGAAATTAAGTCACGGCGGGCTTCTGCGCAGTTTTGGGCCGTTACAATCCGGCTGAACGGCTGCGAATTCAGCAAGTCGGAGATAATTCCAAGAGTTGTGTTTGTGTTAGAAACTATTAAAACCGAATCCATCTATTTTCGTTTCATCCAGCAATAAGATTATTCTTTTTCGGCATCAACAAATGCGTTTAAAGTAACTTGTGGCAGAATATTTTTTACAAATTCGCTGCTGCAGGCAATTTTAACTGCTTCTGAAAGTGATTTTGGCAAAGTATGCACGTTTTTCAGTTCATCTTTTGAAGCGTGGAAAGCGTCCAGATTCAGTTCTTGAGGAAGTTTTGTCTTTTTTTCTATTCCTTCAAAACCTGCGGCAAGAATCAGAGCGAGTGCGGCGTACTGGTTGCAGCTTGGGTCTGGGGAACGGATTTCCATTCGACAGCGGGATTTGTCGGAAGTTTCTGGAATACGGATTAATTGGCTTCTGTTTGCGTGGCTCCATCCAATATAAAGCGGTGCCTCAAAATGTCCAAGTCTTTTGTAGGAATTTTCGCTTGGATTCAAAAATGCGGTTATTTCGCGGATTCGTTCAAGGATTCCGGCAATAAAATATTGGGCTTCGTCAGTAAAATCAGAAAAAAGGTTTTTCCGTTCTTTTTCAATTGAAATGTTTATATGAAGTCCGTTCCCTGGTTTTCCGTCAATCGGTTTTCCTGCAAAATTTGCGTCCAGTCCGTTTCTTGCGGCAACAGTGCGTACAACAGTTTTGAATGTTGAAAGATTATCTGCGGCTTTTAGCGGTGAGGCATAAACAAAATCAACTTCGTGCTGGCCAGGACCTGTTTCGTGGTGGCTTACTTCCGGTTTGATTCCCATTTGTTCAAGCGTAAGACAGATGTCGCGGCGTATATTTTCGCCCTTGTCTAAAGGTGCAAGGTCGCAATAACCTGCGTTGTCGTGCGGAATATTTGTAACATTGCCTTTTTCGTCCAGTTGAAAAAGATAGAATTCACATTCTGTTCCAACGTTTATGCTGTAGCCTTTTTTTGAGGCTTTTTCAACAACTTTTTCAAGCAGACTGCGGATGTCTCCTTCAAATGGTGTTCCGTCCGGATATTTTATGTTGCAGTAAAAACGCACAACCCTTCCGTGCTGAGGTCGCCAAGGTAAAACTGAAAGGGTGGAAGCATCTGGCACAAGATACAAATCGCTCTTGTCTACGCTTAAAAATCCTTTTACTGCACTTGCATCAAAAGAAATTCCAGATTTGAATGCTCGTTCAAGTTCACTTGGTTGAATGGAAATACTTTTTATTGTTCCAAAAATGTCTGTAAAAAATAGCTTGATGAATTTCACATCGTTTTCAGCAATGTATGTTAGAACTTCATTTTCTGTATATTCCATGAAAAAACCTCCAAAAGGTAAGTAAAATTATAC
>CAVIQW010000066.1:0-894 GCA_963644915.1 Paratractidigestivibacter sp.
GAGTCTAAATTCATTTTTTCTTTAGAATAATAGAATTTCACATTTGAATTCAAATCTTGAGTTATAAAATTTTCAGGCGCAACATCATACTTTTTACATTCAAATGGTAAAATCACACAAGAATCAATAAAAAATATCAATATCAAAAATGAAAAAAAACAAATTATTCTTTTTATAAAATATTCCATTTTGCAACACGAGAATTTACAGGAGTTACAGTAAAAACAGAAAAATCCTTATCCAAACTTTTATTTATGAATGGCAACGTCAAATCTAAGCCAGCTTTTCCATATTTTCCAACTTTCCAGATAAAGTTGACCAAACATCAAAACGGTTATAATAAGAGGGTCCAGAGCCAGCACCCCAACATGAAATTCTAGCCCAATCTTCTTCAGAAGTATCAACAATAAGTTTTTCATATTCTTCTAAATTCATTTTTATCCCCTATGCAGTCTTTATTTCTTTATTTTTATTATTTTCAAACAATGGCTGCATTTCTTTTTCTTTCATTTCCAATTCTGCAATAATTCTATTTACTTCATTTGCAACATACCAAAACATGACAGGAGCAATTGCATTTCCTAATGCGCGGTATTGGGCGTGTTCAGAACCAATAAGTTTAAATTCTTCAGGGAATGACTGAATTCTTGCAACCTCACGCGGAGTAAAACGTCTATATCTGCCGTTTTCAAACAAAACCGGGTCTGTGCTGTTCAATGAAACTTTTGCGAGATGTGCCCCAACTGTATTACAAGGCTTTTCAATATCTTGAGCACGACCTTTGTTCATTTTCTCACGGCGTTTCATCATTCCATCAACCGCTCTTTGAGAAAAGTAATATTTTTCATCAACACTGTTTTCTATAACTTTTTTTAAAGGCTCAAATTCAGAAGA
>CAVIQW010000066.1:904-10975 GCA_963644915.1 Paratractidigestivibacter sp.
CTCTCTTTTTTGGGGAACACCGTAATTTGCTGAATTAAGAATCTGATATTTCACCTTATAACCACTATTTTCAAATTCCTTTATAATCAAAGGAAAAGCTTCTTTTTTGTTTGCCGTAAGAATTCCTTTTACATTTTCCGCAATGAAACATTTTGGCTGCTTTTCACGTAAGATTCTGCACATTTCAAAAAACAGTTTTCCTCTGTCATCTTTTACACCCAGCCGCTTTGGATTCTGGGCAATAATCGAAAATGACTGGCAAGGAAATCCGCCTGTCAAGACATCAATATCCGGCAATTCCGAAGATTCGACTTCACGAATATCCCGGTTATCAGGCTTCAAATTGAAATTTTCTTCAAAAATCTTACAAGCGTTATCATCAATGTCATTCGCATAGACAATTTCCATATTGTTCTGATTATAATGTTTTCCAAGAAAGTCAAATCCGCCTAAAAGACCGACATCTGTTCCGCCACAGCCACAAAAAAGAGAAGCAACTTTTAATTTTCCCATATCAGTAACTCCGTTTTTTCGCTTACATCTTCTGAAAAAGAAATATCAGCCCCATCTGTTATACGCATTGCAATTTTATCGTTTTTATATAACTGTACAGGGTCTTGCAATATATAAATCATCTTGTTTGTCTTATTTATCATAAGACGGTAAACAAAATACCTATCTTTCAATGTTGTTGCAGTGGAATTTTCAATTTCATAGCTATTCATCATTTTTAATATGTATTGAGCTGGCTTAAATCGTATTCCAGCATCTATCATATTTTTTACTTCATTTGATTTTAAATGTCCGCCTGGATATTGAAATTTAAAAAGATAAAATTTGAAGAATTGAACTAAATCCTGTGTTTTATCAAGGAAATAAGCAGTTTCACCTGTCTTTGTATTTCCAGATTTTTTATCCTCAATATAAAATCCGAATAATGCAGCAATCTCTGTTCGCCAATTATTTATTGTCTTTTCAACACTGCCAGAATTTCCCGGAAACAAATAAATGGCTTGATTCATCTTTTCAGCATATTCTCTTACAGGAAGTTCTTTTAATTCTGCACAAACATGGGCAACATAGAAAAGAACGTTTTCAATATCGCCTTTAAAACGAGGTCTTACATGATGAAGCCTGTAAAAATATTCATTTGGAATTTTATACATTTAATAACTCCCTTATTTTATCTGCAATGGCTTTAGCCAAAAGTGGCGGAACTGCATTTCCTACTTGTTTATATTGACTAGTTTTTGTGCCTATAAAAACGAAATCATCAGGAAAGGACTGTAATCTTGAACTTTCTCTGACAGTCGGAATTCTATTCCATTTATAATGGAAATGATGGCGATGACCAGTGTCTATTGTAAAACTTGGCTTATTGCTATTTAAACGAGTCCAAGCAATGTGAACTTTTCTTGTCTGCTGTAAATCCAAAGGCAAATTCTTATAGTTTCCGCCGTCTGGAACAAGCGCAATTATTTTTTTAGTCTGTTCACTATGTTGCGTAATCTCATGGTTATAAATTTTCAGAGAATTCTGTCTCATTAATTTTTGGTAATCTGATTTAGGTTCTGTAAAATAATTTGTTCCGTCTGAAACAGAATCTTCTGGCAAATCAGATAAAGCCTCTAAAGAAGTTACGCAAGTATTCTGACTTTCAGGGAATTCAAACTTTTCTTCACCAAAAATATCCTTGTTCAAGCCGACAAAAAATGCTCGCCGCCTTGCCTGCGGAACTCCGTAATCAGAAGCTGTAAGAATTTTATATGCAATGTTGTATCCGATTTCTGTAAAATCTTTTAAGACTGATTCTTTTATGATTCCGCCGCCGATTGAAAGAATGTTCGGAACGTTTTCCATAACGAAAACTTTTGGCTTGATTTCATCCACAAGGCGAACAAATGATTTATAGAGTTTGTTCCGCTCATCATCCACAATTCTTTTTCCAGCGACAGAAAACCCCTGACACGGCGGACCGCCTATTATCAGCGGAATATCATTCTTTTCTAGTTTTGTAAGTTCAAATATTTTCTCACTTGAAAGTTCTTTTATATCACCGCAGAAAGCAACTGAATTTGGAAAATTGTGTTTATATGTAAGCGTCGCGTCCTTCCAGACATCGATTCCAAATGCGGAAGAAAAGCCAGCTTCTGAAAATCCTTTTGTAAAACCACCGCAGCCACAGAAGAGGTCAATAAATTTTGTTTTTTCTGAATCTAAACTGTTCACAAAAAACACTATACACATTTTTTGACAAAACTTCCATAGGAATTTTAAGACGAATCTGTTGCAAGTTTTTGCGTTGCAAAAACTTGGTAGTGAGCGAAGCGAACGCACGTTAGGGATTGTAGGGGCACGCCGTAGGCGTATTCCGAAGCGTAGCGAATGAATATACACAAGAAAATATTTTACAACAAATTATGAATCAACTTATATGCGATTGAGCCGGGAGGCGGGCTGTCGGGGCAGTTTTCGGGGTCGAACCAGGCGGCGTCGGAGATTTCTTCTTTCTGGAGCTTCAGCTCGCCGCTTTCGTATTCGGCGGTAAAGCCCAGCATAAGCTGGTCTGGAAACGGCCAGCTCTGGCTTCCGCGGTAAACCAGATTTTTTATCCTAAGTCCAGTTTCTTCAAAAACTTCGCGGTGGCACGCCTGCTCGGCAGATTCTCCAGCTTCTATAAAACCTGCGATACAGGCGTGCATTGAAGTATTCCTGTATGTGTGGCGTGCCAAAAGAACTTTCCCCTGGCTGTTATGAACTGCAATTATTATGCATGGTTCAATCCGCGGAAAATATGTCTTTTTACAGGAAGGACATTCCAACGCGGAAAGTTTACTGTGAAACTTCAGCTCTTTTGAACACGAGGAACAATACTTTGTGTTCTTCAGCCATTCCAGAATATTCTTTGCACGGAACAACGGAGCGCTTTTTAACTCTTCATTTGCGGCAAAATATTGGCGCAGAGTCTGGAATGAATATTCCGAGGTAATCAGTTCTTTTGAAGGAATAGAAATCGCACAGAATTCAAGCGGGGGCGTTGTGGGGGCGGCAGCCCCTGCACGGTGGATAGACGAAAACGAAACGGATGTTGAGTTTGAGGCGTAAGGCGGTTGTCCGCCTTCCTTAGTTATTTCAGTTTCTTCTATAAAATCTGCGCTTGGATAGCGGCGTTTAAAATCCAACAAATCGTTAAAATTAAGCTCTGAGCCGTCAGAGTGAAGAACACATTCTTTTTCGATTATCGCGAAACAACGTTTTGTGCTTTTTGTGGGGTTTTCGAAAAACGGCATTATTTCTCCAGTTTTGAGAACGGAATGAACGGCGACTGATTTTTTTTGTGTTCACCGAGCATTTTTTCCATCCAGACCATATTGTACCAATGGTTGAATTTATATCCACATTCGTGGAATTTTCCTACAAGGCGGTAACCTTCTTTTTCGTGAAAATATATGCTTGCGTTTGTAAGATGCTCGTCCGGATCGTCTGTTTGGGCGATACAGGCGTTTGCGTTTAGAATATTTTGTCTTGCAAGGGTTGACTCAAGCTTGCTCAGAAGAGCAGAACCGATTCCTGAGCGGCGAAGATTTTTTTTAACATAGATGGAAGTTTCCGCCGCCCAGTCGTATGCCTTGCGTTCTTTGAATGCACTTGCGTAGGCGTAAGCGGCGATTTTTCCATCTAGTTCCGCAACATAGTATGGGTAATTTTTTAAAGTTTCGCGGATTCGTCCCTGAAATTCTTCCACGGTTGGAACTTCATATTCAAAGGTAACCGCAGTTTCTTTTACATAAGGAGCGTAAATTTCAAGCAAGGATTCCGCATCTTCTTCTGTTGCAAGACGGATATTCATACTGACTAAAGCGTGCCTCAAGTTATCTGCCAAGGTGTTTTTCAATGTCGTTGATAAGTTTGTATTCAAAAGAATCGCAAAGAGCGAGCCAGCTGGCTTCCATAACGTCACAGCTTACACCGACTGTTGTCCAAGTATTTTTTCCGTCGCTTGATTCTATCAAAACACGAACTTTTGATGCGGTTGCACTTTTTCCGTCAAGAACGCGAACTTTATAGTCTGTAAGACGAATCAGATTTACAGCCGGATAGAAACGGCTTAGTGCTTTTCTTAGAGCAATATCCAAAGCATTTACAGGACCGTCGCCTTCTCCGGCGGTAACTTCAATTTGACCTTCAACCTCGACCTTTATCTGGGCGCAGGCGCAAACACCTTCTTCTGGACGCGGATTCACACCGTTTGTCTGGTAATAATGCAGCGTAAAGAATGGCTTGTAGCGGCCAATAACTTTTCGCGCAAGAAGTTCAAAAGAACCGTCAGCCCCCTCAAACTGGTAGCCTTCAAATTCAAGTTCCTTCATTTTTGCAATAAGTTCCGCAACCTGCGGAGAAGATTTTGTGATAGAAGAATCGATTTTCTGCACTTTTTCAATAATCGTTGAGCGGCCAGCAACTTCACTCATCAAGAAAACACGTTCGTTTCCAACTAAATCTGGTGAAATGTGTTCGTACGCTTCCGGATTCTTAAGAACTGCATCGATGTGCATTCCGGCTTTATGACTGAATGCCGCACCACCTACAAAAGGAAGCTGAGGATTAAGCGCAATGTTTGTGATTTCGGCAATACGCTTTGCTATTGAAGTAAGATTTTTCATATTTTCTTCTTCAATACATTTATAACCAAGTTTTAACTGCAAATCTGGAATAATACAACTAAGATTTGCATTTCCTGTTCGTTCGCCAAAACCAAGAAAAGTTCCCTGGACATGGCGAGCACCAGACTCAACCGCAATCAAACTGTTTGCAACCGCAAGACCACAGTCATTATGTGTGTGAATTCCGATTTTTGCACGGCTTCCGATTCTTTCAACAGCGGCTTTTACAGCTTTTTCACAGTCCTTAAGCATACAGCCGCCTTTAGTTTCACACAATGACAAAGTTTCCGCACCGCCTTCAACAGCGGCTTCCAAAGATTTCAACGCATATTCTGGGTTATCCTGAAAACCTGTAAAAAAATGTTCCGCATCATATACAACGTGCTTCCCCTGCTCCTTTAAAAAAGCGCAAGTGTCACGAATCATCGCAAGATTTTCTTCAAGGGTAGTTTTTATAATATCTGTAACCTGAAAAGTCCAGCTTTTTCCGAAAATAACAACATACTCAGTTCCTGCCGCAATCAAACTCTGAAGGTTCACATCTTCTGCGCATTTTATATCTTTTCGTCGCGTAGAGCCAAATGCCGCAAGTTTTGAATTTTTTAGCTGAACTTTTTTCATTTCCTGAAAGAATTCCATATCTTTAGGATTTGAGCCAGGATTTCCAGCTTCAATCAAAGTAATTCCAAGCTCATCAAGAGCCTGACAAATGTGAATTTTATCCTGAACTGAAAAGCTAATGCCTTCGCCCTGAGCGCCATCCCGTAAAGTACTGTCCAGAATTTCAACTTTCATATCTGCCATAAGACCCCCATAAAAATCAATTAGAAAATTTACTGTTTTGAATTTTTTTTATTATATTGAAAACACAAAAACAATGCTATAATAAACGAAAGGACTAAAAATGATTATTGATTCGCACGTTCACTTTGGAAGCAGTCTTGGTTTTTCTATGCCACAGAAAGATGTTCTTACCGCAATGGAAAGATACAACATAAGCAAGGCGATTGTATCAAATGTTTCTGCGGTGGAATTTGACGCAGAACACAATTTGATTCCGGAAAATGAGCAGGTTTCTATGCTTTTGGCCGCAAAAGAAACAATCGATTTTGCAAAGGCAAATCCAGAAATGATTTTTGCGGCAATCTGGGTAAAACCTCACCTTGAACAACCTTCTTCTGAACTTGAATACCTTTTGAAGAGTCATACACATTTTGTAAAAGCCATTAAAATTCATCCTTTTTATTCCGCACTTCCTTTTGACAGTCCGCAGGTTGAACCTTATATTGAACTCGCAGAAATTTTAGAACTTCCAGTTATAATCCATACCGCAAAAGACGGTTTTTCAGAATGTAAAAGAGTTTATAATATGGCAAAAAAATATCCGCACACAAAATTTATAATGGCTCACCTTGAACTTGGAACGGATAATGAAGAAGCGATTGACTTATGTGCAAAACTCCCGAATCTTTTTGGCGATACGGCATGGGTTCCTTTTGAAAAAGCCATAAAATTTGTAAAAAAAGCAGGAAGCGAAAAACTTATGTTCGGTTCTGATATGCCAATTGATGGAATTGACACTTACGCAAAAAACAAAGTCGGACAGCGTTCTATGTATCAAGATTATTTTCACGAACTTGAAAAACGAATCCCGACCTCATCTTTTGAAAATATAATGTGGAAAAATGCAGAAAAATTTTTCAAACTATGATTTTTTAACTGATTTTTTTCTCTAAACAACAGAGGGAGTATTTTTCCAGCCATCGTATTTTTCACACTCAAGAATTCTCTGGGCATTTTTTACTCTTTCTTCTGAAGGACTTTGCGTGTCTTTTAAAACGTAATCAATTCCCAAATCTTTGTATTTCATTGCGCCCAACCCATGATAAGGCAAAATTTCCACACGCTGGACATTGTGCAAAGTGCGTATAAAGTCGCGGGTTTCTTTTAAATATTCATCATCATCGGTTATACCCGGCGTTAAAACGTGCCGAATCCAAATCGGCTTTTTAATTTCATCAAGATAATAGAACATATCCTTTATGTTTTTGCCTGTATGACCGGTAAGTTTTACGTGTTCTTCTTCATTTATGTGCTTTATATCCATCAAAAGCAAATCTGTAACGTTCATCAGTTTCTGGAATGTTTCAAACCACTTACCTTCACGCGTGAACGGCGCACCAGAAGTATCAATGCAGGTGTTTACATTTTTTTCTTTTGCCAGCGTAAAAAGTTCAAGCAAAAAATCTATTTGAGAAAGAGGCTCTCCCCCGCTTACAGTTATTCCACCTTTTTTGCCCCAATACGCACGGCACGAAAGGGCTTCTTTTAACAAATCCTCGGCAGACCACAATGTTCCGCCCTTTTTCATGTCCCAAGTGTCAGGATTATGGCAGAATTTGCACCGCATAGGGCATCCACTGAAAAATATAATAAATCTTGAGCCAGGACCGTCCGCACAACCAAAACTTTCCAACTGATGAACATAACCTTGCATAAAAACTCCAAAGAATCTCAATAATTTTATAAGTCAAATTTCGAGTTTTATTAATTTTTTAAGAAACTGAATGTGTTTTCAGTCAATTTATTTCTTCAGAAAAAACTCAACATTTGACCTATTAATAAAAACGGGGATGCCTAAAAAGTATCTTTCCTGTCATTTTGGCTCACCCCTGCGATATTTACGCAACACCGAGTGCCGAAATGACATTTTGAAGTTTTTAGACAGCCCCATTCATAACTTTCAGGACACCCTCAACGTTTGTCCCAACAAGGCATCGCGACCGGGTAAACACCCCGACCACAAATCAAAAGAATAATTCACACAAACTAAAGAGAAGCGTGGCAAGTACGAGCAATAACGTCGTCCTGCTGTTCCTTTGTAAGGTTGATAAAGCGTACAGCATAACCAGAAACGCGAACTGTAAAGTTAGCATATTCAGGTTTTTCTGGATGAGCCTGACAATCCTTTAATTTTTCAACACCAAATACGTTTACGTTCAAGTGATGAGCACCTGCGTGTCCTGATTCTGGACCAACATCAAAGTATCCGTCAAGAACGTTTACAAGGTTTTCAACTCTTTCATCCTCGTTGTGTCCAAGTGCGCTAGGATTGATTGTCTGTGTGTTAGAAATACCGTCCAAAGCGTATTCATAAGGAAGTTTAGCAACAGAGTTCAAAGACTTGATAAGACCTTTTGTTTCTGCACCGTAAGATGGGTTAGCACCTGGTGAGAATGGAGCTCCAGCTGGACGTCCGTTAGGAAGAGCACCAGTAGCCTTTCCGTATACAACGTTAGAAGTAATTGTAAGAATAGAAGTTGTAGGTTCAGCATTGCGGTATGTAGGATGCTTTTTAATCATCGCCATGAATGACTTCAAAAGGTCAACAGCAATGTCGTCTGCACGGTCATCATCCTGACCATAGCGTGGGAAGTCTCCTTCAACTGTAAAGTCTTTTACCAAAGTTACAGTCTTGATTACGTTTCCAGCCTTATCTTTTACGTCAACCTGCTCGCGGTTTACATGAACTTTTGCGTATTTCATTGCAGAAAGTGAATCTACTACATGAGAGAATCCTGCAATACCAGTTGCAAAAGTTCTCTTGATGTCTGTATCTTCAAGAGCAAGTTCTTCAGCCTCGTAGTAATATTTGTCATGCATATAATGGATTGCATTCAAAACATTTACATACACACCAGCAAGCCATTCAAGCATTGCCTTGTATTTGCGGAGAACTTCATCATAATTTGAAGCATCAATTACATCTGCTGTGATTGGAGCGTATTCTGGACCAATCTGAATTCCTTTCTTCAAGCCTTCGTCAATGCCACCGTTGAATGCGTAGAGCAAAGCCTTTGCAAGGTTTGCACGAGCACCAAAGAACTGCATTTCCTTACCAGTCTGAGTTGCAGAAACACAACAGCAGATTGAATAGTCATCACCCCAAACAGGACGCATAACATCATCATTTTCATACTGGATAGAAGATGTGTCGATAGAAATTTTTGCGGCATATTTGCGGAAGTTTTCTGGAAGTCTCTTTGAGTACAAAACAGTCATATTTGGCTCTGGAGAAGGTCCCATGTTTTCCAATGTATGAAGGAAGCGGAAGTCGTTCTTTGTAACCATTGAACGTCCATCCTGTCCAAGACCACCAACTTCAAGTGTAGCCCAGATTGGGTCACCAGAGAAAAGCTGGTTGTAAGATTCAATACGAGCAAAACGAACCATACGGAACTTCATAACCATGTGGTCAACAAGTTCCTGAGCCTGTTCCTCTGTAATAGTTCCGTTCTTAATATCACGTTCAATATAAATGTCAAGGAATGTAGAAACACGACCTACAGACATAGCCGCACCGTTCTGTGTTTTTACAGCACCAAGGTAACCAAAATAAAGCCACTGGAAAGCCTCTTTTGCTGTTTTTGCAGGTTTAGAAATATCAAAACCATAACTTGCAGCCATTTCTTTTAAGCCCTTCAACGCCTTAATCTGATCAGAAACTTCTTCGCGTAGACGAACAACTTCTTCTGTCATTGTTCCATCACCGATATTTGCAAAGTCGTTCTGTTTTTCCTGAATAAGATAGTCAATACCATAAAGAGCTACGCGGCGGTAATCACCAACGATACGACCACGGCCATAAGTATCAGGCAAACCTGTCAAGATGTGGGCAGAACGAACTGCTCTGTGTTCTGGTGTGTAAACATCAAATACACCCTGATTGTGAGTTTTATGATATTCAGTAAAAATCTTGTGAAGTTCAGGATTTACTTTGTATCCGTACATTTCGCAAGACTGTTCAGCCATTTTAATTCCACCATAAGGCATAAAGGCTCTTTTCAAAGGTTTGTCAGTCTGAAGACCTACAACCTGTTCAAGTTCTTTTCCTTCTGGGCAGATATATCCAGGTTTGTGTGATGTAAGACCTGTTACAATGTCAGTATCCATATCAAGAACACCAGTTCTTTCTTTTCCATCCAATCCGACAGACTTTTTGTTGTGTTCTTCTTTCTGAAGTCTCTGAAGTTCATCAAACAATTTTTTTGTTGCTGATGTAGGACCTGCAAGGAATTTGTTATCTCCGTCATAAGGAGTGTAGTTGTTCTGAATGAAGTCACGAACGTTTACTTCTTCCTTCCACAAACGACCTGCAAAACCATTCCATTCTTCTTTCTGGATCATATCTTTTATACCTCTCAAAAAAATGATTAGTTTACTTTCTAGAGGCGGCAAAACTCTTATGGTTTTAAACCGTCCTTTAGAAATAATAATATAAAGAACACCAAAACTCAATTAAAATTCAATTTAAAAAACCATATTTAGTGTACTTTAATAAAAAAAACAGACAAAAAACACTATAAAATTTTTTATCTGTTTTGAGTTTAAATATTTATCCATTTTT
>CAVIQW010000067.1:0-10142 GCA_963644915.1 Paratractidigestivibacter sp.
TCAAATTGGAAAACTTTTAAAAAGCCATTATGCTAAAGACTTTTGCAAGTGGCTCAGAAGAATTTGTTCAGTTTTGTCCGCTTTTAGCCGTTCAAGCACAAAAGAAAGCATCGCCTCGGTAACGCCATTTGGAAAAACTATAATTTCTTTTTCCGCCCATGAGCCACCTGTTTCACTTGTGAGAAAATCGTGCATTTCATTTATTTTTTTCTGCGTGAATCCGTCAGGGGCTGAGCCGCAAAGAATGGCGTATCGGGTCAAAATCTTCTCCAAAATCAAAAATAATAATGAGAGTTACGCAATTTTGTTTATGATATCTCATTATTAATTTATGATTATATTATGATTTATCATTATTAACAAGAGATAATTTATGAAATGTTATTAATATAAGACTATGCCAAAAACTTTTAGGGAAAATCTGAGGGAAGAGCTTGATTATCAGGACATGAAGGTCAAGGAGCTTGCCGTTGCGACAGGAATTCCAAAGCCCACTCTGGACTGCTACCTGAGCGCACGGCAGGTGATTCCTCCTGCGGACATTGCGGTAAAAATTGCGCGGACTCTAAATGTTTCGGTTGAATATCTTGTTACTGGCGAAAATATTTCCCTGCAGAACCAAAACCCGTCAAGCACGCAGAATAAGGAAAGCCTTGCGAAACTCAACATTCTCATAAGGGATTTTTCAAGACTTTCAAAGCGCGACCAGGAAATCGTGCTAACAATTACAAAGAAGATGGCTGGGAATGTGTGAGGGAAATGAAACTATAATAAAATCAATTTTTCCATACAATCAGCATTCTTAAAAAAATTAAAATAATGTATGCCTATTGAATATATTTGCTTTTCGAAGCATAAAAAAGCGGCTCATCCAAATGGAAAAGCCGCTTTCACTTAATTACCTAATTACCTCTTATCCCCTGTAAAAGTTAATCAAACACCCTGCCTGAATAATCTTTCGCTCGTCGTCGGTCATATCGCCAGTCGCAAGGTCAAACTCGGCGGTTGAGCCATCGGCACGGACTGCGTAGGCTTTTATGCTAGGAAGTTTTTCCGCAATCATCTTCTTAGCGCCCGGAACAAAAATGTAGTCGCCGTTCGCAAACGGAAGATTTTCTGTCGCCACCGCATCCCCCTGCTTATAAAGGAACGGAATCATTCCCCAGTTAATCAGGTTCGAGCGGTAGCGTTTTGTCGCATAGTCGCTTGCAATATTCGCGCTTGCTCCAAGAACTCTCTGGCAGCTTGCCGCCTGCTCGCGCGCAGAACCGTCGCCTGGCTTTACAGCGTAGATTGTAGAGCCAAGCCCTGCCTTTTCAATTCTTCCCTTGAACTCAGGATATTTTTCCTCAAGGATTTTTTCCGCGCGGCTCACTTCTGACTTAACTTCGTCTGACAAATCTCGAACAGCCTTTGCACGTCCAACATAGGCAGGATCTTTTCGGCTCAAAGTGAACTCCGCAAGTCCAAGCGGATTTGAGCGGAAGCTTGAAGTTTCTCCCGAAGGAATAAGCTCATCCGTTGTTGTAACAGGATCGTGAATTTCAGAAACCACTTTAATCAAAATATCGTCAGAAAGCGGTTGCATTTCCGGCCAGTCCTTGATGTTCGGTCCGAACTGAATCTGAACTTCAGGATGCGCAACGCCTTTTGAGTCGTAAACGCGCTTTTCGTAGATTGTCTTGTCAAAGAAATATTTTTTCTTGCTGAACTCGCCGTCTGCCAAGTCTGTAGCGGCAGTCAGGAAGCCCTTGTTTGCGGCAGTCGCAGCGATTGAACGCGCGTCCATAAGTGCAACCGAGGCAAGCTGTCCGTTCTGGATTTTCGAGCCCTCACGGTTCGGAAAGTTTCTCGTAGAATGTCGGATAGAGAACGCGCCGTTTGCAGGAGTGTCGCCCGCGCCAAAGCAAGGTCCGCAGAACGCAGTCTTGATGATTGCACCCGCGTCAACAAGCGAGGCGAACGCACCGTTCTTCATAAGTTCCATATAAACAGGCATAGAAGCCGGATAAACGTTCAAAAGGAATTTTCCGTTTCCAGTGTCATTTCCCTTCAAGATGTCGGCAGCCGCGCAGATGTTCTCAAATCCGCCGCCAGCGCAGCCTGCAATAACGCCCTGGTCAACGTAAAGCTTTCCGCCAATCACCTTGTCTTTAAGGCTGAACTTCACCTTGTCGCCGAACGAAACTTTCGCGCGTTTTTCAGTCTCTTCCAGAATATCCATCAAATTCTTGTTCACTTCGTCAATTGTGTACGCACAAGAAGGATGGAACGGCATCGCTATCATCGGGCGGATTTCGCTCAAATCAAGTTCAATCGCGCCGTCATAATAAGCGTCAGATCCCGGATTCAGTTCCTTGTAGTCGCCCTCGCGTCCGTGAACAGCGTAGAATTCTCGGATTTTCTCGTCAGTTGACCAGATTGAAGAAAGACAAGTTGTTTCCGTCGTCATAACGTCCACGCCAATTCTAAAGTCAGCAGAAAGGTTCGCAACTCCAGGCCCCACAAATTCCATCACCTTGTTCTTGACGTAGCCGTTCGCAAAAACAGCCTTGATAATCGCAAGCGCAACGTCCTGAGGTCCGACTCCCGGAACAGGAGAACCGGTCAAATAAACCGCGATAACGCCCGGCATATTCACATCGTAAGTTTTTCCCAAAAGCTGCTTTGCAAGCTCGCCGCCGCCTTCGCCAATCGCCATAGTTCCAAGCGCACCGTAACGAGTGTGGCTGTCAGAGCCCAAAATCATGTCGCCGCACTTTGCAAGCATTTCGCGCGCAAACTGGTGGATTACAGCCTGATGCGGAGGAACGTAAATTCCGCCATATTTCTGCGCACAAGTCAGACCAAACATATGGTCGTCCTCGTTGATTGTTCCGCCAACCGCACAAAGCGAATTGTGGCAGTTAGTCAAAACATACGGAATCGGAAATTTCTCAAGCCCAGAAGCCCGCGCCGTCTGAATAATTCCAACATAAGTAATATCGTGAGAAGTGATTTTGTCAAATTTAATTTTCAGTTTTGTTTCATCGCCCGAAGTGTTGTGTTTCTGTAAAATAGAATAAGCAATCGTGTTTTTTGCACATTCCGCCGTATTTTTGCCCGATACGGATTCAACCAATTTTCCACCCGAAAGAAAAGCGCCTTTTTCCCAAAGTTTCATAGAGCCCTCGAATTGTTGTTAAGATAAATATAATAGAAGAGATTAGCACAATTCACAGATTTTCTCAATTACCGTTTTTTTATTTGGGCGTTCCCCATGCTTTGGTTTCGATAAACTCAACCGCCGCATGGGTCGGGCTTTCCGTGGTTCCGCTGTCGCTCCATAAAATAGTAAATGCTAAAAAATTGCTTCAAGCATTCGCAATTTTTCTTGACGCATTTCCTATTTTACAAGCCACTACAATCCCTAACGCTTTAGAATTACAGCCTATTAATTCCACTCTTTCCACGTTTTTTCATCAAGTCCGCAGGTGGCTGCATTTTTTCCATTCCTACAGATTGGAAGTTTCAGCAAAAGCTGGTTTTCAAAAAGTTTTTCTTCCTTGTCCGCATCGTCAAGATATGCAAACGAGGCGTAATCCTTTGATTTTTTGTCAGCCAAAAACTCAAGTGCATCCGCACGAGAACCAACCGAACGCGCAACTGAATCCACAACGCTCTCAAATTCTCCACGGCTCATCTCTTTTTCCTTTAAGTCAATAAACTGAAAAGGAATCCTCCTCTCCTTGAACCACATTTGAGCCTTCTTTGTATCAAAATTCTTTGTTGTTCCAAAAATCTGAATCATAAAAAGATTGTAGCAGAAAGCTGGCAGAAGATACAGAACTCGCATAACAAGCCGCTTGTTTATAAAGCCATAGTTTTTCGCTATAATCTTTTGTCATGATTCCACGAGAGACAATTAACAAGGCGATTGACTATATTCTTCTTCATCTGACAGCCCAGATTTCGGTTGAAGATGTGGCGACTTTCTGCGGCTGGTCGAAATTTTATTTCTGCCGGGAATTCAAGCGGTACACGGGACAGAGCGTCCATTCGTTCATCAAGCGAATGCGCCTTGCGATAAATTTCTAATGCATAAAACAATTTTCAGATTTCTTCTATATTTAGTCATAATATTTTCAGCTCAAATCTCCCCAAGCAGAAAATCCCGTATGTTCTTGTGGATTATTCCGTTGCGGGAAAAATCGAATTCATCCATGGAAACAACATATTTCGGGAAATTGTCTTTTATCGATTCGTAGACTGAAAATTCGCGTCTTACAGTTTCCTCGCTCGCCAAAAGGTATGCCACCTGAACATAAATTTTTGAGCCATTCTTTTCTGCAATAAAATCGATTTCAGCGTCATTCTTTTTTCCGACAAAAACCTTGAAATTCCGGTGCAAAAGTTCAAGACAGACAATATTCTCAAGAATCTGGTCGATGTTTTGAATATTTTTTCCGAAAACAGCCTCTCGGAGTCCATGGTCGGCGCAGTAATATTTTTCGTTCACTGTCAGAATCTTTTTCCCCTCCAAATCGTAGCGGCTTATTTTATAAATCAGAAAAGCGTCCGCACAGAATTTCAGATAGTTCAGAATCGTGTCATGGGAAATTTTCCGGTTCTCGCTCTTAAAATATTTTGAAAGCGAAGTTGCACTAAAAATATGCCCGATATTAGAAAAAGCATAGGCGATAATCCGCTCTAGCGTGTCCACGTCGCGGATATTGTTGCGTTTTACGACATCCTTCAGCACCACGGAATTGTAAATATCCATCAGATATTGATTTTTTGCGGAATCATCGCCAAGAAAATTTGTAAGGAACGGCATTCCACCTGTTTTCAGAAACTGCATGAAACAAGCTGACTTGTCAATCTGCGGATTTTTCAGGCGATTCATCTCTAAAAATTCCGCGAAGGAAAACGGATAAATCACAAACTCAACATAGCGGCCGGCAAGATAAGTAGCAAGCTCGCCCGAAAGAAGCTTCGCATTTGAGCCGGTTATGTAAATGTCGCAGTCAAAGTCCACGCGGCAGGAATTGATGCATTTTTCCCAGCCCTCAACTTCCTGAATTTCGTCAAAAAACAGATAGATTTTTCCGTCTGCGTTTTTTTGAAACTCGACGATTCTTTTGTGGAGAATTTTTGCGTCCAGTAACTCGGAATTGGAAAACTGCTCAAAATTTATATAGAGAATTTTTTTTTCGCTCACACCGGATTTTTTAAGCTCGTTTTTTACAAGTTCAAGCATAACGGACTTTCCCGAACGCCTGATTCCTGTAAAAACTTTGATTAATTCCGTGTTGATGAACGGTCTGATTCTTTTCATGTAAATTTCGCGATTTATCATAAGGCAATTTTATCAGTTATAGTCGCCAAAATCAATAAAATTTACATTTTTGAAGGTTATAAAACAACAAAAATTGCAGCAAAAAGGTAGAAATAAAAATCAGTCATATCATTGGTTATATGATTCTATTTTTCCCATTTTCAATCAGTTCTGCAAGTTCTTTCTGCATTTCATCACTTTTCTTATTTTCGTTTTTCAGTAAAAACTTTGTGTCCAAGGTTACAGCATGGACAGTGTGGTAATTTTTGCTGCCGTCGTGCCAGTCGCTTACCGCACTTCCGATGTATCTCAATTTTTCTTCTATATTATTGGCTGGCAGAATAAAAACGTTGAAAATATCGCTGTGCCTAAAACGGAACTTTTCTCTTTTTTCTGAACCAAAAGTTTTTATTTCACTGTCGATATACTGTGCATAGGTAACCTGCTTTTGGATTGAATCAGTTCCAGGAATTGAGCCGTGAACTAAAACGCTTTCCTGCTCGCTCTCGTTTTCTTCAGAATCCTGTTTTCGGAGCATTGTATAACTGTAATATTTTGAATCGATGATGAAGCATTTCCGCCTGTCGTTGTTCTGCGGATTTTCAGGATATTTTTCCGCCGACGCAGTTTCTAAAATCATAATCGTGTCAGGTCTTAAAGGAGCGTTTTGCTTCGGTTTTCCCTCTGTAAAATTCCATCTTGAAGCAGGATAAAAATAATTTTCTTTTTCCGATTGACTAACCGTTCCAAAGGCTCTATCAACAAGTCTTTCCCAAACAACTTGAAAGCAGTTAGTTCCGTAACTTGCTTCTTTTGATTCGCTTTCACAATCAAAGCAGTTTATAAAATCAAGCAGATTGCTGAAAAGCTCAACATTTGATTCAAAATAAGTCGAATCGATTTTTTCCTGCAAAAACTGTGCGTAATATTTTTTGTTTTTTGAAACATCATTTTCATCGAGCAAGCCTTTTTCTGGAATTGCAGAAGTGTACAAAAAACCGAAAATCTCAAAACATTTGTAAACGCAGTACTTGTGAATCTCGGTTATAAGGCGGTTTTCCTGAATTCGGTTCTTTCGGATAATAAAATCCAAAAACGCAAGTCCACTTTCTGAAACTGTCGGCTTTATTTTTTTTATCGTGCGACTCCAGCTGATTTTTCCGCCTGCGGATTTTGTGTACAAGGTTTCTTTTTCAGTGTAGTAAGTTCCCCTGTCTAAAAAATCTTCTATTATGTGGAGCATAGATTTTATTGGAAAATCACATTTTATTTCACCGTTTAAGACAGAAATACGCTCGCCCTTTTTATTTGAAGTGCAAAGATAAATTGAATTTATAAGATTTAAGATTTCGTTCCGCTCTTCTTTTTTGATTTTTGAAGGTAACAGGCTTGTATTTTCAAGAATGTATCCCATCGGAAAAGTCACAGAGCATTCCGACTGCGTTATTTTTATTCCAACAAAGTCACTTCCGCCTTGCGCAGTTTTTAGAGAAATCTGAATTTCTTTAGATAAAGATTTTTCCGGCATAAGAATTGAAATTTCAGGAATTATTCAGACGTTTCAGGCTTTTCAATCTGCTCGGACAACGGCCTGTCGCTTTGCTCTAGTGCCGTGACAAAATCTGAATTAAAGCAGTTTCCAAAGGCATTTTTACCGTTAAACTTTAAAAGCAAATCGCCAAAAGTTTTTATATTAGCTAGAAAAATTTCTTCCGGATTACGCTTAAAAATATCATTCCATAGATACTTTAGCACTTTGTTTGCAAAATCAGATTCAGTAATTTTTTCAGGTTTATCGGTTTCAGGAAATTTTTCAACTGTGTCAGTTTCAGAATCCGCCTTGATAAAGAAAAGTCCAAGCTGTTTATCTTCTGCGTTGGAAAATGAAAATTTAGAGTCAGAAATCTTCTCGTTTACCTTTTCGCGGAAAGTGCCCCATTTTATATTTGTCTCCCCTATTCTCAAGTCATACTGATTTTTTTGAGAATCTTTCATATCTTCATACTTGATATAGTTCGGAATATATTCCATTTTCCATCTGCGCTGAAAAGCATTGTCAAGCGTAAAAACATTCTGGTCGCTTGTATTCATAGTTGCAAGAATTGAAAGATTAGGCGGAAGACGGATTCCTGTATTTTCTGAGAAAACAATTCCATTTACATTCACTGCTTGATTTGAGTCGTTTTCATTACATTCTTTTAATATGTAATGATTTATATCATCATTCATAAAAAAATACTCGCTCCAGCCTTTACCATAACTATTCAAGACACCGTCGCCTACTTTCTTATTAGAAGTTTGACCTTTTTTTATTCTATCCAAAAGTTGAAAAGTTTCTCCAAAAATTGAAGCGGCATTCCCACGATTTATTTCTTCAATTATTAAAACATATTGATTACTAGAATGTTTTATTGCTTTAGCAAGTATTTTTGCAAAAGGACCAGGAACAAAATTATATTCAATAGTTTTATCAGCATTTACTTTTGGTAAAATTTGCCCAATAAAATCCGAATTAGTATAATCAGGATGAAAAACAGTTCTTACAACTTGATGTTCTTCTGATTCAATTTTAAATTCTTTAGGATTTTTTAACATTTCCCCGATTTGATGACTTTTTCCACAACCGGGAACTCCGTAAAAAATAATTTGTTTTGGGTTTGTGTAAGGAGATGCAGAAGAATCTTTTTTTTCATCAAAACTCTTAAAAAATGACTCTTTATCATTTCTATCTACATTGATTTCCATTTTTGATTTTCCTTTTTCAGTAAGTGAAACTATGTCATTCTCAACTTTCAAAAAAGTTGAATAGTTATTTATTAAATTCCTTAAAATATCAATTTCACCGATTTCATCTTTGAATGTTAGCTTCAATAATTCTTGAAAATTTAAGGATTCATTTTTTAATTTTAGGTTTTCTGTTAAAGTCCGTTCAAAAAATAAAGGTTTTTCTATTTCCTTAAATCCTTTTTTTGTATAAGGATTAGGCACATAATATAAACTAAACCAGTGATGAAGATATTTATCGGCTTCTTCTCTTGAGATATTGTTTTTGAATCTTGGATGATAATTTCTATTATCGTCTATATAGTAAAGTGCCAACTGACAGGCAAGCTGATATGGTGTGCGAAAAAACTCACTTCCATATTTTGAGTTTGTCATTAAATCTCTAAATTCATCTTCCGGCATTTCGTTTTTAGGAAGTTCTTCAACAATTTCACATACTGTTTCAGGAGTTGCATTTCGCCAGCGACAGATCGGATCAGCCATTATTTTCTCCAATAAGTTGAGGATAGCTTTCTAAAACAGAATTCATAATGTTAATCAAAACATCAACAACGATTGAATTTCCTGCCTGTTGATAGGCGGAAGTGTCTGAAACAGGAATTACAAAGTCATCTGAAAATCCCATCAAACGGAAACATTCACGCGGAGTAAGTTTTCTAAGCCGTCCGTCTGTCGTAACATAATTGTCAACTCCAGCACGGTGCATTTTGTGCATTGTTGTCAAAAGCGGACGGGCAACTTCCAAGTCTGTTTTTGGTCGCGAGTAAAAGCCTTTTGTTCCTGTGGCAAGAACATATTTTCTCACTTTTTCTGATAAGAAGTATTTTTCCAAATCATTTTTTATTTTCTGCTTTGCCTCTTCCTCGCTCTGAAAGACAAAATCTCCATGCCAGTTGAACTGTTGATTTTTCTTTTGGCAAAGCTGAATATCGCCGTCAATTTGTGTATATCGTTTTGTAAGATTTTTTTCGTCTGTTACAAAATCCACACCTTTTTTAGGAAGAAAATAACCTCCCGGAGCATTGTCAAGAAGAAAGTCCTGCATTTTCTTTTTCAGTTCTATCGGTTTTGGAAAATCAAATTCCTTTTCAAGTTTCAAATCGTTCCTAAATCCGACAACAAAAACTCTTTCACGATTCTGAGGAATTCCGTAATCTTTTGAATTTAGAACTTTATATTTCCAGTTGTAATTTAAATCAGTAAAGACTTTCTGAACGGTCTCCCAAGTTCTGCCCTCGTCATTGCTCAAAAGAGCTTTAACATTCTCATAAATAAAAACTTTCGGACGAATTTCCTTTACAAGTCGTGCATATTCATAGAAAAGAGTTCCGCGTGTATCAGCAAGTCCGCGCTGTTTTCCAACCAAACTGAACGACTGGCAAGGACTTCCGCCGACAAACAAATCAACCTTATTTTCATACTGTTTTCCATCAAGAAAAGAAACATTCCAATGAAAATCATTGTCATCAATTTTATAGTTTGCCTTATAGGTCTTTTTAACTTTGTTGCTTTCTTCCTTGTTTTTATAAAGAGCATCAACAAATTTTTTCTTTTCTGAATAATCAGGAATTTTAGAAAGCTGTTTTAAGATTTTAAAAGAATTGATTTTCTCGTGCAGCATTCCTGTTCGCTGACAAATATCTTTTATTTTTCTTGAAATCTTGTTTTCTGTTGAATTCGAAAGGTTCATAGATTTATAAGCCAGGACTTCTTCATTTGTCTTTGAAAGAATCAGATCAAGCTCGGATTTATAAAGCCTGTCTTCCTCTGATTGAACTTCAATTTTATTGATTTCCGCTGTAAGTTCAGAAAGCTCATTTTCAATTTCAAAAATATTTTCAGGAATTTTCTTTGAAAGAACATCGACATCGCCATTATCACAGGCAAAAACAATGTCGTGAGGAATATTCATTCTGTCCAGAGTATGCTCAATCGCACCGATTCCACTAAAAACCGTTGCGAGGTGAAGTTTTTTCTGCTCATTTAAACGAGCGTTTTTTGGGACAGGTTTGGTTGTATTTTCTTTTATTATATTTTTTTC
>CAVIQW010000068.1:0-10088 GCA_963644915.1 Paratractidigestivibacter sp.
GATTTGCAGTTTCTTTTGTCTTGAAAAATGGACTTATAAACGAGGCTTGAAAGTTCGTTGCAAAAAATTCTGTTTCGGGAAAAAGTTTTGTTGCGCTGAACCATTTTGTGGTCATATTTGATTTTGTAAATTGCCCGGAAGTGCTTGAAAATGAAAAATGGGATTTTTTCCCAGTTCGGATTTGAATCTGTGCGGATTCAAGAAAATCATTTTTTTCATTTGAATATAAAGTCATGTTGAGTCTTTTTAAAACTGATTTTGATTCAAATTTTAGTAAAGTTCCAATTCCGAGCGGTTTTTTGCAGTTTGAGGCATTTGGAAGCGGAACATAAAGCATTGTTGTTTCTGAAAAACTGTTCTGAACCGCATTCGTTGACCCCGAAAGTGCAGGATTTTTTAGTTTGGAAATTGCTCCGGCTGGCGTGACTGTTCCAAAAATTAGTGAAAAAGGAATCCTGCAATATTCACTTTTATAAAAATCTGAAAAATCGACATTGAACGCCCATGCAGGTGAATAAAAATCTGGAGTTTTTGAAAATTCTGTCTGCGGAATTTTCCAGGCGGTTTTTAATGTTATTGCAGAATGCGAATATCTTGCAGAAACAGAAGAAACGGAATATTTTGTTTCTGCAAAAAGTCTATGTGCAAAACACATTAAAATCAAGGTTAAAAACAAAGTGCATTTTCTCATACATATTTAACGCAGAAAAAATGCACTTTCTGAAGTAAATCACAATTTTTTGCAAAAAATTATTTAAAACTTATTTTACAACTGTTGTACTCGTTATGTAACTTGAAGTGTTCTGGAACGGCTCAATTTTTGAAATCTTTGTTCGCCAGTATTCCGCTTCGCTTTTTGTTGTGTAAGGACCAACACGGACGCGGTAGAACAACTGTTTTTTGCTGTCTGTGTAGGTAAAAACATCGGCAGAAATTTGGTTTTCGTCAAGTTTGCTGCGCGCTTCGTCAGCGGATTTTCGGCTTGCTAAAGCAGTTACCTGAACCCAATACTGAACAATTTCAGGTTCTTTTGCGGCAGATTTTGCAGTTGAAACCTTTTTTGTTTCAGTCTTTACAGTTTTTGCTGTGATTGCGGTGTTTTTCTTTTCAGTTTTTTCAACTGTTTTTGGTTTTACAGTTTTTTCTACCGCAGGAGTTTTTGCTACAGCGTTAGAAATTGCTTGTTTTGAGTTCTGCACAACATTCTGCATTGAAGATTCTGTAAGGTCAATTGTTGTCGCAGAATTTTTTGTTGTTTTTTCAGAAGATGTTTCTGTGACTTTGGTTGAAACAGTTGCGTTTTCGCCCAATTTGTCTAGTTCAGTTTTTTCTGAGTAAACATTTGCTTTTTCTGCGTAAATATTCACTTCGTCAGTGCGGAATTCTGTTTTTAAGGAATTTTGGGTTTCATCTTGAACAAAATCCGGATTTTCTTTTTCAGGCTGTTCGATTGGGCTTGGATTTTGAACTGGTGCTGATGGTGCCAGCGAAATCCATCCATTGGACGCTGTGTCGTTATTAAGTTTTCTTGAATTGGCGATTGTTGTTGCTGGTTTTGACTGCGGTGTGTAAAGTATAAGTGCCGCTCCCAAAACAACAAGCAAAAATACACCGACAGCTGCAACAATCCATAATGTCCTTTTCTGTTCCATATCGCATTCCTTTGCGGTCTGTCCCGCCCTTACTTTACTATCGGAGAATGAAATAAAAACTTAATGAATTTTTTTAGTTATTGTTCACGATTTCGATTGGAATAGCAGCGTTTTTGTATTTTGAAAAAAGTTTTTTTTGCGCCCAGAATCGGCTTAGAATTTGAAAGAGTGGCATCTTGTCACGTTTTATGGCTCGCTTTAGCCGTGTAAAAAATCTTGCCTTTACAAAAATGATTTTATTGCACATTTTAAGAAGTTCCGGTGTCTTGTAAAGAACTGTTGCATTCAGAATGATGTTTTTGTCTTTGTTTTCGTTTATTATTTTTTTAGTTTCTTCTATTATAATGGGGTAGATTATGGATTCCTGTTTTTTTAAAAGTTCGGGATGGGGGAATACTAATCGTCCTAGGTTACGCCTGTTCAAAGTTCCATCTGGGTTTTTAAGAGAAATGTTTTCTGCGGATGCTTCTTTTTCAAATGCTTTAAGGATTTCTGGAGTTGCTGTTTTTATTGCTCGGTGAACCTGTTCATCAGCGTCCAGACAAAGCCAGCCTTTTTTTTCATATTGAGAAGTGATAAAATTTTTTCCGGCGGCCATTTGCCCTGTTATGCAGATTATCAATGGAATTCTCCCCAGTTTTTGCCGTGTTCAATGCTTACTCTGAGCGGAACTTTTAATTTTATTGCGTTTTCCATTTTGTCTTTTACAAGGGCGACTGTTTCTTCAATTGTTTTTGGTTCATCTGGACATTCAAGAATCAGTTCATCGTGGACTTGAAGAAGAAGTTTTGCTCCGTTGTTTATTTCTTTTAGTGCGGAATTTACTGCAATCATCGCTTTTTTTACAATGTCAGCGGCAGAGCCTTGAACTGGCGTGTTGATTGCCATTCGTTCTGCACCTGCTTTTTCAACTTTGTTTCTGCTGTTTATGTTTATAATCGGGCGGCGGCGGCCAAGAATTGTTTCAACATAACCATTTTCTTCTGCTTTTGAAATTGTTTGAAGTTTAAAATTTGTTATTCCTGCGTAATGCTGGTCATAGTTTGAAATAAACTGGGCGGCCTGCGTTCTGGAAATTCCTAAATCATTTGCAAGTCTAAAAGCGCTCATTCCGTAGATAACACCGAAATTTATGGTTTTTGCAGTCCGGCGCATTTCTGGAGTAACTTCTTCTGGTTTTACGCCAAAAATAAGGGCGGCGGTTGATTTGTGAACGTCAGTTCCTTGAATAAAAGCCTGGCACATATTTTTATCTTCTGAAAGATGGGCAAGAACAACCAGTTCAATCTGCGCATAATCGGCGGAAATAAGGACTTTGCCTTTGGGTGCGGTGAATGAACTTCTGATTTTTCTGCCTGCTTCGTTTCTGACAGGAATGTTCTGGAGGTTTGGTTCACGGCAGGAAAGTCGCCCGGTTGCAGTTCCTGTTTGAACAAAATCTGTGTGGATTCTGCCGTTTTTGTCGGTCATTGCAGGGAGCGTTTCCACATAGGTTGACTGAAGTTTAGAAAGTTCGCGGAATTCCAGAATCATTTTTGGAACAGAATCGTAATGGGCAAGTTCCTCAAGCACAGAAGTGTCCGTTGAATAGCCGGTTTTTGTCTTTTTTTCTGGCTTTAGTTTTCGTTCTTCAAAAAGAACTGTCTGAAGTTGCTTTGGCGATGCTATGTTGAACTGATGTCCGACTTCCTTGTAAATTTCGTTTTTAATATTTTCAATTCCAGTTGTGAGTTCTTCGTTGTATTTGTTAAGAAACTGACTGTCTAAATGAATTCCTGTAAGCTCCATATTTGCAAGAATCGGAAGAAGCTGCATTTCTAGTTCAAAAAGTTTTTGACGGCGTTCTTCCTTAAATCTTTCTGAAAGGAAATTCCAAAGCTGGAGCGTAAAATCCGCATCCTCCGCCGCATAAGGAACGGCCTGTTCAAGCGGAACATCAGAAAAAGTCTGGCCTTTTTTTACGATGTCGGAAAATTCAATTCCTTTTAGGTTTAAGAATGTTTCAGAAAGCCATTCTAGGCTGTAGGATTTTTTTCCGTTGCGGTCTGGGTTTAAAAGCCATGTTGCAATCATCGTGTCGGCAAGGTTGCATTTGTATTCGATTTTGCCGTTTTTAAAAAATCCATTTGAAGCCAGCGCTTTTAGGTCGAATTTTCCGTTGTGCATAACAACTTTTAAATTTGGTTCATTAAAAATGCGTTTAAGTTCTTCAAAGGCTGATTTTTTTTCTATTTTGTCTGAATCAAAAAGCGACTGTTCTTCCTGGGCTAGCGGAATGTAAACTGCACTGCCTTTTTTGTAGCAAAGGCTAAAACCTTGAATTTTGCAGTTAATTGTGTCCAGACTGTCTGTTTCGCAGTCAAAAGCGACTGTTTTTGCTGAATTTTCTGTTCCCAGAACTGCGTTGATAAATTTTTTTAGTTCAGAGATTGTTTGAATTGCGCTGTAGTTGCCTTTGTTCTGAACAGGTGGCTCTGTTGCAGGTTGAAAATCAAAGAAATCTGCAAGATGCGTTGGTTTTGGGGAATTTTCTGCGGGGCGTTGCGGGGTGTCCCCGCTAGAGGGGGTAGGCGAAAATTTGGCAGGTTCGCCTTGCGAAACTGACGAAGTTGAGCCGAGGGGGAGAACTTGTTCTTCCCCATTATATGATGTTGGTTCTTTTGCCTGTAAAGCCAATTCTAAATATTGTTTTGCGTCCTGAAATGCGCCGTATTGTTCTAAAAGTTTTGCGGTGGCGGAAAAATTGTACTGATTTTTTTTTGCGAGTGCGGAGTCGATTTTTTCGCAGGGAACGGTTTCGTAGAGTTTTATTAATTTTTGCGAAAAATATGCGTTTTCTTTTCCGTCTGCAAGTTTTTTTTGCATTGCGCCTTTGATGTTTTCAATATTTTGGTAAATTCCGTCCAAATTTTGGTATTCGGAAAGAAGTTTTGCCGCTGTTTTTACGCCAACGCCAGTTACGCCAGGAACATTGTCCGCAGTGTCGCCATACAACGAAAGTAAGTCCAAAAGTTGTTCCGGTTTAACGCCCCATTCTGCCTGAACGGCCGCGGAATCGGTTACTTTCCACGTTGAGGCTGCGTCTGGTTTTAGAATCTGGATGTTTTCGCATACAAGCTGCATTAAATCTTTGTCGCCGGAAAGAATTCGGCAGGTTCTTCCTGTTTTTGAGCATTTTTTTGCCACGGTTGCAATTATGTCGTCTGCTTCGTAGCCGTCGCATTGAAGGGTTGGAATTCCGAGTGTTTCAAGAATTTCGCAAATCCATGGAATTTGAGCGTGTAAATCTTCTGGAGTTTTGTTTCGGGTTGCTTTGTATTCCGGGTAAAAATCGTGGCGGAATGTTTTTGTTTTTGAATCCATTGCCGCAAAAATGTAGGCTGGTTTGTAATGTTTTAAGATTGAATAAAGGTTTCTGAAAAATCCAAAAAGCGCGCTTATGTTTTCGCCTTTTGAATTTGTGAGCGGTCGGTTTATGAACGCAAAATAACATCTGAAAATTAAACCGTAGGAATCAATAATGTAAACTGTGTTTTCGTCAAAATTAGCCATAAGGACAGTTTACAGCATTTTTGATTATTTTATAATAGAACGAATTTAATTTTGAGTTTTTAAAAAAATAGAAATTCTATTAAAATAAACTTGGCGGATTTTTATGGAAGATATTTTTTGTGAGCCGGTTGCACGGGTTTTGATTAATCACGGTTTTTGTTCGTTACGAAGTGTGCGGAATTTTTTGCGGAAAAATGAGGTTTTGGTGGACGGCGTGCACGTTTTTGAATGTGGTTTTCCTGTAAAAATAGACCAGAATGAGATTTCTGTAAACGGAAATGTTCTTGAAAAGCAAAAGAATCTTTACGTTTTGCTGAATAAGCCTGCCGGTTATGTATGTTCGTTCGTTAGCGACAGGCATCCAGTTGTTTACGAACTGGTTTCTTCTATTATTGTTCCAAAAAATCTGGGAAAACTGCACACGGTTGGGCGGCTTGACTGCGACACTTGCGGACTTTTGCTTTTTACGACGAACGGAAGTTTTTCGCACAAGTTGGCGGCTCCTGATTTTAAGATTGAAAAAAAATATTTTGTGCGGCTGGAAAATCCTGTGGAAGAATCTGGGCAGGTTGCGTACAAAAAAATGTTTGCGGAGGGCGTTGTTTTGCCTGCGGAAAAGAAATTTGGTGAGCAAAAGTCACTGCCCGCTGCATTGGAGTTTTTGAGTTGCCTGGAATGTGTGGTGAGTGTGTGCGAGGGACGGTTTCACCAGATAAAACGAATGTTTATGGCTGTTGAAAACCACGTTGAATTTTTAAAGCGGATTCAGTTTGGAAACATAAAACTTGAGGAAAATCTTTTGCCGGGTCAATTCCGTTTTGTGGATGAAGAGGAATTTTGTTAACTGAAGTGTTTTAATGCAAGAGGGATTGGAGGGGAAAGCCGCAGGCTTTTTGCGAGCGGAGCGAGTAATGAAACCCCGCAAAGCCCGACGGCAACTTGTTTGCCGGCTTGCCCAGGTTTTTAAATTGCTTTCTTACATTGCGAATGTTATAAAATTGTGTTAAAGTCAGTTATCGTTTTTGCTGGTTCTAGGGCGTAAACGAGGAGGACGGATTTGAAGGTTGCAATTTTTTTTGGTTCAAAATCTGATACAGAAAAAATGAAAAAGGCTGCTGAGGTTCTGAAAGAATTCGGTGTTGAATACAAGGCTTTTGTGATTTCGGCTCATCGTGCCGGGGAACTTTTGCACAAAACTGTAAAGCAGTGCGAAGATGAAGGTTTTGAAGTTATTATTGCCGGGGCTGGTCTTGCGGCTGCACTTCCTGGTGTTATTGCAGGAATTACAACTTTGCCGGTGATTGGTGTTCCTCTTGAGTGTATTTCGGCTGGTTCAAACGGACTTGGCGGAATGGATGCTCTTCTTTCTATTGTTCAGATGCCGCCGCAGATTCCTGTTGCGACTGTTGGAATTGGAAACGCAAAAAATGCGGCTTATCTTGCTGTTCAGATTCTTTCTATTAAATATCCTGTGTTAAAGGAAAAACTTTTGGCTTTTCGCAAAAAACTTGCGGATGACGCTACTGCTGGTGTCGCTGCTGGAGTTGAACTGTAATGTCTGAAAACGAATTTTTATACAACGAAAAAGATGATAAATTTCATGACGAGTGTGGCGTAATCGGTGTTTACATGAATCCTGATGACCCAAAATATGCTGAATCCCAGATGAATTCTGCGACTATGTGCTATTACGGATTGTATTCTCTGCAGCATCGTGGTCAGGATAGCGCAGGAATTTGTGTTTCTGATGGTAATGATGTAAAAATCCACAAACAGATGGGGCTTGTTTCTGATGTCTTTACGATGGAACACCTTCAGGAACTGCAGGGACATCTTGCGGTGGGGCATGTGCGTTATGCGACTTCTGGCTCTAAAACTATTGAAAATGCGCAGCCGATGTTGATTCAGTCAAAACTTGGACCGGTTGCGGTTGCCCATAATGGTCAGCTTGTTAATTACGTTCAGCTCCGCGATATGTTTGAAGACACTGGTGCGGCGTTTAATTCTTCTAGCGACACTGAGGTTATTGTAAAACTGATTGCACGTGGCTACAAAAAGGGGCTTGAGCGTGCGCTTACTGATACAATTCAGATGATAAAGGGTTCATTTGCCCTTTGCGTTATGACAAAAGATGCTTTGATTGGTGCGCGTGATCCTAATGGAATCAGACCGCTTTGTCTTGGTCAGGTAAAGGGGGGATGGGTTCTTGCGAGCGAATCTTGTGCGATTGACGCAATCAACGGAACTTTTGTGAGGGACATTCATCCTGGCGAGATTGTGATAATCAACAAGGATGGTGTTCTTTCGTTTGAGTTTGGTGAAAAAACTTCTAAGCGTTCGTGTATTTTTGAATACGTTTATTTTGCCCGCCCGGATTCAATTATTGATGATATTCCTGTTCAGGAAGCAAGATACAAGATGGGTGCGCAGCTTGCAAAAGAATCTCCAGTTGATGCGGATGTTGTTGTAGGTGTTCCAGATTCTGGGCTTGGTGCGGCAATCGGTTATTCAAGGGAATCTGGAATTCCGTATGCGATGGGCGTTGTAAAGAACAAATATATTGGCCGTACTTTTATTGCTCCGAATCAGCAGGCTCGTGAAAATATGGTTTTTGTAAAGCTTAATGCCCTAAAAAGCGATTTGGACGGAAAGCGTGTTATTGTAATTGATGATTCGATTGTGCGTGGAACTACAAGCCGAAGACTGGTTCAGATTCTTCGCCGTGCAGGTGCAAAAGAAGTTCATTTCCGCGTAAGTTCAGCACCTGTAAAATTTCCTTGCTATCTTGGAATTGATACGCCTACAAAAGAAGAACTTATTTCTTCCAGCCACGATGTTGAGGAAATACGAAAGGAAATTGGCGCGGACTCGCTGGCATTTATTTCTGTTGATGGAATGTTTGAGGCTTTGCGTGCTTGCAATCCAGAACAATACGGATTCTGCAAAGGCTGTTTTACAGGTGAGTATCCAATGCGAGTTCCTGGCGAACTTATAGAAAAAAAAGTGAATTAACGTAGGTTTTGGGATTTTGTTATTTTTTTTTAATGGTAAAATCCTTGAAACTGAGAAAAAAAATAATTTTTTAGGAGACCATAAGATATGGCTAGTTACAAAGAGTCTGGTGTAGATGTGGAAGAAGGTTATCGTGCTGTTGATAAGTACAAGGAACATGCAAAAAGAACTGCGATTCCTGGTCTTCTTACTGGTCTTGGAAGTTTTAACGGAATGTTTGAAATTCCAAAAGGTTATAAAAATCCTGTAATGGTAAGTGGAACTGATGGTGTAGGCACAAAACTTGACATTGCGTTCCAGATGAAAAAATATGATACAGTCGGAATTGATTGTGTTGCGATGAGCGTAAACGATATTTTGTGTTCGGGTGTTCAGACTTTGTTCTTTCTTGATTACGTTGCCTGCGGAAAACTTGAGGCGGAAGTTGCCGCTGATTTGGTAAAGGGCGTTGCAGACGGATGCGTTATGACAGGATGCGCTTTGCTTGGCGGTGAAACTGCTGAAATGCCTGGTTTTTATGATGTTGGAAAATACGATTTGGCAGGATTTGGTGTTGGCGTTGGTGAAAAGAACGACATGATTACTGGTGAGGATATTGCGGAAGGCGATGTTCTGATTGGTCTTTCTTCAACTGGCGTTCATTCAAACGGATTCAGTCTTGTAAGAAAACTTGTTCCAAATCCGAGCGAACCGTTCCTTATGGACGGAAAAGAAACAGGAAAGACAATCGGTGAAGTTCTGCTTACTCCGACACGCATTTACGTAAAACCAGTTATGGAAGTTCTTGCGAAATATAAAAAGTCTGTTCACGGAATGGTTCACGTTACAGGCGGCGGATTTTACGAAAATATTCCAAGAATGTATCCAAAAGCAAAAGACGGAAAAAAACAGTTGATTTCTGTAATCAAACGCTCTAGTTGGGACATTCCACCTGTATTTGGGGAACTTATTCGTCGCGGTGCAGAATTGAATTCAATTTACAATACATTCAATATGGGAATCGGATTTGTTCTTGCGGTAAAAGCAAAGGATGCGGATGCAATTATCGAAATGTTCAACGCAAACGCTCCTAAATACCACCGCGACGACTGCCCCGACATGAAAGCCTACAAAATCGGCCGCGTAGCATACGCAGAAGGCATCGCCGAAACCCAGAAAGAAAAAGTCCTTTTCGAGGATTAGTGAGCAAAAACCGAGCAGTGGCGCAGGTTTTTGCGAACGTGTGAATAGGAAAAACCGCAAAAGCGGTTTTGTCCTGCCCTAAGCAAAAGCCGAGCAGTGGCGCAGGGTTACTCCCAACTTATAAGATTTTTGAACGTTCCTGTTGCGTTTTGCGGCAGGAACGTTTTTTATGTGAAAAACCGGTTCAACTTAAAAAAATTGTGGTATAATTCTACTGTCCTGTTTCTTTTATGGAGGCAATTATGGGTTTATTTAATAATTTACTGTTTGGTTCAGCCGGTTCTTCCGTTTCCTTAAAAAAGAAGCCTGCAAAAACAAAAAATTCTGATTTTCAAAAAGACTACAACGAATATTTTCAGTCTGTTTATGATGATGCTATGGCTGGCGATGAGGACGCTCAGGAAGAAATGCTCGATGAGTTTGGCGATGACTGGGAAGGCGAGTATTAGGTGATATAATAAAAACTTTGTATAAAATTGCGTCAAAGTTTTTATTTGCAAGTGTGCGTTGCAAACTTTTTTATTTACTGCTGTTTTTCACTTCATTGTAAAACAGCTAAAAAGGCAAAATTAAAAGTAAAGATTTGTTGGAGAAATGTTTTGAAACTTAATTATTTACAACTTGCGTTTGATTTGCATTTTTTACAGACAACATATATCGACACAAATCCGCTTTTTGTAATGCGCAGCA
>CAVIQW010000069.1:0-9902 GCA_963644915.1 Paratractidigestivibacter sp.
TCAAATTGGAAAACTTTTAAAAAGCCATTATGCTAAAGACTTTTGCAAGTGGCTCAATATTATATAGATGGGTAAAATTGCAGTACACGTCCAAAACAAGTGCGAATGGTCGTGTACTGCGCAAGAAAGGCGGTTGCTCGCCCTTATAAGTTATTTATTATCTTTTTAAGTTTACCGCAGTTGAAAGCATTGTGTCCGATGTCTGAATTGCCTTACTGTTAAACTCGTATGCTCGCTGGGAAACTATCATCTGAACCATTTCGTTTACGACAGAAACGTTTGACATTTCAAGAAATTTGTGGCGTGTGTCACCAAATCCTTCGTAGCCTGGACGACCGCCGAACGCCTCTCCAGATGCGTTTGTCTGTACAAAAAGATTGTCTCCGTCGGCCTGCAAACCTACTGCGTTTGGAAATCTGAAAAGTTCCAGCTGACCAACTTCAATCGGTTCATTTCCGCCGTTTACCTTTACACTTATGCGTCCAGTCTGTGTTATGTTCAATGTTGAAACATCGTAACCTTCTGGAAGAATTATTTCTGGCTGAACACGAAGTCCGTTTGAATTTACAAGTTGTCCGTTTGAATCAACTTTAAAAGAACCATCTCTTGTGTATGCGTAACTTCCGTCATACTTCTGCACTCGGAAAAAACCCTCGCCTACAATTGCGACATCTGTGTCAACTCCTGTATTCTGTAAAGAGCCCTGCTTCATTATGCGCTGGGTTGCCGCAAGTTTTACACCCGATCCCTGCTGGATTCCAACCGGTGTTACTGTATCTTCTGTAGCAGGAGTTCCAGCCAATTTTACATTCTGATAGATTAAATCTTCAAATTCAACGCGCTGCTGTTTATATCCTGTTGTATTGACGTTTGAAAGATTGTTTGAAATCACGTCCATATTCGCCTGCTGACCGTTCATGCCAGTTGCCGCTGTCCACAAACTTCTTACCATTTTTCAGTTCCTCCACGCCTATCTGTTATAAACAGCTGTCTTTGACCACAAAGTTCCCATCATGCTGTCTCCACTTGTAATTGTCTTTTGGTTAGCCTCGTAAGCACGGTTAACTTCTATCATCTGAACCATTTCATTCACAACATTCACATTTGAAGTTTCCATATAGCCTTGAAGAAACTTTGGACGTTCCGCACCTTCTGCAATATGTGCAGAACCTGAAATATCGTTTGCTGAATAAAGGTTGTTTCCCATTTTTTTTAGGTAACGTTCATTGTCAAAGCGGACAACCTTAAAACGGTCAATAACCTCAGAATCTTCCTGAGAAGAAATAACTCCATCTTCGTTCACTGTAAATTTATCATTTTCCACGCGAATAAAACCTTTTTCACCCAATACTGGAAAACCATCCTTTGTCTCAAGAATTCCTTCTTTTCCGATGATAAAATTTCCATCACGGGTGTATCGTTCTCCAAGCGGTGTCTGTATTGAAAAAAATCCCTTGCCTCCAAAAGCAACATCCGTGTTCTGGTCTGTCTGGCGGAACGAGCCTTGTGCAAAATCAGTGTAATTTTCGTTTGTTTCAATTCCAAGTCCAAGTTTTCCGATTACCGGAGCAACTTCCGCCGAGCCAAAAGGTGTTTCATAAACACCGTCAAGATTTGTACGCCTTAAAAGAAGCTCAGGAAAGGACTTGCTTACAGTTATATCCCTTTTGTATCCTGCTGTGTCAACATTTGCAAGATTGTTAGAAATCGCATCCAGCCGGTTCTGCTGAGCGTTCATTCCACTTGCTCCTGTGTACCATCCGCGTATCATATTTTACCTCCAAACAGCAAGAACCTTAAAAATTTAGAAAAAATTCGTGCCATTTGTTTTATTATCGGTATATAGAAATTGCGGTTTAGAAAATTCTGCCTTATAATAAATGTGATGCTGGAAGAAAAAAATAAACCGCGCGTTGTAGCCCTTATTTTGGGCGGCGGAAAAGGAACAAGACTATATCCTCTTACAAAAGAAAGATCCAAGCCTGCCGTTTCTTTTGGCGGAAAATTCCGGCTTGTGGACATCCCTCTTTCAAACTGCATTAATTCTGGCTACAAAAAAATTTATCTTTTAACGCAGTTCAACTCAACATCGCTCCATCAGCACATAACAAATTCATACAACTTTGACCGTTTCTCGTCTGGGTTTGTAGAAATCCTTGCGGCGGAACAGACCCTCGAAAACGACAAGTTCTATGAGGGAACTGCCGATTCCGTAAGAAAAAGTATGTCACATTTTAAGTCGCAAAAACCTACGCATTACATAATTCTTTCCGGCGACCAGCTTTACCGAATGGATTTAAGGGACTTTTTTGACTCCCACATTCATTCTGGTGCAAGCATTTCTGTTGCAACAACAATTGTGAACAGAACAGACGCAAGCCGTTTTGGAATTGTAAAAACTGATGACACAAACAGAATTATAGAATTCAAGGAAAAACCAGTGCCAGATATTGATATTTCAGCATGGAAAATTTCCCCGGAACTTATGGCGGCAAATCCCGATCCTAGCAAAGAATACCTCGCTTCTATGGGAATCTACATCTTTAACGCATCCACCCTGGAATCCGTACTGAACGAAAGCGAATCAAAAGATTTTGGAAAAGAAGTGATTCCGAATTCAATCGGAAACTACATTGTGAACGCCTATGTCTTTAATGGGTACTGGGAAGACATTGGTACAATCAAAAGTTTTTACGACGCAAACATAAAACTTACGGATATTGACCCGGAATTCAATTTTTACAACGAAGACGAACCGATTTACACACATATGAGAAACCTTCCGCCTTCAAAAATAAACAGCGCGCAAATCTTTGGCACATTAACCTCCGAAGGTTGCGTTATCACAAACTGCAAATTAAGCCGCTCCATTATCGGTGTGCGTTCCATCATCGAAAACGGTTCGGATTTAAGTGGCGTAATAATGATGGGTGCAGACTTTTACCAGAATCCAGAAGAAAAAAAAGAGGATGAAAAAAAGTGCATACCGACAATCGGAATAGGAAAAAACTGTTTTATCTCTCGAACAATAATCGACAAAAACGCAAGAATCGGAAACAACGTTAGAATTAATGTTGACGGTCGGCACTACGAAAACGGTGACCACGGCAATTTTTACTCCGCGGATGGAATTATAGTTATCAGAAAAGGTGCTATAATTCCAGACGGAACAATAATCTAAGGAAAAAATATTGAATTCTCAATATGACAAACTTGGGGAAATGCTGAAAGATGCCATCGAAAGCGGCAGTTTTCCTGAATCAAGCAAAAAAAACTCAGATTCTAAAAATCAAAAAGAAAAATCTAAAACTGAAGAAAAAGTAAAAACAGAAAACCAAAACAAACCCAAAAACACAAACAATGATGAAAAAAAAGAAGGTGCAAATGGTAAAAATAATCACATTAAGTATAAAATATTAGACACTGATATACAAAAAAGTATACATCTTTATAAAATTTTTAACTTATCATACGGATGCACAAAAGAGGAGTTAAAAGATTCTTACAGAAATCTCTTAAAAAAATATCATCCGGATAATTTTGAAGGATTTCCTGAAACACAGAAAATGGCGGAACGCAAAACCCGCGAACTGATTTCTGCATTCAATAAATTACTGGAGCTTATTGGTTAAGGTTTTTCGTTCAATTCCAAGAATTTCTGCCGTCTTGGATTTATTCCCTTTATTTGCGGCAAGATTCTGCTCAATTATAATTTTTTCTGCTTCCTCAAGTGTAATGCCAAGTGGTACAGAAATGTCTGCTTTGGCTGAAACCTTTGCAATTTCTGGAGGAAGGTTTTCTTCGCGGATAATATTGTCCGAGCAAAGGACTGCGGCGCTTTCTATACAATGCTCAAGCTGACGGATATTTCCTGGCCAATCATATTTGAACATAGCGATTTTTGCCTTTTGTTCAATAGAAAGATTTTCGGTTTCTGAATATTTTTTTAAGAAATAATCTATAAGTTCTGGAATATCTTCTTTTCGTTCCCTAAGTGGCGGAATTTCAAGATGAACTACATCAAGGCGATAATACAAATCTTCCCTGAATCGCCCGGCTTTTACCTCTTCTTCAAGATTTCTGTTTGTAGCGGCAAGAACACGGACATCAACTTCTATTGTTTCCTGTCCTCCTACCCGCTCAAATTTCTTTTCCTGCAGAACGCGCAAAAGTTTTACCTGCGTCGAGGCGTTGATTTCTCCGATTTCATCCAAAAAAATCGTGCTTTTATGCGCAAGTTCAAAACGACCTTTTTTCAGATAATCGGCTCCTGTAAACGCTCCCTTTTCGTGTCCGAACAGTTCAGATTCCAAAAGAGATTCGCTAAGTGCAGAACAGTTCACAACAATCATCTCTTTGTCGTGTCGAGGGCTGTTGTTATGTATTTCGCGTGCAACAAGTTCTTTTCCAACGCCGGTTTCTCCAGTAATCAAAACGCTGGCTTTTGAAGGAGCGACTTTTTTTATCAGCTCGTAGAGTTTTTTCATCTGCAGGCTGTTTCCAATCATCATTTTATTCTGATTGTTTTCAACTTCTTTTTTTAGCATTTTGTGCTGCAAAGAAAGTTCCCTAGATTCCAGAGCCCTCTTTACAATCATATTAAGCTGGTCAAGGTTCAGTGGCTTTGTCAGAAAGTCATATGCACCATCTCGCATGGCTTTTACAGCCGAATCAATGCTTCCATGCCCAGTAAGCACAATTACAGGAATTCCAGGAGTTTCAGTGGTAATGTGATGAACTACTTCCTCGCCAGAAATTCCGTCCATTCTAAGGTCAGTGATTACAAGATCAATATCCCCTTTGTCAACAAGGGCAATTCCTTCTTTTCCACTTGCGGCAGTTTTTACGTTATAATCTTCCATTTCAAAATTTGCGGCAAGACCATTACGGATATTTTCTTCATCATCAATCACAAGAATTGTAAATTTCATTCATCACCCCAAGAGTTTTGTTTCTGTCTGCGGAATCGGAATTGAAATAAGGAACACAGATCCTCTTCCTTTTTCAGATTTTACCTGAATGTCGCCGCCAAATTCTTTGATTATTTTGTATGACATTGTCATTCCAAGTCCAGTACCGTTCGCCTTTGTCGTAAAATATGGCTCAAAAATCCGCCCCAAAGTGTCAGAATCCATTCCTATTCCATTGTCTGAAATTGAAACCACAAAATTATCGTTTATAACCGAAGTTTTTACCGTAACAAGTCCAGGCATTTCATCAGAATCATTTTCTTCTGAACAGTTCGGAAACTTCGCCTTGATTGCATAAAACGCATTCTGTGCAATATTTATAATAACTTGATGGAAAAGTTTTTCATCAATCATAACACGTTCTTTCTGTTTTGAAAGTTCCATTTTTATCAGAACATGGGATTTATTGAATTCCGGCGAAACAAAATCACAGATTCCAGAAAGAATTTTTTCCGGGTCGCTCAAAGTAAGTTTTGCATTGACAGGACGTACAGCAAAAAGAAAATCCATCACAAGATCATTCAGTTTTGCAATCTCATCGTTTACAATATCAATGTGGTCCTCCAGAAATTTCTTTTCCGGCAAAGTTCCATCGCCTTGACGTTTTTTACTGATTGCCTTCTGCACAAGCTGAATATGGATTGAGATTGCACCAAGTGGATTTTTTATTTCATGAGCCATTCCTGCCGCAAGATTCGTAAGACCTTCCATATTTTCAAGACGGCGGTCAAGAACTGCTTTTGCCTTTATCTGCGTTATATCCTCAACTTTTACAATACTTCCAGAAATTTCAGTCTTTTGAACAAAAGAAAAAACAGAAACTGCCAAAAAACGAACTGAACCATCCGTGCAAGTGGCGGAAAATTCCTCGCGGACATTCGTTTTTTGGGCATCCGCAATATTTTTTAGCCATTCAGAAATTTCTTCATTTTCTTCTATAACATTGAAAAGCAGTTCGTCCTCATTTTTTTCTTCATCAAACGAAATGCGAAGAATCCGTTTTGCGGCCTTATTTATCTGAAGAATGTGCCATTTTTTGTCCACAAGAATCAGACCTGTCGAAAAAGATTCAATCAGCGAATCCAGCATAGAATTTTCGCTCACGACTTCCATAAGAACACGTTTCACTTCATCCGAGGAAAGTTTTGGAAGCATATCAATTACACGCTCTACATATCTGCTCATTTTAAAATATTCCCATGAAGTTTGTTAATTTTTGACATATCGCGTACAAGCACTTCCAGCGCTGATTTTACAGACTGATTAAAAACCGTAACATTGTTCCAACACTGCTGGAGAGAATCCGTTATATCTTTTGCGGCAATAGTTCCAACAGGTGATGAAAAAAGTTTTTTTGAACACTGCTGGATTCCCGCAAGAAAAATCTTAAAAATAATCCGTGGCTCAAAATTTCCGCAGTCCTTTATTATTTTTGCACAGTCAGGAATTTTTGAGTCTGCAATATGAGAATAAAACTCCTGCGAAAAAGAATGAATTTTATCTGGCGCAACGGGCAAAAATGTCAAAAGAAAATCATCAATCGAACCGCTGAAAGTTTCGTTGTGAAAAACGCGAGAAATAACCTCTTTTTGTTCCAACAAATTGCGTTCCCTAAAACTGTAAGCTCTTACCCTTGAAAGAATTGTCGGCATAACGGCATTTCTGCGTGCAGTTGTAAGAATAAAAACTGTATCTTCTGGTGGCTCTTCAAGAATTTTAAGCAAAGCGTTTCGCACGGCTTCAAGCATTCGGTCTGCGTTCTCGATAATTATCGTTTTTTTGCCTGAAACACTTTTTAACCTTGCCCATGCAGCCACATTTCTTATCTGTGCAATAGGAATTGAATCGTAAAAAAAATCTGACTCAAGTTTTTCGCACAGCGGAATAATCTTTTCAACAGATTTCTGCACAGCCTGAAATTCCGGTAAATCGTGAGGAAAATCAATAGGCTCAAGTTCCTCATCGATTGAATTCATAACAGCCGCAATTTTATTAAGTTTTTCATCGCCATCCAAAAGTATCGGACTAAATCTTAAGGTCAATTTGCGGACACTTCTTATAAAAAGATAACGAGCAGCCACAAGGTGTTTTGAAGAATTCATTACCGCATTTAAAAATGCCCGGCTTGAAGCCACTATTTCTGGTGTACAGTCCTTTGGTCCAGCCAGCATAAGATTATTGCTTACAAGCGATTTATGCTGAAGGCAACTAGGACACGAGCAAAGCCAATGCCCTTTTTTTTCGCCAGTACACGAAAGAATTCTTGCGGTTTCCAGAGCACAGGTAAGTTTTCCGCTTCCATGCAATCCGCTAAAAAGAATCGCTCCAGGAAGATTTTCATTTAAAATATCCGAAGTCAAAAGAGAAGTTACATTCTGATAAAGCAAATTGTCGTACATCTATGCTGAAAAACCTTTAAAATAATCTGCTGGAATATTAAAAATATTTCCAAGAAACCTGAAAAAAAGACTATCCTTAAAAATATCAGAAAAGTCATAAAACTGCTGAACTTTTAAAACAGCAATCGCAAAAACAACAATTACAAGACCTTCTGCAACTCCAAGAAGAAAACCAAGAGTTTTGTCCAGACCTTTCATTATCTCGCCTTCAGAAAGTTTTGAAACAAAATGCTGAATAATCGAAAGAACAAGAAAAACAACAATAAAAATCAAAAAGAAAGAAAGTGAAATTGACAAAACTGAATTTGTAATTGTCTGGCCCACATAAAAATCTAGTTTAGGTGCAAAAAATATTGCAACAGCAAGTCCGCCAATCACAGATATTTTTGAAAAAAGTTCCTTGATAAAACCTTTTCTTAACGCCGCGACAGCAAAAACAAGAACAACAATCAAAAAACAAATATCAATTGGTGCTATAGTCATAAACTCTCCTTGTAAAGAAGTTCCGCAATTTTTTCCGCAGGACGAACTCCAACAGAAAGCGAACCATTTTTTTCAGCATATTCTTTACGCATATTTTCATCACGAAGCATTGACAACGCGGACTTTAAATTTCCTGAACTCGCATTATTTCTTCCAAGAACAACAGCGGCACCGTGCTTTTCAAAGAAAGAAGCGTTGTCTTCCTGATCGCCTCGAGTTCCCGAACCGCACAAAGGCACTAAAATCATCGCTTTTGAAAGAACTGAACATTCCCAGATTGAATTTGCCCCAGCCCGGGAAACAATAATATCCGCACAGGCAATCACATCTGGCATTTCTTTATAGATAAAAGCAAACGGTTTGTAATTTTTCTTGATTTCTTCTGACTTCTGCGAAATTTCTGCATCTTCCACATTTTTTTCACCAGTTTGATGAACTACAACAAAGTTTTCGCAAAGCCACTGAATATTTTCCCGCACAAGATTGTTAAGCTGTCTTGCACCAAGACTTCCCCCTACAACAAGAAGAATCGGTTTTTCTTTTTTTTGGATATTTAAAAATTTCATTCCATTTGCTGCACTCGCAGAATAAAAAACAGGTCGGACAGGATTTCCAGTTGCAATCGCTTTTTTTCTGGCACTTTCCGAAAGATAAGCTTCTGTTTCTTTATATGAAAGAAGAATATGCTTTGCATTTCGACTGTTAAGTCTTGTGGCAAGTCCTGGCGTAAAATCACATTCATGCGTATAAACCGGAATTTTTAAAAGTTTTGCGGCAAGACAAGGCGGAACGCTTACAAATCCACCTTTTGAAAAAAGAACATAAGGTTTTATTTTTAGCAAAACAAAAAACGATGCAACAAATCCTGCAAAAATTTTAAAAATATCAAAAAAATTCTGAACAGAAAAATAGCGCCTTAACTTTCCACTTGGAATTCCATAAAAAAAGTCAGCGGATTTTTCACCGTTTGAATCCACATTTTTTTCTACAATATTTTTATCCATTCCCTTGGAATTTCCAATCCAATAAATTTGTGCAACTTTTCCATTTTTTCTGCAAAGAGAGCGAAATTCATCGGCAACAGCAAGTCCTGGGTAAATATGACCGCCAGTTCCTCCGCCAGCAAAAGCAATCTTTAAAACATCATCATTTTTAGAACTCATAAAATTATTTTATTGTTCCTTGTGATATTTTTCAAGGATAGAAAGAATCTCTGTCTTCTTAAAAAGTTTAGCATATTCATAGGCAGACATTCCCATTCCATCTTTTATGTCCGGATTAGCACCATTTTCTGCAAGCATTTTTACAATTTCAGTTTTATCCGCACCAACTGCAAGAATCAGCATTGTCTGACCATCTTTACTGATTGTGTCAAGTTCTGCCCCCTGCTCTATAAAAAATCTTGTCATTTCCGCATTACCACGCCATACAGCATCCATTATTGCGGTATAACCGCGGTCTTTTGAAACAGAATCAAGCCGTGCTCCACAGGAAACAAGCCATTTTACCGCCTCAAGATTGTCAGAACGAGCGGCAATATTCAGCATTGGAGTTCCATCCGAATCAGAAACACTAACGTCAATTCCAGCGTCTACATAGCATTTGCAGATTTTTTGATTCCACTTTTCTATGTAGCGGGCAAAATTTTCACCATCAAAGGGATAGCCATTTTCAAAAAGATAATTATACGAGTCCTCTTCCAGCTGAACCTGCAAAATTTCTTCAGAAGATTTTTCAATAAATAATAGAAGATTTTTTTCATCCTCAAACGACTGAATCAAACCAGAATCTAGCAAATCTGAGCCAAGTTCCGTATCCGTCGTAAAAATTTTTGTTCCCTGCCCCAGCAGAAATCCAGAAACGTATGAAAGTGAAAAATTTTTATTCAAGGGGCAAAGAATCACAGAATGAGTTATTCCGCACAAAAAATCAAAGGTGAGTTTTAGTTCCGTGCCAGCAGATTCAAAAAAAAACTCCGAATCTGGAAATTTTTCCTGCAAAATTTTATTCAAATCAGAACCAGATGCATTTTCTTCAGATATAATCAACC
>CAVIQW010000070.1:0-9672 GCA_963644915.1 Paratractidigestivibacter sp.
GTTTTGCAACAAGAATTGCTCCTAAAAATGCGGTTATAATTGCAAAAAGCGGAACAATTCTTATCTTTTCTTTTAAAAGAAAAAAACAAAATATTATTGTGTAGAATGGTGACATTTTGTTCAAAATGCTTGCGTCTGCAAGAATCAAATGGTCGATTGCGTAAAAGTTGCCAAAAATTCCAATTGCACCAGCACTAGAACGCAGCAGTAAAAATGGCCAGCTTTCTTTTGGAATTTTGTACTGTTTGGCTTCGCCTTTAATAATTCCCAGAAAAATAGAAAAAAATGTGATTATAAGCGCTACAATGTTTCTGAAAAAAGTTTTTTGAATAAAAGGTACATCGCCGCTCAGCCTTACGAACATTGCCATTAATGCAAAACTGAAGGCTGAAAGCAGGATGTAAAAAACACCTTTTAAATAATCTTTGCTTACAGACATTTTTAATGACTAACTATTTCTTTTTCCAAAAAGTCTTAGCATTGAAAGGAAGATATTTATAAAATCAAGATACAGTTCAAGAGCGCCAATAATTGAAGCTTTCTTGAATACATCTGAGTTTTCTGCGTGTTCGCTTACCCGAACCATTTTCTGTGCGTCATAGGCTGAAAGTCCTGTGAAAAGAACAACGGTAACCATTGAGATAATCCAGTCAAAACTGCTTGAACGTACAAAAAAATTGATGACAGATGCGATTATAACGCCAATCAAAGCCATAAAAAAATATCTTCCGAATGAAAGAATATTTTGTTTTGTAAAAGTTCCGTAAAGAGCCATTGCCATGAACATTGCCGCACTTGTTACAAAAATCGTAACAAGCGAAGAAAGTTTATAAATAATAAAAATTGAAGAAAGTGTCATTCCGTTCAGAACTGAATAAATCACAAACATAATTGCTGCTTTTGTTACAGAAAGTTTTCTGATTGAAGCTGAAAGCCACCAGACAACAACTATTTCTGCAATCGCAAGAATCGGAAATCCTACCTGAAAGATGCTGTTTGCCTGGGGGCCGATTGAGGCTAAATATATTGCAGTGCCGAACGCAGTAAGCCCGCTGATGAGTAAGGCTAAAGCCATCCAACCATAAGTTCTGGCAAGAAATTTGTTCTGTTCTTTTACTAATGAAATTTGTGTTGAATTAGAATTTGTCATAAATCCTCCTTGTTAGTATATTAAAGTAAGCCACTGGAAATTGCAATTTTTAGTGGCAGTTTTGAAAACGCGATGTTTTAATTTGTTCTATATCAACGAATAAACGAATTAAAACTCGCAGAAATCCCCTAAAAAACATTGAAAATGTCTTTTAGGGATACTATAAATATAACAAATATTTTCATTTAAGGACACAAAATTATGGCGAATATTGAAGATTATATTAATTGGCGCGGTGATTTGTCTTTTGAGCAGTCGCCGTTTTGTAGGGTAGATGCCCTTATTCTTTGCCAAATTTCTTATTTGAATTTTGACAGTCTTTTGCCAGACTATGATTTTGGAGCAGAAATGAAACTTTCTGAACTAGCGGAAATTTTTGAAAACGCAAAGGATTTTAAAAAAAGGTCTGAAACAGGACTTTTAATCAACAAGAAGACTGCTCCGTTTTTTTTGAAGATGGCAAGATGCAGGCGCTTTGAAAATGTCCTTATAAGCGGTTATGTTTCTAAGACAGATTTGACGATTGAGGAGCAGTTTGCGGCGGCATCGTATAAATTGCCGGACAAGACAAATTTTATCTGTTTTCGGGGAACTGATGATTCTATTGTTGGCTGGAAGGAAGATTTTAACCTTTCGACAGAACTAGAAGTTCCTGCACAAAAGGATGCGGTTGAATATCTTGAAAAAGCCGTAAAAAATCTGAAAGGAAAATTAATGATTGGCGGACATTCAAAGGGTGGAAACCTTGCGATGTATGCAAGCGCTGTTGTTGATAAAAAGATAAGCGACAGGATTGTTTGTATTTATAATAATGACGGTCCTGGTTTTTATGAGGCGCGTGTAAAATCTCCTGAATTTTTGTGGATTGCGGACAAGGTTGAATCTTTTTACCCTCAATTTTCGATTGTTGGAATGCTTTTTCATCATATAGGGAAACAGTATTTTGTTGAAAGCGATGAAACTGGTGTTATGCAGCACGATCCGTTTTCGTGGCACATTATGGCAAACAATTTTGTGCTTCTTGAAAAAAACGACTATGGCAGCAAATTTTTTCACAACACTTTTAACGAATGGATTGTAAAACTTGAGCCAGAAAAACGCGAGATTTTTGTTGATACACTTTTTAAGATAATTGAGTCAACTGACGCAAAAACAAACACAGAACTGGAAGCAAATTTTGCAAAAAATTCTGTAAAGGTCTTAAAAACTATAAATAAACTGGATCCTGAAATGCGCAAAGTCTGCAAAGATACTGTTGTGGAATTTTTTAAGGTGGGACATTCACAGCTTACAAAAGCGGACAAAGTAATTAAGAAAATATTGGAAGAATCTACAGAACAGACAAAAAATATCCTGAAAAAGATAAAGGAAAAAATTTTTAAGACAAGACAAAAAAAATCACCGGAGTAAAAAGTTACCCGGTGATTCAGCAATTGCTTGGGTTTTAGTTTACCAGTTGAAAGAAACACCTACAGTAAATGCACTGTTTACAACGTTGAGTGAATCTACAGACCAGTCATCGGTTTCGTTTTCATCTTGGTCGTAAGTGTACATTTTGCTGCCAAAGTCGCTTGTAATTCTGTAGCTTACAACAGGGCTTACTTTTGCATTTGGAAGGAACTTTGCCTGTCCCTGAAAACCGAATCCAACAGGTGAACAATATGTTACCGTCAAGTTAGAGGAATCTTCTGCATCTTCGCAGGAATACATATTAAAGAATCCAAAATCAAGACCAGTTGCAACATTGAAGCGTACAACATTGCCAACGTCAAAACCAACAGCAGGTCCTACTAAAAAGTCCATATGTGCGGCAACTGACAAGTCGGTCTGGCAATCAATACCAGCCTGTTCAAGTTTTGTTGTTCCACCTAAACCTGAGTTGATTCCGCCCATAAAACCAACGCTGAACCAGTCATTGATTCCAAAAAGATGCCAAGTCTGAACGTCAAATTCAAACATTCCAGATTCTGCTTTGATGTCTACGTTGTCATGTTCAGCCTTCGTTTGCTCTGCGCTGCCACCAAAGTTTAACTGGAGGTCGCCCTTGTATTTTTTTGCGAATGCAAAACTTGAAAGCAATGTTGCGGCTAGGATGAAAGTGATAATTTTTTTCATAATAACTCCTAAAAATTATAAAATTACGTTGAATTTATCCTTGTGTATGGAATTTGTCAAGATATTTGGGCGGGGCGTTGCGGGGTGTCCCCGCTATAAGGGGTAGGCGAAAACCGCAGGGTTGAGCCGAGGGGAAGTCGTTCCCCCTTGTGCGTTAAAAAAGTGTTTCAAATTAAAATTTTTTGACATTCCTTGCAAGGTGGGCGATAATAAAATGATATTCGAGGAAAAAAAATGGAAAATACAACTATTATCAATGAATCGCCAGTGGGAAGGCATTTGGAGCAGATTTCAGAGTCTTCTCCGGCTGAATACTTGATGTTTAATAAGAAGAAAATTGAACTTGTTGCAAAGATTACGCTTGGACGCGAATACGACAACGACATTGTGGTTGACAACAAACTTGCTAGCCGACACCACGCTGTTATACAAAAAATTCGGGATGCGTATTTTATTAAGGATGAAAAAAGCACGAACGGAACTTTTGTGAACGGTAAGCGGATTCCAGAAGACAAATATTTTCGTCTTAACAAGGGTGACAAGATTACTATTGGCACGATGAATCTTGTTATTTCGTGATTTTGTTTAGCGGTTTTTATTTTTTGATTTTAGCGAAGGGCTTTTTGCCTGGTATTTTTGTAGATTTAATTTTTGCGGGATTTTAGTTGAGCGAGAAACTTAAGTTATTTTTGAAAGGTAGTTCATCTTTGTGTGGGCTGCCAGAACATGATTATCTTTTTTCGGTTGCGGATTTTGCGGCTTCTGTGCTGGAAAATGAGATTTGCTCGTACAGGCCTGCGGCGGATTTTAACAGACTTGGCGGACTGATTGATTTTTCTGGAACGGAATCTGAGAAACTTCCGCTGATTATTGTGCCGGATTTGCATGCACGTGCTTATTTTTTGCAGAATATATTGAATTTTGTTTTGCCAGAATCTTTTGTATCCTCTGAAATAAATGGGGAAAAAAAACGGATTTCGGTTTTTCAGGCATTAGAAGAGGATAAGGCGAGAATTGTTTTTGTCGGAGACCTTTTACATTCTGAATTACGTGGACGCTTGCGGTGGATGGAAGCTCTGGAGGATTTTGAACGCGGAATTTTTGATGGAAAAGCAATGACTGGTGAGATGAGCGAAGGTTTGACTTTGCTTTCTATGATAATGGAACTGAAAATTGCTTTTCCGGCTAATGTTCATATTTTAAAGGGAAACCACGAAAATATAATGAATGAACGCGGACCTGGCGACTATCCTTTTAGAAAATTTGCAAACGAAGGCGAAATGGTAAAGGATTTTATGTCTAAGATTTACGGCGATGATGTTCTGATGGTTATTTCGTGCTTTGAAAAAAATCTTCCACTGGTGGCGGTTTTTCCAGATTGTGTTATAAGCCACGCAGAGCCGGCAAGGGCTTTTTTGCGAGACGAGTTGATTTGTGGACTGGAAAAGGATGAGGTTATTCTTGGTCTTACGTGGACGGAAAATAACGCCGCAAAAGAGGATAGCGTAAAAAAAATGCTGGATTCGCTTACAGGAAATCCGGATGCTCTTTATTTTGGCGGACACAGACCGATTCAGGGAGACTACGCTTTACGGCAGCACGGAAAGTATGTTCAGATTCATAATCCTGACAGGCAGAATGTTGTTCTAGTGTACAAGGATAAAACTATCGATTTGGAAAGTGATATAGTTCAGGTTGGTGAATAAAATTTTTTTTTGCTGTAGAATCTTGATTGAATATTTTGGGGGATAAAATGCCAGAAGTTTTTCCTGAAAAGATTGGAAAATATAGAATTGAAGGAATCATTGCAAAGGGCGGAATGGGGGTTGTTTACCGTTCAACTCATCCGACTTTAAAACGTCCGGTTATAATTAAAAAACTTACGGCTAAAAAGAATTCAACAAACATTAAAAGATTTATTCTTGAAGCAAAGATTCTTGGGGAACTCCAGAATCCGAATATTGTGAATTTTTATGATATTTTTACGGAAGGCAATGCTTATTACATTGTTGAAGAATTTATTGACGGAATGGCGGTTGATAAAATTCTGCAGAAACAGACTTCGGTAAGTCCGCAGATTGCAATGCTGATAATTCAAGATGCCTGCTACGGATTGAAATTTGCACATACAAAAAATATTGTTCACCGCGACATTAAGCCGGGGAATATTCTTATTTCAAAACGGGCGGAAATAAAAATCACTGATTTTGGAATTGCCTCCGAAACTTCTGGGGAAGATACGCTTACGCAAAGCGGAGTTGCTCTTGGAACTCCTGCGTATATGCCTCCTGAGCAGTTTGAAGACAGTGCGAAAGTTGATTGCCGTGCAGACATTTATGCTCTTGGCGTTATGCTTTATGAGATGGTTACTGGAACAAAGCCTTATCCTGGAACTTTGACAATTGAAACTTTGAATGTGATAAAGAAAGGAAAATATATTTCTCCTCGCAAAATTGACAAGAAAATTCCACGGTGCGTCTGTCGCCTTATCCATAAAATGATGCGTCCAAAGGCCAAAAGCAGGTATCAGTCAATTTTACCGATTATAAAAGCAATAAAAAGGTATCTGAAGCATTACGACGTTCACAGTATACGTGTTCAGCTTGCAAAAATAATTCTTTCAAAAAATGTCTTAAAGGAAATTGAATATATTCCAAAAGATAGAAAACGCAACCGAATTATGGCGATTGTTGCTTCCTGTGCGGCTTTTGCGTTTTTGTGTATTTTTGGCTGGTTTGAAGGATTTTTTCACGCCACAATTTTACGTTCGTGGTATACGCCTGTTGAAATAGAGATGAAAATGCCAGCGACAAGCACATCCGGTTCAGATTTGCCAGTCAGGGCTTTCTTTTTTGAAAATGATGGTGACCAAATTCCGGAAATAATGAATACACGGCGTGTTCTTACACAGGTTTCGGAAAAAAAGCATCCAGAAGAAAAAAATGCGCGGAACAGAACTTATTCAACAAAAAAAGTTTATCTTCCGCACGGTGACTACCGCATAAAGGTTGTTGCAGGTCCTTACGTATGGTGGAAGTCTTTTGGGGTAACAAAAGAGAATGTACTTGTAAAAGCCGACTTTTTAAAAGATATGCGCAGAAATATCACAGTTCATCCGAACGCCTATGATTCTTTAACAGGAAAGGAAATTACTTCCAAATCAGTTTTTTCTGTTCTTTACAACAAGGGCTGGATTCCACTTGAACAGATTTCCGCAGAAAAACTTATTTCCGATAACGTGTGGAAATTTAAGATTGAATGTGAAGGCTATGAGCCGGAAATATTTTCCCTGCGCCTAGAATGGCTTCAGGACGTTCTGTATATTTCAGGAAATCTTACGCCAAAGAAATAAATATCTATTGCCATTTTTGCTTTCTATGCTTAAATTTAAAGGTATGGTTGAAAACGAAAATAATAACAGCAATAATGGCAATGAAAATAATAATAACGAGAATAAGAATAAAGATTCAGAAAAAGACCTTGCACAGATTCTTGGGGAATTAAAGGACAAGGCCGCCGAAATTCTTAACGGTGATGTTGAGGTTGAGGTTGAATTTCAACCTGATTCAAAAAACGGCAAAAAGTCTGGAAAATCAGGAAAAAATAGAAAATCAGAGTTGCTTCCTGTAGATGACTTTTTGCCAGCAAAACTTCCTGTGATTCCTTTGCAGGGACATCCGATTTTTCCGGGAATTTTTACACCGCTGATGATAAATAATCCGGGCGACATAAAAGCCGCTGAAGAAGCGTATGAAGGTGCCGGATATTTGGGCATTGTTATGCTTAAAAATGAAGTTACTGATGCACGCTATGAAGACCTTTACAAAGTTGGAACTGTCGCAAAAATCATAAAGAAAATAAATCTTCCGGATGGTGGGATAAATGTTTTTATTTCAACAATAAAACGCTTTAAAATGACAAAACGCCTGAGTTCCTCTTCGCCGATTGTGGCGGCTGTAAGTTATCTTGAAGAAGAGGAAACCGATACTTTTGAAGTAAAAGCCCTTACGCGTGCGTTAATCAGCGAGATGAAGGAGGTTGCCGAAAACAATCCTTTGTTCACAGAAGAGATGCGCCTGAATATGGTGAACATCGATAATCCTGGGAAAATCACTGATTTTATTGCTTCTATTTTGAATATTGACAAGGAAGACCAGCAACGCGTCCTTGAAACATTGAATGTGCGTCAGCGAATGGAACGTGTTCTTGTGTTTATAAAAAAAGAACAGGAACTTTTGCGCGTGCAGAAAAAAATCCAGAATGATATAAATGAAAAAGTTGAAAAAAATCAGCGTGATTATTTTTTGCGCGAAGAATTAAAGTCAATACAGGAAGAACTCGGTACCGATGCTGAAGGAAATTTAAGCGACTATCAGAAATATAAAAAAGAGATTGAAAAATTCAACTTTACTGGCGAAATAAAAGAGTCCTTGGAAAGTGAACTTGAAAAATTTAAGATTCTTGATACGCAGTCGCCTGAATATACTGTTTCAAGAAATTATCTTGACCTTGTATGCCAGCTTCCTTGGAATGAAGAGTTAAAAGTTGAAAATTACAGTCTTGATAGTGCAAAAAAACTTCTTGACAGCGATCATTACGGTCTTGAAGACGTAAAAAAACGAATTCTTGAATATCTTGCAGTCAGAAAACTAAAAAAAGATGGAAAAGGCTCGATTCTGATTCTTGTTGGACCTCCAGGTTGCGGAAAAACCAGCGTAGGAAAATCTATAGCAAACGCAATGGAAAAACCGTTCTATCGGTTCAGTGTAGGTGGAATGAGTGATCCTTCTGAAATAAAAGGACACAGAAGAACTTATATTGGCTCAATGTGTGGAAAAATTATCAGCGGAATAAAACTTACGCATACAAAAGCGCCTGTCTTTATGATTGATGAAGTTGACAAGATGGCTTCTAATGGAGTTCATGGTGATCCAGCTGCTGCCTTGCTGGAAGTCCTTGACCCTGAACAGAATGTTTCGTTCCGCGATGACTATCTTGATCTTCCGTTTGATGTTTCAAATGTATTTTTTATTCTTACTGCGAACACTTTGGATACAATTCCGGAGCCATTGCTTGACCGTGCGGAAATTATTCAGCTCGCGGGGTATATTGATCAGGAAAAACTTGAAATTGCAAAAAAATATCTGATTCCAAAAAATCTGAAAAAGAACGGATTGGCAAAAAATCAGGTAAAATACACAAAAGAATCATTGCTTAGGATTGCTCAGGAATATGCTCGGGAATCTGGTGTACGAAACTACGAGAAATGTCTGGATAAAATTCACAGAAAACTTGTTACCGAGCAGTTTTTAAACGCTGACAAACTGGTTGCAGAGGCAAAAAAACAGGCAAAGGAAAATAAACTTTCTGCGGAGGAGATTGCACAGATTTCTGCGGATAAATATTTTGATTCAACAAAACAATATACAATTAACGCTGAAGATTTGGAAAAATATCTTGGAAAACCTGTTTTTGATGAAAGTGATATAAAAAAAGCAAATGTTCCAGGGACTGCAATTGGTCTGGCTTGGACAAGTATGGGTGGCGACACTCTTTTGATTGAATGTATGGATTTTCCCGGAAAACCTGATTTTGTAATTACTGGACAGATGGGTGATGTGATGAAAGAGTCTGCTCAGATTGCTATGGACTGGGTAAAACGCTACGTTATTAAGCGAAAAATAAAAAAATCAGCATGGTTTGAACACAATACAATTCACCTTCATATTCCAGAGGGGGCAACCCCAAAAGACGGACCTAGCGCAGGAATCACAATGGCGACAACATTTTTGTCGCTGTTTGCCGGAAAAACAATAAAACCGAATCTTGCGATGACAGGCGAACTTTCTTTGACTGGGCAGGTGCTGCCGATTGGCGGATTGCGTGAAAAAACTGTTGCCGCCAAAAGAAATAAAATCAAGACAATCATTATTCCAAAGGCAAACGAACGCGACCTTGATGAAATTCCAGAAATTGTAAAATCTGGAATCACGTTTATTCCTGTAACAAGAATTGAAGAAGTGATTGCAAATGCGTTCAAAGCGAAATTTTAAGGGAACACATTTATAAGATTTATTTCAATAATCCTTAAAAATGTGTTATAATTGAAGCAATAAGATGTGTAAAAGAGCGTTTTTTGCCGTAATCTTGATTTTTTTATCTGTGTTATTTTTCTCGTGTTCGTCAGATTCAACCATAGATTTAATCTCTGGTTCTGATGAAACTTTGCGGACAACTTTTTCAGAAAGAAATTCCAGCGTTATCTGGTCGCGGGAAATTGAAAATTCAGTTCTTTTAAGAAAAATAAACACTTCGGCGTATGTTTCCTCAAATTTAAAGCTTGAACCAGAAATTTATCTGGTTTCTGCAAGTGATGAAGCGCCTGTCTATCCATCTTTGGACGGTTT
>CAVIQW010000071.1:0-8916 GCA_963644915.1 Paratractidigestivibacter sp.
TGTCCTAACCACTAGACGAAGGAGACATACATCAACTTGTTTTTACACTCTACCAAAATCTTAATATTATGTCAAATAGATAAGTACAAACTTTTGAAAAAATACCGTTTTTCAGGAAACTTTTACATTTTCATATCAAATTTTTCAATCAACTTTGAATGTAATGAGTTCAAACCAGATTCTTCAAGCCCTAATTTTTTTGCGGCAACAACATCATTCATCGCTTTTTCAAACTCACAAAGTTCAAAATAAGAAACAGCCCGTCTGTAAAAGGCATGGCTCTGGATTCCGTTTATTTCAAGCGACGTTGTAAACCATTTGAGCGACCCTGCGTAATCCTTCTTAATTGAAAGAACAATTCCAACGTAATATGCAGAGCGAAATGATTTTTTGTCAAAACCAAAAGATTGTTTAAAATCTGATAGCGCATTTTCAAAATCATTTTGGGCAAAATATGCCATTCCACGATGCTTTAAAATCACAGAAAGCACTATATTATCAGGAGCCGGCTTAGATTCTATAATCCGAGTGTAAATGATTATTGCATTTTTTAAGTCACCGGAATTATGTGCGTGTATTGCCTGAAGCAACATATCATCAATTGTGCCACTGACATAAGGATTTATACGCACAAGTTTCTTCTCTTTTTCGACAGATTTTTCACCGTCAACAGTTGTAAGGTCATCAGCTTTTTCATAAAAAGACTGACGTCGCTGCATCATTTCATTCTGAAGCTTTTTCTGATAATCTCGTATTTCCTGAAAAATAATATCAGCAAGACTAAGAGAGGCATTCATAGAGGCAAGTTTCCGCTTTAAAGGCATATCAAACGGTGTAAATTCTGTTTTATAAATAAGTTCATGCTCAACTTCTGCCCATGCATCCTGAAGAATCGTGCGGATTTGAATCTCACAGACAAGTTCATCCGGCAACTGCACATTGTCAGGAAGCGACTCTGGTTTGCACTCGTCGGGAACCGCAACAAGAACGTGAACCGACTCATAACCAAATTCCTTGTAACTTTGTGATGCACCTTTTATTTCAACTTCCCTAACTAAAAACAGGGATTTTATCTGTTCTTGAATATCCGTAATATCTTCTAGAAAAGTGCAGATAATGCGAATTCCCATCATATCAGTCAGACAAACAAGTTTTTCCGACTCAACAGCCTCTTCCGGATGCTGACGTAAAACTTTTTTATAATATGAATCGAAACTTTTTATACGGGCTTTATATGTAGGCTGGGAAGTAAGTTTTATATTCTGCAGAAGTCGTTGTTTGATTTTTTCCATAACTTCTTGAAAAACAGGCGTATAACGTGAATATAATTCGTGGATTTTGTTTTTTGCAGGAATTTTTTTGTACAGATTGTCAGTTGCATTTTCGTTCATACAATTTATTGTAAAGCACAAAAACGATTTTTACAAATAAAATCGGGACTGCCTATACGTTTTAGACAGCCCCGATTGAAATAACTAATTAAAATTATTTTGCGTCAGCAGAAGAACCAGTTCCAGTTGACTGAGCATTAGAGTTAGAATCTTCGCTCAAACTAGAAGAGAAACTATCTTCTGTAGCCTGTTTTGACTTTTCAAGGAAACGAGTAACCTGTTTGTTACCAAAACGGTTCATCTCATCAGCCTGACGTTCAGACTCTTTCTTGTTGATGATTCCCCAAAGATCTTCATCTGCAATATCGCGGTCAGAAGTAAGGAGTGCTTTATCATAGATGATAGAAACATCTTTGAAATATCCGATGTAATCACCACCAATGTGATTAGCGTCACGTGTAATCTGGAAACCTGTAAACTTTACAAATGGAAGTCCACGTGGATAAATTGGATATACACGGATTTCGCGGTTACGGATTTCAGTGATGTACTGTGGGTTGTTCCATGTCAATTCGCGCCAGCCGTCAAAACCTAAATAACCCATAAAGTAGCGGCGTTCAATATTGTCATTGTCCTTAAGAAGAACATAAAGTCCTTCTGGATAGTTCATACCCATTGTTGTAACTTTGATAGATTTGATAGTTCCAACATTTTTTACAACACCATACTCTTCTTCAAAAAGTGTTTTTCCAGAAGCTTTCTGTTCATCTGTTGGTTCCTGACGAACACCATTTTCATCAGCAGAAGAAAGTGGTTCATAAGCAGGAATCTCGAACGGTGGACGGATATAAGCATAAGCATTTGAATTCCAGTCTGGGAAAACAACTCGTACACCCATAACTTCGCTACCAGCAAACGGAACCTGAGCGCTATCCTTTACTGGAGCCGCAACTACCTTAGAAAGTCCAAGACTCTGTACTGTGCGTGCTGAAGAATTCAAACTAACTTCCCATTCAGGAAGAGCAAGTGAAGTTTTCATAAGATCCTTCTGATCTTCAGTAAATGTTGCACCAGCAGAAGTAGAGAAATCCATTACTGTGCGGCTATTCTGTGTTGGGTTTCCATTTTCATCTGAAACACAGTCAGCTGACAACTTAGTAAAATCGATGAGAGTGCTTTGTTCTGCAAAAGCACCAGCACCTGCAAGCAGCATTGCAACTGCCAAAATTGAAAAAGTCCTCTTCATAAGAAGCTCCTTTTAATAATTCGATGTAGCCTTGTATAAACAATATTATCATCTAAGAGATTCATTTTGTCAACGCAAAAAGCAAAATCAAATTATCTATTTTTTTTATAAATCAGTCACCGAAAGGAGTTGTTCCATCGATGAAAATTTCCACATTTTTTATGTTCGAGAAATTTCTTGTTATATTCAGTTTAAAAAGCTCAATTTGGGCTTTAAAATCTGTTTCAAAAGCGTTAGCCTGAAGCAATTCTCTTGAAAGATTGACATAAAGTGTGTCATTTTTTTTAGAGCAGCCTAAAACTTTTGTACCATTCTGGAAAATTTCCTTGCAATGCTCAGAAATCGGTCCCAAAAGAAGTTCATCTATATAATAATGATATTTTCCCTGTGGCGGATTCACCGGGGCATATCTTGTTTCAAGCCTGAATTTTTCTGAGTCAGACGACTGAAAAACAAATGTACGCCGGATTCCTGGAAATTCAACAATCCAGACCATAAGGGAAACAAAAAAATACAAAAAAATAAACGCAAGTATAAAATACGACGACTTTTCTAGTTTTGGAATTTTCATTTTGTTGATATAAAACCTCTGGATCTTTCAAAATGTGTTACAAATGCACTGATTCCATTATAAATTCCTAACGCAGTTTTTTGCAAGTAAGGTTCACTATTTAAATTCAACGCTTCTTTTTCGTTTGTTACAAATCCTACTTCAACAAGAACGCTAGGCATATTGGCATTCCGAACAACAAACCACTCTTCTGCCTTTATTCCGCGGGCATTTGAAAGATTTCCAATCTGAGCGCCAAGTCCATCCATTATAAATTTTGCAATCAGAATGCTTTCTGTTGTATACTCCTCTTCCATCATCGAATTTAGGATCGGAAAAAGTGAATTGTCGCCCTCTGCCGCTGATTTATCAAGGACTGTCCGTCTGTAGCCAGGCGAAAGATACCAGACCTCATACCCGCTTGAAGATTTATTCAACGAAGCATTTGCATGGATTGAAACATAAAGAATAGCTTCTTTTGGTTCAAGTTTTACGCTATTTGCAATTTCTGTACGTTCACTCAACTGTGGAAAAGTGTCGCCATAACGAGTCATTATAATCTTTTTTTCCGGATATGCGTTTTTTAGTTTTTCATAAAGCATTTTTCCGATTGAAAGGACAACATCTTTTTCCTGAACTTTTATTGTTTTTCCGTTAACTTTGAATGTGCCAGAAGCCCCTGGATCTTTTCCGCCGTGTCCAGGGTCAATCAGGATTGCACCTATTCTGAATCCATCCGCACTGTTTGTTGACTTGAAATATTCGTCCGCTGATGAGATAAATTCATCAGTAACAAAAAGTTTTCCTTCTTCTAATGTTGGAGCATCTGTGATTATCAAGGCGGAACCGTCTAACACGCAGAGAGGATTTTCTGCCTGAAAAGATATCTGATGTCCATTTTTTTCTATTATACCTGTAGAAGAAAGCGTATCCCAATAAAGCGTCATTCCAGATTCTGCAGCTTTTTCGTTAAGAAGGTATTGCTCGGCAGAAAGTTGAAAACAAAAAAAAGCAAAAAAAACGAGAAAATATCTGATTCTTAAAAAAAATTCTTTTTTCATATTTTATTTTTCGGAATTTTGGGTGGAATCTGAAATATAAATCGCACCCTGCAGACCGCCCCTAAAAAAAGCTTTCCAAAAAACCGGACGTTCGAGCGGCGGATGTTTTTTGCAGGTTGAATCAAATTTTTCTGCAACGCAAAGCGCATCGCAATGAGTCCAGTCTTTTTCTGGAAGCAGAAGAAATTTTTTTAGCAATGGAAAATTTTCAGCATCCTTTAATATTGAAAAATCCGCTGGAATTTTTCCTGAAAGATTTAATGAGTCAATTTTTTCAAAAGAAGAGAACGCTGAAGGAGGAAAACCTTTTTCGTCGGGAAGAAATTTACCTGAAAGAAAAAAATCTGTTTCCGCATTTTTGGGCTCAAGACGCAGAAAGACTTCTGAAACCGCTTTTTCAGCGGAAGAAACAGCCTCATCATAGGAATTTGATTTTGAAATAACGTTTCCGCACTTTTGGACATTATTACGTGGAAAATCGACTATATCACCTTCTTTAACAGGACGAGGAAAAATATTTTTTACTGGCGGATTTTCCTTGCAAAACTGAATTGACTTTAGTCTTCCAGGAATTGAAATCCACGCCCGCTCCGCACTTACATCTTTTGAAGGATAGTCAAACAGTGCAAAATTCGCATTTTCAGACTGCAAAGGAATTCTGCCGTCCAAAAGTTCCAAGGGTTCGTTTCCAGAAGCAATGAGCAACGCCTGTTTTGTTAAATTCAAACCAGAAGAATATGGAAATGTCCATCCAGACATATATCCACCTGAAAGACGAGCCGCAATTTCCCCGATTTGAGGTCCTTTTTTTGTATATTTTATGTCCGCTTTTGCAACTCCGCAAGAAAGTCCCAAAGCATGAACTCCGTCCGCAAAAGTTGAGATAAGATCAAGCCGCATTTTTTCGTCAATTTTAGAAGGCATTGTGTGTCCGGTTTCTATAAAATATGGTTTATAAAATATGTGACGGTCTGCAAAACCTGTAATTGTAAGAGTTCCGTTGTATACAATAGCATCTATTGAAAATTCAGGGCCTTCCATATATTCTTCAAGAATTACAGTTGAACTGCGGGAATTTTCCGCCGCATTTTTTACTGATTGCCACGCCTCCTCTTCTGAACGAATCATGCGGCATCCACGTGCGCCCATATTGTCGGCAGGTTTTACAACACATGGGTAAGAAAGTTTTTGTATTATGGCAAGAACATTTTCTTTTGTTATTTCTGCGTTGGAAAGGCTGAAAAACTTAGGAGAAGGAACTTTGTTGCGGTCGAAGCATTGCCTCATCCGCGGTTTTATCGTTGCGTTCAAGGCTGATTCATAAGAATGACAAGGAAAACCAAGTTTTTCTGCCGCATACGAAACTGAGGCTGAGAAATCTGTTCCTGCAGTAAAAATTCCCCTTAAATTTGAATTTTGCTTTAGTTTTTTTGCGTAATTTAAGATTTCGTCTTTGTCTTTTAAATCTATCTTTTCAAATTCATCTGCAAGAGGAACACATTCCGCATTTGGATTTGCATCAACAACAACCGTCCTGAATCCAAGTTCTTTTGCGGAAAGAATTGACGGACGCTGCATTAATCCTGCACCCAAAATCAATATCGAAGGTTTTGACATTTTTTTTCCTTTTGATTCTTTATAACTTTCTGCAATAAATTTCGCAAGTGTCGCCAAGTTTTAGAACGTGGCTTATTTTTTCACAGGCGCTGAACATCATTCCGTTTTTTTTGGCTCCATGTTTTTTTACAGATGGAAATCTTTCTGGATGATGACCAGTTGAAACTATTTTTTCAACTGAAAAACCAAATTTTGAAAGAATTTTTTGTGCCTTTGAAGGCTCCCAAACAGAAAAATGGTCTGAAGGACTTTTTTCAAAAAATGACTTTGTGTTTGTCTTTCCAGAAATTCCTTCCGCGGAGGGCGTTGAGAATGCAAAGATTCCGCCTTTTTTTACAAGCAATGAAACTTTTTCCAAAACTGACTTTAAATCTGAAAAATGTTCAATTACAAACCACATTGAAACTGCATCAAACTGGTTAATTCCAAATTCCGAGGCCGCATCAAAATCAGGAAAGGCAGAAACAACAGCCGGAAGAAGCAGTTTTTTTCGCACATATTCAACCGCATCTTTTGCAATATCTGTTCCATAAGCCTGCCAGCCATTTTCCTGTGCGGCAGCGAGAAACGGACCGTAGGCACAACCGACATCAAGAATCCGCGGAGCAGAATTCCTGTTCAGTTTTAATATTCCGTTAATTTCATGGACACGTTTTATACAGTTTTTTTTGATAAAATCAAAATCCTCAAGGTACGTTTTTCCATATTGTTTTTTATATTGTTCCGCAAAATATTCTTTTTCATATTTCATCGGAAGCGAACTGTTCCACGAAATATAAATAATTCCACATTCCGCACATCTTCGGAAAGTCCGTTCTGGCGTGCGTGCAACAACTTCATCAATATTCTGGGATTTTCCGCAGACTGGACAAAAATATCTTTTTCCGTGCGAAAGTTTTTTTACAAAATCCGCAAGAGATTCCTGTTTTCGGCAGATTTTTTCGGTAATATCTTTTGGAAAAAATTTTTCAATGTCGTCAAAAAAATGCTCAGACGGCTCATCCTTTAACTCTTCAGAAGAAAGAGTGGCAAATCCGTATTTTTTTGCAAGATTTTCGTGCAGTTTTGAGGTTGGAAGCAGAACAACGGCACAACCGGCAGCCAGTGCCTCAAAAGCGGTAAGTCCGTAATGAGTTGCAACAAGGTCGAATTCACAAAGTTTTTCGCGAAGGCACGAAACTGGCGACAAAAAAGAAACATTTTTTATTTCAGGAAGATTTTCTGTTTTTTTGTTTAGTGAAGAAATCACCGAAACTTTTTTTCCGGCGCTAGAAAAATAATTTGCAGCAAGGAACGAAAGAGCGGCAGGGTCTTCGCCACCTACAGAAACAAGAACTGTTTCTATTTTTTGAGGGCGACAAGTTTTCTTTGCTTCAGGCTTTTCTACAAACCCTTCCTCTGTTAGATTTGGCAGACGGGAAATTCCAAAAGACGGAATTACATCGATAAGATAATCGCTGAAAAAATAAAAATCTCCGCCATCATCAATGTCAACAAGATATGCGAGTTCACTAAGTTTTTGAGCAGTTTCAGAATCCATCTTAAAAAGGTCCGCGGCAATCAGTGCAAATTCGTTTTGCTCAGGAAAAGTGTGAATTATCTGGTTCGGGTTCAAACCTGAATCAATAAATTCTGAAACAATGCTTTCGGTTTCCTCAAGTTCAGAATTTTCTGGAATGTAGACAAAACTTTCAGATTTTTTTGCAGCCTCAAGACATCTTCTTAAATGACCTGTTCCGTGCCCTTTTTTTGTGCTTGGAAAAAACAAAATTGTATCGTGAACATCTGGATCAGAAACAGCGGAAATAATTTCTTCTGTTGTATATGGCGAAAATGGTGCTTTGCCATTAGAAAGTTTTGAAACAACAGAAACCGCTCTTCTATAGTCTGACGGAGTGTCTATTGTCGTCCGAAAATCAGGAAAATAAAAACGGGCCGGTGCTTTATAAAAAAGGCTTGTGAATCTTGTCTTATGATTATATAAAGCCGGCCCAACGTGTTCGTGGTCGTAAGGGTCGTCTGTTTCAGCGGCCGCTTTCAAAAGAGATTCAGCATCAAAAATTTCGACACCGCTTCCGTGGGGAAGTCCTGACCAAGTCATATAATCGCATTTTTGAATCTGGTTCTGCTTAAAATATTCATCAACCAAAGACTGCGCCGCCTCATAAAAAAGAAAAGGATTGTCCGCAGTTGCGCGAAGCACCGTTTTACAGCCAAATTTTCTAATTGCGATACAGAAGCGCTCCAGAACATCTTCCAGAGGACCTTTTACAATTTTCCATCCATGCAAAAAAGCAAGTGGCTGAAGTTTTGGAAAAGACTCGTCGTCAGTGACAACAATGTAGTTTCCAGCCTCAACTTTTTTCATTGAATCCATCGTCCATTCAAAGACAGTTTTTCCGCCAAGTTTCTTTAACGCCTTGCCAGGAAGCCTTGATGAAGAGATTCTACATTGAATTATTACCGCCAAGTCCAGAATGTTTTTATTCTTCATTTATATTCGTCCAGTTTTCTATTAAATATTGCATATCTTTTTTAAATCTGAATTGATTTTTTTTAACCCATAAAAAAGCGTCCCGGAATTGGCTTAAAGCCTCAAAAATTCCGCACTTGCTTTTTAAATAAAATCCAAGGAATGAAAAACGGCTCACAGTTCCATGGTCATCACGGAATTTCGGAAGAACATTCTTTAAATAGAAACGGATGTACGACATATCTGGAACGCTTTTTTCAAGCGGAACATCCTCTGTATATGTGATATGGAATTTTGTTGTAATTGAAATTTTTTCTCCCCAAAGCCAGGCTCTCAGAGCAAGATCAACATTCTGCCAATAAGAAGAAGAAATTGTGTAGTCAAATCCGCCAAGATTTATAAATTTTTCACGGTTATAGATTCCGACAAAGTCAAAAGGATAAAGAGTCGCAGTTCCATCAAGCATAGACTGTTCGGGTTTTATCAAAAATTTTCCCCTATGTGCCTCTGGAACAAAATTTACAATAATCGAAATTCCATTCCTATCAACAAGGCGTGGAACAACGCAGAAATTATTGTTTTTCAAAATGTTTTCAGCAAGATTTTTAGTAAGAAATCCTTTAGGAATGTTAAAAGAG
>CAVIQW010000072.1:0-8758 GCA_963644915.1 Paratractidigestivibacter sp.
CAACATTGGCATAAGCACGCCGTTATTCAATTTTACAAAATCCATATTTCCTCCAAAATTAACAGTTTCTTCTATATACATTCTATATTTCTGGGCGTTCCCCTCACTTCGTTCGGGTCGGGCTATTCGCGGTTACGCTGTTCGCTTCATAAAAAACGGCAAGCCGTTTTTTACGCCTCCGGCGCCGCTACTATCCCTAACGCGCGAGCGTTAGGACGTGCGCTTTAGCGCACAGTATAATAAGCTTACCGCAGGTATGCAGAAATCCCTACGCAAGTTCGCAATTACAATAAAGTCCGTCATTACCGGTGTCCGCTGTGTCATTGGCTCACCTTGACCCGACAATCTATTGTGGAAGGAGATTCCCCGGTCAAGCCGGGGAATGACACTTAAGGCAAGCCATGGGAATGACACATAAGGCAAGTGCGGGAATGACACTTAAGGCAAGTGCGGGAATGACACTTAAGGCAAGTGCGGGAATGACACATAAGGCAAGTGCGGGAATGACACTTAAGGCAAGTGCGGGAATGACACTTAAGGCAAGTGCGGGAATGACACATAAGGCAAGTGCGGGAATGACACTTAAGGCAAGTGCGGGAATGACATGAAAGACAAGCAAAAGAATGTCAGTATATTTTGTCATACACACACCCCGGCAATCTTTCTGCAAAAACACGTCGCATTCCGCAAGGTTTGCCTTTTACTTTACACCGATTGAATCAATCCAGCCTCTAACTTCGCTTTCACTTGCTCTTGTACCGAATCGTTTTCCTGTAAGCCAGTTTCCGTTGTCTTTTCCGGCTAAGTCGTGGAGCAGTTCGCCGCACCGTCCAAGCGGAGAACTCATAGAAGTGCAGAACGGAACAACTGTTTTACCCTTAAAATCTGCGCCTTCGACAAAGGCATTTACAGGCCAGGCTGCAATTCCCCACCAGACAGGAGCGCCAATAAAAACAGTGTCGTAGCCACTCAAATCAGGCTTTTCGCCTTTAAGAGCGACAGGAACTTTTTTTAAGTCGCTTACAGTCGCAGAACCGTTTGCCTTTGAGCCAAAAATAACATCGTGTTCACGGCAGACACGGCTTTTTTTGTTTGTCCAGGAAAGGTCTGCAGAAGTATAATCGTCTTTTGGAACAACCTCGAACAAGTCCGCGCCAAGATAGGACGCGATTTTTTCGGCAACCGCCTTTGTCGTTCCCGTCGCAGAATAGTAAGCCACAAGGATTTTTGCGTTACTTTTTCCGCCTGCATTTTTTGCAGGAGCGGCAACAGCAGAAAACACACTCAAAGCAGCAAAAGCTGTCATAACAAATTTTTTCATATTTTCCTCCAAAATAATAATGAATCGAAAACTTCAATTTTATTTCTCGCCGATTTTTTTAAGCCACGATTCAACCCGAGCCTTGCACGAATCCACTGTGTTTCTCGACTCTGAAAAAGCGTTCTGCTCAACACCGGCTTTCGGCTCCAGCCTTGCGATTGTGCGCGGAGTGCCTGCAAGTCCGCTTCCGCCGTGAACGGTGAACGGAACAATTTTCTTTCCGCCCAAGTCGTAAGCGTCAAAAAATGAATACAGAACAGGCGGCAAATCAGCGTTCCAAATCGGATAGCCCACAAAAACCGTGTCGTAGCTTTCAAAATCTGAAATTTTTCCGCGAAGTTCAGGACGCGCATTAGCTCTCTGCTCACGCGCCGCACGGTTCAAAAGCGCAGCGTGATCAGTCGGATAAGCGTCTTTAGGCTCAAGGCGGAAAATGTCCGCGCCAGTCTCTTCCGCAATAAGAGAGGCAACATACTGAACATTTCCCAACGCCTTTCCGTTCACCACGACAAGACTGTTTTCCTCGTTCCGAGTAAGCCCCGAAGTCTTTGTGCTTTCAGGAACAGAAAAATAAACCACAAGCGACTTTGCAGAAGCCGAAAAGCAAATCACGGCAAACGCAACAAAAGCTAAACCCAGTTTTTTCATTATTCTTGACCTCTTTTGATTTTTTTCCGAACAACTTTATGTCTTGAATATAAAACAGACAGAAAAATATTTAAAATACAACTTTTTTTTGCTGAGCATAAGTTTTGGTTATGGCAACGATTAATTTGCGCTCCTGACAAGCCTGAGCCCCAGTCCTTCGCCGCAAAAATCCGCAGTCGTAACAAAACGATAACTCATCTCGCAGTAGCCCTCGTAGTAAATCCAGCAGCCGCCGCGTCCGACATGGGCAGGATTTTTTCCACTGTAAGACGGATTCCAGCAGCGCTCGCCGACATTTCCGCTCATGTCAAATAGGCCAAGCTCGTTCGCCTTTTTCTGACCGACAGGATGCGACCTTCCGCCGGAATTTCCGTCATACCAGCCGACTTCATCAATATTGTCTGAGCCAGAATATTTAAAGTCCTTAGATTTTTTTCCGCCGCGCGCTGCGTATTCCCATTCGGGCAAAGTTGGAAGCCTGTAGCCGTTTTTTGAAAAGTCGCAGAGCCATTTTCCGTCTGACCAAAAATAGCACTCTTCAAGATTTTCCATACGGCTCAAGGCGTTGCAGAATTCAATGCAGTCAAGCCCTGAAACATTCTCGACCGGCCGCCTCATGTCCAAAACTCCAGCAGGATTTTTCTCGGTCACCTTCCTGTAAAGTTCTGCCGTAACTTCATATTTTGAAATATAAAAGTCCGCAACCCTTTCAACGTGAAAACTGTAATCTTCAGGATTTTCTGTGCCGGAAGAAGAAATAAACTCTCCGCCCTCCACAAAAACAAAATCACCGTCCAAGTCCGAAGCAAAGAGCGGAAGTCCTGAAAAAAGCGAAAACATAAAAAGAAAAGATTTTTGAATAATTGTCATAAAAAGAAAGATAACCGGAATTTCAGGATATTTAAAATACAACTTTCTTTTGCCCAGTATGCATTTTGGTTATGGAAGAAAAAAAGGGGGACCTTTTCTAGTAAACTCAAAATTAGTTTTTCGCTGGACTTTTGAAGGTTGAAATCGATAAAGCCGGACAGAACTAATCCCTTACTTTCCAATGCCCGTTTTTATCAGCGCTGAATCTGCCAGATATTTGCAACAAATCTTGTAAGATGTTTTACAGTTTCTATCTTTGAAACTTTTGAATAATCAAAAGATTTTTCCTGATTAAAATCGTAATCAAGAGTTTGTCGAATCATGTCAGCATTGGCATACAAAACAGATTCTCCATCCAAAACCCATTCTCTTTTGGAAATATTGTAGTCCCTAAAACTTCCGGCTTTTACTTTATAAAAAACATCACTGAAAAGACGCTTATGAATAGAAAGCAATAAATCCGGAGTGAAACTGAATGTATTTTCTGCTAAGATTTCACGGATACGGACCGAAACTTTATCAGCTTCTTCTTTACCGTCATCATCGCTAGTCCTACCATCTGCAGAAGCATTAAAGTTGTTAAACTTTGAATAGTCATTATCAGGGAATGCAAAGCTAAAAATATCTTCCCATGCATAAGAACTCTGGTAATCAGGAATCAAGAAATCTGATTTTCGGCAAATAAGCCATAAATTGTTTCTGATCGATGTTTAATTTTGACATTATTATTCCTCCCACTAAAAAGTCAAACTCTTTTCTATATATTTACTTTTAACTTTTCAGCAAAAAGAACTTTCGTTTTTAATAAAACTGATTATTTTTGCAGACGAAAAGAATTCCCCGCAACAGATTGCAAAACGAATTTGAAATGCAAACATCGCGGTATCGGTGTCCGGCAATGGAACTCTGTCATTCCGCAAGGCCAGCCCCAGTTTTTCACTCTCTCCGTCTTCCCTTCTACAACCGTTTCCCAAAGAATTCCGAAAGTTTATTTGTCGCTTCGGCAACGTATTCTTCTTTCCAGTAAGTTTTGATGTGGGATGCACCGTCAATCAGGAAAAATTCCTTGTCGCTTGTTCCGCTCGCCTTTTTAAAAGCGTCCTGACTCATATAAAGCGTGTCGGCAGCAGAGCCTGCAATCATCAAAAGAGGCTGGTTTACCAAGTCCATTCTGTCTTCAACGTCGAACGCCATAAGTTTAAGAAAAGATTCTGTCGTGTAGCTTCCAGTAGCACGCGGATGGCGGTAAGAAAGTCCGTAATAGTCGATTCCGTCCTTGTAAAGACCTTCCGGTTGACTTTCCATAATTTTTCGGAGTTCAGCATCGTCCTTGTGAGGCGGCAAAAATCCTTCGTAAAGGACATTGCCCTTAAGCTCTTCGTTGCGTGCGTTGCTTGCCTTTAAAAGACGCTCTTGAATCGTGGCAACCTGCTTGTCGCCAAAACCGTTTCTTCTTACGCGCCCAGAATTGAACATAGAAAGAGTCGCAACCGCGCAGATTCTTTTGTCGGTCTGGCTTGCAGCAAGAGTGTAGCCACCACCACCGCAGATTCCAAGCGAGCCGATTCTTGCACTGTCAACTTTTTTAAGATGCACAAGATAGTCAACCATTCCGCTAATGTCGTTGATTCTGTTTGCCGGCCAGTCTCTAAGCCGTGGTTTTCCGCCACTAGCCCCCTGATAACTTGCGTCCGCCGCAATCGTTATGTATCCCGCCTCAGCAAGCTTTTGAGCATACAAGCCTGCAACCTGCTCTTTGCTGCCGCCGTTCGGATGGGCAACCGTAATCGCAGGATATTTCTTTGAAGTTTCCTCGTCATAATCCGCCGGCAAATAAAGATTCGCAGAAATCTCAATTCCATTCAAATCGTAAGTTACAGGCCGGATATTCACCTTACCCTTAACATTTTGTGTAATCGCTCCGTCGTAAACCAATTCCCACGGATTTCCATTAAAACTTGTCATAAAAACCTCCAAAAAATATTCAGGGCGTTTCCCTCGCTACGCTCGGGTCGGGCTTTTCAGGGCTACGGCTTTCGCCTCCGACCAAACGCAAGCGTTTGTTTTCGCTCCGCTCACCCTTCCAATCCCTAACGCATTAGCGTTAGGACGTGCGCGAGAGCGCACACGTCAAATTCCCGAGTTTTGCGACAGCAAAATCTCGCAGCAAACCGCAGGTTTGCAAATCCCTAACGTGCGTTCGCACCGTCTGCTTTGCAGACTTTGCTCACTACCAAGTTTTTGCGACAGCAAAAACTTGCAACATAAAGCGGTATTCGCAACGCCCAATATCAATTTCTAAAAAGAATATAAATCACACGGAAAAATATTTAAAATATAATGTTTTTTTGCTGAGCATAAGTTTTTGTTATGGTAAATGGCAGGATAAAACGAAAATTAACAGAGAAAAAAAGCAGCCTCTGCCATAAAGCAGAAACTGCCTAAAAAACACAACGCGCGACAGATCTCTGGGACAAGCCCGAAGATGACATTGCCTGCCACGCATCACGCATTAATCATTACGAATTATGCATTATTCATTCCGCATTGCAAAGTGAAAATCACTTTCCCCGTTTTGCGACTGTTTCGTTCACGTGGCTGATTTCTGTCTCAACGCTTTTCGCAAAATCTGCGACCGCCGTATTTCCCACAATCGCCATCGTGTTGAGGTACGGCACAATCTTGTCGTTTATCACAGCAAGAATCGGCTTCTTGTAGCTTGACGCGCTCGCGCCCTTGCTGCCTTCCGCCTTTACAAAAGCGTCGTTCGCCGCCGTGAAATTGTCCTGAGCCGTTCTGATTGCCGCGACCATCTCCGAAACGCCGTCGAGCTTCTCAATATTCGCGGTTGCTTCCGCCGCCGAAAAGTCGCCGAGCATGCTTTCAATCATCGAGCTTTCAGAAATATAGCTCGCATTCAAGATTCCCTGCTTCGCATACTTGTCGTAAACCGCCTTCAGGCTTAGAGCCGCCGCCTTTTTCTCCTCGAGCGGAAAAACCGCATAGCCCGAAAGAAGCGCGCCAAGATTCCTGACTGCCTCATCTCGCTTCGAGTCCGCCTCGTCAAGATTCGACACCGCCTTGTCCTGCAGAATCGCCGCCGTAATCGCATCGCTCAAAACCGTGAGCTGTGCAATCTGCGACTTTAGGAAATCGTCTCCCTGAGCCTTTGAATCCGCGCCGAAAATGCGGATAATCGAGTCCGAAAGCCCGTCCACCTCGGTGATACGAGCCTTTGCGTTCAGTTTGTTCATGTGAACCCCTTTTTTTGTTTTCTCCCGGTTTTCCCGAAAGAAAACGGCTGGTAATTGAATCGGGAAGCTCCCGAAACCTCGATATGCCAAAACCTGCAATCGGGATTTTCCCGAAAAAAGGATTTCGCCAAAAACAACATTCGGGATGTTCCCGAAGCCCGGCTTTTTCAAAAAACAGCAGTCGGGACGCTCCCGATTCCCAATCTTACATGAAAACGCCAATCGGGATAATCCCGAAGCGTGGATTGCGCAGAAACAATGTTCGGGATTGTCCCGAAACGGAACGGGAGTCAGGGAATGGGAGAAGCGATTTTCAGCGCAATATCCTCGATTTCATAAAAATTAAAAATATCGCTCATAACGCTTAACGCTCTTTTATATTCAGCAATATTTCCACCTGAATAGTTTTTTGCGCAAAGACAGCACCACTGATAAAGACGGTTTTCATTATCAACTTTTACTTGCCAATGCTTGAAAAGCACAGAAGCATCCGCATTTTGAACCAGAGATGAAATCAGTTTCTTGTGCTTTTTCGCCCTTCTGAATATGGCTGGCATCCTTAAAAATATGCCTGAGTTTGTTCTGAATTCTTCTTTTCCTCCGGCGGAAAAAATATCCCTCATGCTTGAAGTTGTTACGCCGCTGTTGGTTACAAGCCACAATGCGGGCTGTTCATATTTTGTGTTGTCGTTCTCCCTGAAAAGCGAAGGAAAAAGAACTAGCATTTTTGCGGTCAAAACAGACTTTTCTTCCAAATCAAGATTTTTGAAAAGTTTTGCAGAAAACTGAATTCCGTCCTCTGTGTCGAATGAATCCGGTGCCCACCACAAAGTTTCTCCGTCATTCAGCTTTGACTTGTAATATCTTGCAACCGGCTCTACGGGATTCTTCATATTCCGTAGCTCGTCATAGGAGACTTTCATCTTGTCAAAAATCGTTTCGCCTGATTTCAGGTTCATATCTATTTTATATCTCGGATAATGGGTAACCGCAATTTCAGAAAGACATTCTTCATAAGGCCGGGACTTGAACTCAACGGGATTTCCGCCGAGTTTTCCGAATGTCATATAAATACGCTCAACGCTTTTTACCCTTGTCGATTCCAAAATGCTGCTGCCTGTTGAAGTCCAGTGATTTTTTTCCGTGCTTTTTACTTCAACGCCGTAAAGACTTGCCGCAACAATATCAGGAAAACTTGAGCCTGACACAAGCTGTATTGTGTTTTCAAATTCCGTGCCTTTTGAACATTCCTTCAAAGCGTCGCACACATCGACTTCAAGTTTCTGTGCAAGATGAGTTTTGAACTCATTGCCTTTTTTCTGGGCTTCGGAATTCAGCAGGCAGTCTGTTTTTTCCATCAGCATTTTAAAGGAACGGAGTTCAGCCTTGAGATTCTCAGCGACTATCATTTTTTATCTCCGAACCATAAATTCCATTTCTGCTGAATGTTCATTGCTATGTTGTAGGCAAGTACGCAGGGAACTGCATTTCCGATTATCTTGTATGCGTCGCTGGAAGAAACCGCCGAATTGTTTTCTGTTTTTGGAAGAATAAACTGATAGTCATCTGGAAAAGTCTGAAGCCTTGCACATTCACGGATTGTAAGACGGCGTTCCTGCAAATTTTGAGCAAGTTCATCTTTATGATTTCCGCCATGTTCCGCGCTCAATCTTCTGTATTCAATGTTTCCGTGATGTTCGCTTCTGATTGTAGGTCCTACATCATCAAGTTTGACTTCTGTCTGCCCCTGGCAGTGTTTTCCCATATATTTTGCCTTTGAATAAATCCGCTGGGATTTGTCATCGGAATTTTCTGGTTCTGAAAGCTCTGAAAAGGCATCCGAGCAAGTTACAATCGGACACAAATTTTTATCTGTTCTTGAATGAGTTTCCTGCGGATACGGATTGTATTCAGTTGAAATATTTTCTTTTTGAAGTTCTTCAAAGGCTTTTTCTGTCAGGGCACTCTTTTTAAACCCAAAGAAGATAACTCTTTCTCTTCCCTGCGGAACTCCATAATTGGAGGCGTTCAGGACTTTTGCATTTACAACAAGATAACCGCCGCCGGCTTCTGAAAAATCATGTTCGATTATCTGCTTTACATCCGCAAGATTTGTAAGACCTTTTACATTTTCTGCGACAAAAAGATTCGGCTCTGTAATCGAAATAACATCGCGCATCCACATATAAAGCTTTCCGCGGCTTTCATCGGAAGGCTCGTCAACATTCAGTTTTCCGCCTGAATGACTTGTTTTTGAGTTGAAACCAAGTCTTTTTCCTGCAACAGAAAAATCCTGACAAGGAAATCCGCCTGTAACAACCGAAATGTTTTCAGGAAATTTGAAAGTGCCGTTTTTATACTCTTTTACAAGGTCAACGATGCTTTCAAGATGATACAGTTTATCTGCGTTCGTATTGAATTTTGAGAAATATGAAACCCATGCGGCTTTTGCATCAGGTCGAATATCATTTGCAAAAACAGTTTCAAAACACGTTCTTTTTAGTTCTATACAGTTTTCATTTTCTGAATCTATCCAGCCTTTATGGATATTCTGATTTACAGATTTTTTAAGACATTTAAATCCGCCTATGAATCCTAAATCCATTCCGCCGCAGCCGGAAAAAAGAGAGAGCAGCCTAAGTTTCTGCTCCTTTAAATGCACGTT
>CAVIQW010000073.1:0-8266 GCA_963644915.1 Paratractidigestivibacter sp.
GTTTTGTTAAAAACATAGCGTTTTTTTTGTTTTTTTAAATTTAAAAATTGACTGGTTCTAACCTTCTTCCGTGCAGATTTTTTTGTGAATTTCTAAGAATTTTCGTGTTCCGTTTTATGTTTCTTTAAGTTCTTTTTTTGTACCGTTGCAATTTGTTCGTTATTGAAAATTTTCAGGACAGCCCAAAAATAAGAATGTTTCAGCAAACCAAAAACCCATCACATAAAAAAACAGGGCTTCCGAACACAACGTATCCAGAAGCCCTGCCGCTCGATTTAACGAGCATCGGAGAGAGTTTATCAGCTTATTTACAAGCTGATATTAAGTTACTACTCTATTAAAAAATTGTCAATAAGTTTTTCAAGATTTTTTAAAGAATTTTCAGTTTTTATTTCTATAAGTTTTCCAAAACGCAAATAGTAAAGATAGCAGTGGATTTTTTCCGGCTCAATAAAAAGCATTTCGGCGATAACTTTTTTGTAGCAGTTTAATTGAGCTTCGTAAATCTCTGGCTGGATTGTCTGGTTTGTCTTGTAGTCAACTATTGTGTACGTTCCGTCAGAATTTTTAAATACAAGGTCGATTATTCCACGGATAATTTTTGTTCCGATTGTTCCTCGGAATTCGTATTCAGTTTTTTTCCAGCTTGATTTTTTTGCCGCTTTTCCAATTTCTGATTCTACAAAAGTTTTTTGCATTTGGCGACAAATTCTGTCTATCACTTTTATATATTCAGTTTTTTCTTCAAGACCAGAAATTTCTTTTGCCAAAAAAACAGGTTTTTCAAGATTTTTTACGGCGGCTTCCATGTATGCATGGGCGATTGTTCCAAAATTTTCAAAAGTGAATTTTTGCGTTTTGCCCACAATTTCGTTTATTTCCTGAAATGGCGCATCCGGGTTGAATGGGATTTTTTCTTTTTGAATTTCTGTTTCTTCATCTGGTTTATGGAGTTTGCTAGGAGAAACGTATTTTTCCTGCGGCTCATCTGGTGAAATTTCCTGTAGACTCTGAAAATTCTTGGAGTTTGCAAGTAAGTTAAGAAATTCAATTTTTGATTCTGCGCTGTTTTTTGTTTTATCCTGAGAATTTTTTACCGAACGTGGAAACGGTTCTATTTCTTCAGTGTCAAAAGGAAGAGGATTTTGTGTTTCCTGCGGCGAATAAAAGTCAAAAACTGGCTCAAGAACATTAAAAAGCGTTGATGGATTTTTTTCTGCTCCCGGAAGATATGCCGAAGAATCTTTTGAAGGCGAATATTTTCCGTTTGTTATGAAAATTTCTTTTTTTGCACGGGTAAGGGCAACATAGGCAAGGCGGCGAAGTTCTGCATTCTGCATTTTCTTGTTTTCTTCGTCTACAAGCTGATAAAAATAATTCTGGTGTTCAGATTCTGGATTGTTCACAGAAATTCCAAAATTTTTGCTGCAGTAAATTGCCTTTGAATTTGTTTCGTTTTTTCCTTTTTTGTGCGTTCCGCAGATAAAAATTGTGTCGTATTCAAGACCTTTACTTTTATGAATTGTAAGAATATGTACGCCTGAAGATTGTTCTAGCGGAATATCCATACCTTCTAGTTTTTCGGCTTTTCCGTCCAAGGAATTTGACTTGTCCTTGTATTTTTCAACGCTGTCAACAAAAGCAGCAATTCCAAGATTCTGAATTTCTGCTTTTCTTGCAAGTTCAAAAAGCAGATCGTACATTTTTCCGTACATTGAAACAGTTTGATTCCACAAAGTTTCGTAGCGGTAGCCAAAATCATACCAAATTTCAGAAATCAGTTTTGTAAGAGGTTCATTTTCTGCATTCTGTTTTAGTTTTTCGTAGGCGGACTTTAAATGTTCAAATCGTTCAAGGCTTTCTGGTGCAAGGAAAGAAGAATAATTGCCCTGAAATGGTTTTTGCGAAAATGACAGAATTGCGTTGATTTCTTCTATTTCAAGGTTTGCCATTGGGGAGCGTAGAATTTGTGCGTATGGCTGAGTGTCTTCCGGGTAAGCGCAAAGGCGAAGCAGGGAAATTATATCGTTTACAGGACCATCGTCAAAAAATCCTGTTACAACTTCTGTGTTGTATGGAATTCCGTGCCTTAAAAATGTCCGTTCGTAAAGTGGCTGCAGTTTGTAATTTCTAAAAAGTACGGCGATTTCTGCCGGATTTTGACCATCTTTGATTAATTTGCTTATTTTTAGTGCAACCCATTCGGCTTCGGCTTCTTCTTCTGTAAGAAAATTTGAATTTCCCTTAAATTCCTCGTTCTTTTTTGAGTCATAAAGGGCAAAATGGATTTTTGGCAAAAAAATCTGAGAGTTTGTGTTTATTTCTTTTTTTGCTCCATCTGACATTGTGACTTCTTTGTAAATAGCTTCGTAATTTGGAACTTCTGAACAGTCTTTTCTTTCAGTAAAAAAAACGCACGGCGGAACGGAATTTTTTTCATCAATTGAAGGAGGGTAGGGGAAGCCGCCAAAAATCGTGTTGAATGCGGCAATTAATGCTGGTTTTGAGCGGTAATTTGTTGTCATGCTAAGATTTCCGTCTTTAAAGTCGTCTGAAAGTGCCCTAAAAACCGAAACATCTGCACCGCGGAAACGGTAAATGCTCTGTTTTTCATCGCCGACAAAAAATAGTTTTTCTGGGCAAAGTTCCTCTACCGCAGGAACGCCCTTTGCCGTGCGTTCGGGATTTTCGGCAAGCAGAAAAAGCATATCACGCTGTTCACTGTTGTTGTCCTGAAATTCGTCAATCATAATCGCCTTGTATTTTTGTTTTTCAATCTGGCGGATTTCCGGGTGGTCGCGAAGTGTGCATAGCGCAAGATTTGCAATATCCCTAAAAGTAAGACAGCCTGAACTGCGTTTTAAGTTATTTGCAAGTTCTTGAAATTCCTTTAAAAGCGGAACAAGTGATTCCATCAGTTTGTAACTTGGAATGTAGTCGATTATTGAAGCGATTTTTGGCGCAATTTTTTTGATTTCGTTCTGAGTTTCCTTTAATTCATCCGCATTTTTTTTTGTTCCAGACTGACTTATCTTGCAGATTTTGAAAATATATTGCAGATATGGAAGAAATTTTTGTTCATTTGAATTTTTTATGTCATCTATGGAAAGTTCCGGAAGTTCGGGCAATCCGTTTTCTTCAATGAGCTCTTTTATTGCAAGCAGATATAGTGTGTTGCGGTTTCCGTCAAAGTCGGAGTAGGCTTTTTCAAATTGATGGAGCGCTTCCTGGAGTTTACTTCCTAGTTTTTTCCAAGCCTCCAAAACGGCATTTACCTGATTTTCAGTTGATTTTTCAAAATCGATTGGTTCTGCCACGGTTGAATTTTCAAGAATTGGTTCAACAAAAATTTCTGTGGCTTTTTTTTCAAAATCATTGGAGTTTACTAGTGCTTTGATTGCTTCATTGTCCCGGTTTTTTAAGATAAATGGCAACGCAAGCTGCTGAATCTGTTCGCTTATTGAATCGTCCTGCGTAAAATCTGGAGTTATTCCATAAAAATGTGCGCCCATTTTTGCTACAGAATTACAGTAACTGTCCAAAGTTTTTATATTCGCCTTGTAAAAATCTGCCGCTTTTTCAGGTGCTTTTTGCCTTAAAACCTTAAAAATTCGTGCGGACATTTCAACGGTGGCTTTTTTTGTGAACGTCAGCGTAAGAATTTCTTCAACTTTATAGTTTTTTTTCTGGACCAGCTGCAAAAAGCGTTCTGAAAGAACTGTTGTTTTTCCAGAGCCTGCTCCTGCGCTTACAACGGCATTCTTTAAAATATTTATTGCGTTCTGCTGATATTCGTCAAATTTTCTTTCTTCTTGTGTGTTTTGCATAAAATTCCTCGTGAAAAAATCAGTTACTTTTGGCGGCTTACGTTAAAAGTTCGTCGGCAAACAGCTTTGTATCGACAGCCGTTGCAGGTTTCAAAATTTTGAATTTCATCCGAAACGGAAAAATCGTTGTTTTGTATGCGTTGAATAAATTCCTCCACCGCCTGGTTAAATTTTTCGGTTGTAGGAATAAAATCCTCCGCAGTGAACGCATTTTTCTGTTTTTTTGAATTCAGTTTTAAAAGCAGAAGCCGTTCAAAAAGTTCCTCGCCAAAAACCTGAGTTATTTCTGCTTTTGTAACATTGAAAAAGCAGCAGTTTTCTACTTGTAAAGGTTTTTCCTGGTTCTGCAAAAGGTGAAGATACATCGGCATTTGAAAATCCGGGAATTCTGTTGCGGCAGAATTTTCGTCGTAGAAGAAATTGTTTGGGATTGCGCTGGAAAAACTTTTAAAATCAACAAGAAAAAGTTCTGTTGAAGAAGTGTCCAGCAAAAGACAGTCAATTCTTCCGTTAAAAATGCAGTTTTTTTCAGCATTTTCAAAAAGATATTTTTCTTCGGAGGCAAAAATTGTGCATCCTTGAAAGATTTTTGAAAAAGTTGTAACCGCGTTAACCGCAGTTTTTATTACCGAAGATTTTGTGGTTTTTAAAAGTTCCTTTGTAAGATAACTGTTCTTTTCTGAAATCAGTGCATTTTCAATGTTTGAAAAAAGAATTTCCTTTAAATTTTGCGGAAGTTCATCGTTTTCAATTTGAAGCGGAATATTTTTGCTTTTTAGTTCCCTGCAGAAAAGTTCAAAAATTTTGTGGTAAAGATTTCCAAGCGTTCTGTGGTCGGCGATTTCTGCCTCGTTTTGTTGCTCGGAAAGTTTTCCGATTTCTTCGATTGCCCATAGGCGGGGGCAGGTGAAAAATTTTTTTAGGGTTGTGCTGGAAATCTGCATTTTTTTGTCGGCGGAAAAGAGTCTTCCAGCGGAAATTTTGTTTTTTTCAATTTCAATAGATTTTTCAATGTTGGATTCTTGCAATTTTTGGGAATTTTTCCAAAAATCAACACCATTTTTTTGGGTTACAGTGATTTTTTTTGGAAAATTTTCTGTTAGATTCTTTTGATTCTGAAAAAACTCTTTTTCTTCTATATAAAAATCGTTTTTAAGAAGATTATTTAACTTTTCATCATTTTTTAACTCAATTTCAGAAAGATAGCTTGAAGCCTGGGCATAGTTTGTAAAAGTTTTTGACGCGCAAGTGAAAAAAACTGGTTCTTGAACAGAATTCATCTCGTAAAGTTTTACAAAAAGTTCAGAAACGTTCGGGTCATCTTTTCCGTTCATAAGAATTTTTCGTTTGTCATCGCGTAGAAACGAAAGTTGCTTGTAAATTACAGAAATTCCGCTTTGGCTTGAATCTAGAACAACTTGAGCTTTAAAAGGTGCGCACGAAGCCAGTTTGTATGGAAGAATCTGTACCCCACGAAGTTTTGTCTGTGCAAGGTAATTTATGCCAGAAAGATAAGTCGCATAAAAATTGAACGGATTTTGAAGTGAAAATCCGTAGGATTCTTCAAGTTTGATTAATTCGCTAAGTTCCGTAACGCATCGGCTAAGAATATTGTCTGAATTTTCGGAGCAAAGGCTCATATCAAAAAAATGCTCTCGGAAAATAAAATAATTTTTCCTGATTTCGTTGAAATTTTTGGAGTTTACTAGTAAGTTCACGTCTTTTTTCAGATTGTTGTAAAAAAGGTGTGCCTGTTCGTCTGGCTCTTCTTTTGGCGACTGAAAAGATTTATTCCAAACGTCAATTTTTTCGTCTTTATATTCAAAACTACAGACGCAGTTGTTTTCTTTTCCGAATTCTATAAGCTGAAAAATTGGAATTTCCTGCTTCCAAGGAAGATTGTTGTTCAAAAGAAGATTTTTTATTGATTCAAAATTGAAATTTTGTTGTTTGCAACTTAAAAGTTGACTAAAAAAATTGCCTGCACCAGTTGAAGTGAGCGGAGTTGCGTTGCGGCTTACAAACGGAATCTGATAAATCTTAAAATCTCGTTCAAGATACGCACCGTAACTTTCCAAATCCGGAACATTTACTGCAATTTCGTTCCACGGAATATTTTTTTGTTCGTGCAAATTGCGAAGGTAAAGGCAAACTGCACGGATTTCCTGCCTGGAATTCTGCAAAAAATGAACATTCTGTGGGTTTTGCGTTAAAATTTCTTTCGGAAGGTGAACCATTGTTATGCTTTGCGGTGAATTTGCCAAAATTGATTCGTACTCTGCATAATCTGAAAGAATTTCCGGGAAAAAAATAAAATAATGGTTTCCGTCTGGAACAAACGGCGGAGTTTCCCATGCCGGGTCAAAAAAATCGTGCTTGTCAAGAAATTGCTGGTAGCGGTCAAAAAGTTCAAGCAAGTCTAAATCCTCTTGGTCAGGCTGGACTTTTGCCTCAATAAAATGTTTTTTCCACGTAAAAAGGGGCGGAAGCAGGCTGGTGAGCCAATTTGCAAATCCAGAGGCTGATTTTGCGTATTCTGGAACAATCAGGTTTTTCAAAAAAGGCTTTTGGGCATTCTGTTCAATCAAATTTGAAACAAAAATTGAACGCATTGCAGAAGGCACAGAAGTTTTTTGCTGCTGTTTGCTTCGTATCGAAGAACTTTTAAACTTATCCCACACAAGAAAACGTTCCATTGCAACCGCTTTTATTTCGCTTGTAACAACAATTCTGTCTGCCCACAAGTCAGCGGAAGTTTGCGTTGGAAACACAAAAAATTCGTTCTGATTTTTTATGTTTTCAAGAAGAATTTTTTCAATAAGATTCTGAGCCATTTTAATTTCCGCCGTTTTTTTTGTTAAATTAATCCAAAGTTTGCCGTTTTTTTTGGAATTCTTAGAAATTATACTTCTTATAGCCTTATTCGGCAAATACGATAAAGCGGATTGTAAAGCGACCAAAACTTTATTTTATTTATCCGACTTTGTGTTGTTGCAAACTCGGCAGAGCATCTGCAGATTAGACATTTCTGTTTTGCCGCCTTTGCTCCATGGAACAATATGGTCGCCTTCCATTTCTTCAAACTTAAAATTGTTTTTGCAGAACGGGCAGATTCCGTTTTGAGCCTCATAAGCCTTGCGTTTCATTTTTTCGTCAAAAGTCCACAAGTTCGCGAACCTTAATTGTATGCAAAGTGATTTTCATATTTTCTCCTATTCTTGCTAATCTTTTTTCTGGGGGCTACCGCCGCAAGCGTCGGTCGGGCTTTTCGGGGTTTCATTGTTTTTTGCGGTGATTTCGACAGGCTCAATTCCCCGCAAAAAACAACAGCTTCGCTGCCCCTACAATCCCTAGCCCATGTAAGCTCGCACGCACGCTTTATTTTTTGCGTTTAATAATTATCCTAAAATATTTTGCTTTTCCATTTATCATAGAAAGATATTTTCCTTCTGCTTTTGTTTCTTCATTTCTTAGGATGCTGTATCTTCCTATTCCATCAATAATTTCAAATTGTTCAGGATTATACTTATCAAAAAAAGTAATCGGCACCCCCATTGTTCCGTCATAATCCATTGGAATATCAGAAGTTTTATCCACATTGATTGCGTCATAATTGTCAAATTTCTGAAATTCTTCCGGTGAATATGTTTTGTAAAGAATCAATTCTTCATGACGTTTTGCAATATCCAAATTTGTATACCAGCAGATATTTCCCATGCTTCGCCATTTTTGTCCGCTTTCATCTTTCCAATATCGAGTTTCTCGCGGAGTATAATATTTCGGAACTTTAAAAGCCATGTCTCCAGCTTTGTAACCAAGCCAAATTTTATTTTCCTTAAAAAGTCTGAATATTTCTTTATAAGTGATTGCGTTTTGATTTCCAATAATTATAAATTTTTTCTCATATTCAATTAGTTGTGCAATATATTCACGAAATAAACTAAATGGCGGATTCGTAACTACAATATCAGCCTGTTTTAAAAGTTCAATACATTCTGAGCTTCTAAAATCACCATCGCCATTAAGTTCTTTTACTTCCATCGTAGAAAAATCTGTGCTTGTAGGATCATTCGGATTTCCGGTGTATTCAATATAAATTGCTTTTTCGCAATCGTTCTGACTGAATAAATCAATATCCTGATTTTTGTAACAAGTGGAAATAATTTTTTTCAACCCAAATTCATTGAAATTCAAAGCAAAATATTTAAAAAAGTTTGAAACTCGTGGGTCATCGCAATTACATAAAATTGTTTTGCCCTTAAAATGCTCTTTGTAATGCGAAAGTTCTTTTTCGATGTCGCTTAATTGAGTATAGAATTCATCTTCTTTTGCTTTGTCGGCTTTTCTAAGTGCTGCATTTGTTCCCATTTTATATTTCCAATAGTCAAAAATTGTTAATTTCTTTCAACTAACTTTACTATTGTAAATATATCATAAAT
>CAVIQW010000074.1:0-7726 GCA_963644915.1 Paratractidigestivibacter sp.
CAAGAAGGAATCTTTTCCTGTCTTTTGAGTCAAGTTTTTCAAACTGGTTTTCACCTAGTTTTACAGTTTCTATGGGTGTCTGAACAATCGCACGCGGAAAGAGTTTGTCATAATTTGCCTTTGAAAAATCTATCTCAACAAGCGGTTCAGCATTTTTCTCTAAAGCGTCCTTTATGCTTTCTCTTGCGGTCATAACTATTGCGGCAAGTTGTTCTTTATCTTCCTGTTCAAGGATTTGAAGTTTTGTTCTTTCTTCATTAATTGACTTTTCTGCAACTTGTGATATAGTTTCTTCTGTAGCCAAAGTTGTTGATGATCGCAACATGGTAGCGATGGGGTGTTCTTTTTGAGCACGCCATATTGTAGGTTCGACTCCTACCGCAACTTTGGTGTAATTTTTTGAATAAAAATCTGATGTTTCAACTTTTCCTATTGTTACAATATAATTTCCAAGTTCATCTTTATTGAACACAATTTTGTTTGCTTTTGTATTGTCTTTTTCATCTAGTCCAGCAAGAAAGAAATTCTGATGTCGTTCATCTGTATCTATATACGCATTCTGACAAGAAGAAATAAAATCAAGCATTCCTTTCATCTCTTCTTTTCTTAGACTTTGAGCATATCCGCCTTTTCTTTGTGGTCTTGAATGAGCAATATTTGTTTTTAAGAAGAAATTTTTATTATCAATATTAAGTTTTGCAGCAAGTTCATCATTAAGTTTAGGAAGTCGTATTATTTCAGGAATGTTTTTATAGTCAGGTTTTCCTTCTTGATAAAGTGCGTCCACAATCCTGTCAAATTCTTCTTGTGTTATAATTTCAAGATTTTTTATTTTTTCTGCTTTCAGTTCTGAATGAATTTTCAGTTCTAGAATATAATCTTTTCTACCCTGTAATGCTTTATCTTCTATCTCTTTCATTTCCCATGGAAGTTTGTATGGAAAATCTTTTATTGCACTCTGATTAACATATTCCTTTTGAAATTCCTGTTTTTCTGGATTCCAATGTTCAGCGGCTATCCATCTTGAGATACAATCTGTCTGGACTGCAAGATTTTTCATGTCTGTGTCATAATCATTTTTGAAAGCTGCAAATTGTCTTAATACATTTTCCTCCTCTTCTGTTGCATACCTATAGACTGCGCGTATATCGCCATCCATCAAATTATCAAGAAGAGCATTTTCAGATGGAAAGTGATTATCACTTTTTAGTAATTCTTCCAGAGTTTCTCCGCTTTGGAATTTATAAGTAGCCACATTCAAATCTTTTTTTTCTTCCTGATATCCTTTTTCCATGTTTTTCTGCTGTTCTGCAAATTCTGAGAAGGTCTGGATTTTCTTGTAATCAGTGCCGTTGACAATCTCTGAAGTAAGAGCTATATTATTTTCATCCGAATGGAGAACCGCTAAGGGGAATTGTACCCCGGCTGCCAGTTGCCATTCGGATATTTTTTTGTCATCTACATATCTACAGAGTCCATTTTCAGTCCACTTTTGAATTAAATCTGTTCCATTTTTTGCAATTAATGTTCTATCATGAATACTTGTAATCTGATTTACTGTCAGTATAGAACGATTCTTTTTATAATCAGAATCAATATTCATTGAAAAAGCGATAGGCTTTCCATTTGCCGCAAAAGTATCTGTAAGGCATAGAAAACTTTCTTTCTTGTTTTCTGTAGTTGTCTTATCACTGTCAAAAACCAAGACTGGTGAGGCAATGTTTTTTATAGAATCTTTTATTTCTTCATCAGAAAGAGAATGTTCATTCTTAGCTTTATTGATTATGCTTGTCTTTATGACAATTTCATTTTCACTTACATTTGCAGCTTTCAGAATTTTAGGAATTTTTTCAAATATAAATTCATCATTTTTCGGTCTTATTCCTTTATCCAGATAGTCATCAATTGCTTTGAATGTCTCTGCATTGTCCTGCTGGAACTGATTTTTCCAATATTCCTGTGATTCTAAATTTTCAGTATTTTTCATTATTATATCCTCTTCTTGTTTCTGAAATTGAAAGTGTTCTTTTATCTTTATGTCCTCATCGTTAAAAATCACGTAATTAACTGCATTTTGGCCGTCTCCAAAAACAGTTCCAGCCGGATATTGAATTCCAGAAAATCCTATGTCTTTGAAGAATTTGCTTGTTTCTTTGTCGCTTCCAATGTAAGAGCTGACTGTTCCGTATAAATATCTCCCATCTAGCTCAGCTCCAAAAGCTGTATTAAGTTCTGTAAAAATTTCTTTCTCTGCGCCTTTATAATCTTCTTCGATAAGTTTTTTATAAAGTTCGTTTTTGACGCTTTCTTTTTGAGTTTTTGAAACAGGTTTGTTCCAGTTAATATAATTTCCATCAGGGATTTCTACCGTATAAAGATAGCGTTCACCCTGCCTTCCTGCATAAGATTTAGCAATTGATTCCGAATTTGAAACATAAACACCATATCCAAAAGCCATTGAGCCTTCGCCTGTCAATCCATATTCAGAGGTATTGAATTTATCAAAGTTTGCACCGCTTCCGTGGTATGCGGTTTGGAATAAAATTGGGTTGTTTTGAATTATGTTGTTTTTTTCATAGTCTTGTATTATACTTTTAGCAAGGGTTGCTCCTCGTAAACTGCGCCGGGTTGCATTCGGTTCTCCAGAATACGGAGTAACCTTTTTTATTTCATCAAGAGTAAAAATATCATGTATATATAAAGTTTTATCTCTACCAGCAACATGTTTTACCCTAATAAATAAGATGTTTTTATCATTATCTATAGTAATTGGTGCAGCAAAATAATAATTATTCTGACGTTTTCCTTCAAAATCTTTTATAACACCTAGATATGTTCCTTTTTCAAGAGTGTCTTTTATTGCTGGAATCGCATAAAGTTTATTTTTGTAAATTGTATGAGAAAGGCTGTGCCGTAAACCTGTCTCTGAAATCTCAATATTGCCAATTTTTGTTTTAGCGTTTTCTACTGGATTATTTTTTATATAATTCAAGGCAAAATCTTTTAGATTTGAACCATCGTAATTAAATTCTTTTGTTGAAATTTCTTTTATTGGTTTTCCTTCAAGAATACTATCGCTTACATCAGTTGTATCACCGGAATCAAGCTCAAAAAAGACAGAATTTGTTTTATCAAAAACATCGAAGCCTTTATTTGGACTTCCATGATAGGCAACAAGTGGTTCTCCATTTTCGTCTATCATTTTAGAAAAACTTGGCTTGACACCGTTTGTAAGTTGACTTATAGTAAAGTCATGAACAGCACTTGTGATTGCATGGGCATCTTTAGATCCATGGTACAATAGAGGTGCTGTTTTTATTTCCATCTGCACGGCTTTTTCAGCCTGTGCCAGGATGTTGTCATCAAGTTCTACAAATTTCTGGTAAACGGACGCGATTTTTTCATTTATTTCTATGTGTTGTTTCACACCGTTATAGGTACGGCTCATGTAATCCACGAATTTTTCAAAGATTTTCTTTTTGTCTTCCGCAGCCATTTCTCCGGCTTTGTTTTTAAGGAAATCCTCGAATCCATAGGCGAATGCCTCCGCACTTGTGTCTGTGTGTCCATCCTGGAATGTATAAATGCTGTTCTGCCAGTCGCTGTTTTTTACCTGAAAGGCTTCTTCCGCATTTTGTTTTAGTTCACCTGTAAGCTGTGCCTGCCATATATGCGAAAGTTCATGACACCATGTTGAAAAATCCGCAGTTTTTCCGGCATAGATTACGGCTTTTACATTCTCGCCGAATCCGTTTACAGAAACTGCGCCGTTTATCTTTATGCCCTGTTGCTTTGCCGCGTTCTCTGCGTTTTTAATGTCGCCAAATATTCCGTCCGGGAATGTTTTCTCTACATATTCAGAAAATTCAATGCCCTGGCTTTTTGCTCCGGCTTCAAGAATTGCGATTGCAGCTGCCCTTTCTTTTTCTGAAAGACTCGGCATATTTTCCTTTATTTCACGGGCAGCTTTTATTCTTGCAGACTGATTGGAATCGATAACGAGTGTTGATGTTGTTTTGTTGACAAGTTCTGTTTTTGTAAGTATATTATCACTGCTGAAGCGTGGGTCGGGTTGACCGCGACCGTTGGTATTAGTTACCGAGTGAACAGTAGAAATGGTCTCTACCGCATCAGCAAGTTCCGTATATTCAATAGTATCTGTATATCTTGCAATTACAGCCTTATTGTTAGATTTCAAGGCATCATAAAATTCATCAGCTTTCTGTACCACATCAAGCATATTGACAGTTTCAACATTCTGATAAGCACTGCGGAATTTCTTGAAAATTTCAAAGCGTTCCTTCTGTTCCGCATACTTCGGAAAATCTTTTGTATAAATATCTTTGACATCTCCAAAACTCTGTAGTATATTATCTACTGAATCCAAGTAGTATGAGTCGGATGAAGTTCTGACTTCCTTACTGTGCACCTCAGCGAGATTAGTTCGCTGTTGTTCAGAAAGGACTTGGATTTTTTCTTTGTTTCCATAAATCATTTTTCCCTGCTGAATCCAGTGCATCCAGTCCATGTTGTCACGGTTAAAAAGACCACGAATATCGGACACTTCATACCCTCTCTGCTTTTGATTAAAGAACACGCCCACAAGAAAGTTTTTTCCGTCCTTTTCTATGTTTACAATGACATTCTGGGATTTATTCTTGTCACCGTACTCAAAGACTGCTACAGGTTTCTGCAAAGCTCCAGCAAGTCCCTGTATATTAAGTATTTCAAAAGGATGGTTTCCCTGATTGGCTTTCATTCTAAGCCTTGAAGCGGCAAGCTCAATCCTGTGTTCGGATGGAAAGCCGCAGTTTTGTAAGATTTCGCCTGGTTTTCCTAGGTTAAAAATATGAGAATCTGGAAGTTTTCCGTTGCTGAATTCTTCAAGTTCCAAGTCAAAGGAATCTTTCTTCTTTTCAATATTTTCTAAAATATCTGCATTTGTTTTGAAAAAGGAATCTTCTTCTTCAAGGATTTTTTCTACTTTTCCGAAAAGTGCCATGTAAGCCGTTTTTTCAAGTCCTGTAATCTGTCCGCTTATGTAAACTTTCTCGCGTTTGTTTTTTCGTTGTAATTCATCTTCGTTTGTCATTCTCAATTCTCCTCCCCTTTTATTTCCTCTAAAATTTCAAACAAGCCATCAATTTTTTCTCTTTCAAGCCGTAGAAGTGTTTCGCATTTATATAGGTCTGAGCAGTTAAGAAGTTCCAGAACATCTTTTACGCAGCTTGAAATGTCTGAAATTTCATTTAGTTTTTCATTAATTTTTTCAAAGGTCTTAAAATCTATCTCTTTCATTTTTTGCTCCCCATACATTCCGCAACTACTTCTTTCAGTTTTTCCTGCATCGTGCAAAATGCTTTTTCAGGTATGTTTTCTTTTAAAAAGGGAAGAAATATTGTGTTTATTTTTGCCGTGTATAAATCTGGTCTTTCTATTGAGTTTTTCTTGTAACCCTCTGAAAAATCCTTTATTGTTTCCACGCTGCCATAAACTCTTATGCTTTGATGTAAAGTCATTTCTTCCCCTTTTTCTTAGTTCCAGGAGTCCCAATAATACTTTAAGAACTGTTCCCAGAATGAGAATTCCCTTTCTGTGTCTTCTTCTTCATGTTCTTTTTTCCACACGTTCCAGAATTTATTGATGGAACCTGTTATTTTTTGGAAAGTTTTTGTTTTCTCTGAATTTTCTTCCACTTCTGTTTTTGGCTTTTGATGGATTTCCTTTTTCTGCTGGGTTTCCTTGTCTGCCTGGTTTATTGTTTTCTTGTGGTTGAATACGGCTTGTTTTGTTTCCTCATCAGCATTCTTCAGGATATTTATTGCCTTTTTTACATTCCGTTCGCCCATGTTCAGCGTTGAGGAGATATATTTTGCAAGGCTTCCCTCTTTACTTCGTGGGTTTATCTGAATCATCTTTTTTATTGCCGCAAGTTTCTGCGCGTCGTCAAGATTTCTTCTGTCAAGCTGTAAACGGTAAGCGTACATAAGGGCATCCATCCGGTTTTTGAATGTATGCTTATAAACCGGAACATCAAAAAAATCTGCTATCTGCAATGCGTGAAGTCTTGTCATTCCATCAATCACGATGGATTTATCTTCATCTTCAATATATGCGTAATGAACAGGCTGGCTTTCGTCATATCCGTTTTCAACAAAACTTTTTGCAAGATGACTGGCGGTTTCATCTGTATGCGAAAATAGGTTTACAAATTCATCATCAAGGTGAGATGCCAGTTCTTTTACAGTCATTCTTACTGAAAGTTTTGCTGTATTTGAATTATTAAGATTCTGCCGCAAACTGTTTCTTGCCGCTGTTAAAGGTTTTGCCATTAAAAAGCCTCCTTTTCTGCAAGAATGATTTTTTCACCGGTTATCTCTTCGCAAAGATTTATTATTGAAAAGTGCAACGTTGCACTTTTTGATTTTCTAATAAGTTCCTGTCGGTCAATTCTGTTTTTTGCCGCTGTAGTCCATGGAATTCTTGTTGATAAGATATTTGTGAATGTGCTTTCAAAAAGATTCTGATAATCTGTCTGTCCGCCAATCTGTTTTTCTTCAAAACGTTTGTTCCAGCCCACAAAAAGAATTTTCCAGTTTTCATAAACGCTTGTTTCTGTCTGGATTTTATTGTTCAGGAATAATGCAGTGTTGTAGTCAAACTGGCTTAGAAGTGTCGGTGTTATTATGATGTCGCTTGCCTCATAGAACATCATTGTTATGTTGTCATAAGTCGGCGCTGTATCGATTATTATGTAGTCATATTTTTTATCGATTGAAACGTGTTCAGCCGAGGCTTGTTTTGCAGTTTTTACAAGAGATTTGAACCTGTTCTGGTTTATTGTTCTAAGGTCAACCAGATAAAGGCTTGAAGGTATCAAGTCAATTCCGTCTGTATTTGAAGGAATCACATAGTCAAGAAGGTTTTCACCTTGCAAGGCAGCCGCAATGTGCTTTCTGTTCTGCGGATCAAGTTCATTCTTGTTTTCTGGGGTTAATGTCCAGCTAGAAGAGTTGTTGATGTCACCGTCAATAAAAAGAATCTTTTTTCCGCCCTTTGCCAGACAGTACGCGCAAAGCAATGCTGTTGTTGTTTTTGAAACCCCACCTTTAAGGCTTCCGAAAGTAATGATTTTCATATCTGCTCCTATGAAAAAATATTTTTAATCTGCACATAAAACTGTGCATTTAGCGGAGGCAGGACTTGAACCTGCAAGTAGCCGGAATACCGCCCGGCCAAGTCTACCAATTGCTTCACTCCGCGATAAAAACCTTGCTTCCCAAAAAGAAGCAAGGACACCTTGTTAGTTGCGCTGAACAAGATGTTTTGATTTTTGTGCCAAGGAATCGAACCTTGAAAAACCAAACACAAAAAAAAATAAGCCCTAATCAAAGAGCAGTAAGATCAGGGCTTAAATAAATATGCTAAAATCTATATCCGCTCTTGTAGGCTTTAAATCCACTTAGCAAAAGAAGATAAATAGATTAAAAGCGCAACTTTTTCAGGAACGATATGATTTGAAACAATTATAAAATGAAAAAAAATATTACTAGGTTCAGGTTTTGCCGATGGAAACTTCTTGGAAGCTCAAGTTTCCTGCCAGTTAATATTTTAAGCGGAAGTGTTCTTTTTTTTGAGTGATTGGATTTGTGAATTGCAGAGCAATTGCTTTGAACATCATTTTTTCGTAAGGATTTGAGTTTTTTTCAGAAATATTGTAGATTTT
>CAVIQW010000075.1:0-7263 GCA_963644915.1 Paratractidigestivibacter sp.
ATTATATACAATTTTTTATTCAAGGAATTTATAGAATATGTATAAGCCAGTCAATCCAAAAGCAGATTTTCCAAAACAGGAAGAAGAAATCCTGAAATTCTGGAAAGAAGACGATACTTTTAAGAAATCAGTCAGCCAGCGTGAAGGCGCGGAAGAATATGTTTTCTACGATGGACCTCCTTTTGCTACGGGACTTCCGCATTTCGGTCATTTTATTCCTTCAACAATCAAAGATATTATTCCTCGCTACCAGACAATGAAAGGTAAAAAAGTTGAGCGTCGTTTTGGCTGGGATTGCCATGGACTTCCTGTTGAAAATCTTATTGAAAAAGAACTGGGAATTAATTCAAAACACGAGATTGAAGCGTATGGCGTTGCCAATTTTAATGAAAAATGTAAGGCTTCGGTTTTAAAATATACTTCTGAATGGCGGCAGACTATTACAAGAATGGGCCGCTGGGTTGATTTTGACCACGACTACAAGACAATGAATCCTGAGTATATGGAGTCAATCTGGTGGGTTGCAAAATCTTTGTGGGATAAAGGTCTTATCTACGAAGGAAAATATATTCTTCCGTACTGTCCTCGATGTTCCACAGTTCTTTCGACACACGAGCTTGCACAGGGCTACAAAGAAAAGCAGGATCCTGCCGTAACAATCCGTTTTAAGGTTGCAAAAGCACCTGAAGCGATAAACGATGCTGAGTTGACGAACGGAAAAACTTATTTTCTTGCTTGGACAACAACTCCTTGGACTTTGCCTTCAAACCTTGGTCTTTGTATGGGACCAAAAATTGAATATGTAAAAATTCTCGACAAGGAATCTGGCGATTATTATATTTTGGCAAAAAGCAGACTTCACGCGTATTATAAAAACGAGTCTGACTACGAGATTATTTACGAAAAACTTGGAACTGAATTTTTGGGTGCGGAATACGAGCCGTTGTTCCCTTATTTTGAATATTTAAAAGACCCTGCAAAATGTTCTGAAGAAACTCATCAGCCTTGCGAAAAAGGTGCGTTCCGTCTTTTTAATGCGGACTATGTTTCTACAGAAGACGGTACAGGTATTGTTCATATTGCTCCAGCATTTGGTGAAGAAGACAACAAGGTTTTTGCAGGAACTGGAATTCCGAATGTTGAGCCGATGGATGCGGAATGTAAGTTTACAAAAGAAGTTTCTGATTATGCAGGGCGTTTTGTAAAGGACTGCGACAAAGACATTATGGACCGCCTTAAAAAAGAAGGAAAACTTGTTAAGCGCGATACAGTAGTTCACCAGTATCCACATTGTTGGCGTTGTGGTTCACCTTTGATTTATCGTGGAATCGGTTCATGGTTTGTAAGAGTTGCAGATCATCATGAGCAACTTTTAAAGGCAAACAGTCAGATAAAGTGGCAACCTGCTCATATCAAAGAAGGACGTTTTGGAAAATGGCTTTCTGGCGCACGTGACTGGGCTGTTAGCCGCAACCGTTATTGGGGAAATCCGATTCCAATCTGGAAGTGTGATAATCCAGACTGTAAAAACAAACTTTGCGTTGGAAGCCGGGATGAACTTAAAAAACTTTCAGGTGTTTATCCAGAGGATTTGCACAAGCAGTTTGTTGATAAAATTACAATTCCATGCGAAAAGTGCGGTGGAACAATGCACAGAATTCCGGAGGTTTTTGACTGCTGGTTTGAGTCTGGAAGTATGCCGTATGCGCAGCAACATTATCCTTTTGAAAACAAAGAATACTTTGAAAGTCATTTTCCGGCAAATTTCATTTCGGAAGGCTTGGATCAGACTCGCGGATGGTTCTACACTTTGACAGTTCTTGCCTCTCACCTTTTTGATAAGCCTGCTTTTCAGAATTGTATTGTAAACGGACTTGTGCTTGCTTCAGACGGACGCAAAATGTCAAAATCGCTCAGAAATTACACTGATCCGGTTGAGGCAATCAATAAATTTGGTGCGGATGCGCTTCGTCTTTTCCTTATTCATTCTGCAGTTGTAAAGGCAGATGACCTTCGCTACAGCGATGAGGGCGTTCGTGATGTAATCAAAAATATTATTCTTCCGCTTTGGAATTCGTACAGTTTCTTTGTAACGTATGCGAATATCGATAAAATTCAGCCGACAGGACATTTGTTCGATGAAAAACTTCCTTCAAATCCGCTTGATGCATGGCTTTTGTCAATCACACAGAAACTTGTGAAAGATGTTACAGCAGGACTTGACGACTATGATTTGAGCGGAGCGGTTGATCCTATTGTTAAATTTATTGACGAGATGAACAACTGGTATATTCGCCGTTCTCGCCGCCGTTTCTGGAAATCAGAAAACGATTCTGACAAAAAAGAGGCGTACGAGGCACTTTATATCGCCTTAAAGACGTTCAGTCTTGTTGCATCACCGTTTATTCCGTTTATTACAGAGCAAATCTGGCAGAATTTAAGGACTTCAGAAGACAAGGAATCTGTTCACCTTTGCGATTATCCAGTTTACAACGAAAAATGGCACAATGAAGAACTTGAATTCAAGATGGCAACTGTTCAAAAGGCAGTTTCTATGGGGCGTTCTTTAAGAAATACTTTCAATCTTAAAAACCGTCAGCCGCTTGCTTCTGTCGCACTGGTTACGCGAAATGAAAACGAAAAACGTGTTCTTGCTGAAATGGAAGATTCAATCCGGGAGGAACTTAACGTTAAAAAGGTTGAATTCCACGACCGCGAGGATGAACTTGTTGAATATAAATGTAAAGCGAACTTTAAAGTTCTTGGAAAAGAACTTGGTCAGAAGATGAAAAAAGCGGCTTCTGTAATTCAGGAACTTACATCAGAGCAGATTCAGTCAATTTTGGAAGGAACAAATCTTTCTATTGACGTTGACGGAACAACAGTTGAACTCAATACTGACAAAATTCTTGTTGAACGACTTGAAAAAGACGGACTAAAAGTTTTGAACGAAGGAACTTTGACAGTCGGACTTGATTCAAAAATTACCGATGAACTGAAAAAAGAAGGTTATGTTCGCGATTTGGTTCGTGGAATCCAAAATCTTCGCAAGGAATCAGGATTTGAGGTTACAGACCGAATCAATCTTACTGTTTCTGGCGATGATGAATTAAAAGCCTCTTTTGAAATGTTTATGGATTTTGTTTCATCAGAAACGCTTGCTTCTTCTGCTGAGTTTGTTGCTTCGATTTCTGGAGGAACAGAAGTTGAGGCGGACGACAAAAAATGGAGAATTTCTATTGATAAAGCATAAAAAATGGCTTTCTGGAATGTTTGTGGCTTTCATTTTGATTGCCACAGGCATTTTGGTTGCTTGTAAATCAACACCTTTTGTAAGCGAAGTAAATCCACTTGACCTGCTTGATTCAAGGAGTGCATTTTATATCCGTATTCCGAAGAATGTTGATTCAATATTGATTTCGCGGATGATTCAGAACAATTTTGAGGGGCTTTCTGAAAAAGATGCTCAAAAAATTTCTGAAAGAATTGGTACTGTTTATCTTGGACTAAGAAAATCTAAAAAATCTGTGGACTTTCAGATTTCGTCTTTGTGCAGTGTTCCAAAAATTGCGGTTTCTTCTGCTTTTTCTAAAAAAAATGGATGGACATCGGATAAACTGATTTTGGAAGGTTCTGATAAAAAAAATGTTTCTTACACAGTTTATAAAAATTCTGAAATTTTAGCCGCTTTTCCAACTGAATCTATTGCACTGGTCGGAAATAATGTTCCGTCAATGGTGGAACGTTATCATAATATTTCTCAAAAAATTGAATTTAAAGATGATTTTTTGCTGGACGAAGATATTCGGGATTGGCTTTCGTATGAAAATGGAATGTGTGACGGACAGATTCGTTTTTATGCTTCAAAACCGCAGTCTTTTCTTACAACGTTAATTGGAGCAAACCTTAATTTTAAGTTGATTTATGTAAAAGGTCTTCTTGAAAATGATCCAAAAAATGAAAATCAGTATATTACTGAGTTGGAATTTGAATTCCGTGATTCCCGCGTAGTTGCCGCTGCCCACGCAATGCTGGAAGTGGCATTTGGTCTTACAGGCTCGAATGTTCAAAAAACGTCAGATACTCATCTGATTGTTTCTGGAATAAGAATAAATAAAAATCAGTTGTATAAAATATTAGTTCTTTAGCCAAAAATGAAAAAATTGTTGATTTTGTTGTGTTCATTGTTTTTTTTCTCTTGTACATCGTTTCGTGTTCCTGTTCCTGGCGAAACTGTTGCAAAAAGAAGCAATATTTTTGTTGAATATATGAATATTGCCGATGCGTATAATGATTTGGGAAAGTATGATAAGGCGATAAATTATTATAAATTGGCAAAAAGCAGCAGATCTTTGCGTTGGACAGCGAAGTACAAGCTTGCACACGCTTATGCGATGAACAAGAATTGGGATGAGGCTCAAAAACTTTACCTTGAATTGTATAAACGTGACAAGCAGAATGTTTCAATTCAAATGTCGCTTGCATATATTTATGCGATGAACGGAAAACTTTCTTCTGCAGAAAACATTTATTCTTTGCTTGTTGAAAAAAATCCTGAAAATGCAGATGTTCTTGTGAATTACATAAACGTTCTTTTTGCAATGGAAAAATACACTGAGGCAGAGCAAAAACTTGCGGTTCTAAAAGAAAAATTCAAAGACAACGCAAATATTTCTGCATTTGAAAAAAAACTTGAAGATATTGCTTCTGGAGACGATGAAGAAACTGAAACCGAGCCTGAACCTGAAACACAATCTGAGGCTGAACAAACAGAAACTTCTGAAAATCCAGAAAATAAATAATTTGAATTTTAGAAAATTGGGTATTTCGGAAAATTACTCATTTTCTGATATGTTGTCTTCCGGATTTTTTGAATTCTCTAAAAATTCCTGATATTTTTCAATATCAACATGGAAACCCACTATTCTTGAATCTGGATCAGTTTTAGCATGGTTCAATGCTTCTTCCGCTTCTGCAAGCAATCTGTCTGCGGTAATTGTTCGGATTGAGCGGCTTGAAATTCCAATTGCCAGATTTTGCTCGTCATAAATTGTCCGAATATTGTTTTCAATCAGAGAGGCTTTGTCTTCTGCCTCATCAATATCTGTGTTTTCTTTTAAAAGCGCAAAAGTTTCGTCATTGTAATTGAAAACATTTCTTTTTCCATAATTATCGACGAGGAATTTTTCAATATCTGATTTTTTTTCTGAATTTTTTATTTCTATAAGTAAAAGAGAAAAATCCTGTTCATCGGCAGCCGCTTTTGTAAGTTCAAAATTGATTCTTTCTTTCAGAGTGAATGAATCTTCAGAAGTTTTTGCGTTTTGCATTACTTTTTGCTCATCATAATATGCGTCCTCTGGAATTTCTTCAGAAATTTCTGTTTTACCCAGCTGAACAGGAGGTTCGGAATTTTCATTTTCTGCTTCAGTAATTATTTCTTCTTCTGGAATTTCAATCTGTTCTTGGAACGTTTCAACATTTTCTGATTCATTGTTGCTGTTGTTTTTTTCTTCGTTTTCGTTTTCAGGAATTTCTTCAATGTTTTCAGTGGAAATTTCTTCTCCAAAAGTTTCTTCATTTTCTGCAACTTTTTTAGTTTTTGCGGAAATAAAAATCAGCATCGCAACTGTTGCCAAGGTTGCCGCCAGAATTATTATAAAACTGTTTCTTGCCGCAGTATAAATCACATTTGGACGCAAAATATAAAACGCAATTTTTAGTTCGTAAGTATCTTCTTCTGAAACAATTGTTTTGTAAAAAACTTTAACAAGTTTTGAATTTGTTACCTGTGTGCTTGTCTGTTCGTCTGGAATCGCAGTTAAAGTTTTATTATTTTTTGAATATTTTGCAGAAAGAATTCCTTTTTCTTCGGTGAACATATCAGATTTTATCTGTTCCGGTGAATTTTCCGCAAAAGTTGAAATTTCCTTAAATATTTTTTCGGAGCGGGAAAGTCCCTGTTTGTAGTCTGTGTGGATTGCATTAAAAAAATAAAAAATCGAGCCAGCGAAAATCAGTAAAACTAAAATTGAAAAAAAATTGATACCAGTGTGTTTCATACATCTGAATTATATCTTAGTATAAAGTTGAGTGCAAGTTTTGTGTATTCGCTAAACGAAATGTTTTTTGCATTTTTTGTGCCGCTTTTTAGCCATGAAATGTAGGGGAGCAGGGCGGTTTGAACTTGAACGGAATTTTTGTATTTTTCAAGTTGCTGAAAGAATTTTTTTTCATCGAATGGTGTGTTTTTTATTTCTTTTTTTTCTTTGTCTGAATTTACGATTTTGTAGGAGTTCTCTAATTTTTTTTTTTTTTTGTTGTTGTTTTTGCACCATAAAAATAGATTTTCTTCATAAAGTTTTAGCACTTCTGTTGTTTTTTTGTTTTTTGAAACATTTATAAGTTCCGTTCTGAACATCAATTTTGAAAATTCTTTTTCTGCAGAAGATATTTTTGTCTGATTTGAATAATTTATTCTGTCTAAATAAGTTCCTTTTGCATAAGGTTTATTGTTTGTGTAGCCAAAATCTGCGCCAAAAATTTCAATATTTAGAAATCCTGATTTTTTTGCAAAGTCCAAAGCCGCTATTGTTACAGTTCCTGAACACGAGTCCACCTGAAAAAACGTATTTTCTTGGGATAAAGCCAGCAGTTGCTCAAATGGATGCGAAGATATTGTGAACAAAATATTGTCTGTTTTTTTTGCAATTTTTTTTACGGCGGAATGATTTGCAATAAGTTCAAAAATAAACAAAGTTTCTGGAATGATTTTTCCTGTAAAGTGAGAATAAGAAATCATCTGACCGTCAATGGAAATCACTGCATCAGGGAAAAATTTTTCCGCACTTAAAATTTTGAATGCAGTGTCGGTTGCGATTATGTAATATTCTTTGCGATTTTTTTTGATAAATTCAATTTTTTCGTCTAAAGTTGGTCCTGCCGCACAGATTAAACATTTTTTTTCAATTGGAAGATTGAATTTTCGTTCCTTGTTTGCAAATTTTAGGTTGTTTAAAATATTTGCCTGCCAGATTTTTCCAAAATGTGCCTGAACAGAAAAGTCCGCAGAAATCTTTGCAAGGGCGGAATTAATTTTTTTCAGAAGAAGAGCTTTGTCAATTTCCAAAATCCAGCTGTTTATTGTAAAAACTGAAAAACTTGAATCTTTTGCCGGCAGATAAAATCTCTGTAAATTTTTTTCAAGATTTTCCAAAGTGCAGATTTTAGTTTTTTCGTTATAAATATTTTTCACGCCAGGAA
>CAVIQW010000076.1:0-7228 GCA_963644915.1 Paratractidigestivibacter sp.
AAGAAATGGATGGTTTGTTCGTATTAATTTGACAAACTGCAGAATCCATAATTATAATATAATTATGGACGAGATAATTTTTGAGTGGAATTCTTTAAAAGCAGAACTTAACTATGCAAAGCATAAAGTCACTTTCGAGGAAGCAAAATCAGTTTTTTATGATGAAAATGCTGTTTTAATTGCAGGTCCAGATCATTCTTCGCTTGATGAAAGTAGATAAAATGAGAGACCATTATGATTTTTCAAACGGAATCAAAAATCCTTATGCAGACAAACTGAAAAAACAGATAACTATTCGTCTTGATGATAAAGTAATAGATTATTTTAAAAAAATGTCAGAAGAAATAGGAATGCCATATCAAAATATCATCAATTATTATTTGCTCGATTGTGTAAAAGAAAAAAGACATTTGCAGTTGGCGTTTAATTAATGGGGCGTTGTTCGTAAACTCGATAGTTTACGAAGTAAACTCGCGGTGTGTCCCCGTACGGTGGTAGTGTCCCGCCCACATAATCTTTTGATTGTTAATTCTTCAAAAATTCGTTAAACTTCTAGCGTTATGGTAATCAGTTCTATCGACCTAAAAGGCGGTCATGTTGTTCAGTTAAAAAATGGAAAAGAGCTTGTTCTGCAGCGCGATGATGCGGACGCTCTTATAAAAGAATTTGATAAATATGGTGAAGTTGCTGTTATCGACCTTGATGCGGCAATGGGAAATACAAATCCAAAAGGCGACACGGTGAATACTCCGCTTTTGAAAAGCCTTTTGCGCAAAGGAAATGTTCGTACCGGCGGCGGAGTTCGTTCTGTAAAGCGTGCGCGTGAATTGATTTCTCTTGGGGCTGAAAAAGTTATTATCGGTTCAAGTGCCTGGAAAAAGAATCCGGAAAACAATTCCGATGTTTTGAATACAGAATTTTTGGACGAACTTGTTGCGACAATCGGAAAACAGCGCATTATTATCGGCGTTGACGCTTTGAACGGAAAAATCGCTGTAAAAGGGTGGACAGAAACTATCGATGTTCCGCTTATTGAAGGTGCAAAACTTGCGGAAAAATATTGCTCTGAGCTTCTTTTTACTTGTGTTGAAAAAGAAGGCTGTATGCAGGGAACAAATCTTGAAATGGCAAAGGAGCTGCGCGCCGCTGTAAATTGCCGCGTCGTTGTTGCTGGTGGCGTTTCTTCTGAAGACGAAATTGAAACCCTTGAAAAAATGCACTGCGATGTTCAACTTGGAATGGCGCTTTACACAAATAAAGTCAGTCTAAAAAATGCATTTGTGCGTTGCCTGGACTGGCAGAAAACCGGTGGAATGATTCCTGTTGTTGCGCAGGATGAGCGAAGCCGCGAAGTTCTTATGATGGGCTACTCAAACCGAGAGGCTTTAGAAAAAACTTTTGAAACCGGAAAACTTGCATTTTTTAGCCGCTCGCGAAACACATTGTGGACAAAAGGCGAAACTTCCGGTCATTTTTTGGACGTTGTAAAACTTAGAGCCGACTGCGACCGTGACACAATTCTTGCAACCGTAAAACCGAATGGCGGTGCATGCCACACTGGAAGCTGGACGTGTTTTACTTCTGCGCCAGACGAAAAATCAACGTTGGAACGCCTTTACGCAACAATTTCTGAGCGTTTTGCAAATCCAAAACCAGGCTCGTACACAGCAACTCTTGACAATAAGCGCGTCCGCGAAAAAGTTGCGGAAGAGGCGGAAGAAATCTGCGAGGCCGACGGAAAGGGCGAGGTTATTTGGGAAGCTGCCGATCTTCTTTATTTTGTGAGCGTTCTTATGTACAAAGAAGGTGTTAATTGGCAGGATGTCTATAACGAGCTTGATAAGCGACATAAAGAAAAATAAAAAAAAATTGGGCGGCTTTTTTGTGCTTTGCATAAGCAAACCACAAAAAATCAGGCTTTTCGTGGTTCCGTACGCACTTCGTGCTATCTGCATTGCTTCACGCCGTTTCACTCTGTTTCGCAACACGCTGCGCGTGCCACTACAATCCTTGCCGCATTTTAAAATCAACTCGGAAATTGAAATTTTCTCTTTTAGGGGAGTTAAAATGATAAAAATTGTAAAAGCAAATGAACTTGAAGGCGAATGGTTTGAAGGTCGTTCTTTTGGAACAACAAATGAAACCGTTCATTCAATTATAGAAGATGTTGCCGCAAACGGTGATTCTGCCTTAAAAAAGTACGGTCAAAAATTTGACGTTTCTGCGCCGGAAACATTTTTAATAGAAGAAAAAGAACTAAAAGCCGCCGTGGAAAAACTTGAAAAACAGAATCCTGAAATTTACAACGCAATCTGCTATTCCCACGAACTGGCTTTAAAATTTGCTTTGCGCCAAAAATCTTCTTTTGATGATTTTGAAGTTGAACTCACACCTGGAATGTTTACGGGGCAAAAGACAATTCCTGTGGAACGTGCTGGCGTTTATGTTCCGGCTGGAAGATTTCCGCTCATTTCAACAGTTGTAATGACCGTTACTCCGGCGATTGCCGCTGGTGTAAAAGAAATTGTTCTTTGCACTCCGCCAAGAATTCATCCAGAAGACAAGGCTTCTGCACAAAAAATGGGGCTTGGTGAATCTGGAAAACCGTTTGTGGGCGGAAAACCTTATGCCGACGAGGGAATTATGGCGGCGGCATATATTTGTGGTGTGAAAAAATGTTATGCTTGCGGTGGTGCGCAGGCAATTGCGGCGATGGCTTACGGAACAGAAACAATTCCTGCCGTTGATGTGATTGTCGGTCCTGGAAACAAATTTGTTGCCGCTGCAAAAAAAGAAGTCTACGGAAAAGTTGGAATCGATATGGTTGCTGGCCCGACAGAAGTTTTTGTTATTGCTGATGAATCTGCAAATCCACAATGGGTTGCAGCCGACCTTTTGGCTCAGGCGGAACACGATGTTGTTGCTCAGCCTGTTCTTGCAACAGACAGCGAAGAATTTGCAAAAAAAGTCAGCGCAGAAATTGAAAAACAGCTTGGAAAACTTTCCACAAAGGAAATTGCCCGTCAAAGCATCGACAATTGCGGTCGAATCATAATTTGTGATGATTTGGAGCAGGCTGCGGAACTTGCAAACTTAAAAGCGCCGGAGCATCTTGAACTTGCAATGGAAGCTGGTGCTTTGCGTGATAAAATTCAGTCTCTTGTGCATAATTTTGGTTCTCTTTTTATTGGTGATTATGCGGCTGAAGTTTTTGGCGATTATGCGGCCGGTTTGAACCACACTTTGCCAACAAGCGGATCGGCTCGCTTTACAGGCGGATTGAGCGTTCGTGTTTTCTTGAAGACTGTAACAACTTTGCGTGCGGAAAAAGACAGTGAAGGCTTGAAAAAAAGTGCAACGGCTGCTGGATTTCTTGGCGATGCAGAAGGTCTTGCGGCACACGCTCATGCGGCTAGAATCAGATTGGGAGAATAAGATGAGAATTACTAAACTTGGCGAAGATATATTGCGAAAAGTTGCAGAGCCTGTAAAACCAGAAGAAATCAATGATGAGTTCCGTGCATTCATAAACGAAATGTTCGAGGCGATGATTAGTGCGGATGGCGTTGGGCTTGCCGGACCTCAGGCTGGAATCAGCAAGCGAGTTTTTGTTGTGATTGCTGATGACGATGTTCGTCGTGTCTTTATAAATCCGCAGATTATAAGCACAAGCGCGGAACTTTGCGACTACGAGGAAGGTTGTCTTAGTATTCCTGGAGTTTACGAAAATATTCAGCGTCCGGCAAAAGTTACAGTTCAGGCTTTTAATGAAAAAGGAAAGCCGTTTACGCTTGAGGCGGAAGGGCTTTTGGCACGAATTATTCAGCATGAAAACGACCATCTTGACGGATATTTGTTTATTGACCGTGGCGACCCTGAATTTGCAGAAAAAACAGCAAATCAATTTAAAAAACGTGCAGAGCGAGCAGAAAAAAAGCGTCTTGAACGCGAGGCAAAAGCCCGAAAAATCGCGGCGAAAATCGCTGCAAAAAATAAGTAAAAAGAATGAGGAAAAAATGCTAAAAGTTTTGTATGCAGGAAGTCCAGAGGCTTCAGCAAAAACGTTAAGGCTTCTAAAAGAACAAGAAAATCTTTTTGGTTATAAAATTGTTGGCGTTCTTACAAATCCTCCAAGTGCAAAAGGCCGGCATAAAGCGTTAGTTCCGACTTTTGTGGCTCAGGCTGCAGAAGAATTTGGGATTCCTGTTTTTTCTCCAGAACACCTTGATTCAACTGTGCGAACAGAAGTTTTAAGACTCGGTGCGGAACTTTTAGTAAGTTTTGCTTATGGTCATATTTTTGGACCTAAATTTTTGGGACTTTTTAAATTTGGAGGAATAAACCTGCATCCTTCTGCTTTGCCAAAATATCGTGGTTGTTCTCCAATAAATGCGGCTATTTTAAATGGCGACAAAGAAACCGCTTTTTCTGTTCAAAAACTTGATTTAAAAATGGATGAAGGAAATCTTTTGGCTCAGGAAATTGTTTCGCTTGATGGAACAGAAACGGCAGGCTCTTTGCTTGACGAAGCGGCAACGCGTGGCGCGGAAATGATTTCTGAAATTCTTTGGGATGTTTCAAAAAACGGTGTGCTTAAAGAAGGGATTCCTCAGTCTGGCGAGGCTACTTACACGTCTTTTATAAAAAAAGAAGACGCGAAAATTGACTGGAACAATAGTGCTGCAAAGATTGACTGCATTGTCCGTGCTTATAATCCAGAACCAGTTGCGTGGACAACAGAAAATTCTTTGCCACTTAAAATAATTTCTGGGTTTCCGCTTGAAAAAGAAGATGAGAAAAATATTGTACTGGAAGAAAACGTTTTGCCAGGAACAGTTTTGTGCGTTTTAAAAAATAAGGGAATTATTATAAAATGCAGTGAAGGTTTTTTTGCCGTCACAAAACTCCAGAGGCAGGGAAAAAATGCAATGGACTACAAGTCGTTTTTGAACGGTGCAAAAGACTTTATCGGAAAAATTCTTGGCTCATTCTGACTTTAAAATAATATGCGAAAATGGTAATATAAAAAAATGGATAAAGAAAAAATTTTTGAAAAAATTAAGACTGCTGGAAAATCAGCTGGAGAAAAATTTGTTGAAGGCGGAAAAAAAGTAAAAAATTTCAGGCCTTCCAGGGTTGGACTGAATAATTATTTTGAAAGTCTTCAGGCAAATGGAAAGACTTTGGTTTTGACCGTTATCGCTGCCGTTGTTGTTTTAGCGTTTTTTGCCTGCGTTATTTTCTTTGTTCATGTAAAAGGTCCGGAAGAGGTTATGGTTCCAGATGTTTGCGGAAAGGAACTTACAGAAGCGTTGCTTGAAATGCAGAAAAAGGAACTTTATCCAAAAATAACTTTGCGCTATTCAGACGTTGCCGATGATAAAGGAAAAATTCTTGATCAAAGTCCTTCTGCTGGCTCAATTGTAAAAGGCTACAGTCGGGTTTCTCTTGTTGTAAGCCGTGGCGTAATTGTTGATCACGTTGGAAATTATATTGGTCAAAATTTTGATCAGTTGAAAATGGATTTTCAGACTTTGTTTGCAGGTCATGCTCAGCCATTAATTGTTCTTGCTGAGCCTGAATATAAACCTGATATTTCCGCCGCTGGAACGATTCTTGAGCAGGATATTCCAGAAGGAACAGATATTTCTGAACCAGTCACACTTCATCTTGTTGTGAGCCGTGGCCCAACTTATGAAAATACAAAAGTTCCAAATCTTATCGGGCTTTCTGTAAATGATATTCTTGCGGTGATTGCACGAAGCCGAATCGTTTTTGATTTTACTTCTCACAATGCAAAAAATGGTGAAAAAGAAGGAACGGTTGTTGCCCAGCAGGAACTTGAGCAGGAATTTATTCCGAATTATTCAAGAATGTCTGTTGAAATGGCATTGCCTGTTGGTGAATACGAAGGAAATTTGTATGGAATTTTCCAGACCGAGTTAACAGACTATCCTTATCCAGTTTCTATGCGTCTTGATGCGACAACAGAGGACGGCAATACTTATACCTTGGTGAACTTTTTGCATACTGGAGCAAATCTTACAATTCCTTATGCTGTTCCTAGGGAAACGGTTCTGACGTTGTATGTTGTTGATAAAGAGCAGAAAAAAGTTACAGTCCGCTAGGTTGGAATAAAAATGAATAAACCGCTGATTTGCTTGACGCTTACAGGAAAAACTCTTTTAGAGGATGCTGAACTTGTAAAAAAATATGCTCAGCACATTGATATTGCGGAACTTCGTGTTGACCATCTTGATGAATCAGAACGTTTGAATGTGCGAAAATTTCCGGCAATGATTGGTATTCCGTGTATTCTTACAATCCGTCGTGTTGAAGATGGTGGTTTGTACGACAGCGGTGAATTTTCTAGAACTGCATTGTTTGGAAGGGCGTTGGCGTATGCAGACCAGAATCCTACAAAAAATTTTGCCTATGTTGATTTTGAGGAAGATTTTAATGTTTCGGGTCTGATTGATTCTGCTCAGGCGTTTGGAATAAAAATAATCCGAAGTTATCATAAATTTGATGGACCTGTAAAAAATCTGCGTGAGCGTTGCTTAAAAATGCGCAGGACGCAGTTTGAAATTCCAAAAATTGCGTTTATGCCAAAAACTTTAAGCGATGTGACACAACTTTTTAATGAGGCGGCGGGAATTACGGATTTTCCTCATATTTTTGTTGCGATGGGAAATCTTGGCGTTCCAAGCCGGATTCTTGCTTCAAAGTTGAATTCTTTTTTAACATATACTTCTCCTTTGGAAACTTCTGGAAACACTGCAGAAATTGGGCATATCAATCCGATTGTTCTAAATGAAATGTACCGTTTTAGGGAAATTGATGAGCATACTCGTTTTTATGCTGTAACTGGGTTTCCGTTAAAAGTTACTTCAAGTCCTTTGATTCATAATCAGGGTTACAGGACACACGGTATGAATAATGTTTTTATTCCAATGGCTTCTACTTCTATGGCGGAGTCGCTTGAGTTTGCGGAAGAGCTTGGAATAAAGGGAATGGCTGTTACTGTTCCGTATAAAAATGATGCGATGGAAATTGCGGACGAGATTGGTCTTGAAGTAAGTGAAATCGGTGCTTGTAACACTTTGGTAAAGGATTTTAGTCAGTGGGTTGGACATAATACTGATGCTGTCGGTTTTCAACGCGCCCTTGAAGAATTTTTGGGTGTAAAAAAACTTCACCGCAGAAAAGTTGCAATCATCGGTGCTGG
>CAVIQW010000077.1:0-6921 GCA_963644915.1 Paratractidigestivibacter sp.
CCACTTAAAATAAAAAAGACGTTTACGGCAATTCCACGCAAGTCGTAACAAGGAAGATTTACACCGCTTAAAACAACGCAATGTTCATAAATTACGATTAAGCAGCACACAAGACGCAAAAAGTTAAACGCATTGTCTTTTAAGGCGTCTTTAGCCCACTCTGCTGATAAACTGTTCTCCGTTTTTATAGCGTTCATCGCTTAAAAAAATCCTTAGTAAAAATAAAAATCCCCCGTTCGGGCCGAAACACCGTAACGGAGGCAACAACAAAAATAATTGCTGTTAGCAATATTTTATATTGCCATAAGATTATTTTCAAGTGTTGCTGATAGCAATATTATTTTGACAATGACAGACATTCTTCTGGTAGTGGGAACAAATATTAGAAAAATAAGAAAAGATTTTGGCTGGACTCAGGCAGATTTAGCAGAAAAATCAGGAATTTCTGTTCCTTTTATGACGCAAATTGAACTTGGAAGAAAGTCTGCGTCGCTAGAAGTTATACAAAGTATTGCCAGCGCATTGAACGTTTCCTACCAGCAGCTTTTTATGGAACAGCTGCCGGCTCATCAAAACACAACAAACCTTGCCAATTTTGAACAGACTTTAAAAGTCGCAATGACAAAAACTTTGCACGAGGAATTTTTAAAGCTTCAGCTATAAAATATTTGAATTTTGCTGTCGGCCAAACAAAAAAAACGCAACAGGGATAGGAATGGCCGCGCAAAGCGCGGGTGCGAAGCACCGAAGGCGCGTAAGACGCCGTAGCCATGGATAGCCCGGCCGGCACAAAGTGCCGGGTTGCCCAATTATTTTTAAGCCTTGTCAAAACAATTTTTAAAAATCAAAAAACGGTCAGATGCTTCAAGTGAAAAATAATTTCTAAACCCAAGCTCTGCGTTATATCTTTTTATTACTGCCCGGAAAAGCTCACGCTCGTTTTGTAAGACGAGATTTTTTGAAAGTTGAGTAAACCATTTTGCAATTTGAACAATGTGGTCTGGCAAGCCTCTGCTTCCGGAGCGTTCGTAAAGCTCAGCAATATTTGCATCATTTAGTTTTGCATAAATCTTTAAGGATTCTTCTGAATCAGAAAAAAGATAATATCTCCACCATTGAGTGCCAAGATAATTTCTTCTTTCTGAATAAAAATGGTCTTTTGAATCTTCCCACCTCCAGAACACGACATCTGGCACTAGCTGAAGATTTAAAAACTGCCACATAGGAAGAGTTGCTGCAACCGAAGGTGTAATATTCATTTTTTCGTAAAGAAACCTGCCAAGCTCTTTATCAAAATTCAATTTTAACGTAGCTGCTGTATTTTTAGTAAGACCGCCAGCACCGTATTTTCTTGCAAGGCTGACAACATCCTGTCTCAAAGACATAAGCTCCTCAAATGAAACCAGTTCCCCGACCCCAGGCGGAACAAGCTTGTTTTCTCTCAGTTCGTCATAAACAAAATTTCTGTCTTTTAGTTTTTGGTACAGCTTTTCAGGATCATCATCGATTACAGGATAAACACGTATTACTTCTTCATCATTCATTTTAGTCATCTCCAAAAACGTATTCCTGAATTGCCGTATACAAAAAATTTCTTTGATCTTCGCCCTGAACTACCATTTCCTTTAATGAAGGCAAATCTTTTTCTGGAAAATACCGATCTTTTACTTCATTCAGAATTTTTGAATAAACAGCACGTAAAGTAAAAGCATTTTCCTCAAATGACTCTGAAAGCTCATCAAGTCCGTGTTCCTTATCAAGAGCATCAAAAACAATAGTTCTATACACATCAAACATAATCATTTTCAACAGATAATTTGCGGCAACATCATTCTCTAAATCTGAATTTATCTTTTTGAAAAGCGGATGTTCTATATTAAAAAATAAAGTGTATGCCGCATTAAAATTGCTGTCTAAATCAATATACTTTTTGCGGAGATAATACAAAGCTTTCTTTGCAATTCCAGAACGCTCCTTAAAAGAAACTGCTTTTACAGGAAAAAGAGCTTGACCGCCTTCAAGATACAAAAGTTCAGAAGTTCTGAATATAACAGCTCCTTTTTCTGTTGCAAATTCTGACTTTTTCTCTAATTTATCTTCAGAAGAAATTGCCAGAACCAAAGAAATTTCGGTATCGCCCGCAATTTTAGTTCCAGGAACAATGCAAGAAAAATTATATTCTTTCACGCTTTCATTTCTTTTATTTTCATACTTTTGAACAAATGCGCAGCCTTGCAGTGAAGTCCCGTTTCTTCCCGATAAAGAGTTCCATACAATATAGAATGAAGCTTCTGCATTTTTAGAAATAAAAGAATCAAGCTCTTTTGCTGAAACATATATATTGCAGTTTATTTGCAAATCCGCATTTTTCTTCCAGAATTTTATTTCGTGCGACAAAGGTATTGGACGCCCGTAAATCTGCCATTCAGCCTGAATTATTCCAGAATCTTGGGAAACAGTCTTATAAGTATATATTTTATTGTGCATCAGCTTCCTCCCAGTCAATTTTTAAATCAAATGAACAGTCTTTTTGGCATTTTATTTTAAAATAGCAAGTTTCCGGGAGTTTAAATATCTTTGGAAGTCTTGAATCTGTCATAGAGACAGTGCCGTCTTTATCTTTTTTATATGTTCCGGAAAACTTTAGGTAAGTTCCATTATCCTCAAAACTGTCTCCAGCATCTAAAGTTTCGATTTTAGAAACTATATTATTTATCTTGACAGCCTTATCCTTTAAAACATTTATCTTGTATTGAACATAAACATATTTTTCGTTTGTTTTTGAATCGATTTCAATATACGAATTTCCAGTTTTAGTAATTGCCGACTTTTTGTTTGATGCCTTTGATTCTGCCTGAACAGCAGGTTTCAAAGTTTTCTTGGCTCCGCCAACTGGCAATTTATATGGAAGAAGTTTTGCACCTAAAGTGCGTTGAATCATAACTGAAATATTTGCCGCAGAATCATCAATTTCTTCAAAAGCGCAATTCAACCTTACAAGCAGGTCAATTTTATTTTCAACAGTTTTTAAATAATTGTGAGGGAACATATCATTTTTATGTTCCCAGCGTGTATGAGTCTGGTTTTCTATTCCCCGAAAATATCGGTCTATTTCGCCCTCAGACTCTCCGTTAGAAAAAGACTTCGTATCACAGGTAAAAACTCCAAAACACGTTTCATTAAGGTTCTCTTGGCCGATGGTATACTTTCCATAATAAACAATATTTCCAATTCCTCGCATAAAGGCGACAAGTGGCTGTGAAGTCCTTAAAACTGGTATCAATTCTTCATATTTACTTTTTTTGGGCGAAGTCTTTTCGATGCAGGCAATTCCAAGCTTTACGCTAGGCCGTTCCTGAGAAATTTCAATGCATCTTTTTCCATCAGCTTTTATCTCTTTCTTTTTTATCGCATTAAGTCTTCTGTAAGCGTTTATAAAATGCTTATAAGGATATACTTCATTTGGATTATCAAGCTCAATCTTTTCTTTTTTATAGGCAATATCAAAAACAACTTTTTTCGCAATTATTTTGTTCCAGTACCAATGAACTAAATACTGAGGAATGTCGTATTTGAATATTTCATCGATTGTTTTTTCGTTTCCATTTAAAATAAGGATTTTTGTTCCTGTCTGCATTTCGTTAAAGACATTCATGCCAATTGCTTCTGCAATTTCATCTGCAAGTTTTCCTAAAACAGGCGACGCATAAACACCACTTTCGTTATCGCTTTGCTTCTTCTCTCCCCACCAGCATCTGTTATCTATTCTTTCATCCATTGAAACAGCAATAAGTCTGGACTGATAATTCGATGCGCTTTCAGATTTTATTCTTGTATAAATTATTATTGTTCTGGCTTGAGAATATAAAAAGAACGCCGCTTTTCCAAACCCGTATGAGCCTCCGTCATTTGAATCAAGCGATTTGTCATTTCCTGTAAAATAGACAAAATTTGCAAAATTCTGATTTTCCTTTTTCTCTGTAATTCCAGGAAAACCTATTAGACCAGTAGTATTAATATCGCTTATCTCAATATTTAGAGAAGATGTTTTTATATATTTCTGTACATTTTTGGCATAGTACGAATCTGAATTTTCTGAATTAAACAGCTTTTGTATGAAAACCATTTGGTCTGAAGAAAAATTGAAAGCCCGAATTGAAAAATTCAAGGGCAAATATTTAGATACTGCCTTTCCTGTTTTTTCATCAAATTTTCTTTCTTTTAACCGGCTATCAAAAGAATTTTGAACCGCTTCTCTTAATAAGATTTCTGTATCAGTCAAAGAAGAACCGTTTAAAGTCTTGGATGCTCCGCTTGCGTTTATAGTTCCCATTCCTCGTCTGAACGGAACTTCATCAAACTTAAAATCAATCATGCTCCACTCCATCTAACGAAATTGTCATATACGAATTTACTTCAATGTTCTTATCTTTTGGAAAAACAAGCGTTATCCCGATAACGTCTTCTGCCGCATTCAATGGCAGTCTGCCTGTCTGATTTGATTTTGGCTTACTGTCTTTATCAATCGGGTATATGAGCAAAAGCCCAGGCTCAGCGATTCCTTTTTCTTCAAAATATTTATGACGCTGAAGAAACATTTTTAAAGGCCTGAATTCATCTTTTTCAGAATCAGGAATATCTGTATCAACAAGCATATTCTGCGGTTGGCCCAAAACTTTTATGTTTGCTATTGAATCATTCTTGCTTTTCGGATCCAGACGGCTGCGGTTAACAAGATGAACTCTCAGCCTTGAGCAAATCTGATATTCACGACCCATTTTGTTTTGAATTATTGCGACATTCCAGTTTTGCAAAAAGTTTTTGGAATTGATTTTTTCAAGATATTTCAAGATTAAATTTTTTCGGCAAGCATTGTTGGACTCACAAATTTTATATTTTTCAATAAACTGCCGGATTTTAGAAATTGGAATATTCTGATAAATAACACTTCCATTTTTTTCTACTGGAGTTTGATCTATTCCATCAAGAAATTCTCTTGTGGCAATTTGATTATGCAAAAGCCATTCTTTATTTGTGCGCTCAAAGAATAATGTCGACGGTCTTTGTCCTGCATAATTTATGCCAGTAATTTTTGCATTCTGCATTGCCAATTTTCTCGTGATCTGAAGAAGAGGAAGAACTCGTATTCTGGGAGCTATCTCAGCAGGAGTAAGACCGTTGCCATAATCTGTAAACTGTTCCTGTAATTCGCCTTCCACATCTGCAAGCAAAGAAAAATTTTTTGCTATACGTTCTGTTGTCCAGATTCTTGGCAAATCTTCATAGCCAATTCTATATCCAAACCAGCGCCCCATTTGCAGCAATGTGTCATATAATTTTGATGTTCTGTAAAAATAGCTTACGACAAGACCTTCAAGAGTAAGACCACGCGAAAGAGTATTTCCGCCAATTACAATATAAACCTTGCTTTCATCATCAGGATAATGAAGCCTCTCTTCCAAAGGTACAGAACTATTGTCAACTACGGTTTCGATTTTATCTGCGACCTCTAAAATAAAGTCTTTCAGCCGGTTAAAATCAGGGACTTTGTATTTTTCTTTATCTTCTTCGGAATAATTAAAAAGCTGTCTTATAATTTCAAATGAAACTCTGTCTTTTTCAGAATTCCAAACTTTCTCCATATAACTAAAAAAGTCAGCTGGATTTTGTTTTATATTCTCTATAAAAAACTCAACAGATTTGTTTACGACAGCATGCGTGGAAATTTTTAAATCCACATGTATAAGCATTGAAGAGTGTTTATTGCTAAAGGCACGATAATATTTACAAGCTGTAGCTACAATAAAGTAAAATATAGCATTCTTTAATGATTCGGGAACATCTGCATAGTCATTATACTTTGGATTTATCTCTTCTGTTTCTACAAAATTCACAACATCAAGCAATGGCTCGGGATTATCAGGATTATCATTTGACGAGCCAAACAATTTTCGCGCGCTATAATATTTAGGACTTATAGTTAGAGGGTAAATAAAATCTTCTGGATACAGGCTGTCTTTTCCAGGCTTTTCATTAAGGACATTGGCAAATGGAGTTGCCGTAAATCCTACATAGCAATACTTGTCAAAAATTTTTAATATATCTGTAATCAATGAATTGATAGAACTTCTTTTTCCTGTTGCAAAACCGTCATCATCAAACTGCTTTGCAACATTCATAGAAGCATTGTCACATTCGTCATCAATAACAAGAACTGTTTTATTTTTCCAAAACGTATCGCTATTTATATTCTGCAAATATTCTTTTAGACGGCGGAGAACATGAGGATTCTTTTTGAATACACCAAGAACTGGATTACTGCCGTTTATTTTTCCTTCTATACAGACATCATCTTTTCCCAGTTTGTCAGAGATGTCCGTAAGCAAGTCCCAGCCGCCCATTTTATCAATTCCTAAATCTTTTCTAAAACGGCTTTGAGTTTGATTCCTTAGAGAATTTGTTATTCCAGAAAAAACAATGAAAAACCTGCATCCGCAAGAAGCGTACATTGAAATAATCGAAGACATCTGGGCAGTTTTTCCAGACTGAACGTGTCCATAAACCAAACCTTTTCTTGTTGCCTCTTCTTTTGAAGTATCAAATCTCCGCGGATTTGAAAGCTGATTTATGATTTCAATTGACTGCTGCCTATTTATTTCAAGACGATTTTTATCCCAATTTTCAGATTTCATCTGCTGCTCAAAATGGCTCCAGTATTTTGGCTCATACAGTTCATCAAAGGAAAACCAGCGTTCGTGTTTTGCTGAAATTCCATGAAAATCAGTTTTTAATTCAATTATTCTTCTTGCCTCTGAAATCCATTTTTCTTTTAAATTTATAAAATCTCCAGGATAATTTTCCTTAAACTCCCTAGCGTTATCCAAAACAACAAGTAAACTTTTTCCAATAGACTCCCAAGAT
>CAVIQW010000078.1:0-6854 GCA_963644915.1 Paratractidigestivibacter sp.
AAACGTCTCCGTCTTCTGTAAGAGCACAGTTTGTAAAGATTGTGTTCTTTGAAGCCGCTTCAAGAGCGTTTTTGTTAGATTCCGCAGATGTTCCTGGAGCAACGCCAAAGAATCCTGCTTCTGGGTTGATTGCGTAAAGACGACCGTCTTTTCCGAATTTCATCCATGCAATATCATCGCCGACTGTTTCAACTTTCCAGCCAGGAATTGTAGGAATAAGCATTGCAAGGTTTGTTTTACCACAAGCAGAAGGGAAAGCACCTGTAACGTATTTAACTTCTCCTTCAGGGTTTGTAAGCTTAAGGATAAGCATATGTTCAGCAAGCCAGCCTTCTTCACGTGCAATTACAGTTGCAATGCGGAGGGCGAAACATTTCTTTCCAAGAAGAGCGTTTCCACCGTATCCGGAACCATAAGACCAGATAAGGCGTTCTTCTGGGAACTGGCTGATGTATTTGTGTTCAACATCTGCGCAAGGCCAAACTCCGTTATCTTTTTCGCCGTTGTTGAGCGGTTTACCAACTGAGTGAAGACAAGGAACAAAATCGTCTCCAAGGTAAGCCCAAACTTTTTCGCCGGCACGAGTCATGATGTCCATGTTAAGAACTACATATTCAGAATCTGTAAGTTCAATTCCGTATTTTGCGATTGGTGAGCCAAGAGGACCCATGCAGAACGGAATTACATACATTGTTCTTCCGTGCATACAGCCTTTGTAAAGACCTTTCATTGTTGCTTTAAGTTCAGCTGGTGCAATCCAGTGGTTTGTAGGACCAGCATCTTCTTCCTTTACAGAAGAAATAAATGTGCGTGATTCAACACGTGCAACATCACTTGGAAGTGAGCGGAACAAGAAAGAATTCTCTTTCTTTGTAAGTTTTGTAGCCAAGCCGGCATCAACGCATTTCTGCATAAGACGATCGTATTCAGCTGTAGAACCATCGCATACAACTACATTGTCAGGTTCACACATCTTAACGCATTCTTCAATCCAATTTTTAATCTTGGAATTCTTAATTTCATCAAGTGTCATTTATAACTCCTGTTTGTGAAATCGGGTTTTCCCCAAAAAATTCATTACTTCAAAATATACTATCTTTTGACTTTAAGTTCAATGAAGTTCAAATTAAAAATAGGGATGTAGAGAATAAAAGGTATTTTCAAGATTATTTTTTCTTCAGTTTGCTGAATAAAAAAATGAATTTATAAGCGTGAAAAAAAAATTCACAAACTAAATTAATCTTTGTATAATGTAAGTATGTATTCAAGAAAAACAAAAATTGTATGTTCAATTGGTCCAGCGTGTGACAACGACGAAACTATAAAAAAAATGATTCTTGCAGGTATGAATATTGCCCGCTTTAACTTTAGCCACGGAACTCATGAATGGCATAAACAGGCTATGGAGCGTGTAAGAAGAGTGGCGGAGGCGTTGCGCATTCCTGTTGCGATTTTGCTTGATACAAAAGGTCCTGAAATTCGCACTGGGCTTGTTGAAAACGATGGAAAAATTACTGTTAATACAGGTGATAAGGTTGAACTTGTTGCAGACGACAGTTTTTGTACGGCGGCGAATGGTGAAAACCCTTGCCACATAAGCATTTCTTGGAAAGAAGCACCGCAAAAGATGAAGACTGGTGTACGAGTTCTGATTGCGGATGGGCTTGTTGAAGTTGATGTTGTTGAAATTCAGGGTGAAAAAATAATCTGTGAGGCAAAAAATTCTGGCTCATTTGGAAGCAAAAAGAATGTGAATCTGATTGGGCTTCATGCGGGGCTTCCGATAATGTCTGAAAAAGACAAGGACGATTTGCGTTTTGGTGCAGAAGAGGACATTGATTTTGTTGCCGCAAGTTTTGTAAGTTTTCCAGAAGAAGTTGTTCAGATAAAAAGTTTTTTAAAGGAAGTTGGAGCGAATGCCCGCGTTATAGCAAAGATTGAAAGCGAAGAAGGGCTTAATAATATAGAAGAAATTGTAAAAGAAGCGGATGGAATTATGGTTGCCCGCGGAGATTTGGGTGTTCAGATTCCGCCAGAACGTATTCCTTTGGCTCAAAAATCGATTATCCGTGTTTGCCGGGCCGCAGGAAAGCCGGTTATAACCGCGACACAAATGCTCGACTCAATGATTGTAAATCCTCGTCCTACGCGTGCTGAACTTACAGATGTTTCCAACGCGGTTTTTGACGGAACGGACGCGGTTATGCTTAGCGGTGAAACAGCCGGCGGAAAATATCCGATTGAATCTGTAAAAGCAATGGTTTTGATTACCCGGACAACAGAGCAGAGTCAGGAATATCTTTTTCAGATGCGAAAATTTGATTCAGAATACAAACCTGGTATTGAAGTTGGACATATGGTTGCCCACAGTGCGTACAAACTTGCAAGAAATATTGGTGCAAAGGCGGTCCTTGTTCCAACGCTGCACGGAAATACTGCCCGAATTATCGGAAGTTACCGCCCGGAACAGGTTGTTCTTGCCGTAACTCCAGACAAAAAAGTTGCGAATCAGCTTATGATTCAGTGGGGAGTTCTGCCAGTTCTTTGTCAGGTTGCCGACGATTCAGAGATGATGGTTCAAAGTGCGATTACTCAATGTGTGCGTTGTGGAGCAGTAAAGCAGGGTGATAAAGTTTTGATTTGCGCAGGAATTCCGATTTCAAGTCCGATGATGATAAACACGATAAAAGTGCTTGTTGTAGGAAATATTCTTGCGCGTGGAACGGTTTTTGGCTGTGCGAATAAAGAGCAACCAAAAGCGTCTGGAAGAATTGTTCACGAAAAAGATATGAACGAAATCCGAAACCAGATACGGATGAACACCACGGCAATTCTTGTATGCTGGCGAATAACAGAAGATTTGGTTCCTGCTTTACGAGTTGTGCACGGTGTTGTTTCTGAAACTGGAAGCGACATTCCGCCAGAACAGCTTGCTTTGATAAATCCGGATTTGGTTTGGATTCAGGATGTGCGAAATGCTCTTAAAAACCTTGAAAATGATCTTTCTGTTACAATGGACGGCGAGCAGGGGCTTGTATACGAAGGCATAATCTGATGAGAATGACTCTTTTGGGAACTGGCACAAGCCACGGAATTCCTTGTATTGCCTGTCATTGCCATGTTTGCACTTCAAAAGATGAACACGACAAGCGTTTTCGGTGCAGTGCATACGTAACGAACCAAAATAAAAATGGAACAGAAACTCATCTTTTGATTGATATAGGTCCTGAATTTAGGTTGCAGTGTATAAAATATGGAATTGAAGCAATTGACGCACTACTTTTGACACATTCCCACGCTGACCATCTGCACGGTTTGGACGACATTCGGGTTTTTAGCCATACTCTTGGAAGTGATAAAATTGAAGAACTGAAAAACAATCCAGAAAATGCGGGAGTTCCCCCAAAGATGCTGGAAAATTCTGAAAATAAAAAAGGAATATGTCTTTACGCAAACAGACAAACAATTCAGGATGTAAAAAATCGGTTTGACTACATTTTTAAAGCCAACACGCAGATTGGCGGAGGAAAACCAAAACTCACTCTTGTTGACTGTGCTGATATTGAAAAAAATCCTCCAAAAGAATTTGGTGATTTGGTTGTTACGCCGATTCCCCTAAAGCACGGCAATCTTGATGATTCTGGCTGGCTTATTTCGTGCAAAAATAAAAACGACGGAAAAATTCATTCAATTGCATATCTAACGGATACAAGTTTTGTGCCTCCTGAAAGTGTTCAACTTTTAAAGGAAAAAGGCGGAATTATCGACCATTGTGTTATTGACGGACTTCGTGTAAAGCCACATTCAACGCATTTTGGTTTTAGGCAGGCGATGGATGTTGCTGAGCAGATAAAGCCGGTCCACACTTGGTTTATTCACATTTGTCATTTGATGACCCACGTTGAAATTCAAGAATACACAAATTCTCAACTTTTTGATTATCCGAATCTTAGTGAAATTGTAAAAAATGGCGGTTCTGTTGGACCTGCTTACGATGGGCTTGTTCTGGAAATTTAATCTTATAATTATAATATTGAAGGAAAAATAAAAAAACCGCTTTTCGTCAAAAGCGGTTTTTCTTTGGAAAAGTCTGATTATTTTGTTTCAACAGCAGCTTTTGGTGTCTTTACCTTTTTGATAAGGAAATCACTGCGGTAGCAACGTGTGCAAACTTTAATTGTTCTTACCTGACCGTTGTCAAAAACAGCTCTTACAGTAAGAAGATTTGGTTTCCAAGTTCTGCGAAGGTGATTAAAAGACTTAGAAACATGGTTTCCGTGCATAACACCTTTTCCACAAATGTCACAAGCTCTAGACATATCTATACCTACCTTATGTTTTTCACGTGAGTTTTAACAGATTATAAGATTTTGCCTGCTATGTCAATAAGCAGAAAAGTGGGTTACTACCTCAGAATTAAGATTAAAATCTTTCGCTTTCCTCAAAAATATGCTAGAATAAAGTCTGTTCTAGTTGACAAACAAAAAGGAAGTCTAAAAATGTTCTCAGTTCTCAGTTCTCAGTTCTCAGTTCTCAGTTAGAAATCTTACTTTTTTCAAAAAATATAGTCGTAAATCAAAGACCGTTTGTGTCCGCAAAATTGCGTGGTGCAGGCGGTCTTTTTGTTTTTAAAACAAAATTTCATCAAAAACCATATGGAGGAAAAAGATGAAAAAATCAATTAAAATTCTTGTGGCATTATTGCTTTCAGGATTAGTTTTAGGTTTTGCAGGCTGCAAGACAGACTCTGATGACGACAGCACAGATAAAACTGCGCCTGGTGATGTAACTGACCTTGTTGTTACCTGCGTAAATGGCACAGGCGGAAAAGTAAATGCTGTTCTTTCTTGGACAGACCCTGCCGATAAAGACCTTTTTGGTATGGAAGTAACTTATACAGAAAACACAACATCTCGTGCTGCCGTTTCTGCAATGACAAAAGGAAGTATTTTTGTTGCACCAGGAAATAACGGCGTTGTAATTACAGGTTTAACTGCTGGAACAACATACGCGTTCACCGTAAAAGCAATGGACACGAACGGAAACAAAAGTTCTGGAACTGAAAAAGTTGCACAAATGTCTTTGAGCCAATTGACTGAATTAAAAATCACTTTGACTCCTTCTACTGCAGAACCCACAAATCAGGATGTAACAGTTAGCGTAAAGGCAGAAAGTTTAAGTTCTGTAAGTAAGATTTGCTATGTAAGCGGAATTAAAACAAGCATTGATGAAGTTTTAAAAGGAACAGACATTACACTTTCTGCAAAATTTGACGTAACAGATAACGGAACTTACACAGTTGCCGTAGTTGACTACGATGGCCGCCGAGAACTTTCTTACATTACGATAGAAAATATCGACAAAACAGCTCCTGAGGCAGTAACAGATCTTGCTGCGAATTATGATGCTGATAATAAAAAAATTATTGTAACATGGGGTACAAGCGACACAGATATTGGCTACTATCTTGTAAGCTACACAAAAAATAGTACTGAAGTTGTAACAGACGAAAAGGCGACCGACAAAACTTATGCTGTAAATGGAGTAGAAGTTAGCGAAACAGAAGAAATTTACAAATTTACTGTAAAAGCAGTTGATAAGGCTGGCAATGAAGGCAGTGAATCTAGTAAAGAAATTAATCCAAGTAAATCACCGATTGTAACTGACTTTGTAATTCCAACCGCAGGAACCAAAAAACAGGGTGAGGCTGTAACTGCAACTGTTACAGGTAAAAACTTTAAAGCAGATGGCGTAACAAGTGCCAATTTTAGCTTAACTTGTGCTGAACCTTCTATTACAGCAGATTCAATAATAACAATCAAAAGCGACTCAGAACTTACAGTAACCTTGACAATTCCTGAATCGGCTGGTTCTTATGATGTAACAATTACAAGCGGAAGCAGCAAAACAGTTACATTTACCGTAAAAGACTCTAGTTCTTATGAAGTAGGTGATATTATTCTTGCAGATGGAACTAAAATTGATGTTGCAGATATTGAATCTTACGTAAGTAAAGAAGATAATAAACCGGTTTCTGTTGCATGCTTTAATGAAAACGGCGTAGCATTCGGTCTTGGCTTAAAAAAATCAAACACTGATTTGCAATGGGCAAAAGATTCTACAACTGGTTATAACACAAACTTTACAAAAATAATTGGCACAAAAGACAGTGGAGATATGGATGGTAGCGACAACTGGGAATACATTTGTTCAATAGACTCTAAAGCTAGTGAGAATGCTGCAGATTACCCGGCATTCAACTTTGCTGCAAATTACGGAACAGCAACCTGCAGTTTTGATTCAACGAGTGACCTTGCAACAGGCTGGTACATTCCTTCAATTTCAGAACTTTACAAAATTTTCGAAAACAAAAAAATCCTGCAGGAAAGTTTGAATAAGGCAGGCGGTTTTACGATTGGCGAAAAAGAATGTTGGAGTAGTTCTCAGGGTACTAGTAGTAGTTCAGCATGGGGATTGAACTTCCTCAACGGCAACTGTTTCTCAACCCTCAAGGGACAATATTGTTATGTATTAGTTCTGCGGACTCTTTAACCATTTAGTTTTTTAGCCCTAATTTTGACTTTAAAATTTTACAGTCATTGCGTGATTGAGTCTGCGTCATTGCTGGAGTGTCATCTGCCATTGCCGTGTTCGAGCACGGCAATGTTTGCATAGCAAACTCGGTCAGCAATCTATTGTAAAACAGATTCCCCGGTCAAGTCGGGGAATCTGTTTTTGTTACTTGAAAACAACTGCATTTCTTTCCCATTTATGCTATAATTTCCCATATGGATAACAGAAGATTTTTGCCGATTGGCATTCAGACATTTTCAGAGATTCGCGCACGCAATGCA
>CAVIQW010000079.1:0-6431 GCA_963644915.1 Paratractidigestivibacter sp.
CATTTTATACCAAAGTAAAAATTCATTTTCTTGACCGTTATTTTTAAGTTCTTCATGGATTTGTTTCATTGCAAAAGGCCAAATTTCTTTATAATTCTGTTCGCTCATAGTTTATGATTATAAACCGCCTTTACTTTTTTAATCAATCAAAGTATATTTTAGATAAGTTATTTCTATAATATTCAATTTCATGGATATAAATTTTCAAATAAATCATACAGAATCAAGGAAAAAATAATGTCTGCAGAATATGGTGCAAGTAATATTCAAGTTTTAAAAGGACTTGAAGCTGTAAGAAAACGCCCTGGAATGTACATTGGTTCTACAGGTCCAAAAGGTCTTCATCATCTTGTTTATGAAACAGTTGACAATTCTATTGATGAAGCAATGGCAGGTTATTGCGATAAAATTATTGTTGCTCTTGAAAAAGATGATGTTGTTCGAGTAGAAGACAATGGTCGTGGAATTCCTGTTGATATTCACCCGACTGAACATATTTCTGCTTTGGAACTTGTTCTTACCCGTCTTCATGCTGGTGGAAAATTTGATAAAGGTTCTTACAAAGTTTCTGGTGGTTTGCACGGCGTTGGTGTTTCCTGTGTAAATGCACTTTCTGTTTGGATGGAAGCAACTGTAAAACGTGATGGTCATGTTTATCAGCAAAAATACGAAAAAGGTATCCCAAAAACGAAAGTCGAAGTAATAGAAGATATTGATTCTTCCATTCACGGAACAACAATTCGCTGGAAAGCAGATTCTTCAATTTTTACTGTTACAACAACTTATGATTGGGACGTTCTTATTCAGCGTCTTAAAGAACTTGCTTTTTTAAACAGTGGAATAACAATAGTTTTTCGTGATGAACGCCTTGAAAATCCCAAAGAAGAAATTCTTAAATATGAAGGTGGAATTGTTCATTACGTAAGTGAAATTAATTCTAAGGCAAAATTTAAATATCCAGAAGAACCAATTTATATTACTGGCGAAAAAGATGATGTAATTACAGAACTTTCTTTTCAATATAATGAAAGTTATTCTGAAAATATTCATACTTATGTAAACGACATTAGGACAACTGATGGCGGAACTCACCTTGACGGATTTAAATCGGCACTTCTTTTTGTTATATCAAAATTTCTTGATTCAAACGAAAAGATAAAAAAAAGAATGCCAAAAAAAGATGGAAAATTAGATCAAAAAGAAGACCCTTACGAAAAAATAAATGGTGATGATGTAAAAGCAGGACTTGTTGCAGTTCTTTCAATGAAAGTTCCTGAACCAGAATTTGTAGGTCAAACAAAAGATAAACTTGGAAATCCTGAAGTTAGGGGGATAGTTGATTCTCTTGTAAAAGAAAAACTTACGATTTTCTTTGAGCAGAATCCCCATGTTATAGAGAAAGTTCTTGAAAAAGCTGTAGCCGAAGCAACTGCCAGAATTGCTGCTAGAAAGGCAAAAGACGCAAGCCGTAAAAAGTCTGGTTTAACTGGTTTTAAAAAACCTGAAAAACTTTCTGACTGTTCAATAAAAGATAATCCAGAAATTTGCGAAGTTTACATTGTCGAAGGAGATTCTGCCGGTGGTTCTGCAAAAAAAGGAAGAAATCCAGAAACGCAGGCTATTTTACCTCTTTGGGGAAAAATGCTGAACGTAGAAAAAGTTACTGCAGACAAAGTTATGAGTAATGAAAAACTAGAACCTGTAATAAATACTCTTGGAACAGGTTTTGGAAAAGAATTTAATATAGAAAAACTTCGTTACCATAAAATTATAATCATGGCGGATGCCGATGTTGACGGTTCCCACATCAGAACTTTGCTTTTAACGTTCTTCTTTAGATATATGCCACAGCTTATTGAAAATGGATATGTTTATCTTGCAATGCCTCCACTATTTAAAGTTCAACTTGGAAAAAAAGAGCCTGTTTACTGTTATTCAGAACAGGAAAGAGATAACGCCCTTATGGAACTTGGTGAAAACCGCAGCAAGGCAGATGTTCAGCGTTACAAAGGTCTTGGTGAAATGGATGGAAATCAACTTTGGGAAACAACAATGGATCCAGCTCACAGACATATGAGAGTAGTAACAATTCCAGATGCAGAGGCTGCAGATAAAATTTTTACAGTTTGTATGGGTGAGGAAGTAGAACCTCGTCGTGAATTTATAGAAACTAATTCAAGTTATGCTAATTTGGATATTTAAAGATATTCTTTGCAAAGAGTTTTCTGTAAGTATGACAGGATAAAATTATTATGGAAGCACTTGCAACAACAAAAAGAGGTTCTCAAATTTTATTGAAAAATACAATGGAAAAAATTGTTTCCTTTAGCACAATTCAAACTTTTAAAACAATTGATTTGTTTGCAGGTATAGGTGGAATTCGTCTTGGTTTTGAACGTGCTTTTGGAAAAAAATCCAAAACTGTTTTTGTTTCTGAGTGGGATAAATTTGCACAGAAAACTTACAGGGCTAACTTTAAGGATGATTTTGAAATTGCAGGTGACATAACAAAAATTAATGAAAAAGATATACCACCGTTTGATATTTGCTTAGCGGGTTTTCCGTGTCAGGCATTTTCGATGGCAGGAAAGCATCAAGGTTTCAATGATAATTACAAAGGATTTTGTAGAGGAACTCTTTTTCTTGATGTTGCCCGTATTTGTGAATATCATAAGCCAAAGGTTATTTTTTGTGAAAATGTAAAAGGTTTGACAATTCATGATAAGGGAAGAACTTTTAAAATTATAAAGTCAACATTTGAATCTCTAGGATATAAAGTGTTTTCTCAAATTTTAAATAGCAAAGATTTTGGTGTACCTCAAAACAGGGAAAGAATTTATATAGTTTGTTTTAGAGATGACATTGCTCCAGATAAATTTGAATTTCCAACTGGAACTAAAAAAAATGTTTCAATAAAAGATATTTTAGATTCTGCACCAGTTTCTTCCAAATATTATGTGAGTGATGTTTATATGAACTGTTTAAAAAGGCATAGAGAAAGACATGAAATTGCAGGACATGGATTTGGATATGTTATTCGTGATATAAACGGAATTGCAGGAACAATTGTTTGTGGTGGAATGGGAAAAGAAACAAATTTGATTATTGACCATCGAGAACATTCTATGATTCCAGTAACTCATATAAAAGGAAAAATTAATAAGGAAGATATTCGTAAGATGACTCCAAGAGAATGGGCAAGATTACAAGGTTTTCCAGAAGATTTTAAATTAGTTCTTGCAGATACTCATATATACAGACAATTTGGAAATTCTGTAACTGTAAATGTAATTGAAGCGATTGCAAAAAAAATCAGGGAGTATTTGTAAATGGGAAAAGAAATTTGGCGGTTTAATCGTGGGGAATGGACAGAAGCCTATGTTTTTCTCAAACTTTTAAGTGAAGGAAAAATTTTTAGTGCTACAGAAGATTTAAAAAAGGCAACTGCGGTTTCATTTATGAAGAAAACAATAATTATTATATTGCAATAAATTTTCAAATTAGATTTAAATAGTAAATATCATCAGGAGTAAAAACAATATGGAACAAATACAAACACCAGAAGGCGGAACTTTAATAAAAATTCCAATTGAAGAAGAAGTTAAAAAAGCATATATCGATTATTCAATGTCGGTAATTGTGCAGCGTGCATTGCCAGATGTTCGTGATGGTTTAAAACCTGTTCACCGAAGAATTATGTATGCAATGGATACGCTTCATCTTGATTCTGGCGGAAAAACAAAAAAGTGCGCCACAATCGTTGGTGAAGTTCTTGGTCATTACCATCCGCATGGAGATGCTTCTGTTTACGATGCTCTTGTTCGTCTTGGACAAGATTTTGCACAACGATATACGACTGTTACTCCTCAAGGAAACTTTGGTTCAATTGGCGGAGACCCTCCGGCCGCATACCGTTATACAGAAGCGAAAATGTCTAAAATAACGGAAGAAATGGTTGCCGACATTTCTAAAAATACCGTTGATATGGTTCCAAACTTTGACGACACAACAAAAGAACCTGCTGTTCTTCCGGGAGCATTTCCTTTCTTGCTTTGTAACGGTACAACAGGAATTGCGGTTGGTATGGCAACAAATATGCCAACTCATAATCTTCGTGAGGTAGCGGCTTCGATTTGTGCTTATATCGACAATCCTGAAATTTCAATTGACGAATTGATGAAATACATAAAAGGTCCAGATTTTCCAACAGGTGGAATCATTTATGGACGAGATGGCATTAAAAAAGCTTATAGAACTGGTCGTGGGAGAGTAACAATTCGTTCAAAGTTTACAATTGAAACAGATAAAAAAGGTCGTGAAAAAATTGTGTTTACAGAAGTTCCTTATGGGGTAAATACAACAACAATTGTAAAAAAAATTAATGACCTAAAAGAAAATAAAGTAATTGACGGTATTATAGATGCAAATGACGAATCTTCTGACAGAAAAGGAATGCGTCTTGTAGTTGAACTTAAAAAAGGTGCTGTTACAAAACTTGTGCTGAACCAACTTTTTGCAAAAACTGATTTGCAGTCAAATTTTGGTATAATAAATCTTGCTCTTGTTCCAAAAGAAAAAGAAGGTGTTCCTCCGCGTTATGAAGAGCCAGGATATTTAACTCTTCCTGCAGTTTATTTAAAGCCAGAAGTTTTAAATCTAAAGCAACTTATTGGTCATTATGTTTCTCATCGTGATGAAGTAATTACCCGCCGCACAATTTATGATTTAAAAGTTGCAAAACACAGAATGCATATTTTGGAAGCATTGATAACGGCAATCAACAATATTGATGAAGTAATCAAAATCATACGTGGAAGTGAAACAACAGAAATTGCAAAATTTGCCCTTGAAAAACGTTTTAATTTTGATGACGAGCAGGCACAGGCAATTGTTGATATGCAGCTCAAACGCCTTACTCATTTGCAGATTGAAGATTTGCAAAAAGAAATAAAGGAACTTCAGGCTTGGATAGATTATTTACAAGATTTATTGGAGCATCACGAAAAGATTCTAAATCTTATAAAAGACGATGTTAATAAACTTGCGGAAAAATACGGAGATGACCGTCGTACAGATATTATTGCAGATGAAGTTGAACAGATAAATGTCGAAGATATGATTAAGGAAGAAGACATGGTAGTCATGATTTCTAAACTTGGTTATATGAAACGAATTTCTGTAACTCAGTATAAAAAGCAGAGTAGGGGAGGAACTGGAAGTAACAGCACATCTCTTGTTGAAGATGATTATGTAAGCCAGCTTTTTATTGGTTCAACACACGACCACATTTTGTTTGTAACAAATATTGGAAAAGCGTACTGGATAAAAGTTCACGAAATTCCAGAATCTTCTAAAAACGCCCGTGGAACAAATATTAAAAGTTTGATTACAATTGGTGCGGATGAAGAAATTACAACTGTTGTAACTTTGCGTGAATTCAGTGAAGACCAGTATTTGTTTATGACTACTGCAAATGGAATTGTAAAAAAAGTGCAAACCTCAGAATTTTCAAATGCAAAGACAAGAGGAATTATTGGTCTAAAATTACGTGATGGTGATAAACTTATAAGTGCAATTCCAACAGATGGAGAATCAGAAGTTCTTCTTGTTACTCGTCGCGGAAAGGCTTTGCGGTTTAGCGAAAAAGATGTTCGATGCATGGGGCGTGCTAGTAGCGGTATAAAAGGAATGAAACTTTCTGAGGGGGATGAAATTTCTGGGGCAATAAAAATTGAACCTAATGATAGTATTCTTTTGCTTACGGAAAAAGGCTACGGAAAACGTGTTAAGTTTGAAAACTTTAATCCTCATGGTCGCGGAACTGGTGGTCAAAAGATTTTTGGAAAAACTGAAGAACGTGGAGAAATAGTTGGAATTCTTGCGGTTTCTGACAAGGATGAAATTGTGTGTATGACAAGCCAAGGAAAAACCTTAAGGGTTACTGCAGAAACTATTACCCAACAGGGAAATCAGTCTACAGGAGTAAAAGTTGTAAAGATTTCTGATCCAGATTTCTTAGTAGGCTTTGATAAAGTTCCTAGAAACGAAGATTAATTCTTTATAATATAAAGAATTACAGGTTTTTAACAAAAAAAATAAATAAATACAATATTTTAGATGACAAAAAATGGTATTTATAATATAGTAAAAAAAGGGTAGTAGTTATAAACTAGGGAAATATTTATACATCAGGCAAAGGTCAGTCGAAAGACTGACCTTTTCGTTTTAAATAAATTATTTTTTAGTTATCCACTTTTTATCCACTTTTTGTGGATAAGTTGTGTTTAAATTTAAAAATGTAGTGGGTGAATTTATCGAAACCCATATGTGGTCTAGTTGTTTTTTTAGACAGTTCCAATGCCCTCTGGAAGTTTTGCTTATAAAACAATCCTTTGTTAAAAAAATATCTGAAAACCGTTTTGTAAAAGTTT
>CAVIQW010000080.1:0-1462 GCA_963644915.1 Paratractidigestivibacter sp.
GATGATCCTGGGATTTTTTCTACAAATATTTTTAATGAATATGCACTCATTTACTGTTATCTAGTTTATGAAAAAAATAAAAATAGAAATAAGGTTTCGGAATTTATAAAAATTCTAAACCAAAATGCAAAAGTGTATGCATTTTATAAACGGTAGGAGGTTTTATCCTTTTCTGTTCTTTGACAACTTATCCTTTACAAATCCATCCACGAGATATATCCGCCGTGGTTATTGTTTGCGTTGAGTGTTGTATTTCCGCCGTAAACTACATTAGCATTTTTTAGTGGTGTTTTTGACAGAATACAAAGTTTATTTATGGAAGAAAAGAATTTTTCATTCATTGTTGCACTTGATTTTATCTCATAAAGCTTTAATTGCTGGTTTTCTTCTATCACAAGATCAACTTCCAGACCGTTCGAATCTCTCCAGTAATATGCATTAGGTTCTACTCCTTTAAAATAGCTTTCTTTTATATAGTTGCTGATTACAAGGTTTTCAAAAATGCTGCCACGCAAAAAATGAAGTTCCAATTGCGTTGAATTTTGAAGTCCAATAAGAGAACAAATCAATCCTGTATCATAAAAGTAAAGTTTTGGGGATTTTATAAGTCGTTTTCCATAATTTGAATAATATGGTTTTAATAAAAAGATTATTCCGCTTGTTTCCAAAACTGAAAGCCAGCTTTTTACAGTAAGAACCGAGATTCCTGTTTCGTTCGCAAGTTCTGTTGTATTCAGAATTTGACCTACACGCCCGGCGCAAAGGCGTAAAAACTTATGAAATGCCGAAAGATTTGTTATGTTTTTTAATTCCCGAACATCTCTTTCAATATAAGTTTTTATGTAAGACTGATAAAAATCATAAGGCAAAGGTTTTTGGTTATATATGCGTGGATAAAATCCTGTAAAAAGACATTCGTCAAGATTTGTAATTAGTAAATCTGCCTGCTTTAATTCAGAAATTGAAAAAGTTGCAAGATTCAGGACTGATGTTCTTCCTGCAAGACTTTGTGAAATGCTTTTCATCAGTAAAAAGTTTTGCGAGCCAGAAAGAATGTAGATTCCAGTTTTATCAAGAGAATCAACATGAGTTTGAATATATGAAAACAATTTTGGAACTCTTTGAATTTCATCAAATATAGCCTGTTCCGGATAAAGACTTAAAAAGTAGCGGGGGTCATTTTCAGCAAGCTCACGGATGTCCATATCTTCAAGAGAAACATATTTCCAATGTGGAAAAAGATTTTTTAATAAAGTTGATTTCCCACATTGCCTGCAACCTGTAAGTGCAACAATAGGAAAAGAAGATACAAGTGAAAGGAGTTTTTTATTTATGCTCCGTTCGACAAAAGTGTTCATCATAGAATCCTTATATTAAAAATATATGTAATTTACATAACCGATTATATAAATTGCATATATTTTTGTCTACAAGAAGTATATTTTTAGGTTTGGGTTTAAGC
>CAVIQW010000080.1:1472-6091 GCA_963644915.1 Paratractidigestivibacter sp.
ATTGAAAGTTTTGACCGTACTTCTGGCAGGTGTGGCAATATTTTTTGTAAGTTGTGCTTCTGACAGTGGAGGCGATGATTCTGTAAAACCAGAAATCGCACCTGGAACTGTTGGAAAAGCCGCAGATGAGCTTTTAGCTGCAGCAGATTTATTAAAAGAAGTTGATTCAAATAATGAGAAAACAATCCTTTTTTACTATAGAAAAGACGGAAATTATGCAGATTGGGCTCTTTGGCTTTGGGAAAATGGTGGTAACGGAGAACTTGCTTATAAATCGACTGTTGGAAAATTCAAATCGAAAAATATAACATACAATGAAATTCCATATAATATCGGTTATATGGAACTTGATCCTGCAATGTTTGCAGATTCAGCTCCTTTGGTAAAAAAAGCCATTGAAGAAAAAAGTAATTTGAATTTTATAATCCGTGATGAGAAGTGGAATAAAGATCCTGGAAATGACCAGGCTTTTGATTTAAGCGGAGGAACTCACTTTATGGTTATCAGCGGAGACAAGGATGTTTATCCAGTAAGTACCGTAATGACACCGTTTATTTCAAGTGCTTCAATGGAAACTTTGACAACAATGAAAGTGACTCTTTCTGTAAAATATGGGCTAGAATCAATTCCTAGTTCGAATGGCTTTGTTGTAAAAGCAACAGATGGCACAGAAGCAATTATTTCTGATGTCGTTAATTACAATGCAAAAGATAAGCGTTCTGAGAATTTTACAAATACCTTGTTTGTAAAATTTAATTCTGCGCTTGACTTAAAAAAGAACTGGAAAATTTCAAATGAAAAATTTGAACCTTCTGGTGGTCGTGAAATCTCAACCCAGAACGCAGTAAAAATTTCCCTGAATGATTATAAATATGAAGGTGATGACCTTGGTCTAACTCTTGATGGTCAAAAGGCAACTTTTAAAGTTTGGGCACCGATTGCGAGCGACGTTAAGATTTTGTTTTATGATGATGTTTCAAAGGTTGGAAATTTCAAGCCAGAGACTGTTGCGCTCAATGTTTCTGGTTCAACAACTGAAGAATCATTAAAAGGAGAACCTTCCGGCTCTGAGCAGATGATTCTAGATAAGGATTCTGGAATCTGGAGCTATACGCTTGATTCTGTAGGAAGCAAAAAATATTACAAATATCAGATTACAAATAACGGAACTGTTTATTACGTTGCTGATATTTATGCAAAATCTTGCAGTCCAGATTCAATTGCTTCTCAGATTGTAGACATTAATTCTGACAGTAACTATGGAAAAGAATCAAACTATGTAAATCCATTTAAAACAAATGGAACAGACTATACAGATGCGGTAATTTATGAAATGCATATCCGTGACTGGAGCCGTTCTGTAAATTCTGCTTCAACAGGAAAATTCAATGAAATGTGCAGTGACGAAATAATTGCTCATCTTAAAGATTTGGGAATCACTCATGTTCAAATTCTTCCGATGTTTGATTATGCGCAGGTAAATGCTGACAGTGGCTATAACTGGGGCTACAATCCTTATCATTATAATGTTCCAGAGGGAAGATATACTGATTATTCTGCAAATCCTGATGGAACGGCAGCTGTTGAGCAAATGCGCGCGATGATTAAAAAATTCCACGATGCAGGAATTGCGGTTATCATGGATGTTGTGTATAACCATACAAGCGGAACTGCCGGCGGTTCATTATATGATTCAACCATACCTTATTACTATTACAGACTAACCTCTGATGGAAGCTATTCAAACGGATCTGGATGCGGGAACGAAACAGATAGCGAAGCGCCAATGTTCAGAAAGTATATGATTGACTCTTTGAAGCATTGGATGCTTGATTACCATATTAATGGATTCCGTTTTGACCTTATGGGAATTCACAGTAAAGAGGCGATGACTGAAATTTATAGAGAACTTTCTTCTATAGATAAGAATGTAATGGTCTACGGTGAACCTTGGATAGGTAGTGATAAAGCTGCTGTAAAAGATGGTGCGATAACTGCTATTGAAACAGGCTCTTATGGTATTGGCGCATTTGATGATGATTTCCGTGATGCGATAAAAGGGGCTGAATATGGTGGATTTAATGCAGGTCAGGTTCAAGGTGAATTAAATGATGATGGAATTGCCAATGGTCTTAAAGGAAAATCTGGAAAGAACAACCGTAATACCACAGGAAAACCAGGACTTGCTTTACACTATGCAGAATGTCACGACAATTTTACATTATACGACAAGCTTGTTTATTCTTTAAAAGAAAATATTGAAGAAACAAAAAAGGAAGAAAATACAGACAAAGGTGGAAAAGGAATTGCTACCGCTTGGCCAAAAACTGTAACGGCAGAACAGTTGGAGCTCATCAAAAAAGAAGATAAACTTGCGGCGGCGTATGTATTGCTTTCTCAAGGCACACCTTTTATTAATGGTGGCCAGGAATTCCTTCGTACAAAAAAAGGAAATCCTGATAGTTATTCCGCAGACACAAAAGGTGGAGTTACATGGACTAACACTCCTGGAAATCATAATATTGATGATGTAAATACAGTTGATTTGTCAATGAAAGAAACTTATTCCGATGTCTACAACACTTATAAAGGTTTGATTGCATTAAGAAAAGCTAATCCAGATGCATTTGGTAAAAATACAAATGCATCTGCATCCAAGGCAAAAATTGAAAACTCAGATGGAAAAACTGTTTGGGCTGCTGGTGTAACAAAATACACAACTGGAGATTTCTGTGTTTACTTTAACGCAACTGATGCTGATGTTACTATTGATTCAACAGATTATTCAAAAGTTGTAGATGTGGCTTCTGGAACGCCAACTGATACAGAGGTTGTTTCTGCTGTTCCGGCAAAATCGTTTGTAATTTTTAAGAAATAGTTTTTTGTTGGATAAGAAATAGCGGGCGGCGCCAGATTTCTGGTACCGCTTTTTCAGTTAGCGATGTGAAGGGCGGCTTGCCGTTGCGAGCGGAGCGAACAATGAGCGCTAGCGGAACCTGGAACGTAGCGACCGTATAAAAAATTCTGTGCTTGCACAGGAGTTTTTATACGGAAACTGCCAATCGATTCTGAAATTATTTATCATGGTTCAACATTTTCCAGGCGACCATCGGATGATTTTCTATATTTTTAAGAATTTGTGGGTCAGAAAAAACTAGCGCAGGATTGTATTGTTTTTGCGAAAAAAGTTTTAGAAATTCGGATTCGTTCTGGGTTGGCGGTAGATTTTCGGAATAAAATTGCTTTACAGAATTTTTCATTTCTTCAATATGGACAAATGTTCCGTTGTGAATAACGGGCAAAAGTTCGGCAAAGATTTTTCGGGTATTTATGGCGTCGATTTTTTCAAAAGTGTACTCGGTCGGAATTTTTTCCTGTGAAAGCGCGGTGTAAAAAATAAATGATTTTTTTAGAAGCTCAAAATCGGACGGGGAAAAGATTTTGTTTTGAATCATGTTGTTTATATCGTATAAATCGCGAACCGCACCTCGGCCAAGCAAGGCATTCAATTTTGAGGCGAAAATTTCTGTTTTGTTCAGAACAAGAATTTCATTTTTACTTTGAATATTTTCCAGATTGATTTTTTTGTTTTCAGGGACAAAAATGTGCGCTCGCATGGAATAATTTACTTCGATTTTTATATTGTCTTTCATTCCAGCGGAGTTTGTGTATGTGGCAACAATTGAACTTAAGCTGTGATAATTTTTTGAATTCGGGCTGATTGAATATTGCTCGCTTTGCAGATATTTTTGAAGGATTTCTGTTATCTGCGCGCGGTTCTGAAGCATTTCTTCCCGGGAATTATTTTCGGCATAATCAAGATCGATGTCTACAGAAAGCCGAGGCAGCTTAAAAATTGTAAGATTTATTGCTGTTCCACCTTTTAGGGCAAGTTTATTTTTGGTGATTGGATTTGAATTTATAAAATCAAGGATTTTTACAAGACGAAGAACCTTTTCTAAAGTATCGCGTACAAAATTGAGGCTATGGGCAAGTTCATTCAAATCTTCTTTTGTATATTCAAACATTTTTGTTCCGTTTTTTTTATTTTTATAGTTCCGCTAGCTGTTTTGGAAGTTTTTGACTTGCGGTTTGTCAATTTAATGTCGGTAATTTTTGAGGAATACATAAATTCCATTTTTTGTTAAAAGTTAATTCCGATTTTAATATTCCGTTCTGCAGATAGCGAGTGCTGTTTCCAATGTTCTTATGGCAAAATTCAAAAAAATCTTGTGAAAGTTGAATTTGGGTGTTTTTTGATTTTTCCAAATTTTCCAGAAGAAATCCTGTTTTTTGAAATAAAAATTGATTTTTATAAAGTGCAAGATAATCTTTGAGTTTTTCTTCTTGAACAAAGGAAATCGATTTTAGGCATTCAAGAAGTTCTTCAAGTCCGCCGATTTTTTCAAAATCTTTTATGCTGTCTAAAATTGTTCGCTCAAGATCTGTTGTTTTTATATGGCGGATTTCTGTGATTCCAAAATTTTTGTCAGTTTTTATGCATTTGAATAAATTCTGGTCGAAAATAAATGGTCGGAAAGATTTTTCCGAGGAAACAAAGATTGTGTTAAAAACTTGATTTGAAAATCCGTAAAATTCAAATGCTGAATGATGTGAAA
>CAVIQW010000081.1:0-5957 GCA_963644915.1 Paratractidigestivibacter sp.
GCCAGGCTTCACTTCCGTGGAAAACGGCGGACTTTTACGAGAAAATCTTCTTCCGAACATAAAAGTATTAGCAGAAGAAAACATAAATTTTGGTGATAAAAATGTAATGCGTGGCGGAATAAATCTTCAGGGAACTTCATGGACTGTCGCAGGAATTCTTTCAAAAACTTCATCAGTGCCATATTTTAATCCATTTGTAACAAAAGCTCAAAAAAAACAGTGCCTTCCAACTTTAAAAAAACTTGGAGATTTTCTTTACGAGCAGGATTACAACTTAGTTTTTTCAATGGGTTCAAAAAAACAGTTTGAAAATAGGGACATTGTACTTGAACAGCAGCATTTTGAGATTCACGATATTGACTGGTACAAAGAAAACGGATTTCTGGACAAAAATTATCAGGTTTTTTGGGGATTTGAAGACCAAAAACTTTATAAATTTGCAAAAATTGAGCTGGAAAATCTTTCTGTGCAGAACAAGCCTTTTGTGTATTCAATGCTGACTGTTGACACACATTTTCCAGATGGATACAAATGCACGCTCTGCAAAGAAAATCACAAGGAAAAAATTGAAAATGTCTTTGAGTGCGCGGATTTTCAGCTTGCAGACTTTATTGGATGGGCAAAAACACAAAGTTGGTATAAAAATACGACAATCGTTATAACTGGTGACCACAATTATCTTGATGCACCTCTGAACAACTTTATCACAAGAAATTCTGATTTGAATAAAAAAGAAATTGACGCAGACAGAAGATTTCTTGACATAATCATAAATCCTGTGCCAGAACTAAAAAACGTGAACCAAAACCGAAAATTCAGTTCATTCGATGTTATGCCAACAGTGCTTGAAGCGCTTGGAAACAAAATTGAAGGTGAAGGAATTTATCTTGGTCGTTCACTTTTTTCGGGAGAACCAACCCTTGTTGAAAAATACGATGAAAGGTTTGTAGAAAACGAAACTATGACAAAAAATACAGTTTACGAAAGTTATAAATAAAAATGCCTATGCTTTCAGAGTTTTTCCTTTTGCATAGACATTTTTATCGCATCAGTAAGCAAACAGCAAACTAAAATTCTACCGGTTTCCGTAGTTGTCTTTTATCCAGTCTTTATATGCGCCGGATTTTATGTGGTCAATCCATTCGCTGTGGCTCAAATACCATTTTATTGTAGAAAGAAGCCCTTCTTCAAATGTCATTTTGCGTTCCCATCCAAGTTTTGACTTTGCTTTTGAACAGTCAATCGCATAGCGGCGGTCGTGTCCCGGGCGGTCTTTTACGTAGGTAATTGTTTTACGGACATCTTCTGGATTTTTGCCCAGTTCTTTTGAAGTCAAGTCAATTACAGTATTCAAAAGTTTTATGTTTTCCCATTCGTTTTCACCACCAAGATTCCATTTTTCGCCTGCCGGAGAATTCTTTACAATCTGCCAAACACCGCGGTTGTGATCTTCAACATAAATCCAGTCGCGGATGTTTTTTCCGTCACCATAAACTGGAAGATTTTTTCCTTCTTTTATGTTAGAAATCATAAGAGGCAGAAGTTTTTCTGGAAACTGGAACGGTCCATAATTGTTTGTACAGTTTGACAAAGTAACCGGGAGTCCGTAAGTGTGGTAATACGCCATTACAATATGGTCAGAACTTGCTTTTGAGGAAGAATACGGAGAGCGAGGATCATAAGGAGTTGTTTCTGTAAAATATCCAGTCGGTCCAAGAGAACCGTAAACTTCGTCTGTTGAAATATGGTGAAAAAGAACATCATCACGGAGCGAGCCGTCTTCCTTTTTCCAGAAATTTCTTGCACAGTCCAAAAGCGTAAAAGTTCCCATCACGTTTGTTTTCATGAACGCTTCCGGCCCTAAAATTGAACGGTCAACATGACTTTCCGCGGCAAAATGAATTATTGTGTCAATGTTGTACTGCTTAAGAATCCGCTCAATATGCGGACGGTCGCAAATGTCAACTTTTTCAAAAATGTAACGTTTTCCGCCATATTTTTTTTCAATATCTTTTAAACTTTCTGCATTTCCGGCGTAAGTCAGGCAGTCAACGTTTACAATTGTTCCATCAAAACCAGAATCTGTAAAAGCCACACCACCTGCAGTCGATTCACCAAGAAGATAATGAATAAAATTGCAGCCAATAAATCCAGCACCGCCAGTAATCATAATATTTTTAAGTTTTCGCATAAATTCCTCTTTTTACAAAATCCATTTTCCATTTAGGTCAAAATATCTGTTTTCAAGGCTAAAAGCCGGATGTTTTTTGTCTTTTTCACTTAAATTCGCGTTTTTAGTAATTCCAGGAAAAACTTTTTCCCAGTCAATTCCGATATTCTTGTCGTTCCACATAAGTCCGCCCTCATCTTCCGGATGATAAAAATCCGTGCATTTGTAGGCAAAAACCGCCTGCTCAGAAAGAACACAGAATCCATGGGCAAAACCTTCTGGAATATAGAACATATTCTGCTTTTCGCAGTCGAGCACAACTCCGTAATATTTTCCAAAAGTCGCACTTCCAAGACGCAAATCAACCGCAACATCGTAAACTTTTCCATAAAGCGCGCGGACAAGTTTTCCCTGCGGATGCTGCTTCTGAAAATGAAGTCCCCTTAAAACTCCTTTAGTTGAACTTGACTGGTTGTCCTGAACGAATTTCATTGTAAGCCCGGCTTCAAAAAAATCTTTTTCGCTGTACGATTCCAAAAAATAACCTCGGTTATCGCCAAAAATCTTAGGCTGAATCTCATACAAACCGTCGATGTCGCATTTTTTAAATTCAAATGACATATTTTCCTCGTGAATTTTAATTTTCTGCAATAAATTCCAAATATCTTCCGTATTCGGTCTTGTATTCCGCAGCCATTTTTAAAAGCGATTCCTTTGAAATCCATCCGTTTCTGTAGGCAATTTCTTCGATGCAGGAAACATACATTCCCTGTCTTTTTTCGATTGTTGCGATAAAATTGCTTGCCTCAAGAAGTCCGTCGTATGTTCCTGTATCAAGCCAAGCCATTCCACGCCCCAAAAGCTCAACTTTCAGTTTTTTCTGCTTTAAATATTCATTGTTTACAGAAGTGATTTCAATTTCACCGCGAGCAGAAGGTTTTACGTTTTCCGCAATCTGCACGACAGAGTTATCATAAAAATAAAGTCCCGGAACAGCGTAATTCGACTTTGGTTTTGAAGGTTTTTCCTCAATTCCAAGGACATTGCCGGAATTGTTGAATTCAACAACGCCGTAAGCCGTAGGATCTTTTACATAATAACCGAAAATAACAGCACCTTTTTCATTTTTGATTTTTTCCGCGGCATTTTTCAGCGTGCCTGTAAAACTTTGACCATAAAAAATATTGTCACCAAGAACAAGAGCAACATCATCACTGCCGATAAAATCTTTTCCTACAATAAAAGCGTCCGCAAGACCTCTCGGTTTTTCCTGAACCGCATACTCAAAATGCATTCCAAGCCATGAACCGTCACCAAAAAGTTCCTCAAACAGCTTTATGTCACGCGGAGTCGAGATAATCAGAACCTCGCGGATGCCTGCAAGCATAAGCACGCTCAAAGGATAATAAATCATAGGCTTGTCGTAAAGCGGAAGAATCTGCTTTGAAACCGCCTTAGTAATCGGGTAAAGTCTGGTTCCGCTTCCACCTGCAAGAATTATTCCTTTCATAAAATCTCCTATTATATTTATATTGAACTTAAAATCAGTTCCATGTTGCCATCAAAATTAACTGTGCCAAAATTGTACGGCAAAATAAAATGATTTTCTTTTTTTACAGAAATTCCATTGACCGTTCCGCTTCCAGAAATTACCGAACAAAGCAGAAATGGCATTGTCTGTTCAAAAGAAACTTTTCCGCCAAGTTTTGCGTGCCAAACGGTAAATAAATCACAAGAAACCAACTGCTCAAATGATGAGTGCAGATTCTTTTCTTTATTTAACGGCAAATCTTTTTGGGTAAAAGGCGCTTTTATTACATCAATGCTCTGTTTTACGTGCAACGGGCGTTTTTTTCCGTCCTGAAGCCTATCGTAATCGTAAACACGGTAAGTAATATCGCTGGACTGCTGGGTTTCAAGGATTACAGTTCCACCTTTTATGGCATGAACAGTTCCTGGCTCAATAAAGAAAAAATCGCCTTTGTGGACAGGAACTTCGCGGATAAAATCGTTCCATTTCTGTTTTTCAATCATAGATTTTACTTCCGCGGAATCTTTTGCGTTGTGTCCGATTACAATTTTTGTTTCTGGTTCGCAGTCCATAATGTACCAACATTCAGTTTTTCCAAGTGAACCGTTTTCATTTTTTGTGGCATATTCATCATCCGGATGAACCTGAATGCTCAAATCTTTCTTTGCGTCAATAATTTTTGTAAGAAGCGGAAACCTGTCACCTTTTGTGTTTCCAAAAAGTTCCGGATGTTGTTTCCACAAATCGCTTAAATGAAGCCCCTCGTATTCTTTGTTCAATACAAAGTCATCACCATTCGGATGTGCGCTTATTCCCCACTGCTCCGAACCCCAGATAAGATTTTTTACTTCTGGATTCAAAAAAATTGGATTCATATTATTTTGCCCGCTTTTTTAATTCTTCTGCAATAATTTTTACATCCTGAACTTTATCTTTTTTTGAAACAAGAATTCCGTACTCAGAAGTTACAATAACAATGTCATCAAGCCCGATTGCCCCGACAAAAATATTTTTTGAATTTATGTAGCAATTTTTACTGTTCAAATTAATCACATCACCGCTTATAACATTTCCATCAGAATCTTTTTCTTTTATTTCCCATAAAGCCGACCACGAACCAACATCGTTCCAGCCAGCGTCAAGTTTTACAACACGACCGTGCTTTGTTTTTTCCATAACGGCATAGTCAATTGAATTTCCTTTTATTGCCTCAAAATCAGTTTTGTTCAGACGGATAAAATCCTTGTCAACAGTGGCATTCTCGCAGGCCTTTACAGAAAAATCGTACATTTCCGGTTCAAAAGACTTTAATTCTTCAAGAAATTTGGCAGCCTTGAACACAAACATTCCGCTATTCCAGCTATAATTTCCATCCGAAAGATATTTTTTTGCTTTTTCAAGATTTGGTTTTTCAACAAAACGTTCAAGTTCAAAAGAACCTTCATTTTCTTTGCCAGTTTTTATATATCCGTAACCAGTATTCGGTTCAGTAGGAACAATTCCAAAAGTAACAAGAAAGCCCTTTTCAGCTTCTTGAACGGCTTTTTTTACTGCAACCTGAAAAGCAGACTTATTTTTTATAACGTGGTCGCTTGGAAGAATAATTACAACCGCATTCTCATCGTTTTTCATAACTTGATAGCAGGCGGCGGCAATCGCAGGAGCGGTATTACGAGCAAGCGGCTCAAGCATTATTTTAGGCTCTTTCATTCCAATCTGATTCAACTGCTCAGCCACAACAAACCGATGTGCTTCGTTGCAGACAACAACTGGCTCAGAATGTTCAATTCCTTCAAGCCGAAGCAAAGTTTCCTGAATCATAGTTTTTTCACTCACAAGTGGCAAAAACTGCTTAGGATGATTTCCACTCGACAAAGGCCAAAGTCTTGTGCCAGCACCGCCAGAAAGAATCACAGGATAAAAAGACATACTAACTCCAAAAGAAATTAAAATAGAACTACAAAAAGAATAACACAAAACGAATAAATTTTCTATTGAATTTGTTTTATTTAAATTTCTGATCTTAACCAGAACACTTTTGTACAAAAACTGTGATTTTGGAATGAAAAAAGTCTGACGAAACTGTAGAATCTTGATCCGAATATCTTCTGAACTGCACGTTTATGCTAACCGTTTGGTGTACATTTTATACTATGAATGCTACAATCAAAACTATGCAGGAAATTAGAAAACTGCCGATTGGCATTCAAAGTTTTGAAAATCTAAGAAAGGACGGCTACATTTATGTAGACAAGA
>CAVIQW010000082.1:0-5951 GCA_963644915.1 Paratractidigestivibacter sp.
ATTAACGGAAATGCAAGAATTTTACCTTTCAAAATTAACGGAAATGTGGTATTTATAGATTATAAATTTAACGGAAATGGGGATTATATGGTTTTTAAACGGAAAATATACAATTTTTGATGAGGTTCAGTTTTGTCCAAAAGCAAGACAAGCAATAAAACATCTTGTAGCTGACCATCGTTATGACTACCTTGAAACTGGCTCCTTAATTTCAATCAGACAAAATGTAAAAAACATACTTATTCCGAGCGAGGAAGAATCAATACAAATGTATCCAATGGACTATGAGGAATTCCGTTGGGCATTGGATGATACGGTTTCTATTCCGATTCTAAAAACCAATTTTGAAAAACAAAAGGCTCTTGGCAACTACATGAACAGAAAACTTATGCGCGATTTTAGGCTTTATATGCTTGTTGGTGGAATGCCTAAAGTTGTAAACACATATATTGAAACAAACAACTTGCGTTTTGTTGATGATGAAAAGCGGAAAATTCTGCGTCTTTACGAAGAAGACTTTATGAAAATCGATCCGACTGGAAAAGCCTCTCTCCTTTTTAAAGCGATTCCTTCACAACTTGAAAAAAATGCGTCCCGCTATCAGGTTTCATCAGTTCTTGAAAATCAGCGGAACTCAACAGTTCTTGAACTTATTTCTGAAATGGAAAGCTCAAAAGCGGTTCTTATAGCCCACAAATCAAATGACCCGAACATGGGGCTTTCACGCACAAAAGACTTGGAAAACTTTAAACTCTTTATATGTGACACAGGACTTTTTACAACACTTCTTTTTGAGGACAAAGATTTTACAGAAAATATAATTTATGAAAAACTTTTGAATGATAAACTTTCCGCAAATTTGGGATATCTTTATGAAAATGTTATTGCACAGATTTTAACAGCAAACGGCAACAGACTTTTCTATTACACATTTTTGGATACAAAATCAAAGCATAACCATGAAATTGATTTTTTGCTCGCGAGAAAGAACAAAATATGCCCTATTGAAGTAAAATCTTCTGGCTACAAGACGCACGCTTCTCTGGATGAATTCTGCAAAAAATATTCAGATCGAATCCTGGCAAAATATATTATAACCACAAAAGATTGTTCCAAAGACAACGATATTCTAACCATTCCATTCTATATGGCAATGTTTTTATAAGAAAAATCAACTTTCGGACATTTCAAACCATCAAAGATTTTCTTCCAACCACTGAATGCGCTTATCTTTCCAGTCAATAAAAAAATTCTTTTCATCTTCGTATGTCTTGCGACTTTCATAGCCGTTCGGGGATTTCCAGACTGCTTCTCCTAAAATCGGTCAGCGTTCAAAGTTCAATTCTGCGTCGTTTTGCAGGCTGGAAAAATTTGATTCATAATCATTAGAAAAATAGTCCTCGATTTTTGGTTTTAATTCAGCCCAGCGTTTTTTTGCCTTTTCTTTGAATGAAGAGTCGCTTAAAAGACGCAGAATCCAGTTTTCCTGACCGTCGATTTTTTCTTCAACCTTAAAATTTGAATAAAATTCATCCGGTGAATAATCGTTTGTGTTTCCGAACCCCAAATCAAAATCCCAGACAGGTCCCATGTGAAATTTCTTGTCCGCCGGATTAAAAACCATATAACAACTTGAAAAAAAGTTTGAATCCGTGTTTTTTGCAAGTTCTTCCAAAAGCCACCAGTCTACAAAAGAATCTGAATCCAGATAATTTTCGTAGTAATTTCCGGAAGAAGAGTCATTGAAACCATCGGAAAAAAGTTTTTCTTCAACAGATTTGACTTTTTCTTTTATAAGATTCTGAATTTCTTCCGTTAAATCTTCGCCGTCTGGCTCTTTTAAATTAAATGGAACGCCCTGAGGACTTTTCCAGCAGAGATTTTCTTCCATTCTTGAATCAATTTCCAAAATGTAACCGTAATTTTCAAAATCGGCTGCGTCAGAACAATCAGAAACATCGGGAACGTTAACACGGCCAGAACTGATTTTAATTGTTTCCGTTGCGTTGTACAAACCGCAGTAAATATTGTTCACAAAAAGATTCACAGGAGTTGCCCCAGAAGCCCACATCATATTCGTAAAAACGTTTTTTGCCAGTTCGTATGCACTAAGATTCCGCAAAAGAGTTTTGTCAAAATAATTTGCAACAAGCGCAAAAGATTTATTTTTGCCCAAATCCACAAAATTCTGTTTTTCTTCAAATTTCAACGTATAGGATTTTTTGGGAGCGTTCGTCCAACTGGAATTTCCGCGGCCTTTTATAGTCAAATCCGCATCCGAAATTTCTGCTCCAGAATAATTAAAAATCGTTAACGAGGCATCTATCTTTTTTTTGTTTTTCAGTTTTTCCAAGTTGGAATCTGAACAATCATATTTAACGCTTACAACAGGAAGGCTTAATTTTTTGGTTTCAATGCAGAAAGATTCAGTTTCAACATTTTCGTTATTAAAAAGGCGCAAATAAATGTAAGAATATTCAGCATCGTCCACAAGAACAGAATAATATTTTGAATACGTTTCTATTGAATCTTCCTTGATTTCTTCGGAAAGAACCTCGTAGAACGGAACAAGCGTACATTCGTAATCAAAAAGTCGCTCTTCTATATTGTAGACATTAACTCCGGCAAACGGATTTTCTTTTTCATCTGCATTTAAAAATTCATCGAGCGTAAAAGAAACGTAAGTTTTTCCGTTCTGTCTGAACGCCATCACACGTTTTGCATTTACCTCAAGTTTTTGAGGAACAACATCAACGCTTTTTTTGTAAGCATTTCCTTCCGCCGTGCCGGTAAAAATTACCGTGTATTCCTTTTCGTTCTGTAGTCTTGTAAATATGTGCTGAAAAGTATTTTCCGTGTTTTTAATTTCTTCTGAATAGATTGTCTCATCTTCGGATTTACATTCAATCTTAATCTTTTCAAATTTTTTATAGCCACCAGAAGTTTTTACAGTCCCCCAGGAAACAAAAATCTGCTCGCTCCGGGCAAAAACTTCTATATTAAAATCTTCTGAATACTGAACGGAATCTTCGCCACAATCTGAATCGCACGAAAAACTCAAAGCCAAAACAAAACAAGCAACTAAACTCACCACAACTTTTTTTAACATTTTTTAATCCTATTTTAATTTTTTAACAACACCGTCAATCTGATCTTGCGTTAAAAATCCTTTACCCACAAAATAATTCTGAACTGCCGTCTTTAAATCTGTTGAATCTTCAATCTGAATTGACAGCATATTTTCCAGTGAATATTTTAATATGTTTGAATCCCGGAACTCGCAAATTCCCATATTGTTCGAGGATTCAAAATCAGTTTTTATTTCGCTCCAGGAAGCGCCGCACATAGAAGCCAAAATCGCGCTGAAAACTCCGGTTCTGTCAACACCGATTTCGCAGTGAATTAAAAATGGCGCGCTGTTATTTTCATTCAGAATAAAACTGCAAATCTGGCTTACCCACTGACCCATCAACTCTGAATCAGAATAATAGTAGACCAAGTTTGCGTTAGGAATAGTGCCGTTTCCGCCCCTGTTTTTGTCGCCCACATACAGAACGCTGTTATTGTCGATTATTTTTTTGTAATAATCTGGAATTTGAACAGAATATTCCGTTCCGTTCACAGTGTATTTCATTCCTTCTGTTTCTGTACGGTCGTTGCAAAGATTGATGTCTGATTTTATTCCTTTGCTTTCCATAAATGACTGAACAGTTTCAAGACGCACACGTTCCGTTGGAGTGGTTTCGTGGCTAGGATAGAACGGATGATAAGAACGGTACAACGATGAAGTACCCGGAACATTCCTAAAGTTTGAGATATTCTGCTTTCCTTCATCCGTTGTTGTGTCAAAATCAGAAATTTCTTTTACTTTTATAGATTCCTCACTGTTGTTTATAACTTCGTTACAGCGAGTTTCGTCATCGCTTTCAAAGAAAATTATCATCGTTTTGCTTTCAGAAGTTTTATTAAAAATATATTTTGAAGGCACAGAAGCAGCAATTTCCAGTGGACTTCCGTTTTTATAGAATTTATATTCAGGCTGACCAGAAAATCCCGGTCGTTTTATTTTATTGTACGGAAGAGTAAGCGAATACCAGTCGTAAGTTTTATCATAAGAAAGAGTATAGTTTTCCTCGTCTTCCTGCCATCGTTTTGTCTGGGTATTGTAAAGCGTTGTAAATGAACCGCGAACTGTAAGTTTTTGAATATTTTCAACAGAATCTGACCAAGTGTCTAAATCGTAAACAATTGTAATTGAGCCGGCGTCCGTGTCTTCGTAGTAGCATTTCTGTTTATTTTCTGTAGAATTTAACGGAACTACAGAAGACCTTGTAACTTTTACAACATAACTTTCGCTGTTTCCGTCTTTTGCATTTACGTTGATTGTAAATTCAACAAAACCGCCTGCCTCAACACTTTGAGAATCCGAAGGCAATATCTCCACTTTTGCAGCAGAATAATTCGGAACAACGCTAAGCACCGCAGTTTCCACTTCGTTTGGAATTGTGTAAAACATCCGTTTTGCAAGATAAACCGTAGAATCGTTCACAGTTACAGAAGAAAGTGTTGTATCGTTGTTAGAAGAATCCATTGTGATATTTGCATAAATCGTATCTACCGCGGAATCTCCGTGGTCAACATAAGACCATGTTACACCAGAATTGTTCCAGGCGTTAATTACAATATTGTTTGCCGAAACCTGTGTTCCATTTACAGTAACAGAATTTCTTACAGTTAAATCTGCGGTCTTGTTCCAGTTAGGACTTAACCCAGACCACGATGTATCATCGTCCAAAACACGGCCACGGGCAATTAGCATACTTTCTGCACCAGACGGAATTTCTAGTCTTAGATAATTTTCGTCGTCAATTTTTTCAAATTTATACCAGCCGCTGCTTAAGCCTGTTCCCCACATCCATGCGGCAACAACGGCATTGTCAGTCGCATAATTGACATCACTTGCAGAAGGAGTTTTTGAAACATCAAGATAAATGTAATTACTCTGCGCCGTCTTTTCGACTACTTCAAAATTTGCATAGGAGCTGTAACGAGTTTCGCCAGAATCCGTAAATTCCGCGCGGAATTTAGTTTTTCCCTCTTTTAAAAGGCTGACTTTTCCGTTTTCAACAGAAAGAACAGAAGAATCTTCAACATTGTAGAGAGCCTTTTCCGTAACATCAACAGAAGAACCGTCTGAATAAACTGCCGAAACTTTGAAGAGCGGATTTTCCTGAGTTGAAGTCAAACCCTGCGAAAGATTAATTCGCTTAAGGTAAGGAACATCCGGCAAAAGATAATCGCTGATATTTTCTTTTAAAGAATTGTTTGCAAAATCAGAAACAATAGAAGAAAAATTTATGCGCGTAAGGTTATACGAACAGTCTTCTATGGAAGGAATTATTGAATCAAGTTCAGATTTTTGTGTGCCAGATAAATCAAGGCTTTGTCCGTTTTCAAACAGGGCTGAATAAATAAAACCTTTTACAGAAGTTGCCCTCGTTATTTTTTCCAGAGTGTTTTCCCCAGGTTCAATGTCGACCACGGCCTTTAGAACCGCCTCATTGATGTTGTTTCCAGACTCATCCAACCCCTGAACGGTAACAATCCTGTTTTTGCCAGCAGGAATTTTTTCAATCTTGAACGCTCCCGAACCATCTTCCGCCACATCACAAAAAGTGAACGGCTCTTCGCCCTCGGCTATTCCGTCTCCAGAAACATAGATTTTCGCACGTTTTATGTCTTCTACATCAAGATTGTTGTAATTTACACTGCGGGAATTTGAAGAAACCAAAGTTCCATAACTGCCGTCCGAACCGTCCGCAGAAGAAGTTTCCTTTAAATCCAACGTACAGCCAAAAAAAAGAGAAGCCATTAAAACTATTGCAAAAATACTTTTGAGCCACTTGCAAAAGTCAACAAATCTTAATAAATCCGTTTGAGAGAAGTTGCTG
>CAVIQW010000083.1:0-5451 GCA_963644915.1 Paratractidigestivibacter sp.
GGTATATATTTTTTTTGTATTCTGGATGGATTTTTAATATTGAATTAAATTTTCTAATGCGTTTTTTTTCTTAAAAACTGTATTATCAATTTTAGATTGTTTTATTAAACTTTTAGAAATCCCTATGTGCAGTGTAACTGTAATTTTGGCATAATTGATAATCTCTGGAATTTAAGTCTTTAAAACTTTTCGTATAGTTATTAAATGATGTAAATGGATTTTGGGGGGTGTTTCACGTGAAACACTGTGATTTATGAGAGTGAAATAAACCAAAAATCTTTGTATTTTGTAACGGCGATTGTTTTTTTTTAGGCTGAGATTTTGTTTCACGTGAAACGTTAAACAAACGAACGGAAGTTATAAATTTTAAAAACTTACGGTTGTATGACTTTTGAACAACGAACGATTATTAGGTTTGATTGCCAAGTTTTATGAATTTAAAAAGAAAGTAAATGTGCTTTTACTCAAAGGTTAAGTTTTGTCTGTATTGAAGTGTTTATTTTTGGGTAGGTTTATCTGCACCTTTCTTTTAGAAAATGTTCGATAGTTTGTTATGCCATTTGGCAAAAAAAATCGGGGGGGGTGTCTGACAAACTCAAAATGAGGTGATTAAAATTGTTGAAACACGGTGTTTTGCTATTTTGACGAACTCAATAATCACAAAGATTCTAATTTATTGGATAGATGGCTCACGAGTTTTCTTGCAAAAACTTGCTACTTCAAGGAGTCTAATTTTATCTTTTTCTTCCCACTTATTCAATTTATTTCTTCCGGGAGAAATTCAATAATTGCTTCAATGGTTTTAGAATAAGAATGAATTGTGGTTTAAAAAAGGGAATGTCGATGAAGAATGGATTTGCGCCAGATTGTAAGTGCGGCGTAGCCGTTGTTTGCTTGGCAAACAATGAAACACTGAAAAGCTGGTTTGCGGTTTAATTTTCGCCCAAAAAAGTTTGTTGAAAATATATTAGTTAGGTTATATTCTTTTTTTTAGGAAAGTTTAATGGATATTGATATTGTTTTGTTTTCTGTTTCGATTTTGATGCTTTTGGTTGGAACGGTTGGGACGGTTGTTCCGATTTTGCCGGGAGTTCCTTTTGCTTGGGCAGGTTTGCTTGCCGCATATTTTTCAAAGTATTCAGAAGTTTCAGTTTTGGTTTTGGTTATAACTGGAGTTGTGGCGGTTGTTGTAAGTGTTGCGGATAATATTTTTCCTGCGATTATGACTAAAAAATCTGGAGGAAGTAAATATGGAACAGTTGGTTCAGTGATTGGCTTGATTGCAGGATTTTTTATGGGACCGCTGGGAATTGTTTTCGGACCTTTTGCAGGTGCTTTTGTTGGCGAGTTGATTTTTGATTCTTCGGATAAAAAACGTGTTCTTGATGCGGCATTTGGTACTTTTAAAGGTTTTTTGTTTGGAACTGGATTGAAGATTGTGACGTGTCTGGTTTTTATTTGGATTTTTATCTTTTCGCTAAATTTTGATTTTTAAGGAGAGCTTGCTCTGTGTTCCAATTCTTGTTTTGGGAGGTTAGGTTAAATTTCTTGTAATTTATAAAAAGAATTGTGCAACCTGATACTTTGTGCACTCAGCATAAGATAGATTTTCTAAACAGAGAATTGACGGCTTTTTCCGGTGAGTTATTTAATTTTTATACTAAAACAATAAAAGTCGACATTCGCTCTAAAAATTTACCCATTCCCATAATAGAAAATATTTGATATAATGGCATTTTAGTATGGATACTAAAGCATGTTTGGTCCTGGCGAATGGACTGGTTTTTGAAGGAAGGGCATTTGGCGCTGAAGGAATAATAATCGGCGAAACAGTTTTTACTACAGGTATGAATGGTTACCTGGAAACTCTTACTGATCCTAGTTATTACGGTCAAATTGTTACACAGACTTTTCCACTGATAGGAAATTACGGCGATATTAAAAAAGATTACGAAAGTTCAAAATGCAATCTTCGTGGATATATTGTTCGTCAGTGGTGCGAGGAACCTTCAAATTTCCGCTGCGGTGGCGATATAGATTCTTATTTGAAATCACAAAATATTATTGGTCTTTATGATATTGATACCCGTAAGCTTACAAAGATTCTGCGTGAAGTTGGCGTTATGAACGGTATGCTTATAAGCGGAAACAGTAAAGATGCGTTAGAAGCTTTTGAGGCATTAAAAGATGAAAAGAAAAAAGTTTCTCTTCTTGAAAAAATAAAATCATACAAAATTGAAAAAGCTGTTGAATCTGTAACAGGAAGTGCAACTGGTGTTGAAGAATCTGCGGATGTGGTTTTTTCTGAAAGTGCAAAATATCGCTTTGTTCCAGTAACTGCTGACGGAACTAAAATTAATGATGAGCAGGAAGCGATGAAAGCCGGAAAGGGTAAAAAAGTTGTTCTTTGGGATTTTGGTGCAAAAGCTAATATCCGCCGAGAACTTTTAAAGCGTGGTCTTGAAGTTGTTACAGTTCCTTGTACGTATACTGCGGAACAGATTATGGATTTGAATCCTGATGGTGTTATGCTTAGCAATGGTCCTGGGGATCCTGCTGAAAATGTTGGAATAATTGCAGAAATAAAAAAACTTCTTAAAACAGGAATTCCGATTTTTGGGATTTGTTTAGGACATCAGCTTTTGGCTTTGGCTAATGGTGCTCAAACAATGAAATTGAAATATGGTCACCGTGGTGCAAATCAACCTGTAAAATATACAAAAACTGGTCGCGTTTATATTACTTCGCAGAATCATGGCTATGCTGTAAAAAATGATTGCTTGCCAGAAGGAACTGTTCAAAGCTTTGTTAATACTAATGATGGAACTTGTGAGGGTTTGACTTATACAAAAATTCCTGCGTTCAGTGTTCAGTTTCACCCGGAAGCTTGTTCAGGTCCGCTTGATGCAAACTTTTTGTTCGATGAATTTGTAAAGCTCATTAATAATCATGATTATTTTAAGAATTTCAAATCTGAATATGAAAGAGTTGATGCAATTTCTTATTTTGCTTCTACAATCAAAGCGACAAAAGCTAAAGCTTAAAAATTTAGGAAGGTAGATATGCCACTTAATAAAGATATTCACAAAGTAATGGTTATTGGTTCTGGTCCGATTATTATTGGTCAGGCTGCGGAATTTGACTATGCAGGAAGCCAGGCTTGTAAAGCTTTAAAAGAACAAGGTCTTGAAGTTGTGCTTGTAAATTCAAATCCGGCAACTTTGATGACTGACCATGCGATGGCTGATCATATTTATATTGAACCTTTGATTCCTGAAGTTATTGAAAGAATTATTGAAAAGGAAAAACCGGACTCAATTCTTTCTTCTCTTGGTGGCCAGACTGGATTGACTTTGTGTATGGAGCTTGCAAAATCAGGATTTTTAAAAGAGCATAATGTTCGCCTTCTTGGTGCAAAACCAGAAACAATTGATAAGGCAGAAGACCGTCAGATGTTCAAGGATACAATGGAATCTATTGGAGAACCTTGTATTCCTTCTAAAGTTGTAACAACTTATGAAGATGCTTTGGATTTTGTAAAAAATGTAATTGGATTTCCTGCGATTATCCGCCCAGCTTTTACGCTTGGTGGAACTGGTGGCGGTATTGCCAATAATGAAGAAGAATTTAATGAAATTGCACACAATGGATTACACCGTTCTCCGATTCATCAGATTCTTGTTGAAAAATGTATTTCTGGTTGGAAAGAAATTGAGTTTGAAGTTGTTCGTGACCACAGTGGAAATGTTTTGACTGTTTGTTCAATGGAAAACTTTGATCCGGTTGGAGTTCATACTGGAGATTCAATTGTAATTGCACCGGCAGTAACTCTTTCTGATAAAGAATATCAGATGCTGAGAACGGCTTCTTTGAATATAATTTCTTCTCTTGGAATGGAAGGTGGTTGTAACTGTCAGTTTGCTTTGAATCCGGAATCTTTTGAATATGCTGTAATTGAAGTAAATCCACGTGTTTCACGTTCTTCGGCTTTGGCTTCTAAAGCAACTGGCTATCCGATTGCTAAAATAGCTACTTTAATTGCAATTGGCTATAATCTTGATGAAATTCCAAATTCTGTAACAAAGAAAACCTCAGCTTGTTTTGAGCCGGTTTTGGATTATGTTGTTGTAAAAATGCCAAAGTTCCCATTTGATAAATTCGTTTATGCAGCTAGAAAATTGGGAACTCAGATGAAGGCGACTGGCGAAGTTATGGCGATTGGACGTACTTTTGAAGAAGCGTTGATGAAAGCTGCTCGTGGTGCGGAAATTGGAGTAACTTCCTTGAATCTTAAAAAGTTTGAAGAAGAATCTGATGAAAAAATTATCGAGCGTGTTGGCCAATGTACAGATCAGCGTTTGTTTGCAGTTTTCCAGGCATTAAAACGTGGAATTATGACTGTGGACGAAATTCATAAAGTTACAATGATAGACGAATGGTTCTTGAACAAACTTATGAATCTTGTTGATATGGAAGATATGTTCCAGATGATAAAAGATGGTGCTGAACTTTCTGAAAATGGAACAGCCGAGCTTACTCAAGAATTGTATGTTGAAGCTAAAAAACTTGGTTACCCTGACAAAGTTATTGAAGAAATGACCGGTTATGAAATCGAGAATTCTCAGGGTGTTTCGGCATTGTAAAAAATTGTGTTGCGTGATGGTTGAGCCTGTCGAAACCATCTCAAAGTAAATGCTTTATTTGAATAATAAAAAAAAGTGGTCATTTCGACTTAGCTCAATGACCACTTTTTTTAAGCAAATTGGAAAAAGTCGTGTTACTATAAAAAACATGGCAGAAAAGAAATTTCAGATTGATAAAGTTTTTCCAAAAGACAGATTCATAGATAAAATTCCTGATGCGTCAGAAGAGGATAAAGAACGTTACAAAAATCTGTTTAGGAAAAACCGGCAGTTGGAAAGTTCCGTAAATTGGCATGACAAAAAGGATCTTACAAAAGCAAACTTTGACAAAATTTATACAGATTACTACAAATCAAAAGATATAAAATATCAGTTTGAAAACAGCGACTTTTATATAATTTCAGAAAACGACGAATACCTTTTTGTTCAAATTTTGACATACAATGGTGCGGTTTATGTGAATTCCTTTAATTGTGGCGGGCAAGGTGCAAAGTGGTGTACGGGAGCTTCTTATTCAATAAAGTATTGGGCGGAACGAGCTTATAATGATTTTATTTTGGTTCTTGCTTATAGTAAAAAAGATTGTGCTGCTGAAAATGAACGTAAATTTATGATGGAGTATAATAAAGAGAGAAATTTTTTGTACTGCCATGCTCAGGACAACGAGCCAGAACATCGTATTTCTGGAAGAAAAGTTTTAAGAAAGTTTAAGCCGCCTTTTAAGTTTTCAAAATATCATTTTAAAGATGCCAAGAAATGTTTGCAGGATTTCTTTTTAGAAACAGAATTGTGTTTTCTTGACGGATAC
>CAVIQW010000083.1:5461-5944 GCA_963644915.1 Paratractidigestivibacter sp.
ACGGATACAGAGATTTTTTTGATGAAAACGGTTTGTTTGATAACGGAAATAATATTTTTGTGAAACTGATTTCTTCTCCAAAATCTTATTTTGAATTTACGGTTAATGACATAGTTTTTTGGATTGCAAAAAGTGCCGGTGGGCTAAAAGCTGAAAATCCAATTTATATAGAAATTTCTTCAAGATGTTGTGATGATATAAAATTCAAAACTGACTTTGGAGATTTTTCCGTCAGCACTGAAAGTTATGATGAAATTTGTCTTTTAAATATTGTTTCCTATGCAAATTATGGAAAAAAAATAGATGCGCTTATTAATTTGAAAAATTGCCTCGACTGCAGAAATTTTGCAGAGTTTATTGAAAACTATGAAAAATTCAAAAAAAGAATGAAAAAACTTCCAGCACTTTATAAATGGGAATTATATTCTTTTCATAACAATCTTAGGTTGTACATAAAAAGTGAGGATACAACCGATTCTTATT
>CAVIQW010000084.1:0-5913 GCA_963644915.1 Paratractidigestivibacter sp.
CTATATTATAGCAAGTTAAAAATCTGCATTTTTTCTTTGTTTTTATACACATTTTGAATAAAATCAATTATCTTTTAGTCATACGGACTTTAAATCATCATGAAAGATAAATGTCAAAAAAAATTCTCTGGTGAACGTGCTGAATATTTTTCGCATGATACACATTACGTAAATTCAACTTTTTTGGATGGCGAATCACCTTTAAAACATGGAAAAAATTTGCTTCTTGAGCAGATGACTTTTGAATATAAATATCCTTTGTGGAACACCGAAAATGCAACTGTAAAAAATTCAATTTTTCACGAATTTTCGCGCTCTGGTCTGTGGTATACAAAAAACACAAGAATTGAAGACACAATAATTGCGGCACCAAAGGAATTCCGGCGTTGTGATGGGGTTTTTCTTAAAAGAGTGACTTTTTGCAATGCTGAAGAAACTTTGTGGAGTTGCAAGAATATTTTTCTTGAACAAGTTTATGCAAAGGGAAATTATTTTGCGATGAATTCCGAAAATTTTGTGGCAAAAGATTTTGTGCTTGATGGAAATTATTTTTTGGACGGCGGAAAAAATATAGAAATTCATAATGCAAAACTGAATTCAAAAGATTCTTTTTGGAACTGCGAGAACGTAACGATTTATGATTCATTTATTTGCGGTGAATATCTTGGCTGGAATTCAAAAAATTTAAAGTTCGTAAACTGCACAATCGAAAGCAATCAAGGTTTATGCTATATTGACGGACTTGTCTTGGAAAACTGCATCCTTATAAACACTGACCTTGCCTTTGAGTATTCAACAAATATAAACGTAGAAATTGTAAACAAGATTGACAGCATAAAAAATCCAGGTTCAGGAATTATTAAAGCCGCTGGAATCGGAACGTTGATTATGAATCCTTGCCGTGTTGACATTTCAAAGACAAAAATTCAATGTGAAAATATTGACGAAAAATTTTCAGAAGATCCAAATCCAAACGAACGCTGCTCTTAAAAAAAAGGACTGCCTAAAAAGTTAAAAGTCGGCGGTTTATGTTTGCCGCCTGAAAACGTGCAAGCAACCACCTGTCTGTTGGTTGGCCATTTAGACAAACTCCATGACCACCAACAGATTTTAACTTATTAGAAAGCCGCAACAACTTCACCATTCGGGTATCTGTTGTTGATGTAATCTTTTACTTTCTGGCTCTGAAGTGCTTTTGCCAAAGCCTTGATTTCTGGCTTTTCTTCACTTCCCTGCTTTACAACAAGGTAATTTACATACGGAGAAGATGAACCTTCAACAAAAAGTCCGTCTTTTTTTGCTGAAAGACCTGCTGGAAGCGCATAGTTTCCGTTGATAACCGCACCATCGACATCGTTCAAAACGCGTGGAAGAGATGCTCCTTCAATTTCGCGGAATTTAAGTTTCAAAGGATTGTTCTTAATATCAATCGGAGTTGCTTCAATTCCTGCACCATCACGAAGAGTAATCAATCCAGATTCCTGCAAAAGAAGAAGCGCACGAGCCTCATTTGTTGGGTCATTAGGAATTGCAATTACTGCTTTTCTCTTAAAATCTTTGATTGATTTTACTTTTTTTGAATACAAAGCAAATGGTTCAACATGGATTCCTGCCACTGCAACAAGATGAGTTCCCTTTTCTTTGTTGAAAGATTCCATATATGGAAGGTGCTGGTCAAAGTTTGCATCAATATCACCAGCTTCAAGAACTTCGTTCAAAGTTGGATAATCTGTCATTTCAATAACCTGAAGATTGATTCCTTCTGCCTTTAAATCATCTTTTACAAGGTTTAAAATATCTGCGTGTGGCTCTGGTGTAGCAGCAACTTTCAATGTTTTCTGTGCATTTACAGTTGAAAAAGCCAAAGCGGCAGCAACAAAAGCGATAATTTTTTTCATATATTGCCTCCAAAATTCTTTTTAAAACCACTAATTCCTAGTGATTTAGTATGATTATTTATACTCTTCTGTTTAAAAAGTGTCAACGGTTTTTCTAATATTTTTTTTATCTTTTGCTCATCATATGGTTTGTGATTTTTGTTCCCACAAACTGAATTAAGGCAACAAGAATAATAATTACAATGACTGCCGCAACCATAATTCCTGTGCGGAAACGCTGGTAGCCGTAACGAATCGCAAGATCGCCTAATCCACCGCCACCAAGAGTTCCTGCCATTGCTGAATATCCAATCAATGTGATAATCGTAAGCGTGATACCCGAAATTACAGAAGGCATTGCCTCCGGAACAAGAACTTTTCGGATAATCTGCCAGTTTGTTGAACCCATTGCTTTTGCCGCCTGAATCATTCCTGAATCAACCTCATTCAAAGCTGTTTCTGTAATGCGTGCCACAAAAGGCATTGCGGCAATTGCAAGAGGAACAATTGTTGGTGCTGTACCGATTGCGCTTCCAAGCACAAGACGTGTAAAAGGAAGAAGAACAATCATCAGGATTACAAAAGGAAATGACCGCAGAACATCGATTATTCGGCTCAAAATAGTATTCAAGAGCGGCTTCGGTGTAATTCCAAATTTATTTGTAACATTCAGAAGAATTCCAAGCGGAAATCCCAAAACAAGAGCGAACAACGCTGAAAAAAATGTCATTATCAAAGTTTCAAGGGTTGACTGCCCTACTAAAATCAAAATCTGACTCATTGATTTTCTCCTAACTCTTCCTGAACAGAAACATTATTTTCATTTAAGAATAAAATTGCTTTTTCAATCTCAGATTTTTCACCGATTATATCGACAAGCATCGTTCCGACCTGAGTTTCTGGCAATTTTTCAATTCCGGCGGCAAGAATATTAAAGTCAATGTCAAATTTTTTTGCAGTCTTGCTTAAAATTGGTTCTCCGGAAGAATTCCCAGAAAATCTCAACGTGTAATTTCCGCCTTTTTTTGACCATTTTACAAGATTTGAAGAAACATTCTGGAATGGCTCACTGTTTGTGTGGGTAATATTTCTAATGAAATCTTTTGTAGTTTCAGTCTGAGGATTAGAAAATAAATCAGAAACATTCCCCTGCTCCACAACAGCCCCATTTTCTATTACGGCAACCTGCTCGCAAGCATCCCGGACAACTTCCATCTGATGGGTAATCATTACAACAGTAAGATTCATTTTTTTCTGAATATCGCGGATGAGAGCAAGAATTGAACGTGTCGTCTGCGGATCGAGTGCGCTTGTGGCTTCATCGCAGTACAAAATATCCGGATTTGTTGCCAATGCCCTGGCAATTGCGATTCGCTGCTTTTGTCCGCCAGAAAGAGTGCTGATTGGCGCGTTTTCGCGGTCTTCAAGTCCAACCAGACTAAGCATTTCTTTTACACGCATAGCAATTTTTTCTTTTGGAGTTCCGCAGATTTCCAAAGGATATGCGATGTTTTTTCCTGCTGTCCTAGAAGTAAAAAGATTAAAATTCTGAAAAATCATTCCAATTTTTCTGCGCTGTGCAATCAGCTGATTTTTTGGAAGATTGTCAACTCGTTTTTCACCGTAATAAACCGCTCCAGAATCTGGAGTTTCAAGCAAACTTATAAGCCTTACAAGCGAGCTTTTTCCAGCACCACTTTTTCCGATGATTCCAAAAATTTTATTTTCTGGAATATCCAAAGAAACATTGCTTACCGCCTTTATTTCAGAACCATCTTTTGCAATATATGTTTTGTTTAGATTTTCAAGTTTAATTTTCATTTTTCGCTTCTTTTCAGCAGAATAAAAAAACGGCTTTTCGAAGCAACAAAGTTGTCCAAAAAGCCGTCCGTATGGTTTCCCATACTAAATCGGAGAGAGTTTATCAGCTTTTTACAAGCTTCTTATATAATAACTCGACTAGAATGGGATGTCAATAAAAAAAATAATAAAAAATTACTTTTTTTCACTAGTAAGCAGATTTACGAACTGCCTTTTTTCTTTTTATCAAAAGTTTTCTTGCCAAAGAAGTCTTTTTCTGGTGAAGTTCAGCAGAAGGCTTAGTAAAATATCTGCGGTCTTTAAATTCTTTTACGATTCCCTCGTTTTCTGTCATACGTTTGAAACGTTTAAGAGCTTTCTCAAGATTTTCCGAGTCGCCAACGATGATTGTAGCCATACCAATTCACCTCCTTTCTTCAGGCAATACCTTAAAGCACAAACAGAATATAGAATTTTTCAACGTTAATCAAGAATTCATATAAAATCAAAATTCGGACTATATACAAACCTAAAGCATTAGGTTATACTGGTGCTATGTCTTTAAAAACTGAAGAAATAAAAAAATCTCTGGCGGAATTAAAGATTCTGCAGGAAAAACTTGAGAAATTCGCAGTGGATAATCCTTCAAAAGAGATAGATGACATTCAATTTGGAATAAAAATGAATTTAAGAAATCTTGAAACCTGGATTGAAATGCTCTACAAATACAACGGAAAATCAAAAAGCAATAGAAAAGTCAAAGCCAGCCGCGAAAACGGAAAAAAAGGCGGACGTCCTCCAAAAAATATTTCTGTTTTAAAAAAACGCATTTTTGAACTTGAAAACACAGTTCTGCCAGAAATTCAAGATAAAATCAGCAGTTGTTTTGTGGAATCAGAAATAACAAAGTTTTCCGCTGAAAAAACTTCGTATGAAATCGAACTCGTTGAGCTTAAAAATAAACTGGAAGAATATCAAAAAATTAAAATGTGACAGAATCGAGATTGCAACATCAAATGATTGCCCTAAATGGACCAAAAACTATTTGTCAGTCTTGTCTTCTTCTAGCCATACCTTTAGAAGATTTGCGACTTTGTCTGGATCGCTTTTTACGGTCTGCCACATATTTTTGTTTTTGTCGCGTTCTTCTGCAGAAACTACTGGTTTTTCTGAAAGAATATTTTTTCTTGCTCCATACAAAAGGACTTCGTTAAGAACAGCCTGCTCCCTTTTTACCTGCTCCAAATCATTTGAGTTGTAATGCCCCAGAGCCTGCATTGCTTTTGTAAGTTTAATTTTTTCCAAGTCAGACAAATCGAGTGCCTGCAAGACTTTTTCGCTTGCACCGCCAAGTTCCGCCAAAAGAACAGCGGCTTTTTCATATCCTGAATAATGGACTTGCGATGATTTTACAAACCCCTGCATATTAACCCCCTGATATGTTGTCTAAAATTATTTCCAATTTTCAAGATTAAATGCTGATTCAACTTGATTTTCAAGAGAATCTTCCAGTTGCGGAAAAAAATCGATATTTGTTAGTTTTTCCACTTCATCGATTGAAACCGCATAATTCCAAAATTCATTTTCGCACTTTTGATTTGGAATTACAAAACCGATTGCCACAACAGATTCCGAATCTTCTGGAGTGTTTCTGTCATATTCATCTTTATAAACTGGCGCAAGAATAACTTTGTAGTAAAATTCTGGAACTGAAACCTGATTTTTTCCTATTGAAGAAAATTCATCTGCACTTTTATTAAGCACCGGCCCGGAAACAACATAAATTTTTCCGAATTTTTGTGCCCACGCACGAACTTGCGTTTCAAGATTAACCCAAATTCCTCTGTTGAACTGAGGTGCTTGCGGACTCATATTGCTCATGTAAAAAGTTTCGCTCATTGCGTCTTGATTAAACGACATATCTGCGGCTGGAACAAGATGACCGCGGTCATAACCAGAACTTTTGTAGTCGGCAAGAGTTGCAGAACCTGTTGAAATTTTGTCATCAGGGCGAAAATCATTGGAGCGGGTCGCATTTTTTTCCAGCATAGAAGATTTTATACATTCCGCAGACCATTCAGCCTGCTCGTAAGACTCCCGGTAACATAACGAATAATATTTGAACTCGCGCAATTCGTGGTCGTCAGAATGATTTTTCAGTCCACATTCTGGAACTTGAAGATTTTCTGTAAGCTGAACAAGCCCTTTTGATTTTTCAAGATTTTCAGCAGGTTGT
>CAVIQW010000085.1:0-5835 GCA_963644915.1 Paratractidigestivibacter sp.
AGAAAAATCAAATAAAATTACTGCAAAGAACATTAAATGGTGTTTGCTTTCAAAAGGATTGAATTTTAATACTCATCATAAATATTATGAATGGAATTATCTTGTTTATCGTGGTTATATAAAAGATATTCCTTTAGAATTATATAATGATGCGATAATGTTTTCCCTTTTTTATAAAGGAATATTGTTCACCAATAAAAAGCAAAAAAACTACATAATGCCGTTTACCGCAGAAGAACTAGGCTGCGAAAAGAATGATTTAAACGTACTTTTCCCAAAAAATATAGAGCAAGACCTTTTTAATCAGGAAGAAGAAAAGTCGTTTGACTTTAGAGAATTTTTAAGTCAGTTTGATTTTTCAAAAGAAGCAAAAGATTTATATAACGCTGCCTTGCAGGTATTTAAGTATTATCATAAGAACGAAAGCTATCAGAATAAAGACTGGAACGACAGTTTTTATGACATCACAAATGCAATTATGGGAAAAGATGCAACAAATTTTAGCGAATACGAAGGTGAAAAAGACACACGCATTTCAAAAGTAAAGACAACAAAAGGAACAAAAGGCTTTGGGCGAAATACAATAAAATATGCAGTAAGTTCCAAAGACCTTCCGATTTTTGAACATTTCTTTGATGTCCGTGATGTTTTGGCAAAAAAAATAAACAAACAACTTGTAGAAAACCATCTTTTGCTATGGGAAAGAGAAAATATTTACTAGAGGCCGAAAATGAAAGCACAGAAAACTGACAATTACAACAGTAAACATAAGATATCCACACGTGCCTACAGTGAACTTTTTTAGCAAGTCAACAAAATCAAACCGTGGACAGTGTACAATCCAAAAAAAAAGCAGTATAATGGTTAAAATTATTTAGTAAAAAACTTTATTTTTGAGGTTATATTTTATGTTAATGACATCACAGTTAAAAGTTGGAACAGCTTTTATGTATGAAGGCAATCCGCTTATCGTTCAGAAAATGCTTGGACAGCGTTCTGGTCGTGCCGGAATGGTTACAAATCTTCGCGTTCAGAACCTTGTTACAAAATCAACAATGGATCTTGGAATTGATGCCGGCGAAAAGTTTGACGAAGTTGACCTTGACGCGCACACAACAAAACTTTCTTATATTGATGGCGACACTTACGTTTTTATGGATCAGGAAACTTACGAACAGTTTGAACTTCCAAAAGAAAATCTTGGCGACTACGCTGGATACATCACTCCAGAAGACGATCTTGAAGTAAAACTTACATTCTACGAAGGAAAACCAGTTGGTATTGAAATGCCAGTTCAGGTTACACGCACAATCACTTACACAGAACCTGGCGTAAAAGGCGACACTTCTGGAAAATCTTTAAAGCCTGCAACACTTGATACAGGAATTGAAGTTCGCGTTCCATTGTTCATCAATGACGGCGAAAGAATCGTAATCGACACACGTGACGGTTCTTTCGTAGAACGTGCAAAGAACTAATTTTTTTAGATTCATAAAATGCTCCACTTGCTGGAGCATTTTTTTTGCTTGAACAACTTTGTACATTTAGCTAACATATATTCAACTTCAGGGCGAGGTGAAATTCCTCACCGGCTGTATGCGTTTTTCGTAAGTCAGCGAGCAAATATTTTGCAAGATACGGTGCGATTCCGTAACCGACAGTAAAGTCTGGATGAAAGAAGTAAATTGAGCGCAATCTTATCATTGCGGAATTTATTTTGAACTAAGCCCTGAAAAGGGTTTTTTTTATGTTCACTGGAATTATTGAAGAAACTGGAACAATTCTTTCTGCAGGAAATGGAAAAATCTGCATTGCTGCAAAAAAAGTGCTTGACGGCACAAAAATCGGCGACAGCATTGCGGTAAACGGCGTTTGCCTGACTGTTACAAAAATTGACCCGCTGGATTTTACCGCAGATGTAATGAATGAAACTTTAAGCCGCTCAAATCTTGGTTCACTAAAAAAAGGAAGCCGTGTAAATCTTGAGCGGGCAATGGCGGCGGACGGTCGGTTTGGCGGACATTTTGTTTCCGGGCACATTGACGGAACTGGAACTATCTTAAAAATACAGAATGACGGAAACGCCGTTTGGGTTTATATTTCTGCACCTTCTTCTATTTTAAATCTGATTATTGAAAAAGGTTCTGTCGCAATTGACGGAATCAGCCTGACGGTTGCAAAAGTTGATGAAAAAGAATTTGCTGTGAGCGTAATTCCGCACACAGGAGAAGAAACAACTCTTTTGAACAAAAAAGCTGGCGACATTGTAAATCTTGAAAATGATGTAATTGGTAAATATGTTCAAAAACTGATGAACTGCAGAAATTCTGGACAGGCAGAAAAAGACAAGAAACTTTTAGACTGGCTGAATGAATGAGCCGGGCGTTGCGGGCTGGCGTTTGAAGCCCGCTCGGTGGGTAGGACGCAACGAAGTGCTACCGTAGGGCGGTCGCCCGCCCTTAAAAAGAAAATTTGGAGGCAAAAATGGCTGAATTTAGAAAAATGCAGTTTTACAATAATCGCACAGGACAAAGTTGTTCCAGAAAAATATTCAACATTTTTTAAGAGCGTAATTGCTTTTGGAAAAATCCATATTGTTGATGAACCGGAAGAAATGCGACGGCTGGTGAGTGAACTTGCAGAAAAGTACCGTCCAAATCACGAGGAAGAAAAAAATAAGGAAATTGACTTGGAATTTTCTGCGCTGCGTATGCTCGTTATGGAAATTGAACACATAACCGGAAAAGAATCCAAATTTCTTGCGGCAGAAAGACGCGAACCGGGTTCTTCAAAAAATATTGTAACAGATTAGGCTGGAGTTTTTATGGAATATAAATACAACACAATAGAAGAAGCGTTGGAAGAGCTTCGCAATGGAAAAATAATTTTGGTTACGGACGACCCTGACCGCGAAAACGAAGGTGATATGATTTGTGCCGGAAGTTTTGCAACTCAGGCAAACATTAACATGATGGCAACGCACGCAAAAGGTCTGATTTGTACTCCGATGAGCAATGACATTGCAAAGCGGCTGAATCTTTTTCCGATGGTTGCAGAAAACACAGACAACCATGAGACAGCTTTTACAGTTTCAATTGACCACAAATCAACAACCACAGGAATTTCTGCCGCAGAACGTTCAATTACCGCACTGGCTTGCGTAAATCCTGACTCAAAGCCGGAAGATTTTAGACGGCCTGGCCATATGTTTCCGTTGATTGCACGCCGTGGAGGAGTTCTTGTGCGAAGCGGACACACAGAGGCGACAGTTGATTTGTGCCGACTTGCTGGACTTCCAGAATGTGGTTTGTGCTGCGAAATCATGGATGATGACGGAACAATGATGAGAACGCCAAAGCTTTGGGAACTCGCAAAAAAATTCAACCTTAAATTTATAACGATAAAAGAACTTCAGGATTATCTAAGGCTTCACGAAAAACACGTTGTTCAAGAGGCAAAAGCAAAACTTCCGACCGAATGGGGTGATTTTGACATTTATGGCTACATAAACGATATTACCGGCGAACATCATGTTGCATTGGTTCGCGGTGATATCGGCGATGGCGAAAATGTTCTGTGCCGGGTTCATTCAGAATGTCTTACAGGAGATGTTTTTGGTTCACAACGCTGCGACTGCGGTCCACAACTGCATGCGGCAATGAGCAAAATTGCGGAAGAAGGACGTGGAATCGTCTTATATATGCGGCAGGAAGGACGTGGAATCGGGCTCATAAACAAACTGAAGGCGTACAAACTTCAGGAAGAAGGACTTGATACGGTTGAAGCAAACGTAAAACTGGGATTCAAGCCTGATTTACGCGAATACTGGATTGGTGCGCAGATTCTTAGGGATTTAGGGTGCAAGTCGCTCCGCCTTTTAACAAACAATCCTGATAAAATCTACGGATTAGACGGATTTGGCTTAAAGGTGATTCAGAGAGAGCCGATTGAAATTGCCCCACAAGAATACGACCGCTTTTACCTAAAAACAAAACGCGATAAAATGGGACATATTTTCAAGGAAACCCTATAAAATAAAAAAAAGAGGAATATATGAATGAAATTAAACTTGTAGAAGGAAAACTTGTTGCCCCGGAAGGGATGAAAGTAGGAATCGTTGCATCGCGCTTTAATGAAATTATTGTAAACAAATTGCTTGGAGGCGCGGTGGATGGTCTTGTTCGCCACGGAGTTGAAGACAAAAACATTACGGCTGTCTGGGTTCCGGGTGCATTTGAAATTCCTGTGATTGCAGACAAAATGGCGGCAAGCGGAAAATACGATGCTGTTATCGCAGTGGGTGCAGTAATCCGTGGCTCAACAAGCCATTACGATTACGTTTGCGCGGAAGTTTCAAAAGGAATCGCACAGGCAAGCCTGAAAAATGGCGTTCCTGTAATGTTCGGTGTAATCACAACAGACAACATTGAACAGGCAATTGAACGTGCCGGCTCAAAAGCAGGAAATAAAGGCTACGACTGTGCACTCGGAGCAATCGAGATGGTAAACGTAATCAAACAACTGTAAAAATTAGAACAAAAGGTTCAGAAACTACGCACGCAAAACATTTCTTAATGCTTCTGCAAAAGTATTTTTCTGACCTTTTGTTGCAAAAAGCCAATCCGCCAATGCAGGAAAAGGCTCGTCAGAAGCCGCCACCCAATAGCGAACATCATCCGCCTGAACATCGGGAACGGAACAACTTGCCTGTGCTGGAGCAAGACCTGTCGCAAAACTCAACTGACTTTGAAAATCAGTCGCAAGTTTTTCAATCGAAGAACGTGCAATCTTATCCCTTGAAAGAGAAACCCCAAGTAAAACAGGAGAAGTAAATTTCCGTACAGAAGTTTCTGCAACCGCCGGAACATAAACTGAAGTATATTTTGAAATAACTGAACGTTCAAAAGTCCTGTGTTCAGAAAGATTTTGAAATGAGGCAGCAACAATATCAGACTGCATAAAAATTTTCATATCACGCACGGTAAGCTGATAAATATTTTTTGGAAGAATTTCTTTTTGTGTCCAACTTTTTAAAAGTTTATAAGTTTCGTTGTAGGCATTTCCTTCTGAACAAAGTTCCTTTAATGTTTCAACATAAGAATTATAGTTTGCCCTGCCAGAATTAATCAGTTGTGCAATTTTTTCTTTTCCTTCGATGCACGCAGATTTACCAGAAACCGCCTCGACTAACGCCCCAAAAATATTTATAAGAAAATCATTATCTCCGCCAGGAAAAATAATTGGCGACGGTGTAGAAGATTTTGTAATCCACGCAAATTTTTCCAAATCACCTAGCGTGTTCAGTGTATTTATGTTGCTTGCCTGAAATTTTTCAGAATGAACATCAAGTTCGTAATTATCAATCAAAAGCGGAACGGCCGCAACTTTTTTATTTTGAACAAATGCAGTTTTGCGGATAGAAGTTGTCATTCCATTTAAAAGTTCAATATCAAAAGTTGTCTGTTTTTTTGCCGCCAGACCTGCAACAAAATCAGAATTCTTTCCTCTGTACACAAAAACTATATCAGCATTTTGCTTTTTTAACGCATTTTCCAAAGAAACTGAATTGTCTAAAGTAACAACATTAAACGGCAAAAATCTGCCTTTCTTTTTAGCCGCTGTTGACTGAAGCACTTTTTCAATCTGCTTCTGAGTTGACTCGCTGACTCCATAAAATGCCGCCGTTGGTCTGTGGCTAGAGATCCCGATAACAACAAGAGAAAGCGCAATCAGAAAAACAATCAGGGCAACAACAAGAAAAATAATTTTTTTCAAACTCAATTTAATCTTCATACATTTATTTTAGTCGATAGTGTTTTTTTTTTAAAGATAAAG
>CAVIQW010000086.1:0-5723 GCA_963644915.1 Paratractidigestivibacter sp.
ATTTAAAATTGATTACTGTAAATGACGTTAGTGTAAGTTTTAGCGAAAAACCGCTGTTCAAAGATGTAAATTTAAAGTTCACAAATGGAAACTGTTATGGAATCACTGGTGCGAATGGTGCTGGAAAATCAACTTTTCTAAAGGTTCTTTCTGGCGAAATTGACCACGATTCAGGAACTATTTCTATTTCTACAGGCGAGCGTATGGCTGTTCTTAAGCAGGACCACTTTGCCTACGATGCATATTCTGTAAAAGATACCGTTATGATGGGTTATCCAAAACTGTATGAGCTTACAAATGCCATAAATGAAATCTATGCAAAAGAAGATTTTTCTGATGAAGATGGAATAAAAGCCAGTGAAATGCAGGCTGAATTTGGCGAACTTGGTGGTTATGAGGCAGAAAATCAGATTGAGCAGATGCTTTCTGGTCTTGGTCTTGAGGAAGAATTTCATGACAAAATGATGAGCGATCTTGACGAAAGCCAGAAAGTCCGTGTTCTTTTGGCACAGGCAATTTTTGGAAATCCAGACATTCTGCTCCTTGATGAACCTACGAACGGTCTTGATATTGAGTCAATTTCCTGGTTGGAAGACTGGCTCTTGAATTTTGAAAATACTGTTATTGTTGTAAGCCACGACCGTCACTTTTTGAACACCGTCTGCACATACATCTGCGATATTGACTACGGAAAAATTACTCAGTTTGCTGGAAATTATGATTTCTGGTATCAGATGACGCAGGTTCTTCAGAAACAGGCAAGGGAACAGCAGAAAAAGGCAGAAGATAAAATGAAGGATTTGAAGGAATTTATTCTTCGTTTTAGTTCAAACGCCGCAAAATCAAAGCAGGCCACAAGTCGTAAAAAGATTTACGATAAACTTGCTCAGTCTGTGGAAGATCTTCCGGTTTCAACTAGAAAATTTCCTTATGTAAATTTCAAGGCGGACCGCGAAATCGGAAACAATGTTCTTGACATAAAAGGAATCGACTACGAGGAAGACGGCGTTCAGCTTTTAAAAGATTTTACTTTGAATGTTGGAAGAACTGATAAAATCGCTTTTGTTGGAATTGAGCATAATTCAATTTCTGCGTTGTTTGACATAATTAACGGCGTAAAAAAACAGCAGGTTGGTGAAATTTTGTGGGGTCAGACAACAAGCCACACATATCTTCCGCGTGATAATTCAAAATATTTTGACAACAACTACAACATTACGGAATGGTTAAAACAGTACTCAAAAGAGCAGGATGATGCTTATGTTCGCGGATTTTTGGGAAGAATGCTTTTTAGCGGTGATGAATCTTTAAAGAAGGTAAAAGTCCTTTCCGGTGGTGAAAAAGTTCGCTGTATGCTTTCAAAACTTATGCTTTCTGGGGCAAATGTCCTTATTCTTGATGACCCGACAAACCATCTTGACTTGGAGGCAATTCAGTCTTTGAACGAAGCACTGATAAATTTCCCTGGCGTTGTGCTTTTTACAAGCCACGACCATGAATTTGTTCAGTCTGTGGCAAACCGGATTATCGAAATTACTCCGAACGGAACTATCGACAAGATGACTTCGTTTGACTCGTATATTTCTGACGATTCTGTTACGGAACAGCGCAAAAAACTGTACGAAGGCACTGGAAAAAAAATAAAATTCAGATTTTAGTTTGAATTTGCAGAAAACTTCTTCAGCATATTTGCAAAAATGTCTTTTGCTACATCATCCGGAACTTCTTTTTGAGGTTCGTGGTATTCAACGAGATTTTGTGGAATTTCGTCAAGAAAACGGCTTGGTTCACATTCCACAATCGCCTGCATTTTTCTTCGTTTTTGGCAAGAGGAAATTAGAAGTTTTTCTCTTGCCCGGGTGATTGCAACGTAGAACAGCCGTCTTTCTTCCTCAACGTTTCCATCGTTTTCATCAACAGAACGCTGGTGTGGAATTAGTCCTTCTTCTGCACCGGCAATAAAAACCACAGGAAATTCCAGACCTTTTGAGGCGTGGATTGTCATAAGATTAACTTTTCCTTTGTCGTTTTCATCGTCTCCGTTGTCGCGGCTCATCAGTGTGATTCTGTTCAGATAGTTAAAAAGGCTTGGATTTGTGTTGTCAGGGTCGATTTCCCAGCGTTCCATCATTTCTAGAAGAAGTTCAATATTTTTTAACTTAAAACGGACTGCTTTTTCGCTTTTTGAATATTCTGTAATAAGATAGTCCTTGTAGTTTATTTCCTCGACCATTTCGCGTACTTTTTTTGAAAGTCCGCGGCCACTTAAAAGTTTCTGACGGTTCGATTCAATTAAATTTACAAAATCCTGCAAATCTTCCTTTAAATTTTCATTGGCTTCGCTTTCTTCTGTCTGAACAAGCGACTGTATTGCCGTCCATAGCGTTGAGCCAAGTTTTTCAGCCTCGTCGTTTATAACTTGTATTGCGGCGCGACCGATTCCCCGCCGTGGAACGTTTATAATGCGCAGAAGATTTATGTCGTCGTCGTGGTTTGCGATAACACGCAGGTAGCTTATGATGTCCTTTATCTCTTTTCGCTCAAAAAAACTTGTTCCTCCGCTCATTGTGTAAGGAATGTTTGCCTGTAAAAACGCTTCTTCTATGTATCTGGACTGCGTGTTTGCCCGGATTAAAACTCCAAAGTCATCGTAAGTCTTTTTTTCTTCCATTGCGATTCCCTGGATGCTTTCCGCGATAAAGTTTGCTTCGTCTGTTTCGTTTTCAGGCATATAGATTTCAATCGGTTTTCCTTCGCCTTTGCCGGACCACAGTTTTTTGTCTTTTCTGTTTGTGTTGTGCGAAATAACGCCATTTGCCGCGTCAAGGATTGTTCCTGTTGAACGGTAATTTTGTTCAAGCCGGATTTCTGTTACCTTAAAATCTTTTTCAAAATTGATTATGTTCTGGTAGTCAGCACCGCGCCAACTGTAGATTGACTGGTCATCATCGCCAACAACTGCGACATTTTCGTCTGCAAGCAGATGCATCAGCTCATACTGCTGGTGGCTTGTGTCCTGAAATTCATCCACCATTATATATTTAAAACGTTCCTTGTAGCGTGCTAGAGCATCTGGATTTTCGCGGAAAAGTTTTATCGGAAGCACAATAAGATCGTCAAAATCAACTGCATTGTAAAGTTTTAGACCTTCCTGATAACAGTCGTAAAGTTCGCGGTACATATCATTTTCAGTCTGCCAGTTTTTTCTACCTGTCTTTATGTTTGAAAAAAGCTGACCAATTTTGTAAATATCAAGCGCATCTGGGGTGAATTTAAGTTCACGGCCACATTCTTTTATAAGGGCGGTTCTGTCCGTTTCATCATAAATTGAAAAATTTTCCCGGTAGCCAAGTTTATCTATGTCAGCACGAAGAACTCTTACCCCGAACGCATGAAATGTTGAAACCGTTAAATTCTGGAGTTTTCGCTGGGTAAGTTCTTTTACTCGGTCCGCCATCTCTTTTGCGGCTTTGTTTGTAAAAGTAAGCGCAAGAATTTGGCTTTGCGGAATTCCTAAGTCAAGCATATGGGCGATTCTGAACGTTATTACGCGCGTTTTTCCGCTTCCAGCGCCTGCGATTATAAGGATTGCACCGTTTACAGTTGTTACTGCCCTGTATTGTTCTGGATTGAGTTCATTTTTGAGAGTTTCCAAGTCTAAAGCCATAGAATGAAAAATAACATTCTATTGCGTTTTTATCAATATTTGTTAAAATTGAATAGATATTTTCTTTCACTTTTTTGAAGAAAATCGTAAAATAAAAATCTGAGGATTTATTATGAATACAGCAGTAAGCGCATTTCTTTCCAGACATAATTTTGTAAGGCACATTGATGTAAATTTTGTTGCAGAATCAATTCTTGATGACATGAACCGCGGTCTTTGCGGAAAAAAATCTGATGAGGACATGATTCCTACTTGGTGTTTGCCACCAGAAAAATCAATTACAAACAAAAGTGTGATTGTAATTGATGCCGGCGGAACAAATTTCCGTTCAAGTTTGGTTACTTTTGATGGAAAGGGAAACGCTTCAATTTCAGATATGCAAAAGACAAAAATGCCGGGCGTTGAAAAAGAGCTTAACAAAAAAGAATTCTTTGATGAATTTGCAAAAAATCTTGAGCATTTAAAAGGAAAGGCGGACACAATTGGATTCTGTTTTTCTTATCCTATGGAAATTACAAAAGATGGGGATGGAATTCTTCTTGGTTTTTCAAAAGAAGTAAAAGCGCCGGAAGTAATCGGCAGTGCAATTGGAAAATGTTTAAAATCGGCTCTTGTTGAGCATGGCTGGAAAGTACCAAAAAAGGTCACAATGCTGAACGATACAGTCGCGGCACTTCTTGCTGGAAAAGCGGCCGCAAAAGGTTATCCATATTCTTCTTACGTTGGATTTATTCTTGGAACAGGAATGAACGCCGCTTACATTCAGCCAGAAATTCCTTCTCGAAAAAACTTTAAAAAACAGATTGTTGTTTGTGAGTCTGGAAAAACAAAAAGTGTGATTCTTTCTGATTTTGACAAGGCTTACGACGCAAAATCACAGAAACCTGGTACATTTTTTATGGAAAAGCAGTGTTCTGGCGCTTATCTTGGAGCAGTTGCCCTTGAAATGCTTAAACTTGGTGCAAAAGAAGAACTTTTTTCAGAAAAACTTTCGTCTGCAATTTTGAATCTTGAAAATTTTTCAACAATTGAAATGAACGAATTTTTGCACGCACCTTACAGTACAGAAATCTCTCTTGGAAAAATTCTTGCCGAAAATAATGCAACTCAGGAAGACTACGATATTATTTATGAACTTTTTGATGCTTTATCGGAACGTTCTGCTCGTTGTGCGGCTGCAATTCTTACTGCGGCAGTAGTTCAGAGTGGCGAAGGTAAATGTGCGTCAAAACCAGTCTGCATAAACTGCGATGGCTCAACATTTTGGCTTACATACAAAATTTCTTCGCGCGTTCACGGTTATCTGGACGAAGTTCTTACTCGCCAAAAAGGTCTTTACTGGCATATTGTTTGTCTGGATAATGATATTACAATTGGAACTGCGATTGCGGGACTTGTTGAATAGTTTTTTTGTTTTTATAGGAGAAAATCGTGAAGTCAATCGGAAAATCTATAGTTCTCATCATGCTGATTATAATAATGGCTCTTGGAGGTCTTTTGTGGTTTGACTTTCTTGGCGTTGTTCATGTGAAGTCAGTTTTTTCTCCTCTTTATAAAATTCTTGGAAAAGAACCTCAGACTTCTGTAACGGCGACTTCTACAAATCCTGTTGTTGCAGATTTGGATCAGGATAGAATTAACAAGCAGCGGGAAGCAATCGATTTGCGTATGGAAGAACTGGACAAGCGTGAAAGCGAGATTGCCCAAAAAGAAAAACTGAATGAGCAGATTGCTTCTGAACTTTCAAACCGGGAAAAATCTCAGGAAGAAAGAGAAAAAACATTTAACCAGACGTTAAAACAGTACGATGATAAAAATGTAAACATAGAACAAATTGCCGCAAACCTTAACGGAATGCGTCCTGAAGCGGCTGTAAATATTCTTGTTGCGATGGATGACCAGACGGTTATTGATGTACTTCGCAAAGTAGAAGAAATTGCCGCCCGGAATGGAACTTCTTCTATGGGATCGTACTGGCTTTCTTTGATGCCTGCGGAACGAGCCGCGGAAATTCAGCGAAAAATGCTCAGCAAACCTGATTCCCTAAAGTAATTTG
>CAVIQW010000087.1:0-5690 GCA_963644915.1 Paratractidigestivibacter sp.
ATCATCACTAGCAACTCCATTTTCAAGCAAGTATTTTTTATAAAGATGAAACAAAAGATAAGATTTACCGCAACGCCTGATTCCTGTAATAACTTTTATTGCACCATTCTGTCGCCTTTCAATAAGTCTTTTTAGGTATAAATCACGTTTTATTTCCATGTTACATTCTGCCTCAAAATTTATTTCTAAAAAAAATATATAACTACCTTTTTTCGAAATATACAACAATAACATGAAATAAGCAAGAATTAATCATCATAAAACAAAGAATGTGGTCATTTGACTTAGCTCAGCATAAACATAATATAAAAAAACAAAAACAGCACAAAACAGAACTTTTGTCCTATTTTGTGCCGTTCATTTTTAGCATTACAACAAAATGCGATTTTAGAATGTTACACCGTAGTCAGCAGGATTTTTGTCGCTTACCAAAATTGGCTGGCTTTCTGAACCACCAGCAAATGAAGTAACTTTTCCGCCACTTACAGTCGCAGACGTTCCGTCGTACCAGTTGTAAACTGTTGTTCCGTCGCTGAACAAACCGCTTACGTCAACACTTGTTCCGTTTACGCTGATTGCAACCTTGCTTTCGCCGGCAGCACCGCTATAAGTTCGTTTTGTAGCCGAACCAGTTCCAGCACCAACTGCAGGATTGAACTTACGGAATGTTCCGACTTTGCCCCAGTGTTTTGCAAGGTCGCCAGTTGAAGCATCCCAGTTAAAGTCACCGCGGGTCATCATATCAGTATCACCGCAGCCAGTATATGCCAAAGGTCTGTTAGTTTCATCACCGTAGTAAATCTGAACTCCGCCTGGCAAAAGTGTAAGCATTGTTCCCACTGCCTTTTGGTCACTTGCACGGCAAAGACGCGTATCGTGGCTTGAAACATAAGTCAAAACGTTGTTGCGGTTTCCGTTTCCGTCTGAATCACCGTTATTGTTAATACTCAAATAACTTGACCACGTGTTTGTACTAGGATAATTTGAAGAAGTTCCACTTCCTGCAGAAGCATTAAAGCTAAAGTTTATCATACTGTCAAACTTACCAGTTGTGTAATAGTCCCCCGAACCAGCAGTTGAAGTCCATCCAAAACATTCGCCTGTCATCCAGAAACTTTCATCCCAGTCAGCGGCACCAGTATCTGTACCATTATAAGTCTTGTCTTTAGAAGAATCGTTTCTCCATGCCTCAAGAGCCGCAGTACAAGCAACTTTCAACTGTCCCCAGCGGAACGGTTCAACGTGTTTTGCAGTATCACACCTGAATCCGTCAATACCAAGTTCACGAACCCATGCAGAAAGCCATACAACCTGATAATCTGCAGGAGCAATTCCCTTGTCTGTGCGGTAGTCGCCTGAATATCCGTTCCAGTCAGCATTTGCAACAGAAGGATTATAATACTTAGATTTGTAATCTTCAGTATCAACCGAATTCCACTTTGTATTAAGAACTGGTGCCATTCCAACGCTGCTTGTCAGTTCAGTTTTAACATCCGGCAATCCACCGCAGCTTCCGCCGTATTCAGAACCACTTTCATAACCGAACGAACGAATCCATGGACCAAACCAAGTTGAATCCCAGTAAGAGTTATCCCATTTTACAGTATCGTTTGCGTTCCAGACCCCATCAGTTTTTTCAAGCCAGCCGTCTTTATGCTCTGTGTAACCGTATTTGAACGTAACCATATCCTGAGTGTTGTTATAACCAACGTGATTCATAACAACATCCATAATTACACGGATTCCTTTTGAGTGGCAGGCATTTACGAATGTTCTAAGTTCTTCTACCGTACCCATATTCTGGTCCATACTTGTCCAGTCAAGAGTATAATAACCGTGGAAAGCATAATGCGGGAACGCCCCATTCTTTCCGCCTACCCAGCCGTGAGCCTGTTCATAAGGAGCGGTAATCCAGATTGCGTTTACACCAAGTTTGTCAAAGTAGTCAAGTTTCTGTGTCAAACCTGCAATATCGCCACCGTGGAATGTCGCAACATTTTCATCACCGCTCAAACCATTTTTTCTAAAGTAAGAATTGTCGTTTGAAGTATCGCCATTATAGAAGCGGTCTGTAAGAACAAAGTATGCGTTTACGTTATCCCAAGTGAATGTGTCAATTTTAGAAGCATCAACGTATTTGCTTGTGTAAGTCGCAGTTTCTGAAGTTGTTCCCTTTCCATTTGTAACAGAAGCAGAAACACTAAATTCAACACCGTCAGTTGTAATTTCCAAATCCGCAAGAGATTTTGTGAATGTTCCGGCACTTGTTCCCATGTCATAAGTAGCTCCGTTGATTGTAACTTTTGCAGAAGTGATTGTGTCGTTTCCGTCTGTGAACGTTACGGAAATCGCTCCCGAAGTTCTTACAGTGCTTCCAGTTGCAGGGGTGAACGTTACAGTCGGTACTACCGGTTCAGGTTTTGTTGTAGGGTCAGAGTCGTAGAACGCCTTTTCAGAACCGCAAACACCCAAAGCATCGTACCAGAATGTCGCGGATTTTCCTGAAGAAATGTTTCCGCTGTTGCTGTTCAAGATGAATGTAAATTCTTTTCCCGCAGTGTAGCATTCAGAATCAAGCTCAAAAACGTACCAGTTTGCATTGTCGTTCAAGCCTGTTGCCACACTCATTGTCGGCTGGTTTTCCCACGTATAACCCATAAGTTTTGTGGTTTCAAGTCCGCTTGCCTGCCATACCCAGATTGAAGGAGCAGAAGAAGCAGAAACATAAATGCTCGCGGCGGCAACTGGCACATCAGGATTAATTACAGAAACACTAATTCCCCCCACAATGCTTATAGGAGAAGGACTTGAAGCGGTAGAAGAAGTTCCGTCATACCAGAAAGTTCCAGTCTTGCCTGTTATTTCAGGCTCGCTCCAATTCAGTTTGAATTTTATAGTTTTTCCTGTAGCGTAAGAAGAATAATCAATCATATACCAGCCGGCGCCATCAGCCATATATTCTGATGTAACTGCCGTCATTTTTGTAGCAGCAGAAGAAGTATTCCACGCCCCTCCAGCACTTTGTGTTAATGCCACGCCACTTTCTTCCCACGCCCAAATGTCTGGAGCAGAAGAAGCCTTTACAAAAATTATCGTGCGGTCAGAAAAATCTACGCTGCCAGTTTCAGAATAAGAAAGATTTATTGTTGTTTCTTTTCCAGAAACTACCAGAACATCTTTTGAAGCAACTTTAGAACCGCTTGCATTGTATACATAAACCTTCCATTCGCCAGGATATGCTTTTATAGATGTATCACCGTCTTCTGAAATAGTGAATTTTTCAGAGGCAACGTCTGTAACCTGAACTGAATAACCGCTTGCACTTTTTGCGTTTACAGTTACAGTTCCGTAGTTCAACAGATATGAGCCCGAAGATGTGCCGTTTTTGTAGTCCTCAGCAATTTTAGAGGCATTAACCAAACTTGCATGAACATCAGGAATCTTTGCCTGAATTGCAGATTCTTCAGTGTCCGTATAGCTTCCTATATTTTCACCCAGTGCCAGCAGTTCACTGTAAACATTTGCCAAAGCAGTTGTTTTCCAGGTAACTGTCGCGGAATTTTCTCCGGCAACAATATCAACAAGACCTTTTAAAACCGCTCCGTCAACATTTGATTTTACGGTTATAATCCTGTTTTTTCCAACAGGAATCGCATTAATTGTAAATGAGCCTTTACCTTCGCCGATTGAAACATTATTTTGAGTAATCGCACTCATTCCATAACCAGTAACCGTTACAGTCGCAGTTGTAAGGGTGTCATAATCCAACTGACGAGAAGCAGACACAACTTCTGAAGGTTCATCCTTGTTTACGATTACATAACCGTATCTTTCGGAATTATATGAATCAGAATCATTTTCTTCTATTAAATTGTTACACCCAGTAAGTGCAACAAGAGCAACCGAAATGGCTACAAAAAGTATTTTTATTTTCTTCATTGTTTAAGACCTATAAAAACAAAAAAAACACATAAAACAAACATTCCGAGCCGAAGCCCGGAACGCACTTTTAATTAAAACTCAAAACTACCGCCACCAGAACCTGTAGTGTCTTTTGCGTTTACAGTAACATTACATTTTACTGATGTTTTTTTTGCTGTTTTGCCGTTCAATGTGTTTGTTACTACAACGTAATATTCACCGGCAGCATCAGTAGTAGCACTTGATATTGCATAACTTGACTTTGTTGCACCAGAAAGAGTAACAGAACCTTTATACCACTGGTAAGAAATGCTTCCGCTGTCAGTAACAGACGCTGTAACAGAAAGTGTTATAGAACTGCCTTCATCAACACTTTCAGCCGAAGTCAAATCTTTAGAAATAACCGGAGTTTCAGGATCACCCTCAGACTTTTCCGATACCGTACAAGAACCGCCGTTATCCGCTGTTTTATCTTTTCCTGTATATTTAGAAATTGCAGTAACTTTACATTTGTATTTTCCTGCAGCTGTCGGAGTGAAAGAAGCAGCTGTTGCCCCAGAAACCTCTGTATCAGTACCGCTATTTACATCATCAGTACCGCTATTTACATCTGTTTTATACCACTGATATTTTACAGAACTTGTTTCTACGTTTACACTCGCAACTACTTTTAATTCGTCACCGACATACGCTGAACTTGAAAGACCGCTGATAGTGATTGAAATTTCTTTTTCACCGATTACAGCCTTGCTTGAAATTGTTTCTGTAGAAGTTTTGCTGTCTTTTGTTGCACTTACTTTTACGTAATAAGAACCAAATGCAGTTGGTGTGTACGCTGCTTTTGTTGCTCCAGCAATTGCTCCAGCATCGTTGTACCACTGATAGTTCATCGTAGCACCAGCTACACAAGTTGCAGTTACAGTAAGTTCTGTTATTTCACTCGCCTTGTCGTAAGTAGCGCTTGCAGGCTGAACTGTAATTTCAGGAGCCGCCAATTCACCAGCTTTAAGCACATAAACTTTTACAATATCAGATTTTACGTATTTTGTTTTATCCTCACTGTTATATACAATAACATAATATTCACCAGCAGCAGTCGGAGTATAAGAAACCCCTGTTGCCCCTGTAATTTCACCACTTTCGTCACACCACTGGTAAGTGCAAGTTCCGCCAGAAACAGAAGCAACTACTGTCAATGCGTCAAATGTTGTTGTTCCTGTTTCATAAGTCTTACCAACTGGCTGTGTTTTTATTACAGGAGTTGCTTTTTCATCTGTAGATGAAGCAGTAATTTTTAATGTTAATGTAAGGTCTTTATAAGTTTTTTTGTCCACAACATTATTTTCAATCTTGGAAACCCTGAACAAAATCTCATAAGTTCCGGCAGTGCTAGGCAGACCAGACAAAGAGTACTTATGAACTTGTCGTATTTCATCAGTTTTTGAAAATTCAATATTTACGTCTTGAATGTCGTCATTTACATCAGTATATGAGCCTGTAAGAGGAACATTTAAACAGCCAAAATAATTTTTACTTGTAATATAAAAATTTACACTAGAATCGCTCGTAGTAGCCTCAAAGTTCGTTTTTTCAGCACCTGAACCTGAACACAAAGTTACATCAAATTCAGGAGAACCACCACTACTAGAATCCGTTGAACAAGACAAGAACATCAGCGACAACGCCGAAAATAAAGACAGCATTAAAAGAACTGCTTTTTTCATTTTTTCCTCCAAACTTTTTTTATAAAAGTATGATTATAGAAATCC
>CAVIQW010000088.1:0-5589 GCA_963644915.1 Paratractidigestivibacter sp.
ACAGCGAAGTGAACGTAACATTCTGGTGCGTCTGCCTGAAAAAGAACGAAGAACAGTTATCCACAACATTCTCGCAAATCCGGGCGATTTATGGGGAACAGAGAAAGCCTCTAAAAATATGACAATGACACCATAACTTGAGTTCGCAAGGTTAAACGCACAAATTCAGAACTTGGCGCAAATCGGTGATTTCGTAATCAATTTGAACGCCTTTATCGTTCGTTTTTTTATGGGGATTAAACCAACACGTTTTTATTCCGGCGTTGTTTCCGCCTTTTATGTCGCTTGTCAGGGAATCGCCTATTATCATAATCTGATTTTTTGGGACATCGCCGATTTTTAGAAAAACTGCATTAAAGAATTCAATGCTAGGTTTTTCAAAGCCAATTTCATCACTGATGAACGCATATTCAAAAATCGGCTTTAACTCCTTCCCTTCCAGCTTGCGTTTTTGGTTTGCAACAAGTCCATTTGTTACAGCAAACTGCTGGATTTTTTTGCTTTGTTTTATTTTTTTTAGCACTTCTAAAGCACCATCCATGAATATCAGTTTGTCTCCCAAATCAATCTGATAATTTTTGTTAAAAATATCGGCATTTTGTTCTGGCAATCCGTATTCCGAAAAAAAATCTTTAAAGCGGTCAACAAGAATCTTATCTTTTTTCATTTCACCTTTTTCAAGTTTTTCCCAATACGAAATATTTATCTGAGAATAACGGTTGACCATTTCGTCTGTACACTGTCCAAGGTTCAGGCGGGCAAATCCTTTTTTTACTGCATAATTTTCTGTCGCGATAAAATCGTTTATAGTTCCGTCTAAATCCCAAAGGAGAACTTTTATTTGATTCATACTATCATTATACACAAGAAATTTTTATTTTTCGAGCAAGTTGTTAACGTAAGCACAAATTATTGTCTTTTAAAAATCGCTTGCCAAATTTTAGGAAGGTTGAATTTTAGTTTTACACCAAAACCAATATAAAGAAAATTCAAGCCTTTGCTGTTTAGTGAGAATTTGTTTTTCTTTTTGCCATTGAAAAGTTTTTACAAATATAGTTATTATAGAAAAAAATTGATATTTTTATGTTTTTTATGGAGAATTTATGGGATTTTTAAAAGATAAAGTTGCAATCATCACTGGCGGAGGAAAAGCTGTTCTAACTGACGGAAGCTGCGGTTCTATTGGCTATGGAATTGCAACCGCCTACGCAAAAGAAGGGGCAAATCTTGTTCTAACAGGAAGAAATTTGCAAAAGTTGACCGACGCAAAATCTGACTTGGAATCAAAATATGGAATCAAAGTTCTTGCAGTTCAGGCTGATGTTAACGCAAGCGCAAATAACGAAAGTGTTGTAAAAAATGTTGTAAACCAGGCAATTGACGCTTTTGGCAGAATCGATGTTCTTATAAACAATGCGCAGGCCTCCGCTTCTGGGGTTACACTTGCTGAACAAACAACCGACCAGTTTAATCTGGCTCTTTATTCAGGTTTGTTCGCAACATTTTACTACATGAAGTCGTGCTACCCTTACCTAAAAGAAACAAAAGGAACTGTGATAAATTTTGCTTCTGGTGCAGGACTTTTTGGAAACTTTGGACAGTGCGCTTATGCCGCTGCAAAAGAAGGAATCCGCGGACTTTCACGTGTTGCCGCAACGGAATGGGCAGCAGACGGAATCAACGTGAACATAATCTGCCCTCTTGCATGGACAGCCCAACTTGAAAAATTCCAGCAGGCGTATCCAGACGCATTCAAGGCAAACGTAAAAACTCCACCGATGGGACATTTTGGTGATGTCGAGAAGGAAATCGGTCGGGTTTGTGTTCAACTTGCTTCGCCTGACTTTAAATATATGAGCGGCGAAACAATTACGCTAGAAGGCGGAATGGGTCAAAGACCGTAACTTGGATTTTTTACAAATTCAAAAAGAATTTTTCTATCTTTTGAATAGATTGTAAGTTCTTTTCCAGAAATTGAATAAAATCTTACTCTTCCAATATTCTCAAAAAACTGATACTCCAGTTCTGTTGCTTCTGGGCTTCCAGAAGCCATCAATGTAGCAGCACCCCGAGTAAACGAAAGTTTCTTTTTATTTTCATCAATTACGTAACTCATTGTGAAATAATTCACACCAGAAAATCCAGAAATATTTCCATCGCCTGAAAATTTAAGAAACGGAATTTCATTTTTTTCAGCGTTTACGCTAACAACACCGTCGCCTTTTAAAATTGCGGTTAAAACCCAAGCAACATCATTTATTGTAGCACGCTCAAAAACAAACTCAGATTTTTCAGCAGAATTAGAAATGCACAAAACCTGCTTTTCATTTTCGGTTTTTACAGAAATACCATCTGCTCTGTTCAAAGAGGCCAAAAACGCGCGTTCAAATTCCATATCTTCCTTGCGTCCTGCCATCTTTGTTGAAATAAAACTGTCTACAGCCGAAAATTTGTTTCCGTCAATTTTGCACGAACCAGAAAATCTGTTAACTCCTGAAAAACCAGAAACTTTAACATTTTTACCGTCTGCTGAAATTGAAACTGAACCCTCTGAAAATTCAACAGGAGTTCCGCCTATATTACAGCGAATTAAATTCCAGTCGCCTAGAAACAAGACGAAACCGTTAGATTTGCAACCAGCAAAAAACAACGCAGCAAACGAACAGAACGCTAAAATTATTTTTTTCATACTTTTCTTCCTAATCAGTGTTTTTTTCGGCAATCATCCAAGGCGCAACTTCTTTAACTGATTCCATATCAATATTTGAAACAAGATTTTCAACCGTAGCAATCAAATCCATAAGTCGTTCAAGCGCATTGTGAACGTATATAAAATAGTAAATTTGAGTTCCTTTTTTATGGCTTATAATCATTCCAGCATCTTTTAAAATCCGCAGATGATGAGAAATTGCCGGTCGCGAAAGATGGGTTTTTGAAGTTATATCCTGAACGTCCATTCCGCTCGTTCCTGATTCCGCAAGAATCAGAAGAATCTTCTGCCGAACTGTGTCACCTAAAGTAGTCATATAAGGCGTGCAAATATCAAATTTTTCACGGATTATCTTAATTTTCTCCTTAAAATATTCACTGTCAAAATAATTCATTTTTCGCCTCGACACTTTGGTTTATTCGTTTAAGTATATAAGCATTGATTTACTATGTCAAGTTTTTGATAGTCTTTGCAAAAATCATCGAAACTTATTATAACCTTCAAAAAATATTTCTTGATTTTTCTTGAAAAAAAATGTATAAAAACGTAATTTAATTTTAGAGAGGACAATAAATGACTCTTTTCCAGATGTCTGTCGGAAAGGAATTGTTTATTGTCCTTTTTTTTAGCAATTCAGTTTTTTGGAGGAACTATGCCTAAAACAAAATTTGAAGTCTTTATTTTTACGCTGATAACAGCACTGCTTATGGTCTATTTTATGACGCTCTACAACACGGTTCTTGCTTCCGGAAGTTTTACAAACGGAACATTTCTTGTCGCACTAAAATCAATGTGGTTTGAATTTGTGATTATTTTTCTCTGCGCACTTTTGATTTCTTCCCCGATTGCAAAATTTTGCGCTTTCAGGGTTGTAACGCCACAAAACCGCCCGATAATCATCATTTTCGCAATTCAGACTTTTACGGTGATTTTTCAGGTGATGCTTGCAAGTATTTTGGGAACATGGCACGGCTTCGGCTTTACAAAGAATTTTATTCCGGATTACATTGTCACTTACTGCCGGAACTTTATTATGGCACTTCCGCTTCAGATAATTCTTGTAGGTCCTTTAGCACGCCTTATTTTTAGAAAAATTTTCCGCCGTGGTGAAACTGAAAAATATTGATTTTATTTGTATAGGAGCGACTTTGTCATACTTCCGCTTGCAAAGTCCGCCTGTTTCAAAATTATTGATTTTCCGCCTTGTAATGAGCCCGTTCTCCGCCAATTAGTTTTGGACGAGAATAAGTCGCTGTAACATAGGCGTTTCCAATAAATTTAAGGACAGGGCGTACAGGAACTGCAACTTCTTTTAAGTGCATTCCAATTAAAGTGCTTCCAATATCAAGTGCGGCTGTTGCCTTTATATGCTCCACGACAACCGCATTTTTAAAGCCGTAGTAAGCCGCAGTCGCAAAAGAGCCGCCTCCGTGTACCCAAGGAACAACGCAGACTTCTTCAAGGCTATATTTTTCAGCACATTCTTTTTCAACAACAAGGGCTCGGTTTAAATGCTCGCAGCACTGACAGGCAAGAAAAATGCCTTTTTCAGACAAAATCTTGTTCGCAGTTTCAAAAATTGTTTTTCCGATTTCGGGAACAGAATCCTTTCCGATTGAGCCGCCTGCAACTTCACTCGTTGAACAGCCAATCACAAAAATTGAGCCTTTTTTCTGCGGATGAGAATTCAAAATATCTTCTATAATCTTTTTTGTCTGCTCTGCAATTTCTAAAAGCGTTGCACTTTGGGCATTGGTTTCGCTTTTGCTTGCAGCAGAGAATTTTTCAGTTTTGTTTTCCATATCAAAAATTATACCGAGTTTTTGAGGTTATGGGAAACTGTAGTTCTGCGTAAATTCGACAATCTGACTGACCGCGGATTTTGTGTCAGAATCAGAATTCAAGATTGATTTTCCGAACGGTTTTGTCTTTATAAATTCGATTGTGTGTCGCACAAGCTTGGTCAGGTTCTTACCTTGCCGACTTTTCAAACATCTGCTCTAAAAGGTATTTTCCGCTTGCGGTCTTAAAAATATTTTCTTTCATCGCTGGAACAGACTCACGCTTGCAGTAGCCTTCCATTACATTCACGATAAAATCCGCCTCAACAAGAATCTGAAAATCCAGACCGTCGATAGCCTTGTATGTGTGATGGTGACCGATTATAAAGCAGATTCTCTCCACATCGGTGGCAGAAAGCGAGAGTGGCTCAAGAAGTTTTCGCGCGATTGCAGGACCTTCCGCCTCCTGATGCTGTGGCTGGCTGTTTCCGTATTTTTCCTTGCTCACTTTTACGCCGATGTCGTGAAGATATGCCGCAACTTCCGTTATAAAAAGTGTATGCTTGTCCACATTTTCCATCTGCGCGATAAGCCGGCTGTAGCTATGCACCGCCATCAAATGATGAATGTTCGGTCCGTCCGGGTCGTAGTCAAAAATTGATTTTAGAAGTTGGGTTAGGTTCATTTGGAAACTCCTTAGATATTTTTTTAATAATAGCATTAAATAAGCGGATTTTATAGATTTTCACCCCCATACTTCTCCACCATCTTCCTACATTCCGTGCGGATTTCTTCCCTTAGTCTTTCAGGTTTTATCACTGTAACCGAATCGCCGAAGCTCATTACCCAGGAGAATACCATCTGTTTTTGGTTTGAGCTGAATTTCAGAAGAACTGTGCCGTCTTCATGCTGTGCGATTATCTGATTTTTGTGCCATTCGCGTTCAAGAACGTAATTTGCAATGCCTGCGGAAAACAAAAACTCATATTCTTCCGGCGGCTCGGGATTGTTCCAGATTCCAAAGTTCAGGTCGATATGCCTGTGAATGTCAAAATCCTTTGGAATGCTAAAAGTTTTTCTGGCAGAAATAATATTTTT
>CAVIQW010000089.1:0-5275 GCA_963644915.1 Paratractidigestivibacter sp.
GTCTGATTCTCCAAAACAATCCGGGCGTTCACTTCAAAACCCGGCTTTATCTGGTAAGACAAACCTTTTCTATCTTTCAATTCCATTGAATCTGCCGAAGCATAGACAGTAAAATACAAAAATCCCGAATCAGAAACTTCAGAATCTGGTTGAATCACACTTAACTCACCGTTGATTCCTTTAAACTCCGAATACGGAAAAGCCGGAAATCTTAATTTTACTTGCTGACCTTTTTCCAGTTTTCCCATATTTTCCGCCGGAACATGAAGTTCAATTCTGCAATTTTTATCAGCCGAAGGAACAATATTTAAAACTTGCTGGTCAGCAAAAAGATAATCTCCCACGTTCAACGAAGATTTTTCCTGAACAAAACCGTCTACAGGAGAAACCAACACAAGATTTTTAAGAGATTCTTTTACCTGCACAACCTGTTTTTGCAATTCCTCTTTCTCAATTTTCAACGCATCGATTTCCTGTTTTAACGAACTATAAAAATCCGCACAAAACTGCTCATATTCCATAACCGCGACCGAATATTCGTACCGCTTTTTTTCAATTTCACTGGCAGTCGTAGAACTTTCAGGAAGTTCAGATTCTTCAGCAAACAATTCTTTAGTTCTGCAAATCCTCGCATTCAAAAGTTTTCTTTCCGCAACAAAAGAATCAAACCTTGCACAAATTGTGCTATTATCGGTTTCTATCTTTTCAGAATTATTTTCATAACCATCAACAAGAATGCCCAATCCCCTCAACCGTCCACAATTTTCTTTAAGCTGAAGTTCAACAGATTTCTTCTGAGCCAAAAGACTATCGTTTTTTATAGAAAGCAATTTATCTCCCGACTTTACAAAATCACCTGGTTTATAAAAAAGAAACTCAATTTCTCCAGAAGTAATATTGCTGACAGTAGAAATATTCATAACTGGTCTTACAATTCCATCCGCTTTTACCACATCATCAATTTTTCCAAAACAGACAAAAAATGCGATTCCAGCAATAATTCCACAAAGAATCCATATAATAGAATGAAGATACCTCGGCTCTTCTCTACAAAGAACCTGACTCATATCCTCCAGCATATAATCCGGGTAAACCACAAATCTTTTCATAAACTTAAACCTCTTACCTAAATTCCATTCTGGGCTGTCCACATCTGATGATATTTACCTTTCCGCATAAGCAGTTCTTCATGATTTCCTGATTCAACAATCGAACCATTATCAAAGACATAAATTTTTTCACAATTTTTAATCGTTGAAAGCCTGTGAGCAACAATAATCATCGTGCAGTCGGCACAACACTTATCAATTGTTTCCATTATTCCTCGTTCTGAAATACTGTCCAAACTAGCTGTTGCCTCATCCAAAATCATCAGTTTCGGTTTCCGCAGTAAAATCCTAGCAAGCGCAATCCTCTGACGTTCGCCACCAGAAAGCGAAGCCCCTCTTTCACCGACCGTTGTTTTGTACCTATAATCCAACCTTGAAATAAACTCGTGTGCCTGCGCTTCGTTTGCGGCCTGAACAATTTCTGCCATCGAATAACCACCGTTTCCCCATTGAATATTCTCCGCAACAGAACCACTGAACAACAACGCCTCCTGCGGCACATATCCAATGCAATTCCTATAAGAAACTGTATCAATATCCGCCAAATCAAAACCGTCCACAGAAATATTTCCTGAATCAATCTGATAAAATTTCATAAGAAGCTTTGTCATTGTGGATTTTCCAGAGCCACTCGCTCCAACAAAAGCAACGTGTTCACCAGCCTTGATATTCAAACTCACATCCTTCAGTGCAGTTCCACGTGTTCCATACGAAAAAGAAATCTTATCAACACAAATATCACCATTTATCGTTTCTACTTTTGTCAATTCAGATTCATTCTCACTCTCCTCAGGCATATCAAGAACTTCACTCAACCTATCAGAAGAAATAATCGCCTGCTGAATGTTTTCCTGCAAAGTCAAAAGCCGTGCCAAAGGACCAAGAAAATACCCAGACAAAGTCACAAAAGATATAAGTTGCCCCAAAGACATTGAACCTTTAAAAATCAGAAGACTCCCAATCCAATAAACTGCCAGCGTACCGACACTTGAAACAAGATTTTGAAGCGCATTCTCACAATTCGCAATTGTTCCCAAAGAAATACTTTTCCTGATAAAAGTTGAAAGTTTTTCCTCCAGTTTACGAGAAGCCTCTTTTTCCGCCGCCAGAGCTTTTATAGTTCCAATTCCATTAATACTTTCCACAAGAACCGCCTGTTTTTCCGCCTCAAGAACAGCCTGAAGTTTCAGTTTTTTTCTAAAAGGTTTTACAAAAAGCCAGACAATAACCGCAGACACCACAACAGGAATCATCGAAACCCACAAAAGTTCCGCACCAAAAGCAAACAAGAAAATTCCGCCAAAAAGCAGCATACATGAATCAATCACAACTGACAAAGTCATATTAGAAATTGTCTGTCGAACAGTAACTGTATCGCCAATCCTCGAGATAATTTCACCAGTTTTTCGGCTTGTAAAAAAATTCATTGGAAGACGAAGAATATGACTGAAATAATCATTCACCAAGACCAAATCAATCTTGTTGCTAAGAAAATTCATAAGCTGATTTCGTGAAAATTCAGTAAACACCTGAAACAAAATCACAAAAAGGTATGCAAACGAACACAACGCAAGTGTATTTTCCAAACCAGAATACAGGACATCATCAATAAGAAACCTAAAATAAAACGCAGAAGCCGCACCAAGAATACTTAAAAGCAAACCAGCAATATAACATTCCACAACACTTTTTTTATGAGGCTTAAGAAGATATGCAAATCTTGCCAATAAACCTTTAGTTTCCTTAGTGCGTTGAAATTTCTGTTCTGGCTCAACAATAAAATAGACACCGCTCCACTTTTCGCAGAACAAGTTCCAATCTATGCAATTTATTCCAACATCAGGGTCTGCCACAATAACTTTCTTTCCCTTTCTGCCGTAAACAACCACATAGTGATCTATAACGTCTTTTTTCACATGACATATAACTGGAAACGGAACAGTATCCATCTTCTTATCATTGCTAATAATTCCGCGACACGACATTCCCAAAGCCTCAGCACCTTTCACAAGCCCGAATCCACTCGTACCAAAACAATCCGTTCCCGAAAAATACCGAATTCTGCTTATCGAAATTCGCTTACCATAGTATTTAGCAATGCTCGCAAGACAAGCCGCCCCACAATCAGTTTCATCATGCTGTTTTACCAGAACATACTTTTTCATAAATCAAAACCTAAAACTTAAATTCCGAAACAGGATTCATAGGATAAGAAAAACCTGGACACGTTAGTTTCTTCATATCATCTGTCACCTTTAAAGCAGAAATTTTTCCATAATCAAGCCGAGTTGATGTTGAACCGCCACTGCTAGACGAACTGTAACTTACACGATTTGAAGAAGTGCCTGTGCAATAACTAAGCCCCTTCCCAGAATAGCCAGAAGAACTTGAACCTCCACTTGAACAACCACTGTAACCTCTGCCCGAGCCTCCTCCGCTAGAACCGCCGTATCCACCGTTAATCTTCAAAAGATCGTTTTTTGTCAGAACCTTGTGTTCTTTAAGCAATGATTTCATTCAAAACCTCCTTAATGTCAGAATGATTTCTATAAACAACTGAATCATAAGAAACAGTTTGTTTTAAGTTTTCAACGCCTCTGCCCGAATTCATCTTAAATTCCCAGCCCGACTGATTTATTTCCATCCAGTCCTTTTCGCTTTCCATCTGAAAAGTCTGCCATTCCCGCGGCTTTCCGTTCTTATACAGAATCTGCACAGATTCACTTGCCACGCGTTCGAGTTCCATCAGAAAACTGCACGGATTCAAAACCGATTCCCACGCTCCACAGACAATTACAGACTCAAAACTTCCGTCGCCAAATGGAAGACATTCTGGACGCACAACAACTCCATCATCAGATTCTTCCAAAACTGAAACAAACTTAAAATTTTCCGGAAAGATTTCATCATCTGGTACAAAATTTCCAGTAAGAACAAGCGTTTTTTTGCTCTTTTCAAAATCAGACAAACTGCTGTATACACAAGAAAATGCAATCCGCTCCTCTTCTGCCGCATGGATTTTTTCCACATCGTTTGATTTTTTGTACGCAGAAACAATTTTTCGATGGTTTTTCTCGTAGGCAATATTTATAAAAGGAATCCTTCCCTGCGCAATAAGCCTGTAAAAATAAAGGTGAGATTTTACACAGCGTTTCCAAGTCCAGTTTCTTGCCGTCCGCATAGCATTTTCACGAAGCAAGTCGAGTTTTGGCAAATCCAGAATTGCGTTCCTAAGCACAGAAACCATCTCGTAGGCATTTCCTGGCAAACCGATACAGTTACGTCCAGGCTCTGCATATTCATCCATTCCAAGACCAGTTGTAACCAGTAAAAGCGCACCAGAAGCCATCGCCTCAAGTCCTGTAAGTCCAAAAGGCTCATAATGGCTCGGCATAACAACAATGTCCGCATTCGCATACGCTTCAAAAAGCTCATTTCCTTCAAGAAATTCAGGTTTATTGAACAAAGAAAGATCCATTCCCACATCAATCTGTCCACGTCCGTAAAGACAATATTCCACAGAATTCCGTCTTTTGAACCGAGGTCCAAGTTGGTTCACCGCATAAATAAAATCGTTCACCCCTTTCTGAACATTTTCAAAACGACCAAAGTAGCACACACGGATTTTTCCATCATTGCGGAAATTCCTGTGAAATTTTTCAGTTCTAAGACCAAGCGGAAGCACAACCGCCGACTTTAAATTTCCTGCGTGTTTTTCAACGCACTTTGCCGAAAATTCAGAATATGCCGCGACAACCGCACTGTTTTCAATTGCACAACGCTCAACTTTTACTTCCTGAAAATACAAATCATCAAGGTAACTAGAAGCAATCAAATCTGTAAAAATCAAATGAGAAGAATAAAAGACATTTTTTTCAAACCTGAAAGGCATATAAGTCTGACGGTCATTGCAGTGAATAACATCAGGCTTAAAAGATTGAAGAAGTGACTCCAGCTGCTTTTTAAGGCTCGCCGCGGACTCCAAAATTCTGGCTTCAGGAGTGAATGCGTCAAAAATTTGCTCTGGTGCAAAAACATAATCAACGGTTTCATCAGGAAGCGGAATTCTTTCATCCGAAAGATGAAAATAAACACATTTTACGTCACAATATTTTCTTAATTCCCGAACATATTCCCGGGTAAAAGTTCCAAGCCCACCAAAAAGG
>CAVIQW010000090.1:0-5092 GCA_963644915.1 Paratractidigestivibacter sp.
CGTTCATCTTTATAAGTTGGAATCTGCAGATTTAACTCCGGAACGTTTCCTGCAAGCGCGAGAAATGCGTGTCCATTGAAGCAGTGCGGAAGCGAGCATTTTCCAATCGGGGAAAAATCAATAGGCTTTTCAATATCTGTAAAAAGATTTCCTAAATGGTCTCCGCAATAGCAGCTTTTGTATTCGCCTGACTCCAAATAAACATAAAGCGAATTTTGCCCTGCATAGCAAAATTCATTGATTTTCCGTCCAAAAATATTAAATTTAAAATCAAAAAGCGAAGAGTTGAAAACAGACCAAGTTTTTTTATATTCTTCTTTTGAAAGTTTCGTTAAAAGTTCAATTTTTTTTGTCGCCTCATTTCGTGCTACAGTTATATGAGGCAGCGCTCCAAAATTTTTTATTGAAAACTCTTTTATTTCATCGATGTATGGAATAAGTTCGTCGTGAGGAGTTATTTCTATCGTGTACGAAATTCCGGCATCTTTTGCCTTGTTTACATTCTCAACAAAAGTTTCAAGAAGATTTTTCTCTTTTAACTGTAAATAATGGAACGAGAATTTCAAAAATAAATGGTTTCGTTCTTTTTCATCAAGAAGCGCAATAAGCTCATCGATTTTTTTTGTAATTGAACCGTTTGTAATTATGTCGCAAAAATGACCTTCATCAATCAGACCTTTTACCAATGGAAACAAATTTTTTTGCAGAGTAGTTTCCCCAGCTGCACACATGTTGAAATAGCAAATTCCGCCAAGCCGTTTAACAGAAAATGCCTTTACCATATCTTCAACAGGAATTGGAAAATCAGCTATTCTTCCGTTATACGGATTTGAGTGGCAGCCTAAATAGCAATATGAACACCGAAAATTGCAGGCAAAAGTTGGAACTCCGCACGTTATAAATCTTTTAATCTTTTCCATAATTCAATTTTTCTCCTTTTATTTCAAAACTCAAAAACATATTCCCATTTTTTGTTTGAGTAATATTTAATGAATTTGTCTATGTTGCATTTTATTTTTCTTGAATTCAAAAACTGAAGAAAATACCTGAAAACATTTTTTTGTTTTGCAGGCTCCAAAAGCCATTCATGAGTAAAAACGACAACCTCGCTCTCATCCTTGTTCTCTGAAAACAGCTCCATGAAATTCTTTGTGTCGTCAAAGCGGAAGTCTGTCTTTACAAAAGTCAAATTGTCCGCAAAAAGCAGCTCATTTTTGTTAAGCTCGCTTTTTTGCACTGAATCCAGATAATAAGAATCTCGGCTGTTACTGTCCGCGCATAGAAGCTGCCGGATTCCGCATCTTGTGTTTCCATCTGAAATGCTTTCCACGAATCTCTTGCCGCCTGAAAAATAGTCAAGCCGCACTGTCTGTGTTAAACAATTTAAAGTTCCTGTTATGCGCTCAATCTGGCTCACAAACATCTCGTACCCCCCCCCGTCAAAAGTATTGTCTTTTGCAGATTTTTCCGCATGGAAGCCGAATTTAAGCCATCCGGAAGATTCCTTGAACTCATCCGCAAATTTTTCTGTGCAGTCCGCAAGCGAGAAGCCTTCTTTCTCATAAAAGCAGTAGAGCGACACTCTCGCGTTGTATTTTTTGTGTAACGATTTTATATAAGCTAAAAACGGCTCGTCAAAAGCAGAGCCATATCTGTTCTCGTTTATTGTAAGATTCTCAAAGCAGTTTATTACATCATCAACAGAGAAATGAATTTTCTGGACCGCAAAGAGTCTAAAAGAAAAGACAAAAAAGGCTAAAAATAAAATCCGCTTTTTCATTTTCTGCCTCTCCTGATTTTTTCAATTATTACCTTTCTTTCAGCGTTTTTCATTCCAAAAAAGAAAATCAAAATTCCGGAAACTACGACAGAAACAACGCAGATTGCAAAAAACTGAAGGAGGCTTTTTGAAATCATTTTTACGCAAGCAAAAGTCACAAAAGCAGAAACCGCCGCTATAAAAATCGGAGTCAAAACAGAATCACGTAAAAACAGACGGACTGACAGAGCAAAATATTTTTTTGAAAGCAGAACACGTATTGCGAACGCAAAACAGTTCAAGGCAATTCTTATGTAAAGAATCCAGCATGGATTTGCTCCAAGACAGAACGCGACAATCGAAAATGGCAGATTCAAAATATTTATCATGCCAATTATAATTTGATAAGCACGGATTTTTCCTGTTGCCTGAATAGAAATCCAAAGAGGACCGTTAAGCGATTCTATAAGCGAAAAAATCAAAACAAGACGGACAAATCCGACTGAATATTGAGGAACATTTTTTAACCATAGCGAAAGCAGAAAACTGCAATTTGCGTAAACCGGAAGAACAATCAGCCAAAGAAGATAAAATGAAAATTTTGCCGAGCGGTTTACAAGCTTCTGAAATTCCTCTTTTTCTCCAGCCGCATAGCTTTTTACCAGTTGAGGATTGAACGCTGTCTGAAAATTGCTAACAAAACTGTAAACGGCGGCATTCACCTGGTTCGCGATTCCCATTGCCGCATTCACAGTCACATTCGTAAAAATATTCAGAACAATATTCGTTCCCTGAGTGTTCGCCACATTCGCAACGGCTCCAAACAAACTCCATCCGCTGAACGAGACAAGTTCTTTCCCCAAACCTTTATCCTGGACTTTTTTATAATGCGCAATTTCAAAATTCTTATTGCAATAAAACTTATATATGGCAAGAATGACAAATGAAACACTAGCAAGCAGAAATGAGTAAAAAATGAGCTTGTCCAATGGTGTAATTTTTAAAAGAAATACAACAACAAGTTTTAACACAGCCTCAATAATACTTAAGCCTGCAAAAAAACTCATCTTTTCGTAGGCAATAATCACAGCGTTGTACGGAACGCGCATTATATTTGCCAAAGTTGTGATAACCGCAGCCTGATAGCACCAGAAAGCGGCACTGTTCCGTTCAACTGGAATATTCAGCTTTGCATTCACAAACCAAAGCCCAGCAGTTTCAGACAAAATAATAAAAATCAGACAGATAATCCCGTGAATCACAAGACTTGCGGAATAAACATTCTGAGTTTTTTCTGTGTCATTCTTTCCAAGATAGAAATTCAAAAAGCGTTGCACGCTTGTCGCCATCGCGTTGTTCACAAAACTGAACAAAACAACCACCCCGGCAACAACATTGTAGATTCCGTAATCCTCTGCTCCAAGCACATTTAAAACAACGCGCACCGTGTACAGCGACACGAGCATTATGAGAATCTGCCGAAAATAAAGAGCGAGTGTGTTTTTGGCAATACGACTTGAATTGCTCATTTAAGATAAAAATTCCTCATTTTCAATCTCCCTCAAAATCCGTCTATTCATCTCCCTCCGTTCCCTGTCGAACCACCAGCCGTATTTTCCAAAATACTTAAACGCGCTTTTTATGTGCGCCAGAAGCATTTTTCTATTTTTGTAACTTTCTTTCTGGTGGTCGTGAATAATCTCGACTTCTGGAAAATACAGCGTTTTTGAAACTCGGTGCAGACGGCGGATTAAATCGAAATCTTCAAAGTACATAAAAAATCTGTCGTCAAAGAAAATATTGTTTTCCGCAAGAACACTAAGACGCATAAACATAAAGCAGCCCGAAAGACACGGCGGATTTATTACTTTGTCATAGCCAAAATTTTTAAGGCAATAGCGCTCGTTTTTCTTTTCACTCCATTTTGTTTTTGGCAAAAAGCGGCGGAAAATCAGGTCGCCAGGAGTCGGAAGAAGTTTGCACAGATACTGAATTTCGCCGTTCGGATACACAACTTTTGGAAGCACATAAGAGGCATCTGGATTTTTATCCATAAAATCAACAAGAGCCGGCAGAACTTCTGAACCAAAACGAATATCCGGATTTAAGACAACGTGGTAAGCACTGCCGTTTTCTAAAGCTTCGCTCATTGCAAGATTGTGGCTTGCACCGTAGCCTAAGTTTTCGTTGTGAATATAGCGGAGCTTTGTAACACCATTTTCTTCAGAACGTTTTTCTAAAATTCGCCACTTGTCATTCGGAGAGTTATCGATTATGTAAAGCGTTTCAACACACCTAGAGTCAAAAACAGATTTTAAAACGGCTTCTATCTGCGAACGCGGAGTGTTATATAGAACAATGCTTGCACTAAGTTTTGTGGTCATTTTACAGCCTCCGCACTACGCTTAGTTCCAAAAAACTTCTGCTGAAAACTTTCGAGCAAAAATGCACACAAAAAAGAAGTTCCCAAAACTGCAAAAATCGCAAAGCCAGACATTTTTTCAAAAAGCCCAAACGAAATAAAACACATTGCAAGCGGATAATGAACCAAGTACAAACTGTACGAATAATCAGTTTTTCGCCCCACATTCTTAAAAATCTTTAAGTTTAATCCTAAAAACATTACGCAAATTGCAAGGCAAACTGGAATAAATATAGAAGAAACAAAAGGAATCTTAAAAACATTCAGCAAAACAAGAATTGCAAGGCACGGCAAAAACGCAAAATTCAACTTTGGAAAAAGTTTTTCGCCATAAAAAGCAAAAATCATTCCGCTTACAAAATACGAGATAAATGCAGGAAGCTGATTATTTAATGCAGATGGAAGCGAGGTCTTTTCAGTTACAAATGGCATAAAAACCTCGTACAAAATGGAAAGCAAATACAGCACAACAAACACAATACATTCGTACCCCCCCCCGTTAATTTTCTCGTGTAGCTTCTTTACCATAAAAACAATGAACGGAAGAAGAATATAAAATCCAATTTCAACTTTTATAGTCCACAAAGAACCGTTGACGCTTCCATTTAAAGCCAAGCCTTCAAAAACGCCAGGAAGATTTGGATGAATAAAATTCAGTGTTAAAATATTTGCCACAAAATATTTATAAAAACTGGCATTGCAAAAATATTCTCGCAAAGGCAAAACCGAAAATGCAGAAAGAACAACCGCACAGACAACCACAACAAGCCAATACTGAGGCAAGATTTTTTTAGCCCTTTTTGTTGCGTATTTTTTAACAGAATTACTTTTAAAAAACGAAAGAGTTACCCAAAAACCACTTAAAATAAAAAAGACGTTTACGGCAATTCCACGCAAGTCGTAACAAGGAA
>CAVIQW010000091.1:0-5056 GCA_963644915.1 Paratractidigestivibacter sp.
GCGTACACCGCGTTCCGCCAGATTCTTAGCGCCGCCTTAGAAAAGCCTTCCAGGTCAGCAGGCAGAAGCGGCCTCTCAAGTTTCGTGTAGTCTATTCCTGCCTCAGCGAAGAAGTCCGGGCTTCCGTGGATTTGCTCAAGCTCCTCGCTTGATGCGCTCTCGTCCTGTATGTATTTTTGCTGGATGCGGTCGTAATAGTAGAATGCCCACGTCCTATGAGTTCCTTCAAACTCCTCACAATAGGTTACATTCACTTTTATTCCCTGTTTCCCTTTATATAAAATGAATTCAAAGCCTAAAATATCTAATGGAAGCATAATATCAATTTCAAAAAGAATTTCAATTTTATTTTTCAAGAAATCAAATGAACAAATCGTATATATATTTGCTCTACCTGAAGGGAAAAAACTTAACATTTCATCATTTCCATCATGATTAAAATCATAAAAAAAAGCAGATGATTGATTATAACGAAATCGGTTAATTTGAAAACGTAGAATACTATTAGAATATGGAAACATTTTATTTTCCCTAAAGTTCAAATAAGATGCTCCAAAAAGTTTATAAAATTTAACTTTTTTATTTTGTATAAATCCTAAATAAAAAGATATAGATTCTTTTTCAGTAATTACAATAATATAGCATTCCATATCTAAATAAATATTTTTTAGAACTTTTAAATCAGAAATATAATCTTTACGAGCATCTGGAATATAATCTTTAAAAATCTCTATTAGCTTTTCCATTAGTTTTGTACCTCAGACAAACACCTGTCTTATATTGCAATAAAAGAAAATCGAATCTATCTTAGTTGAACCGAAAGCCTCACCTATTGTTTTTATTTCATTTTCTATTCCAACATTAGCGATCTTTATCATTTCTATTCCCAAATATATACCATCACAAGGTATTAATGTTACAAAATGAGGAGAACCGTTTTTTGAAGTATTCTTCCACGCAGCAATCACAACATAGCCTAGTTGAGCCATATAGAATGCCTGCTCGGCAGTGATTTTGCATATTCCTGTTTCTTCAGTTTTCTGTGATTGGAACTCAAGTATATCACACCATAAGTTGTTTTCTTTATAAATATACTTTCCGTTGTTTAATGATTGACTTTCCTTCAACAGAGACAAAAAAGCCTTGTCTTTATACTTATCCAGTTTCCATGGAGGTTCATCTATATTTAATAGAAAGGAGAGATAATTCTTATCGACCTGCTTTATTGTTTCAAAAACAGCATGATTGCAGAACGTCTGTGAGTCCTTACTCTTAAAACCGTAAATATACTCATACAAACCAAGATTACCCTGTTTATATGAGTATTTATGCATAACCATATCTTGAACCTTAATTAATCTACTTGCATATGATTGATGTAAATCTGTTAAAAAAGTTTCAAATTGAGATTTATAGAAAAATGTAAATTTGCGGCAATCCTTTATTTCATCAGGCAAGGACTTGTTATAATAATTATTGTCCCAAATCGCAAGCTTCTTTTTTATATATTTTTGCTTAAGTCCTAGCCTTTTACAAGCAGAAACATCTTTATTCCATTCTGATGGATGCTCGAAAGCTCCATATGTGAAATCTTCATTTTTTACATTCGTTTTTTCATCAAATATTTCTCTAAGCTTTTCTCTTTTTTTCTGAACATCTGTTTCTTCATCTACGATTTTCAAATCATCGTATGAAACAAATGTAAAATAGGCATCCGGAGAAACAAACACACCTTTCTTAGCCTCATCAAGACGGTAATATAGATTATCAGAATAACCAGAATATACATTCCCCATTAAATCATATTTTATATTATCGTTTTTAAAATAAACATTATTGCATGAAATTTTTATCAATTTATCAATAGTGGTTTTATTTTTAGGAATTGGCTTATATAAACAAGGATTATGCCTCATAGCTTCTAAAGCTCTATCTTCCATTAACAAAAGCATACGCTTCTTACCAAAATAAACTTCCTTGAATGGAGATTCATTTAAATCAACATAGAATTCGCTGTCATCAAATTTTAATGCATGATTATTGGCAAAGCATGTATTAAATTCTGAGAGTCCTGGAAAATCATAGCCACAGATTAAATCACGAAGCTTTATCTCTTTTTGGTATGCATTGTTATTTATTGACTCAATTTTTAAACGATGGGATTTCTTTATAAATTCAAACTGTGATTCGCTTATAAATTCATTATCTAATAAATAATTAATTTTTTCATTAGCGTTAAATTCAAGCAAATTAATTATATAAAGTTTTAAATCTGTTTTTTTCTGTAACTTTAAAGTACCATTATCTTTGTAAACATTGCAAGGCAATAAATATGGTTTGATTTTTGCTATATTCGGATATTTTTCTTCATCTGGGAATTCTGTTATTTCAAAGACTGTATTTTTTAAATAACTCTTTTTAATAATTTCGCTTTGAGAATTCAGCGAAAATAATTGAACATCGCCATCAATTTTATAGCACTCGTTTCCAGGGAGGAATAACTGGTTGTTTTGGAAAAACTCGTGGCTGTTTTTTTTATCCATGAAATATTCTGCTTGATAAATAGCATCTTCCTTCTCTGAAATATCAAGTGTCGCAAAAGCAGTATTAGGAAATAGAATTTTTTGGTCATTAGGATTATAATATTTTATGTCTTTTGACCGTTTTTCATTCAATATTTGATCCAAATGCATATATAGGCTAAAAAACTTAAACTTTTCTTTATTATTGTCATTATAAAAATTATGTTGAAACAGAACAAATTCATGGGAAGTATACAATTTTATTTTTTTTAAGATTTTTTTAACTAGTGAATCCGTTAAACTTTTATTAAGCTCATAATAGGCATTGTCACTCCTACTTGAATACACCGCTTTTTCTTCATCTGACAACAAATTATATTCCGCTTCAGTAATCATTTCATACAGGTCTTTATTGTTATCCAGCAGAAGCTCGGAATTCCTTATAGCACAGACAAACGCTAGGTATTTTTGAGTAACAAATTTCTCATTAAGAATATGAGCACCATTATGCCAGCATCCAAAAGAATTCAAGGGAAAGAGCGTTTCTTTATCATCCATAACTAGCTTGATACCTTTTTATTAAATTCAACTAATAAATATATATCAGAAATATAACAATATATACCCTTTTGAACTGCCGTGTCATAATCAACTGAAATAATTTTTTTCCTTTCGATTTCTTTTTTATATCGCCCATACTCAGATGTATCTTCTATTTCACTTATTACAAACCTCCAATAGCTAGGTATAACATCAAATTCAAAAAAGCCATCGGAACTAGTCTTCTCAATATTATCATATTCATTTGTCAATCTAGCAGTTATATTTTTCAGAATATAGCTGTACTCGTCTAATACTTTTATTCTTATTTTCTGGCTAATCTCACATTCACTCGCCTTAAACCTCCTGCACCTGTTTCCTGTAACCTCAAAGGTAAACTTGGGTTTTGCATACAGTTTCTCGCCGTTGTAGTGATATGTCCACTCCGCCTCAGCCTTGCCGTCCTTAATGTCCGCACCTATGCTTGCAACAAGCCTTCCCCTGTCGTCATAAATCCAGAAAGTAACTCCGCCTTCAATGTCTTTTGTCTCGGCATAAAGCTTCAGTGCTTTTCCTACAAGTCCCTTGCTCGTCGGGTTCCCGTCCATATCCCGCCATTCCGCCTTCGTTATCCCAGGACGCGCAAGCTTTACTTCCAGCGCGTTGCTTGACTTTTCAAAGCCGCACCACGCGCAGTGCGCTGTGAATGTGAACCTGGGGTTGCTCTCCGGCGGCATCTCGCTCCTGTTTGCCCGGTGGCTCCACTTTGCGCTCATGCTTCCGCCCTTTACCACGTGCTGGAAACTTGCTATAGGAACAGAGTCCTCCGGCCCTTTTCCTTCCGGGAACACAAGCAGGCTCACAATGTTTCCGTCCGCTATGTCCTGCACGCTCGCTGTGAGTTCCGCCTCCTCCCCCTCTTCCACGGATTCCACGCTCCATTTTACGCTGCTGAGCTTCGGCCCCCTGTTTTCCTGCTCCCTGCGCTCACGCTCGTACTCTTCTGTGTTGGCCGGGTTTATGATTGCGGGCATAGGCATTCCCGCTCCGGCGGCTATCACCGTGCTGTTGTTCTGTGCGCCTATGTCATTGCACGTGCTCACTAGGCTTCCGATTACGGCGGCCTCCTTTCCATTTATCTTCACTGTGGGCGATGTTCCGCCTGTAACCTCGCCTTCCTTCTTTGGGTTGTTCTGGAATTTAATAGTTCCGGGCAGTTGCATGTGCGTTGAGTCGTCGTGCCTTGCCTTGCTTCCCTTTAGCGCAGCCTTCTTGACCCCTATGCTCACGTCGTCAGAAAGCCCGTCATTAAGTTTTCCTATGAACGGATGTGGCAGCGGGGCTGTTGTGGTGCTCGGTCCGGACGGCACAACCATTATGTGCACGTCCATGCCCATAACCCTGTCGTCCTGCGCCGCCATCTGCTTTCCTTCCGCGCACACGCCGCTGCTTCCGGTCAGCTTTATGTTCTTCCCTTCTATGCCGACATCCTTGTCGCATGTTATTTTTGTGCCCTTGCTGCTGCTTGCTCCTGTTGTGCCGTCACAGGAGACAGCCACCTTCTTATTTCCATTCAGTCCTACATTCTTGCCAGATGCAATCTTGAGCTTTCTGCAGTTTATTTTTATGTCCCCAAGCTCGTTCGTTATCTGGATTCCATTCTTCTTGTCCAGGACACAGCGCATTTTTCCAGCCGCGCTTTCTATGCTTATTCCTTCCTTGCCCGCATCGTCTGTTATCTCTATGCGGTGGTTTCTTGTCTGGTACAGTATGCTGTCTGCTTTCTTTTCCGGGCTTGTCTCTGGGGGAAGGTGCTTCTCGTCATACAGGCATCCAAGCACTATGCCGTGGCTTTTGTCCCCGTCTGGAAACGCCACCAGAACCTGCGTCCCTATCTCCGGAAGCGACCAGAGCCCCTGCCCGCCGCCTGTCCATCTGCCGCCCATCTGGTACCAGGGACTCACACATCCGGGGTACAGCAGGTCCAGCTGCAC
>CAVIQW010000092.1:0-5042 GCA_963644915.1 Paratractidigestivibacter sp.
AATTATAGGTTTTAAGCCTTTGTTGGAGTTTTTTAAATGAACATTATTCAAACTGTGCTTCTTGTTGCATTTGTAATTGTCTGCATTTTGATTATCTGTCTTGTGCTTGTTCAGGACGACGGACAGAGCGGAATGGGCGGACTTCTTGGTGGACGCGGAACAGCAGCATTTGGTTCTCACTCTGCCAGCGTTTTAACAAAAGCAACTGGAGTTTTTGTTGCTCTCTTTTTTATTATCACATTGGCGCTTGCTGTATTGAATAAAAAGCCAAAGGTGAACACTAATATGAGCGACACTTCAGCAAGAATTGAAAATACAGTTGATTCTGCTGCGGAAACTTCCGGAGCTGTTGAGGAAGTTGCTCCTGCTACAGAAGATAAATGGTATCAGGATAAATAAACAGTTTTTTTTACAGGAGAAAAACTGTATAATAGGTCGAGGTTGTATGCTTAGTAATTTGATTAGGCCTGAAAATGTGATTGTTGGACTTGAAAGCACTGATAAGGACAGTCTTTTTGCTGAACTTACAGAAAATCTTGTTCGCACCAATGAAAATCTTGACCGCAGTGAGATATTCAACGCTCTTGTCGCAAGGGAAGAGCAGATGAATACCTGCATTATGAAAGGTGTTTCAGTTCCACACGCTAGTTGCTCTTGTGTGGAAAAACCTTTGGTTGCGCTTGGTCTTAGTGCTCCTGGAATCGATTACGAACTCGATGGCACTGGAACAAAAAACTATTCTGACTCATTGGTTCACATAGTTTTTATGCTTCTCTTTGAACATGGAAATGCGGAGGTGCATTTGCGTGTTCTTGCGGATTGTGTGCGGCTTTTAAATATTCCGGGTTTTTACAAATCTATTCTGAGTGCAAAAAATGCACAGGAAGTTTGTAATATAATCCAGGATTATGAATATGAATATTAGCATTTAAGCTGATTTTTTCTTTATTTCAGGGGGTTGGAAATGGCAGAGAACGAATCAAATGTGATTTCTCATCTTTTGAACGTGGAAGCACAGGCTTCTGATCTTGTAAAAGAAGCTCAGGATGAGGCTAACAAACGTATGTCTTCTGTGCGTGCAAAGGCGGACGCGGAATTTAAAGAAAAATTTGATAGAATTGTTGCTGGACTTGAAAAAAATTACAATGAGCAGGTTTCAGCAATCGATGAAAATCATAAAAAGAGTTTGGAAGAATATAAATCTTCTGTAGAAAACACAGAGCAGGATAAAGATAATTTTAATGTTTTTCTGAAAAAACTGCTTGTTGAACAATAGGTGGTGGCTATGGATTATTCTGGAGCTTCCGCTTATATATACGCAAAAGTGTGTGCTCTCGTTTCCAAAGCGTATGTCGGTGAAAATGCGGTTCGTCTTTTCAATGCAAAATCTATGTCTGAACTTTGGGATATTTTGTTCAAATCTCCCTGTCCTCAGATTCCAGAGCAGATGCTTGCAAACAAAATAGAAAATCAGGCTGTGGATACTTTTATTTCTGATTACACATCTCTTCTTCATCTTTATTCAAATCCAGATCCGTTCTTGGTTGAACTTCTTCGTCGCTACGAGGTTACAAATATCAAGGTAATGTCGGCTGCTTTGAGTCTTGGTGAGCAGGAATGTCCTCGCACTGTAAATCTTGGAAAATATGAGCTTCTTGATTATTCTGCTTGGCCAAATCTTAAAAAAATTACGGAAAAATCAAATTTCCCTTGGTATGACCATATTCCAACACCGGAAGAACGACAGCATATGGACTATAAACTTGATTTGCAGGAAATCCGTACCTTGTGGAATTATGTTATAAAAGTTTCAGACTCATCACGGAATGCTCTTGTTGAATATTTTACGGAAGACTACAAGATAAAAAATATGATTTGGGCTTTGCGGCTTAAGATTTATTATCAAATGTCAAATGACGAGATTGTAAAAAATCTTTTCTATATCACAGAAAAGCCATCTATGGAAGATCCTTTGTGCAGAGCCGCAATTGAAATTCTTGACAAGGCTCCAGATAATTACGATGACTGGAAAAAGTGGCGTTATGCTTCATATTTGAATCCACATGAGGAAGGTCAGCTTTGGTCAGTTGACCCTATGTGGATTGAGCAAAAACTGAGAATTGGTGAAGTTGAACGTATAAAAAAACTTCTTCACCAATATCCTCTTACTTACGCCTCTTTAGTTATGTATTTTAGGATGAAACTGCAGGAACTTAATGCTATCCGTGCCGCTACAGAAGCTTTGCGGCTTAATGCAGATAAATCCGAGGCTATGTATGTGGCTGGAATTTCTGCTTCAATGCTGAATGGAGGTCGCTAATGGCAAAAACAACTGAAATGCGTCTTGTGGAACTTATGGCGTTAAAGCAGGATGTTCAGAATGTAATCTTGTATCTTGGAAAGAATGGAAATTTCCAGTTTCAGACACGAAAACGCCCTGTTCAAAAAGATAATGACAAGAAAATTGTAAATATTGACGGACATTTCTTTGATTGTCTGCAGAAAGCTAGGGCATTTTTTGATATTCCTGATATTTCAAGCTCTGAGTTGAAAGTTGTTGCCGCTACTGATGACGACAGAAACGAGGCAAACAAAATAATTGCCGCAACCGATGACTTTGAGAAAAATGCTGAAGAAAAAAATAAAAAACTTTCACAGATAACAGAAAATTTGAAAGAGGCAGAATCTTTTGCAAACCTCAAGGTTCCATATTCCCAGTTGGAGCATCTTTCCTTTCTTTCCCTGAAAATTGGAAAAATTCCTGCGGATAATTTTACAAGTCTGCGAGAGGCTGTGGGAGTTTACGGTGTTATAATTCCTCTTGGAAATGATAAGTCAAAAATTCTTGCGGTTTCTTCAAAAAAGGGACGTTTTGCACTTGATACTGAGCTAAAGAAATTTGGTTTTGTAAATATGGAAATTCCTGATAGTTTTAACGGAATTCCAGAGGAAGCGCTTTTGGGGATGCGGCAGGAAAAAGTTGCCGCGGAGCGAGAAGTAGCAAAAATCAATGAAGAGAAAAAAAATTATGCGGATACACATTCAGAAGAAATCAGGCGACTGCTAGGTTCATTCTGTATTTCAAAACAGGTAAAGGATATTCAGGACGGACTTGAGTCAACTTCTATGGTCTACCGCCTTACAGGATGGATTCCTGCTGCTGATTCCCGCAGTTTTATGAAGGAACTTGACGATCTTACAGAGGGGCGTATTGCAATTCGTGAGTATCTTCCTACAGAAGTTCCGTCGGTGTTGCGTGGTGAGGAAAAAGTTCCAGTAAAGCTTACTCATGGAAAATTTATCTCTGCGTTTGAGCGGATGATTTTTAGTTACGGTTCGCCATTGTATGGAACGATTGATCCTACTCCGTTTGTTGCAATTTTCTTTACATTCCTTTTTGGAATTATGTTCGGGGATTTTGGTCAGGGTCTTGTGATTTTCATTGCAGGAATTCTGATGGCAAAAAAAGTGATAAAAGTTGGTGCGTGGAACAAATTTGCTCCAATTTTTATGGGTGTTGGTTGTTCTTCGTGTGTTATGGGACTCATTACTGGTGAATTTTTTGGAACAGAAAAGTTTCTTGAGCCTTTTGCACTTTTTGTTACAGGACTTTTTGGAACTCCCCATGCGCCGATTCTAAAAGTTATGCCTTCTTCTAATCCGAATTCGATTCTTGTGATTTTTGGAATTTTTGGCGTTACAATTGCGCTCGGTTTTCTGATTAATTCAGTTGGATTGGTTGTAAATATGTGTAACAATGCAATCAACAGAAAATTTGGAAATGTTTTCTTTGGAAAATGCGGATTGGCTGGAATTCTGTTTTATTGGTATGTTGTTGCGTTTTCTGTTAGAATTGCGGCGTTCCATCATGTTCCGGCTGTTTACGATTGGGTGATTATCTTTGTTTCTCTGTTTTTTGCTGCTTTTGGCGAACCTTTTGAAAGGCTTTTCAATGGTGAACGTCCGATTGTTGAAAATGGGTTCGGTTCTCTTGTGATTGGTGGGATTGTAGAGCTTATAGAAGTTGTTTCAAGTTATCTTTCAAGTACATTGAGTTTTGTCCGTGTCGGTGCATTTGCGTTGGCTCATGCGGTTCTTGGATTTATTATCGAACTTATGAGTTCAAAATGCGGACCGGTCGGAGGAATTTTTGTTCTTATTGCTGGTAATGCGATTGTCGTAGTTCTTGAAGGAATGATTGTGGCTATTCAGGTCATTCGACTTCAGTATTACGAATTCTTTAGTAAATTTTTTAATGAAACAGGTGCGGAATTCAAGCCGCTTCAGTTCCATTATGAAAATAAAATTTAATTCAAAATCTTTATGGTAAAAGAGGTTTTATTATGAACAAGAAAATTTTTGTGATTGCTGCAGTTCTTCTTTGCACAACAATTTTTGGTCTTTCTGCACAGTCTTACGAGGCTGAAACTGAAACAGCTGTTGAGGCAACTGTAGACCAGAAAGCTCCTTCTGCTTCATGGGTAAAGTACATTTCTGCTGCTTTGGCTGTTGGTCTTTCTTGTATTGCTGGCGGTATGGCTGTTGCAAAAATTGGTTCTGCTGCAATGGGCGCGATGAGCGAAAATGCTGAACTTTCTGGAAAGGCTCTTCCATTTGTTGGTCTTGCAGAAGGTATTTGTCTTTGGGGATTCCTTGTAGGACTTCTTATCATCGTTCTTTAATTTTAGGGACAGAAATTGAAGTTTTATATTATCGGTGACAGGGAAATGGTTCTTGCATTCAAGCTGACTGGCGTGGACGGTACTGTAGCTGAAAACCGCCAGGAAGTTCTTGAGGCATTCAACCGTATGACAGGAAAGGGAGGAGCGGTTTCAACACCTGTTGAAGAACTCCCGAATGTCCTGATTCTTACGGAAGAGGCCGCTGCCGCCATTGAAGAAGAAGAAATTGCATGGCAAAAGACTGGAAAATTTCCGCTGATTGTGGAAATTCCGGGTCTGGATGGTCACGTTACTGGTAAAAAAACTCTTACGGATGCCATCCGAGAGGCGATTGGCGTTCAGATTTAATTTTTTGCTGTG
>CAVIQW010000093.1:0-4938 GCA_963644915.1 Paratractidigestivibacter sp.
GGACGGTTTTGGAAGTCTTGATTCAACTCAAATAAGTCCAGAAGCAAAAACGGTAATAGAAAAATTCGTTGGAAATATTATGTTATGGGATTTTGATGAAAATCTTGTTAAAAAGAATTCTCTTTTTTCACTGGTTTTGTTCAAATATGACATTGAAAATGGTTGGAAAAGCAATTTTGCGGAAGATTTTCCTTCAGATGCAGAAAAAAAACTTTTCAATGTTTATTATTATGGCGAGCCTTTTGTGGATGAAGAGGCTCTTTCTGTTCCTGTCCGCTTAAAAAATTCAAAAGGTTTTGTGGATATTCAGATTTTTATTGATAAAACGGAAAATTTTAAGATAAGCCAGATTCTTATTAAAAAATGGGGAAAGTAAATGGAAAAAAAGCCGCTCACTGGAATAGAAAGGGAACTTGTTCTTAGGTATTTGCTCGATGGAAATGTTCCTGTAACAATTACACCGTTTTACGACAACAAAAACGATTCTGATGAGATAAAAAATTTCGATTCTGCTGTTGTACCGGTAGCGTTTAAGGCAGAAAATATTTCTGTTTTAAGGGAAGGAATTATTCTTTTAAAAGATGCTCCTGAATCAATTTCAAAATGTGTGGATAATACTGTAAAAGTTGAGTTTTATTTTAACCGGGTGGGACTTTACTTTGTTACAATGCTGAAAAGTGTAAGTTCGGGGCTGGCACTGGTGATTCCTGCAGAAATAAACCGCATTCCGGATATTCCTGTGAATAAAAAATATGATTTTACCGCACAGCTTATTGTTTCTGTAAGCAACGAAGGCGGCACAAGATTTTTGTGTGTTCCAGCAGACGGATTTGAACTTTTTACACGTCCAATTTGGAGTTCTATTGAACTTGAGTATCAGCAGCAGGCAAAAAAACTTTTGGAAGAATATGTAAAAGAGGCAAAAATAAAGCAAAAAACAGGAAATGGACTTAGGCTAATCAATATCTGTCGCTATATGGTAACGCCAAAAATTGAAAAAATTGAGGCAGTGCAGGGGCGAGTAAAACCTTTTGACATTCTTTTTGTGAACCACGAACGGATTGTGTTTGGATTCGAGAAAAACGCCGCATTTGAACTTTCTGAAAACGCAGAATATCCTGTTGAAATCCACTTTGCCTTAAAAGAGTCGCCGTCTGTTGTCCGTAAGATTTTTGTGACTTGCAAAGTTGACAATCTTTTTAAAAATGAAAATGGAACAAGACTTGCCGCAGATTGTGTTTATACAATGCTTCAGGAAGAGGACTGCCGCTTCCTTTATGAGAAAGCGACAAGTTCACTTTTTATTTAAGACCGAATACTTTTTGTGTTCTAATCTTTTAGTTCTTCCTTAATTTTTTCTTCATCTTCTAGAGTTTGCAGTTCCTTTAAGGTATCTTCGGTTTTGTTTCCTAAAAGGATTGCAAGTGGATGCAGAATCTTAAAGTTTTCGCAGATGATTTTTAAAACTACCATTACAGGAACTGCAAGAATCATTCCTACAAAGCCCCACATCCATCCCCAGAAAGTTAAACTTACCAAAATGATGAATGGACTTAAGTCCAGGTTTTTTCCTTCAATTCTTGGCTCAAGAATATTTCCGATGATAAAATTGATTGCAGTCATTCCTATTAAAACTACAAAAAATTGAACAGGGTTCGGCCAATACTGAACTAAGGCGAACAATGCGGTGATTCCAACAGATGCGATTGAACCGAACGTCGGAATAAAATTTAGGATAAAAGACAAAAAAGCCCATAAAATCGCAAAATCCAGATTTACGCACATAAGAACCAGAAAAACAAGGACAGCAGTTGCAAACGAAACAAAAAATTTGATTGAAAGATAATTTACAACTTCTCTTATTGTTTTTGAAACAATTCTGTGGACGCCTTCCTGTTTTTTTCCCGTGAACATTGCACCTATCTTTTCATTCGCATTTCTTAATTCTATCAAAAGAAAAACCATAAGAAGAAGAATTGTAAGATAATTTTTGAAGAATGAAATGACGCCAGAAGAGGTTGCAAGTACAATTGACTGAATAAATTCCCTTATCCGGATCTGACTCCATATATTCTGGAATAAATTTTTTTCTTGATCCACCTCGATATGAAATTTACCTGCAAAAAAATTATAAAGCGTAAAGAATTTTTCCTCGTATTTAGAGTAATTCTGCATTACGGTTGTTCCGCTTGCAAACAAAATAGAAGACAACAGAAGAAATATTATTACAAACGCAATTACGCTTATAAGGACTGCTAGAGTCCAAGGAATTTTTAACGAAGAATTAAGTCGTTTTACGATGGGGTAAAAAACGAATGCCAGTAAAACCGCAATAAAAACCTGAAGGACAACATCCTGTGTGATTTTCAAAAGGAAACCGCCTAGAATTATTGCCGCTATCAGCATTATTGTGAAAATATGTTTGGTATAATTCTTCTGAATCATAAATTCTCCATTAAAAATTTGATTTTTGGTCTATTTGTTTTTTGGGCTTATTTTGTCAAATCCGCAGTACGGCACAAGTACTGGCGGAATTGTTACAGAACCGTCCTCGTTCTGGTAATTTTCAAGGATTGCGAGCATTGCACGGCCTACAGCGATTGCAGTTCCGTTCAATGTGTGTACATATTTGTTTTTTCCGTCGTCGTCCTTGTATTTTATGTTAAGTCTTCTTGCCTGATAGTCCGTGCAGTTTGAAGTTGAAGTAACTTCGCCGTATTCGCCGCCGTTTCTTCCCGGCATCCATGCTTCAAGATCCCATTTTCGGTAAGCTGGAGCGCCAAGGTCGCCGGAGCAAGTATCTACAACGTGGAAAGGAAGTCCCAGTCCTGAAAAAATTTCTTCTTCAATTTCGCGGAGTTTGTGGTGAAGTTCATCAGACTGCTCTGGAGTAGAGTATACGAACATTTCAACCTTATCGAACTGATGAACGCGGTACAGACCTTTAGAGAACTGGCCAGCGGCACCTGCTTCCCGCCTAAAGCAGTGAGAAAGTCCGCCGTACATCAATGGAAGTTTTGATTTTTCAAGGATTTCTCCTGAATGATAACCGCCAAGAGTGATTTCCGCAGTTGCAACAAGGCAAGTTCCTTCATCTTCAATTGAATAAACGTTTGATTCGTTTCCGCGTGGATTAAAACCGATTCCCTTAAGGATTTCCTCGCGTGCAACATCCGGAGTGATAAAAAGTTCAAATCCGTGTTTGCGCAAAATATTCAGGGCGTACTGGATTAATGCCTGCTCAAGGAAAACCGCCTCATTCTTAAGATAATAGAATTTTGGTCCTGAAACTTTTGTTCCTCTGTCAAAATCAAGCAAATCAAGTTCTTCTGCAATCTGAACGTGGTCTTTTGGCTCAAAATCGAACTTTCTTGGAGTTCCGACTTTTTTTACCTCAAGATTTTCTGTGTCAAGTTTACCGATTGGTGCGTCCGGGTGAATCATATTTGGAATCTGTCGGGCCGCTGTGTCCAAATCAATTTCAATTTGTGAAAGTTCTTTTTCAACTTCTGCTATGTCTTCCTTGATTTTTTTGCCAGCCTGAATCAATTCCTGTCTTTTTGCATCGTCAAGTTTTTGCTTCATTGCCTTTGCGTTTTCGTTTCTCTGCTGCTGCAAGTCCTGCTGTTTTGTAACAAGCGAAGTTCGTTTGTCGTAAAGTTCAACAACTTTGTCCGCATCTGCTGTCATATTTCTGTTTTTGATGTTTTCTTTTACAGCTTCAAGATTGTCTTTTATAAATTTATAGTCTAACATTTTTCATTTCCTTCTATTGAATTAAGTAAGTTGCTTTTACTTCTGATGTAACATTAATTTTTCCGTCAGAAGTTGATGTTGTGGTTGTTTTTTCTTCAATAATATCAAGCACATTGCTGATTTTACTGCCGCTTGCACCAGCAAGTAAAGAGGCTGCATCCTGTGTCTGTTGAACTGCCGCGGATCTTGCTCTGCGCATTGTTGAAACGCTGTCATTTAATCCGTAGGAAACTGTTTTTAGGCGGATTGAAGCGCCAACTTTACAGTCAATTACAGCTGGAACAAGAGAAATATTTCTTACAGTAACACGGATGTTTCTTCTTGCTTCATATTGATTTGAAGGATTAGAAATTGTGCAGTCTGAAAGAACAATGTCATTTTCGCTTACGCCAACATTTTTAACGGCATCGGTAAGTCGTTTTGAAAGAGTATCGTTGTCTGCGACAATCTGTTTTGCGCTCCATCCTGCAGATACAACTGTAAAATCAATTTCAGCAATATCAGGGGTTGAAGTTATTGTTCCAACTCCGCTTACTGTGATTGTCTTTTTCTGTTCATTTTCCCGGTTTATGTAGCACGAGGAGAAAATGAGCGACAAAGCGAATGTTGAACAAATTAATCTTATTCCTTTTTTCATGGAATCCTCCAATTATGGTAAGTTTTACCTTGATTATCTTATATTTATATAAAATCGCTTTAAGAATATGCTGCGTTTGTTTGCCTTGTCCCACAAAGAACTTGCAGGATAATTATTTACAACCAAATCGTAGGATTCAATTGCGCTTTTTATATTCTGTACTGGTGATTTTTCTTCTAGAATTTGCCCCTGAAGAAAAAGTCCTTCATCCAGACGTTCTGTTGCCTTGTCAAAAAACTTTGAGATTGTTGAGAACGCCTGCTGGTATTTTTTTTCATCATAATATTTTTTTGCAAGTTCAAGAAGTGAATCCTGACTTAAATCTTCCATTGACGAAGATGAATTTTCTGGAACAGACTCTGAACTTTCTGAAGTTACAGTTTCTTCAGCCTGTGGATTTATCCGCCAGTTTCTGTTACTAGCCATAGAAGTTTCAGATTTTACGCTTGGCGATGAATTTCCCGGTGCTGATTCTGTGGTCTGAATAATTGTGTCAATTTCTGAAGTTTTAGAATTTTCCAGAGTGTTTTTTACAGTTTCTGCCA
>CAVIQW010000094.1:0-4925 GCA_963644915.1 Paratractidigestivibacter sp.
TCAAATTGGAAAACTTTTAAAAAGCCATTATGCTAAAGACTTTTGCAAGTGGCTCTAAAGAAGTCAGCTTTGACAAAAACTATGGATTATCAAGCCTTAGCACGAAAAGCGTTTGTAACTCAGAAACATTGCACTATATCTATAGCATTACAAAAACATTCACAAGCGCTTTAACATTGACTTTATGCGAACAAAATGTCTTACAACTTGAAGAAACAGTTGAATCTCATCTGCCAGAACTTTTTACAGAAAACTATGCTGGCACAAAAGATTTAAATCTCTACATAAATAAAGATGCTACAATAGAACAACTTTTAAATCATACCAGCGGAATTTATGATTTTGCAAAAAATTCAAAATTGTATAATACAAAAAATCTAATTTTTACAGAATCATGGAATCCTGAACTTATACTTGACTACATCGAACACCCGAAAGAAGAAAATGGAACGTATTTATATTCAAGCACAAACTACGTTATCTTGGGACTTATAATTCAAAAAGCAACCAGAAAAAATCTGAATATTCTGTTAAGTGAATATTTTTATGAGCATTTAGAACTATCAAATATTTTCTTAACTCCACAAGATGACTTGGATTATTATTCAGTTGCACATCCGCATATTTATCCAAATACAGATTTTAATCTTACCGGAGATGGAGTCACACCCATAGATTCAACAAATATAATCACCCCTTTGCTTCGCCTGCTTGGAAAAGCCAGCTGGTCTAGTGGCGGAATAATAAGCAATGCGGAAACAATAAGCAAATGGGGCTACGAACTGTACAGCAACAACGGAAAAGCAGTCAGCCAAAACACAAGAAATCTGCTTTACAACAGCATAATTGATATAAACGCTGACAAATCAGATGTTTATGGATACGGAATCCGCAAACTTTTTTACAACGGTTTTGAATTTATAGGCTCTTACGGACGCAGTAGTGGCAGCGAAAATTTACTATTTTACAACAAACTTTACGACACAAGTTTTTGCATTTTATCAAACTGCAATATGAAAACAGACAACACGCCAAACATTGATGAATTATTATTCTGGTTATTTGAATGTATAAAATCTTAATTTTTTTGCTATTTTTGCTTTCTTTTGTCAGTTGTAAAACGAATTCCTCAGAAACAAAAACTTTATTTGTTCACAATAAAACAGAATGGACTTACGCTTTGTATATGGCGGCAGATAATAATCTGGAAAGATTTGCATTAAAAAACATAAAAGAAATAAAAGAAAATCTGGGTTCGCAAAAAATAAATTTTATTGTTTTATTGGACAGGGCAAACGGTTATGATAAGACAGAAGGCAACTGGACTGACACAAAAATTCTAGAATTACACGCTGACACAGAAATCAATGAAGATATAATATCAGAACTAGGCGAAAAGGACACTTCTGATGTTTCAACATTAAAAAAATTTTTAGATTTCGTAAGCGAATATTATCCTTCAGAAAAACTCGCCTTAAATATCTGGAGCCACGGATTCGGAGTTTATCCAGACTGCAAAATCAATACACCTTCAAGGTCTTTAATCCAAGACTACACCACAGGATATTCAAATGAATGTTCATTTTCTATTATCGATTTTGCCAACACACTAAAAAGTTTTTGTGAAAGTCAGAACAAAAAAATTGAAATATTGCAGTTTGACTGCTGCCTTATGCAGATGGCAGAAATTCTATGGCAATTAAAAGATTGTGCGGAATTTATAGTCGGTTCACAAGCAGAATTACCGGGAAACGGAAGCAATTATTCAACTCTTTTTGAAAATTTTACATCAGATTTTACAACAAAAGATTGCGTTTCAAAAATTATAGATGATTTTAAGGAAAAATATAAAAATACTTTAATATCCTGCACATATTCTGCCACAGACATGAATAAATTCATCGAATTTACAGATTTATTTGAAGATTTTTGCCGTGAATTAATAAACAACACAAATATCGATTTTTCATTGATAAAAGAAAACAGAGAAAATCTATATAATTATGACTCAAATTTTGTTGAATATGCTGATTTGCTTTCTTTCATTTCTATTTTTGAATCTCAAATTTCAAATGAAACGCAACTGAACAATGTTTTTTCCAAACTTATCAAAAATTACAATGAATTGAATCTGAATTTTTACGCAAGCAATTCCTATTCAGAAAAATTAAACGGAATCGGAATAAACATTCCTTACAATGAGCAACTTTATTCATACTACAACCAAACCACAAATGATTATTTAGATATTTACAAAAACACAGAACTTGGTTCAATCATCAAAGAAATTGTTTACGCAAAATAAACTGTCTACTCAAAAGAGATAAAAGTTCAAAAAATACAAGCCGTTGAACGCACAGTCAGTATGCCAGAGTAATTTTTATTCTACCTCATACTGCTGCAGTAAAATCAATAGGACTTCCGAATTTCTTACACCAAGAGATTTGCAGATTCTGGACATTTCCTGTTTTACGGTTGACTCGCTGGTTTTAAAATTATCCGCAAGATGTTTGTAACTTGCACCTCCTTTCTTATATTTTTTTACAAGATTTATCTGACGGTCAGAAAGTCCGTAACAAGCAAGATTTAGTGTTCCACCTGGCTCAGGCAAACTGACCACAGAAATTTTATCAGCAAGAAAAGGAAATAATTCAAACAAATTATCCTTAACTATCAAGTAAAGATGAGAATACGAAAAAAGCAGAAACAACAAATACGCAATTGCCATAAAAAAATTAAAATCATTCTTAAACAAAATCGGAATAAAAGATATGAACAGCAAAATCATACAGATGATAATTTTAATATTACGTTTTGACTTTAAATAACCATAGCAATATAGAAAAATAATTCCAAAAGTATACAAAAAAACGCCCAAGAATATAAGATTATTCAATGTCATCACAATTCCCTGAACAAAAAGCACAACAGACTGCAAAAAACGGAATTTTGGAAAAATCACAAGAAAAAAACATATTATTGCACAAGAAAGATTCACGACTGGAACAATAAACTCAAAATAGGGAACATAAGATTTTGAAAAATCTTCCACAGTGATACTGATTATAAAACCAAAAACCTGAACGATTCCTGCGAACAAAATCATCAGGCGTTCATATAAAACTTTTTTATTAATATTCATAAAAAAATTATACAGTAAGAAAAGCATAAATAAAAGAAAAAATTTTCCATCAAGAAAAAGCCATAAATTCAAAAAATAACCAAGTACAAAAATTTATTAACCAAGTTATTTTTTTAATAACCCGGGTTATTTCGTATTTCAAATAGTTTACAAAATCAAGTGCTGAAAATATGATTTTTATATCAAGCTTGAAAAGTTTTCGTATGGAAACTTAATAAATATCAGGACAAAAAGTATGATAAAAAAAAGTATAATTATATTTGCGGCACTGGGAATAATTTTTGCAGGCTGCTCAGAACATCAGGAAACAAAAAACAGCACGAGCAGCAATAATATGGAAAAAGAGTTTGAACTTCTGTCAAGCGAGGCAGAACTTAACGCATTGCTGACCAGAGGCAACGAAGGAATTGTGGACTGGGAACTTTCAAAAGAAATTGCACAAATGCAACTTGATAGTTTTATTGAAGATGGAGATTATCCAGAAACTTCAGAACTTTGGAAATTTCCAATAGGAATTTACAACCAAAATGGAGAAATCCGTTATTATGAATTCCGAATCATAAATGATGGAGAAGTAATTGCAGCCATCACAATAAACGCACAAGAAAGCCTAGGAGGTCCAGTTGCCTATGTATTTTCTATGAAAGGTTATTTTGATTCTATTATGGAATTTTATAATAATGGAGCACTTTCTGAAAATGAAATTCCACGCATAATTGATAATGTTTATCCAAATTATGCAGTAGCAACATCACAAGTAACAAAAAGTGGTAACATAACTTTTGAAAAAATGCTTTCACCGGAAAATGGTGAAGAAGTTCAGGAATTAAACAGCCTTGTTTCAACAGAAGAATTCATAAACGAAAACCCGGATGTTTTTACAGAAGAAGAAAAATCTGAAAAACTGGAAGAGATTTCAAACTACAGAGAAGAGATGGAAGACTTTTGGAAAGCCGCAAAAGAAAACAAAGGCAACCTTGGAAACATGGTATTCCGCGGTGGCAGTAAAAAACAAAGAAAAGAAGTGGATTCCAAAAAAATTCAGGCTGCAATAAATTATTGCGGAGAAAAAATAGGTTGGAATCAAAAAAGTCATTCACGACCAATTGGCTATGGTGCATGTGGAGCAACAGCGTCAGGGTTTATACTAGACTATTTGAGCGTAAACAATAAAACCTTGCCAGAATGGGAAAAACTAGATACAAAAGGCGATAGAATAAAAGCATTAAGATCCGCCCTATTAATCAGCCCTAACAACGATATAACATGGCCATGGAATCTTACAGGTGCAGTTTCAAGATATTCAAACTACAAAATTGAAAGTTGTTCCTTTTGGCCAAAAACAAGCATTAACAACAATATTCCAGGAATCAATTTAAGAGCTTTAAAGTTCACAAGTTGGGATGATTTAAAAGGCGGTTTCCATTACAGAAATGTAATAGCGTACAAAGAAGAAGGCTGGTGGATTTTTAAATGGAAATACATAAAAATCCTTGATGGAAACAACTGCGAAGATGGCTGGGAATGTTACAATCCATTCTGGCACGTTTCATCTTATGATGTTGTAAAAAAATAAATCAAAAAGCAAAGTGCAGGAATATACTACACTTTGCTTTTACCCAAGGAGAACCTTATGCTAAAAAGAATTATAATATTTATATTCACAAGCCTTTTATTCACTTTTATCTCTTGTCCGCAAGATTGCATTCCAGAAGAAGATAAAGCGCAAGGAAAATATATAGACAACCTCCCTTGGTGGACAAAAGACACGCTTGTTTCTGAA
>CAVIQW010000095.1:0-4861 GCA_963644915.1 Paratractidigestivibacter sp.
GTTGTTTTAAACGTGCTTGGGGCAGAGGATTATGGAATTTATAACGTTGTTGCCGGTGTGGTTACGATGTTCGGCTTTTTGAGCGGTGCTATGGCGACTGCAAGCCAGAGATTTTTTAGCTTTGAGATGGGAAAAAAGGAAAAGAAAGCGGATTCTGATGTTGAGCCAGTCGAAACAACCGCGAACACTGGTCTTTCTAGAATATTTTCCGTAACGCTTACAATCTACGCTCTGCTTGCGTTCTGTGTTGTTGTTCTTGCAGAAACTGTGGGGCTTTGGTTTGTTTTTGAAAAACTTGTGATTCCGAGAGAACGGCTTTTTGCGGCTAAGTGCGTTTATCAGTGTGCGGTCGCTTCGTTTTTGTTTACGATTATGACAACGCCGTACATGAGCGCAATAATCGCCCACGAAAACATGAACGTTTACGCCTACGTGAGCATTGTTGAGGCTGTTTTAAAACTTGTAATTGTGTTTGTGCTGCAGCTGCCGGATAAACTTGCAGTGCGTCATTCTGGACTTGTTTCAAAATCTTTTGATGGAGGAATGCTGAATCAGGTTCAGCCTGACGGATTTTTTGTAGACAAACTCATTCTGTACGGAATCCTGCTTTTGTGCGTGTCTGCGGTAAACACAAGCCTTTACCGTTTTTACTGTAAGAAGCATTATGCGGAATGCAGGTTCAAATTTTTGTGGGATAAATCGCTTTTTAAGGAAATGACAAGCTATGTCGGCTGGAATATGTTTGGCAGTGCGGTCGGTGTCTTTAAAAATCAGATAATAAATATTCTTTTGAACCAGTTTTTTGGCGCTGTTGTGAACGCTGCCCGGGCAATTGCAAGTCAGGTGAATGCGGCTGTCGTCAGTTTTAGTGCGAATTTTTCAACTGCAATCCGTCCGCAGATTATAAAAAGCTATGCGGCAAAAGAAAAAGAAGACTGCACAAAACTAGTCCTTCGTGGCTGCCGCATGACGTTTTTTTTGATGTTCATTTTTACGCTTCCGCTTGAACTTGAAATGCCGTTTGTCTTAAAAGTATGGCTTAAAAATCCTCCAGAAAATGCTGTTTTGTTTGCGCGCCTTGTTTTGATTGACGCTCTTATTGATTCAGTAAGTTACCCGATTATGACTCTTGCCCAGGCGACTGGAAAAATCAAGCTGTATCAGAGCGTTGTGGGCGGAATTCTTCTTTTGAACTTTCCTGTAAGTTTTGTCTGCTTAAAAATTGGGCTACCTGCTTACAGCGTTCTTGTCGTTGCAATCTTTATTGCGCTTGTTGCGTTTGCTGCCCGGCTTTTGATTGTTCGCCAGCTTACAGAATTTTCTATCAGACTTTTTTTGAAAGATGTTTTTCTTCGTGTTGTCGTCGTTGCACTTTTGTCTGCGGTTGTTCCTTTTGCGGCGGAAATATTTTTGAAGAATGAGATTTTGCGCTTCTTTGCCGTTGTGATTTTGTCAGTTTTGTTTACGGCGGTTTTTGTTTTGTTTGTCGGAATGAACAGGGGCGAAAGGAATGCACTTTTTGCTGTTGCGAGGAGGAGGAGGATTCATTATGCCTAATCTTCCTTTTATAAAATGCTCTGGATGTGCTGCGTGTGTTCAGGTTTGTCCAAAGTCTGCAATTTTAATGAAAGCGAACTCTGAAGGATTTTTGTATCCAAACGTGAACGCAGAACTCTGCATAAATTGTAAACTTTGCGAAAAAACTTGCCCTGTTTTTAATGAAAAAGGTTCAGGTGAATTTTCAGAAAGAAAAACGTATGCCGCAATTTGTAATGACGAAAAACTCCGCCTGGAAAGTTCATCTGGCGGAATGTTCACGGTTCTGGCAGAAAAAATAATAAATGACGGTGGCGTTGTCTTTGGTGCAGAATTTGACACTGATTTTTCTGTAAAACACGGATGGACAGAAACAAGCGAAGGTTTGGAAAGGTTCTGTGGGTCAAAATATTTACAGAGCCGCACGGAAGGCTCATTTTTAGAATGTAAAAAATTCCTTGAAGATGGCAGAAAAGTCCTTTTTACAGGAACTTCGTGCCAGATTGCAGGATTAAAGTCATTTTTAAGAAAAGACTATGAAAATCTTTTTGCTGTTGATGTTATCTGCCACGGAGTTCCAAGCCCGGCTTTATGGCAAAAATATATAAAATTCCGCGAAAAAAAATCCGCTTCGCGGATCTTGAAAACAGCTTTCAGGCGGAAGAATGACGGCTGGAAGCTGTATTCACTATCATTCACGTTCGCGAATGATAGTGAATACAGCCAGCCTTTAACTAAAGACAAATATCTGCAGTTGTTTTTAAAAGACAATGCACTGCGTGAAAGCTGCTACGAGTGTTCTTTCCGTGGCGACGGTCACAAGGCAGACATAACTCTTGCGGACTTATGGGGTGTGGAAAATATTCTGCCTGATTTTTTTGATGACAAAGGAACGAGTTTAGTAATTATTCATAATGAAAAAGGTATGGATTTTTTTACTGATGTAAAAGATATGTGCCGTTATAAGGAAGTTGATTTTTATGAAGCGATAAAATTTAATCCGGCATATTACAAAAGTGTTAAACGTTCTGAAAAACGAAAAACTTTTTATAAAAACTTTGAAAAATCTTCAATAGACACTTTATTCAGAAAATACGGACGTGACCCGCTTTTTACAAGGGTAAAACGACTTTTGAAAAGATGTGCTGTAAAAGGAGCAAGGCTTTTTCTTGGGGAAAAGCGGGTGCAAGATATAAAACGAAAATTGAAAGGAGGAATGTGCTAGAAAAGAATAATTGATTTTAGAAACGGACTGTGCTATATTTTGCTAAAAAAGGAGGTATTCAAAATGTCAACTGCAAGTATCAGAAAACCATTGATAATAACATCAGATAAATCTGCGAAAGTCATAGCGGACATTCTGGATTCTTCTAAAAAAAAAGTAACGTCCAAAGATTCTCTTCTTTCTGTGAAGGAAATAAAAGATAAGCCTGTTTTGTCTTTGTTGAAAGGAATGAAATGATTTCTATAGACATTGGCAAAAAGTCATTTTCTGTGCTTAGGCTGAACGAACTTGAATCAGATAAAGAAAAGGACATTGTGAATGTTTTGTTTTCAAAATTTTCGTGTCCCTTAAATAATGAGGTTGAATCTTTCTTAAAGGACAATGCGTTTGAATTTTCTGCAAAGAATCAGGCGGTTACATACTTAATTTTTTTTGAAGATCGTTTTGTTGCCTATTTTACTTTAGCAAATAAACTTATACAGGTTCAAAAAGACAAAATTTCAAAGACGGTTTTAAAGCGTTTGCTTAGAACTGCGGAAGACACAGACGGAGATTTTGTGAACGTGCCGAGCATTCTTGTGGCTCAGCTTGGAAAAAATTACACAGACAATAACAATCAGTTTGTTTCTGGAAAAGACTTGCTTGCCATAATCGGCTACTTTGTAAAAGAAGTTCAGAAATTTATTGGCGGAGCGGTCTATTTTCTTGAATGTGATTCTGACAGACTGAAAGTAATTGAATTTTATGAACGAAACGGCTTTACAATGTTTTCTGAGCGCAAAGCAAAGTCAAATGATATTCAGCTGCTTCAGTATATGAAGAAAATTTAATCTGTGTATAGATGCTGAATCAAGTTCAGCATGATAGCGCACACATAACATCAATTATTCTTTCTAGCCAAAATATATGGCTGGAAACAAAAAACTAAAAATCGGAATCCTCACTTTCTGGTGGTCTGCCGACAATTACGGCCAGCTTTTACAGTGCTATGCCCTACAAAAATATCTGCGCGACGCGGGGGATGACGCGTTTTTGGTTCGGTACAATCCACAAGGCGATTACGCAAGAACTTCTCTTTTATTAAGGTTTTATAAAGCATTCAACCCTGTAAAACTTTGTAGGTTTTTAAAATTCAAACTGAATCAAAAAAAATCCGCACAGGAGCAAAAACTTCACGATCGCCATTTTGACGATTTTAGAAACAAATACATCGTTCAGTCGGAAAAAATCTATTCTTCATATTTACAGCTGAAAGAAAATCCTCCCGAAGCAGACGTTTACATCGTAGGAAGCGACCAGGTGTGGAATTTTAGTTTTTATGCAGGCAAAGTTAGCAAATGCAAAAATGTCATTCATTCGTATTTTTTGGATTTCGGAAAGGCTGAAACAAAACGAGTAAGTTACGCTGCAAGCTGGGGGCAGACAGGTCTTGAACAGGATATTATTGAAGAAGTTACGCCTCTTTTAAGAAAATTTGATTTTGTTTCTGTTCGGGAAGAATCAGGAATCGCTCTCTGCAAAAAATGCGGATATGAAAATGCACAAGTTCGTTGCGACCCCACACTGCTTCTTTCTGCAGAAAATTACCGCGCTCTTTACAAAGCAGAAAATGCAGTTCCTCCAAAAAATCCGTACTTGTTTTTGTATATGCTTAATAACACCTGTGATTTTGACATTGCCGATGCCTATACGTTTGCGAAAAGCAAAAATCTTGAGGTTGTCTACGTGACTGGAAATTCAAAAATCGATTACTACCCAAAAACTTTCGCCACAATTCCCGAATGGCTCTGCCTTTTGGATAACGCGGAATACGTAATTACCAATTCATTTCACTGTACGCTTTTTAGCCTTTTGTTCAAAAAGAAAGTCGGGGTTGTGCCGCTCTCAGGAACGGTGAGCGGAATGAACAGCAGGTTGGAAACACTTTTTAAGATGTTTGGTGTTGGCAAGCGGTGGCTCAAAGATGATTTTTCGATTTTTGACGAGGCGATGAACCCAATATTGAATGTAAAAACTGATTTTAATGTTGAGGAGAAAAGAAATGGCTAATCCATCTGTAAGCATAATTGTGCCAGTTTACAACGTAGAAAAATACATCCG
>CAVIQW010000096.1:0-4817 GCA_963644915.1 Paratractidigestivibacter sp.
TACATCCTATAAGGGCGATTCTGTCAATCAAAAGGCTGTTTTTCGCATGCTTACGTTCAATACAATATTGGAGGATAAGATGAAAAAATTATTCGCTTTCATCTCGGTTCTTGCAGTAGCTATGGCGGGATTGTTCGCTGATGTTACGGCTAAGAAACTTGCAGACGGAAAAGTAGAAGCGACATTCTTCTATGGTAATCCGCGAGCAACAGAAGTTCTTGTAGCAGGGGACTTCACAAACTGGCAGAACGGTGCTTTGCCGATGACAAAGACCGACAAGGGCTTCACATTGACAAAGACTTTCAAGACGGCAGACGAGCTGCGCTACAAGTTCATCTCTGACGGAAACTGGACAACAGACCTTAGGGCTCCTGATTTCGTAGACGACGGATTCGGCGGAAAGAACAGCCACGTTGTTATTGCGGACATGGTTTCCGGTGATGACGACGCTGCCGCTGGAAAGGCTAAGATCAACTTTGTCTCTTGGTCTATGTTCGGTGTTCAGGCTAACTATCTGACACAGAATGTTACAGACGCAAAGGACAAGGGGCTTGACCTTGACTCTGTTACAATCGGTGCAAAGTCTTATGATAAATTCACTGGTATGTTCCTTCCTAACGCGCCTTTCTATATTGAAATCGCTTTGGCTGAAACAGACTTGGAAGATTATTCTGGCGAAAAGAAAATCAAGCAGATTTATGCAAAAAATGCTGATGATTCAGTGGCTATCGATTGGGATGACGGCCTGAAAGGTCTTGTTAACGGAATTTTTGGTAATCCTGTTGCATACTTTGCAAGGGCAAACGATAACTCGGCGGATGATGACGGCCCTGGCTCAAATCCGTTCCTTGGACATTTGAAATTCGGATGGAACACTCCATATATCAACTACCTGACAGGTTTTAACTATGCAAAACCTGATGTTCGTCAGGCAATCACTTGGAAGACAATCGACGGAAACTGGGATGCCGGATATCAGCATGTCGGCGGATTCAACCAGTTCAGCCTTGGTGCAAAGGCAGTCGCTGCCCTTGAAGAGGCTACAGGTGTTACATTCGATATCGGATTTGCTCCAAACAGAACAGCTGACCGCAAGGGTACAAAATACGGCTACTGGGGATGGGCAGATGCAAAAATCAATGACCTTGTAATCGACTTCCAGACAAACGGTATGTATGGTGATGACTATCTTTTCTATGATCCTGTTGAACATGACTTTATCCTTGGTGTTAAGGATGTGCTCTCAGTTGGAGACGGAAAACTTAATATCGCCGCACAGGGATTGATTGCTACTCACCAGAAATCTTCTGCGGATATTATTGCGGATGGGGCTTCAAATACAACTGACTACTTCGGATATTCTACAGACGTATTCTACCGCTCAGGCGACTTTGACGGAATCAAGAACATCGCAGGTAACGTTCAGGTTGGATACAAGACAGACCTTTTCGGTGCTAACGTGGAATACCGCTTCCGCGGTGCGCAGGCTTCTATGCTCTATCTCCGCGAGAACCATGACGACGGAACATTTGACCTTTCTGAGACACTCGGAAACATCAACACACAGCGCGTTGCGTTCAGCGGATTTGTGAACCCAATCGAGGCTCTTTCTATCAACCTTGGAGTTGAGGCTGAGATGGCTTTGGAGACTCTTGATACTGATGAGGAGCTTGTCCAGAAATATATGGCTGGTGAGGGTGAGGGTATGCAGAGCTGGTACTCTAGCCGTTGTGGTAGTTATGTAGATCCACACTTCGGAATCGACAGCGGTGCAGAATTTACATTTGTTCCGGAACTTTCATACAAACTTTCTGACTCAATGTCTGTCGGTGTTGCCGCTACTTTGAACTACAACGGATTTGAATACACAAGCAAGTGGGAAACTGCCGCTGGCTATAAGAGCGATGACCTTGCAAAATATGGCGCTTCAGACTCAAGATTCCGCTTCAAGAAGGCAGGTGCTACGTTCAGCATGACTCCGGACAGCGACATTGTTAAGGGAGTTAATGTTTACTACGGACTTGATATGTCTAACTCAGTACGTTACTTCAACACATTGGTTGGACAGGTAAGCTTCCCTATGGATATTACTGCTAACCTTGCGTTCGGAGTAAAGACAGAGAACACAGCCTCTGCTGACAAGTCTTTTGACTCTGACACAAACAATCCGTTCGCATTCGCTGTGGGCGTTTCAAAGAAGTTCAAGGCATTGAAGAAGCCTACAGTATACGCTCAGTTTGTATACAACATGGATCCGTTCAAGCACTTTGGCGACGGACAGGACCAGTTGAATCTTGACGGAGCAAACGTAAAGGGCTCATGGGAAAAAGAGGGCGTTGGCGACATCGACCCTGTTGACTGGTACGACGGACGTGCTGCTATGCGCGTAGGTATCCGCTGGGATATTTAATATAAAAAGGTGAAAGCGAATTGAAATATTGCCGTTTGAAAACAAGCGGCAAGTTTCAGGAGTTTTTACGGACTAAAGATTATAACTTTAGGAGATAAGAATGAAAAAATTAATAACTGGTGCAGTTGCCGCTCTTGCTCTTCTTTTTGGATTTGCAAGCTGTTCTGGCGATTTGCACGATGATGAAAAGAATCCTATTGATTTGTCTGGCGGATATTATCTTGGGGTTCTATGACAAACTGGTCAAACACTGCGACAACAGTTGTTGCATTTCAAGAGACAGAAACTGCTGGCACATATGATGTTCCATTCTCTGCTGATGCAGCGGAAGTTGCGTTTGCGTTTATTCCTACTCCAGGAAGCTGGGCTGGACAGATTGGTGGAGACAAGATGGTTGGTGGAACTTTGCCTTCCGGTGCAAAGTTCGAGTCAAAGGACAATGGTAATGGCGGTGAAAACGGCACTATCAGCGGTCTTGAAGCAGACGGGAAATATAAACTGACTGTAACAGCCCTTGATGATGGAACTCTTAAGATTGACTGTTCTTCAAATGTTCCTCCAACACCATATTATTTGGATGGATATGCAGTACGTTCACTTGATGACAGCTGGAAGGTAACAGCAGAGAACTTACTCTATAACCCAACTCTGAATGAAGGTAAAGGAATTCTTACATATAAATTGGATTTTGCAGCAAAAGAAACAACTCAACGGCTTGCAATTGCTCGTAAAGAATGGTCCGAAGGTCGTTGGGAGTGTTCTGCAGCTAAATCTTTTGAAGTTGGCGCAGAACCAATTTCTCTTGAATTTGGCAAAGAAGAACATCCGGTTGTTACAGGTTTGACTATAGGTAATAGTTATAGAATCTATGTTTACACAACACCAGAGAAGAAAGTTTCTATGAAAGTTGTGGCTTTGACTACTGTTGAAGTTACTCCAAATGTGTCTGTTTCTGGACTTCCAGAGGCATTAAATGGAACTACACTTTATTTTACAGGAGATTTCAATGGTTGGGCAGAACCAGGTACATTAGGTTCTATTGAATGTTCTGTTGCTGATGGTGCTGTTTCTGTAACTCTTCCAAAAGTTTCAAAGGCTTTCGAAACAGGAGAGGAAGAAGCGTTTAGTTATCAAGGAAAATTTGGTTCTGCTGGTTGGAAACGACCTGAAATTGCAAATGATGCTGGAGAAAACATCAGTTTCAAAGTAACAAGCGAGAAATTCACTGTAAAAGGCACTTTCAAAAATACAAAAGAACACAAAGATGGTGGAATACAATATCTTTGTGCTTGGAATGTAGAATAAAGTTCATTCTTTTGGTTAATTACACCCTTGTGACATTTGTTTCAAGGGTGTTTTTGTTAAAAATAAAAAAATAGAGAGTGTATATGACTGCTGAAGAGATAAAAAAGATTGTAAATGAATTGGTAAATGATATAAAAAATCATTTTGATGAAAAATTAACAATACGCCCTGTAAACAAAACGTATGAAACTGAAATAAAATATGTACTAGGTCAGAATAATGAGAAAAAATATATTGGCAGATTTTTTGATGTGACTAGTAATACTATTGATTTGTCAATTTGGGCTGGTTACGACCCAAATCCAGATTATGGTTTCAATGTTTCTTTTTCTTTTAAAAAAGGTTCGGAAAATGAGCAAATACTCAAAAATGTATTACAAGTGTATGATCCAAAAATTGGTACCAGAGAATTAGATGACAACGAAGGAGATTTCTGGTTTGTAATAAATCTAAATGTTATAATAAATAACACTGGGAATATACAGATTGGTGGAGAAAATAATACACAAGAAAATATGAGCAACTCAACCATTGCTTCTAAATCAAAAATTGCAGATATTATAAATAACGCAATAAGCATAATTTCAAGCGTATTAAAAGCATTTGGATTATAAAAATATCTCTAGGAGATAAAAAATGTGGCCATAGACAAAACTGTAAAAGATTCTTTTAAAGGCTTTTGTATGAATAATTTTCCTGGAAGAATTATTGAATGTAATGATTTTGATGATTACATAAGAGTTCAGGCAGGAAATCATTTTAAAGATTATTTGCATTATGAATATAGAAAAAATAACCAAGTTCAACTTCATATAGAGTTTGATACGAAAGAAGAAAATGATATTTTTTATAAAATTTTATCTTCTTTTGATGATTGTAAGAATTTAGATTTTAGCCATAGCCGAAAAGGTTACTATGAATGGGGCTACTTAAAAAAATCTCAAACTCTAAATTTTGCTGTAACTCAACAAATCTCTAATACAAATGATATACAACCAGTTTTTGAGCAATTTTATGAATTACAAAAAGAAGTTGAGCCATATTTTAGAGCCACTTGCAAAAGTCAACAAATCTTAATAAATCCGTTTGAGAGAAGTTGCTG
>CAVIQW010000097.1:0-1188 GCA_963644915.1 Paratractidigestivibacter sp.
TGATTTGTCTTGAATGCGGGCATTTTCAAGATATGGCACCATTCTCAGGAGATGCGCGACACATTCATCAGGATTCTCGTTTTTCAGCGTGCTGCGGAACTGCCTTAAAAAGCTTGCGGAAAAATAATATCCGCACTGAATCGGCTTTTGAATCAGCGCAAATAAAACCGCAAAAATGTATGACGCAATCTTGTGCTTTTTTACAACATAAATAGTATCGTACAAGTCAAAATATTCTTTCTTAAGTTTTATTTCCCCAAAACAGAAAGAAATCAAAACCAATTCGTTTCCCTTTGATTTTAAATAGCGGGCGATTGAGTTTATCCTAAGAACATCTCCACCGTTTTCAGGAAAAGGAAATCGCGGGGCTAAAAGACAAAGTTTCATTTTTCCTCTCCAAAATCAATGTCAACAATAAAATGCTTTTCTCGTTTTTCTACAGGCGGAATACGCATATAGTCGCCATAAAGATTAGCCAGATATTTCTTGTAGTTGTGATAGATTTTTCCTTTTGTACTTTCAAAATCACAATCTTCCAATGGGAAAATATCCGTTTTATTTAAAATCTCGCCAAAATAATGAGCACGACCGGCTGTAATTGTTACAGCTGAAGTATTTTTGCTTTCATATTTTCTTGAAAAATCATCCGCTTTTTTATACCAGTAAAAATATGATTTTCTGCTGAAAAGTTTTCCTATCCAAAAACGCTTTCTTAAAGTTTTTCGTCCTTCTTTTGTTGAACACACGGCTTTTGAATAAGGACAGTCTTTCCGCTGGAAAAGTTTTACGCATAAACCAACAAAAATATAAGATGTTGACAAAAAGGCGTGAACCAGACGGAGAAACTTGCTATTTGGAATATTGTCTAATGGAAATACATCAATATAAATTTCTGGTTTTTCCTCGGGATAGTCAAAAACAGTCCTTAAAAAAGTGCCTTTTCTCAAAACTTTCATAAATGACTGTTCATATTTATCAGAAAATCGTGGTACTTCTATTCTGTATTTTCCAGGGAACGCTTTTTCAAGTGCAGAAGGCAATTTTTCATAATCTCTTCTGAGCATTGCTAAATCCATATCATCATCCCACGGAATAAAACCTTTATGACGAACTGCACCCAAGCAAGAGCCACCGCAAAGCATTACATTCAGTTCTTCTTTCTCGCAGGCGAATTTTATGTCTTTATAA
>CAVIQW010000097.1:1198-3421 GCA_963644915.1 Paratractidigestivibacter sp.
TTCTGTTTAGAAAGTTCCTCATCTGTGAGTTCGCGTATCGGTAAATTTGATTTTAAAAGCAAATCTTTAAGTATCATAATTTGTTTTCTCCTCGCATAATCTCAATAGTTCTTTTTATTCCTTCTTCAATGCCAATTTGTGCCTGCCAACCTAAAGATTTTAACTTTTCTATAGAAAAAACAGCCTTTTTAATTGGTGTGGTATTTCCTTTAAAATCATCATTTGGAATATCAAAGACAACTTTTTTACCAGCTTTATCTGCAATTATTTGAGCAAGTTCCTTTATGGTAAGATTTGATTCTTCATTTGCAACGTTATAAGCCTGATAATTTTCACCTTTGAGTAAAATATAAAGAAGTGCAACTGCACAATCTTCTATATAAATCCATGAACGAAATTGGTTACCTTCACTTTTTAAAACAATATCTTCATCATTTAACACATTGCGGATAAACTGGGCATAAACACGATTATCGCTTTCTGTAAAATGCGGGCCATACACATGGCATGGACGAGCAATAGAAACATCTATGCCATACTCCTTTCCATAGCTTACACAAAGAGTTTCACTTGCACGTTTTGACATTGGATAGCAGGAGCGAGAATTAAGAGGATTTACATAGCCAGAAAAATCTTCTGTAAAAATGCGACCATCGCCCTCTCCATATACTTCCCCAGATGAAACATAGACGAATTTTTTGAGATTATGACTCAATCCATACTCTAAAAGATTTTTTACTCCGATGATATTTGAGAACATAACTTCTACAGGATATTCGCTATAAAGATTAGGGGAAGAACCTCCTGCACAGTCAACAATAAAATCAAAATCAACGTTCTGCACTATATTTTTTACAACATCTAGTGGAATTAAATGAAAGCGTGGATTTTTAATATATTTTTTTAACCGCATTTTTGCACGGTCAACATTTCTTCCTGCGGCATACACATCAATAGGAATATCGAGCGACATCAATAACTCAACGAACGCTCCACCAATAATTCCACTTGCTCCAGGAACGAGAATATTTTTACCTGAAAGTTTTTCCAATTCTTCTATCTTTATTTCAACCATTCGTCTTTTTCCATTTTTAAATATGCCTTGAAAATCTCTAGATTATCTTTTGTCGTCAGTTTGATATTTCTGTCGCTTCCAGACGCAAAATGCAAAGTTTCTCCTAAATCGACCATCATTGTGTTTGTGTAAGACGATGTGCCTATTCCGATATTCTCTTCAAACGCCTTTTTATATGCCCATACGAGTTTTGAATATTTGTATCCTTGCGGAGTTGAAACACGGCGCAAGGTGTCACGAGGAATGTAGTTTTTTGTAGTTTCTTCATCAGTTTTTACAAAAATCTGCTCGTTGTACGGCATACTCGTGACGGCGTTTCCGTAGGCAGCCGTCTTTGCAATCACATCGGAAAGAACAGAGTCATCGACTAATGGGCGCACGCCATCATGGATTATCACGATGTCATCATCTTTTGCCTTAATGCTCATAACACCGTTTCTGATTGATTCCTGAGCGGAAGAACCGCCGTTAAAAATGTCTTTTAATTTTGAGATCTCAAACTGTTTTGCATAAGCGCGGAGAATATCATGCCAACCCGAAAGGCAGACAACATAAATCTCGTCAATATTTGGATGCTTTTGGAACGCTTCGAGCGTGTAGATAATTACAGGTTTGTCGTAAACGTTTATAAACTGCTTCGGTATGTCCTGTCCCATGCGGTTTCCTGTTCCGCCAGCGATTATTAATGCAATGTTCATTTACTTTCCTCCAATTTTTCCGCCTTAATTCTCCTGCAAATCAAAATCAGCAAATCAAACCGAAATCTGACCTTATACCAAAGCGATGTTTTCTTTTTTGAAGAAACACTCCCCGCATACCAGCGAGATTTAATCAGCGGTTCGAGTTTGTAGTAAACTTTTCCATAATGAGAAATCAAAGTTCCAATCCAATAATCGTGTCCTATAACTTTTTCTGGAATCGGGAGAATGTATTTCAAACATTCTGACCTAAATGCCAGACAGCAGCCGCGAAAATGATTGTCCGCAAGATTAAGAAAGACACTTTTGTGAATTGGACTTTTTTCAAAGTTTCTTTCCTTTACCAATTTTCCTTTTTCATCAATCACTGAATAATTATGAACAACGCAATCATACGTCTTTAAAAGTTCCTGGCACTTTTCAACCTTATCCGCCATCCAAACATCATCT
>CAVIQW010000097.1:3431-4657 GCA_963644915.1 Paratractidigestivibacter sp.
CATAGCGCCGATAAAAATGCAATGGCTCATTCAGGAAAATAAATTTTTCAGAAAGACATCCAATCCAATAATCATGAGCTATCAATTTATTTGGAAATGGCAATGCTGTTTGCAACAATTTTTTTGAAAAAGCCATACAGCAGCCTAAAAATTTTGATTTCAGAATATTAGCAACAAGATTTTTTGATATTGGAGAGGTTTCATAAAACTTTTCTTTAATAATATTTCTATCCTCATCAACTACAGAAAAGTTGCACATCACACAGTCAGCTTTGGACTCAACAAGAGCTTCCAGCATTTTTTCTTTTTTATCAGATTTCCAAACATCATCCTGGTCACTCAAAAAAATGTAGTCACCCTTTGCTTGTATTAGCGCATTCTCAAAATTGTCAGTCGCATAATAGAAACTTCTGCTGTGCTTGATTTTTGCATATTCAGGATTTTTCTTATGATGAAAAACCTTTATCCGTTCATCTTTGTAAGACGCGATTATTTCAAGCGTTCTATCCGTGCTGCCATCATCGCTTATGATAAGCTCATCGCCCGCGTCAAGTTGTGGCAAAATTGAATCTATCTGCTCTTTTATGAACCGCTCGCCGTTGTAGGTTGCCATGCACACACTAATCATTGTTTTTGCTCCTGTCTTTAATCTTCCGAACAACCATTCCTACCGCATTAGGAAGAAAAACCCCTATAAATATGTACCCCCCCCCCGACTATTATTTTCGTTTTACAATCCTCGCATAATCCATAGCAAGTCGGGTAACTTGCAAGCAAAACAGAAGGAAGATTTTTAACTTGAATAAAAATGAAAGTTACTATTTTGAAAAACAGCAGATGCAGACTTAAAACGTAGATTGTAAATTTTCCACAGAACGCAAAAACATTGCCATGTTTGATTTTCAAAATTACAGCGGAAATTGCAAAGACAAAGACAAATCCCAAAACAGAGCCGAGCAAAAACAAGACAGGCTTATAAATAATACCTGCATTAATTCTGTGAATTTCAAATCTTGAAAGGAAAAGCAAAGCAATAAATGAAATTACAAACGTTAAAATCAAACCTATATTTTTAGAAAATACAGAACGATGCGAATAAAACAGTTTTCCCATCGGGAAAAACAGATACGGAACAATGCTCTGTTTTAGCCACATAAGCGCGTCATGGTCAAAAACGGTAAGACTGAAATTGTTTAGAATCACCGCCAGAACTAACAGCACAAGCC
>CAVIQW010000098.1:0-4595 GCA_963644915.1 Paratractidigestivibacter sp.
CTTAAATTTAACATAGATTCTACACAAGTTCCTAGGAAATCAAAAAATTCCCATCCCGTCAAAAATTCGAATCCTTGCCCATCGCTCTTTTTTGTGATATTATTCTTTGGTTTGAAAATCCGCAGAAAATCTGCAACCCGAGGAAATTTCAATGATTACTTACTGGCAGCAACAGACAGGTGGAAAGCTTGTAAAAGTAAAAGAAGAAGAAATTGACGCACAGGCTAGAACTTGGGTTGACGCAAGAATTGTAACCCGCGATGACGTTGAACAGTTGCAGGAAAACTACGGAATTGATCCTGAACACATCCTTGACATTCTTGACCCGGATGAACTTTCGCGCCTGGAAGACGGCGATGACTACGTTCTTACAATTCTTAGGCTTCCGATTTTTGAACCATCCGCAGAAACTCCATATTTCACAATTCCACTTGGAATAATCCTAAAAGACAACGTAATAATCACAATCTGCTGGACAGACTGCGAAGTTCTTAGGGATTTTGCAACTGGCAGGGCAAAAGGCATTGTCCTAGAGGATTTTCCGGCGTTCATTATGCGGATTATCGGGCGCTCAAACATAACGTTCCTGCGCTACCTTAAAGAAATCAACCGGCGCTCAACCGCAATCCAGAACGAGCTTCAGCTTTCAATTGAAAACAAAGAAATCATCCAGCTCCTTAGCCTTGAAAAATCACTCGTATACTTTACGACCTCCCTAAAAAGCAACCAGCTTCTTCTGGAAAAATTCCACAAGACAAAACTTATAAAACTAGACTACGACGACATGGACTGGCTGGAAGACGTTGAAATCGACAATAAACAGGCGATTGAAATGGCCGACACATACAGAAACGTTCTTTTGGGCATAACAGATGCGTTCGACAGCGTAATCTCAAACAACCTTAACGTCTACATGAAACGACTATCTATCCTGAACATAATAATGATGGTCCCGACATTCATCACAAGTTTCTTCGGAATGAACGTGGATTTGCCATTTGTAAAATACGGCCGCATCTCTGTCTGGATTATAACCGCAATCTGCCTTGTTTCAATCTTTATAACGAACGTGATTCTTGGCCTGTACGAATCAAAATATCCACGCAAACAAAAAGAACCAAAAAAATCAATCACACAAAAACGAAAGGAACGAAAAGCCGCCCGAAGACTAAAATCAATCGAAGCCGCACTAGAAGAATAATCTGGGCGTTCCAGAACATCCGTGCGGCCAGGCTTTCAGATACCGCAAAGGTCAAAAAATGATTTTATACCACGGTTCATACACGCAGATTGAAAATCAGGAGGCTTAGGAAAATTTTATGAAAAACAAAATCTTATCCATTTTTATTTTTGTAGTTTCATCAGTTTGTTTTGCACAAAAAAACGAACGAGCAACATTCAACGAACTTGATTTGGTGAAAATTCCGGCAGGAACGTACACAATCGGCGAAGACGTGCAGACATACACCGCAAAAAGAACGATAAAAACCTTTTTAATCAACAAATACGAAACGCCATACACACTTTGGTTTCAAGTTAGAAAAGATGCAGAAAAAAACGGCTACAAATTCCAGAATCCCGGTCAGGAAGGAACTCGCGCCCGACGCGGCAAAGCGCCAACCCAAAAAGGATTCGGTCAACCTGTAACAACTATAAGCTGGCACGACGCAATTGTCTGGTGCAATGCGTTCAGCGAATACTGCGGTTTAACTCCGTGCTACACATACAATGGCGAAATCTTAAAAAATTCTGCGGACACAGCAAAATGCGACCTTGCAAAATGTGACTTTAACGCAGATGGATTCAGACTTCCAACAGAAGCCGAATGGGAATATGCCGCACGCTGGTCAACAGACGGACTTCAAAAAGGAAACAAAGCAAGCGGTGATTTTTCCTCGGATGAAACAAACAAGACGTTGGAATATGCATGGACAAACGACAACGCAGACGCATCCATGGTAGTAGGAACAGCAGGAACTCCGTTCTCAGACGATGCACAACCTTCTCCGGGGACAGGGAACGCAAACGCCGCCGGAATTTTTGATATGTCCGGTAATCTTCTGGAATTCTGCTGGGACTGGTTTTCAGATTATTCAGAACAAAAAAAAGACGAAGTAAACACCGCACCTGAATTCGGAAGCCAGCGCGTTTGCCGTGGCGGAAGTTTTTCTAAATACACAGTTTTCTGCTTTGCAGCAGAACGATACGGCTACGACGCAAACGAATGTTACGATTACATGGGATTCAGGTTTGTCCAGAATTTTCAGGAATAGCCTGAACCGCTAAAAATCATTACAAAACAGGATTATTTTTCAATCTTCTTGATTTCTGCGTTTTTTACAGTCCAAATTCTGCCCTGTTTTTCAACTTCAAGGATTCCGTAAGTTCCATTTTCGCCAAAACTTCCGGAATTCATTACAAGAGTGTTTCCAATCCTGTCTGTTCCAACCCCCTCGTGGATGTGGCCTGTAACAACAGCGAGCGGCTTTTTTTCTTCAATAAGAGCGCGAAATTTTGCAGAACCAGCATGAAGTTCAGAATTTACCGCATCGCATCTTGTGTCTTTTGGCGGATTGTGGCTAACAAGAATCACATTTGAATAGTCACCGTTAAATTCCGGCTGGTTCAAAATATCAAAATCAGCGACAAGTTCGTCTTCATCGCGTTCATTCGGTGTTTTTCCTGTAAATTTACTGCCACCACCAGAGCCAACAATTGCAATTCCACTTGTGTAATTCAAAGTCCGCTCCGCATTTATTCCAGCGTCTTCTAACTGTTCAATAAATTCAGGTTCATCGCAGTTTCCTAAAACCGCATAAATTTCATCGTGTTTTTTTACAAGAGCATCCAACACTGGCTTTGAAGTTTCTGTCTTAAAGCACTCGCAAAAATCTCCTGCAAAAATAACCGCATCAACGGCATTAAATTCAGAATCAAGTTTGTCTAAATCTGCGACATTTCCGTGAATGTCTGTTAAAATCAAAAATCTCATATAAATTCCTTTTTTCTGGCTAAAGAACTCTCCACTAAATATTTTTCATTGCGTTTTTCAGTGCATTCATCTGCTCTTCTGTTCCGATTGTTATGCGCACATAGTCTTCAATTCCTTTTGTACTAAAGTGCCGCACAAGAATTCCCTGCTTTTTTATCTCCTCGTAGACTTTTTCACCACTGACTTTTGGATTTTTTGCCAGCACAAAATTTGTCTTTGAAGGAACAAAAAGCCATCCGTTTTCTTTTAAAAAGTTCTGAAAATTTTCACGTTCATCAACAACTTTCTTTGCACATTCGCTGTAATACGCAGGATTTTTACAGGCCGCAACTCCAGCACACTGGGCAACCGCATCAATCGGAAAATGATTCAGACTGTTTTTTACGGTTGTAACATAATTTACAATTTCCGGGGAAGCAACAATATAACCAAGACGAAGTCCAGCAGCACAAAGACTTTTGCTGAATGTCCTTACAATAAGAAGATTCTTGAATTCTTCCAGCAACGGAATGCACGATTCTCCACCAAAATCGCAGTATGCTTCATCAACAACAAAAATCTGGTCAGGATCAGATTTTTTCAGCATTTCACGGACTTCTTCCCGTTTTAATCCTATTCCGCTCGGTGCGTTCGGATTTGCAAAAATCAGCCCGGAATTATTCTTTTTGGCACGCAAAAGCATTTCTTCCGTATCTAAAGACCAGTCATTTTTCATTGGAACTATATCAGTCGGAATGTTGTAAAAACCTGCATAAACAGGATAGAAACTGTAAGTAAACTCAGGCAACACAAGCTTTTTTCCGCTGTCAAAAAAAGCGTAAAAAACAAAGGAAAGAACCTCGTCGCTTCCGTTTCCAGAATAAATCATATCAGGTGTTACTTTAAATGGAATTTTATCTGCATCGGCAGGCTCTACAGTTTCGCCAGAAACTTTTGCATTGCACAGAACACCGCCAGTTTTATTCAGCATTTCAGCAATCGCAGAATGAAGTTCAAGGGAATCCGGGTCAGGATAAAGAGCAAGCCTCATCGGATTATTTTTTGCAAAATCCGCAACACTTTTCACCACAGCATCGCACGGCGGATACGGATTTTCATTTGCATTCAGTTTTATATAAACCCTATCTTTTGGTTGTTCACCAGGAATATAAGGGTGCAAGTTTTTCATTCGTGTTGAAATCATAAATTTAATCCTTTCTGATATTTTATTGCGATAAGTATTTTTATTCAATAAAACTAAAAGAATTGCAAAAAGATTAATTTTTGCACAATAGTAAAAATGCTTGTGAATAAAATATTTTGAGTTTATAATTATCGATATGTCTACATCTGCAAATTTGGGAGCGATTCTTAGGCACTACGCAAAAAAACAGGGATCGGCTTTCGTTAATTTTAGAGAGTTTTCTGATTACTTAAAAAAATATGCCTCAAGAAATCTGGAAGAACAGCCCGACTTGGTTCAGTATCTGGAAATTCCCGATTCAACTCTTTTAAAAGAACTGGAAGATTCCCAAAACAAGCACGAAGTTTTTCTAATCCAGCAGAATGGTGGAAAAATAACAATCGCCTGCATAACGGCTTATTCAATTTATTATGCAAATAA
>CAVIQW010000099.1:0-4567 GCA_963644915.1 Paratractidigestivibacter sp.
ATCACGTTCCTGTTGAATATAATGGGAATTTTGCAAATATTGAAACAATAAAAGCAATCAGATTATAGATTATTTTTAGAAAAAATGCAGCGGCTGGAACAAAAAATGGAAATATTAGGCAAATTATTATCAAAAAAAGTCCAGAATAAATAAAAATAGTTATCAGCGGAGAAATCACAACCGTTGAAATAATTCCGATTGGAGCAAATGAGTTCATTAATTTTAAGGAAATCGGTGCAGTGAAAAATTGTGCGCCGGTGCTTGCGCTTATTGAATTTGTTAATTTTTCCGGAGTCTTTATTATAAGCAGAAATTTTAAAAATTCTGACACTAATAAAATCCCGGCCAATGCGGAATAACTTAAGACAAAAGCCGCCTCAAACATATCCACTGGTTTTAATGAAACATGAATCAAAAATGACGTGGCAAGAATAAGAATCATTGAAAAATCTTTTAATTTTAGGGCGATTGCCAAAAACGATATGACAGTGCATAAAAATGCCCTAAAAAGAGATGGCGAAAATCCCGCAAAAAGCACGAACAAAACCACGGAACACAACTGAAATACCATTGCCTTTTTTGCAGAGATAATTCTTCTGGCGGTTTTTCCAGCAATTCCCGAAAACAAATTCAAGTGCATTCCAGAAAGTGCCAAAATATGAGAAAGTCCGGCATTTTTAAAATCTTCGCCAAGCGAATTTTCAGTGTATTCCCGGATGCCTGAAAGCAACGCTAAAAGAAGACCTCCAGCCGCACCCCAAGAATACATAAGCCTTCTGAATTGAATCCTAAGAATCGCCCTGATTTTTAATATTTTCTGAAAAAAACTTCCATTACTCTTGTTTATATTTTCAACATTCTCGGCAATAAATAAATTTTCATCAAGAATTTTTCCTTTTGCATGAATAAAACTTCCCTGCTCGCAAAGAATATAACTGTTTTCTTTTATTGCTGTAAAAAGTTTTCCCGGAAAGTGTGCTTCAACCTGAGGAGTTGGAACAAGCAGCTGAATAATTCCAGATGCATTTGCCTCCGCTCCGTTTTTATCCATTACATCTGATATTTTGACTTTCAGCCTGTAATATTTTCCTTTGGACGTTTTAGCCGGGTTTGAAACAATCTGTCCAGAAAGTTCCGAAATATTATTAAAATCTAGAAGAGAGCAATATCTTTCAGCATTTTTTACTGGAATTATTCCTGAATAAAAGGCAACTGCCACAAAAACACTTGCTAAAATCAGAGGATGAAATAATTTTGATTTTATTTTTGATTTTTTTACCATTTCAGTTTTGCCAAAGCATCCCGAGCCGTGGCAATAACTGTGTCTGAATAATTATAATATGTAACCGCAAGCAATGAATCAAAAGCGTTTTTATCACCGATAGCTCCAAGAGTTTTTATTAATGAGAGAACTACCGGTTCTGAAACTTTAGACTTTTCAATTTCCATGTTTTTGTTCAGTTTAGAAAGATAAGAAGAAAGTTTAGAAACTCCATCAATCGGTGATGTTTCTGCGATTCCTTCCACGACAAGGCAGAATGATTGTTCATTCATCTGGGAATTTTCAAATTCCATAACCGCAACATCAAAAAATCTGATTGTTGTTGCAGATGCCCTAGTCCATTTTAAATCTCTTAAAACAGAAAACGAATCTATTTGCAAGGAAATTAAATCCTCGTTTGCAGAACCAGAATTCTCATATATATATATAGTCCGTGCAAGTACGCTTTCTGAAATTTTTGCACAAAAAATTTGATTATTTTTCTGGTTTTTCATTGCAAAATCGAAAATTTTTCTACATTCAGCCGTATTTCCTTTTCCGATTATCTCAATAAGTTCATTTTCTGCTTTTACACAAAGTTTCCCAAGAGCTTTTTCATTTTCAACTTGATATTTTTGCCATTCATTTTTCTTGGCATTGTCCAAAAGAATTTTAAACGAATCAGAATCCCCGATATTTCCAATCGTCTGAAGCGAAGCGACTAAAATCGCACGGTTTTCGTTTTCTGGATTACAATCAGTAAAATATCTGTTCAAGGTTTCCTTGAATTTTTCCGTAGAAATATCCAGTTTTGAAATTTTGTTCAGCACAGCAATTTTTACAGTTTCATCAGCAAAGAGCTTGTAAAGATTCAAGAATTCTTCTGAAAGTTTATTTTTTTCAGATTCTGAAAGTTCATCCGTAAAAGCCTGCGGCACCGCAAGAATACCTGAAACTGCAAGTGCGGCAAGTTCTCTGTCCTCGCCAAGAATCGCTTTGTTTTCTATCGCAAAATCAATGGCTCTTTTTGAAAGTTCTTCAACATCGTCTTTTGTAGCAGCCTTAACCGCAGATGTTTTTTCAGAAAGATTACCTTTTACAAAATTCCTGATATTTTCAGAAATTTCCGAAAACATATTCTCTACAAAAAAAACAGATAAAATCAAAAATAATACATTTCTTTTCATGTTATTCTCCGTTGAATTCCGTTTCTTCAGAATCAATAATTTCCTCTTCTGGAATTTGGATTTTCTGAGTTTCTTTTGCTGTAAGATTTTTTGCATTTGTCAAAACGTCGTCTGTATCCGCAATTTTTTGAGAAAGTTCTTCAGCTTTTTCGGCTGTCGTTTTTGAAGAATTATTATTATTTTCCTCGTTTTTACGTTCCTCTGACTCATCTGTGTCCGTAAGTTTTAATGCATCATAAATTTCTTTTTCGCTGTCAGGCATAATGTTGTAAACGTAGCTTAGAATCTGGTTTTTCATCGCAGGCTCAATGTGAATGCACTCAAAATGAAGTCTTGACTGATTCAGTTCCTCATTGAACTCAACAGTGCGCACAATTCCAAACATAACAACAAGGTGATTATCAACCTGAAACTGAAGCCGAATCTGAATATTCGGAAGCCCCTTTCCACCTATTCTGATAAGAGCACCGTTTTCAGAAATATCCTCTAAAAGACATTTGTAGCCTGGTTTTGTTTCTATTATATTATAGTCAATTGATTTTTCCTTTAAAATATAAAGTTCCGCCAAAATATGACATTTTGAACGGATTGCGTTTCTTTTTTGGGTTCTTATAAGATTTGTAGTGTGCTTTAAAAAAAGTGACGGTTTTCCAAGAAATAACCCCTCGTGCAGAACTGTTGTGTCAAAAACATAACGTGCGTCGCCTGTACGCCACAAATAGACATTTATTGTTTGCCCTACCCAATTTTTTCCGTCTACTGTAATCTGATTTTTCTGAGTCGGGAGTTTTATTGCAAGTTCCCGGCCATTGTTTACAATTTCAGATGAAAAAACTCCTTTACCAGGAAGAATTATTCTTAGTTTCTGATGATTTGCAAGAGATTGTGTTGATTCAAGCCCTCTTTTTTTATCCTCATTTTTTTCAATCTTATTTCTGAATTCATAAAGTTTTGTAAGAAGTCTCTGGAATCTAGAAGCATTCAGCACACCACTCGCCTCTGCCTGAGTTTTTATGTGAGAAATACATTTCGCAAGCGACGGCATTGAATAAAAAAGGGAAATTGGCTCTTCAAGGTTGCAGAGTTGAGAAACATTCCATAACATATTCAACTCTGAAAATCGGAATCGTTCATCGAATCCACGCAGAAAAAAATTAATTTTTTCCCTAAAGAGTAAATATAGTTTTACAAGTCCCGCTATTATAACCGCCGAAATGATAATTGCTACAATAATGTAAGACATATAGATAAATTCCTCAATATTATATAATATCATATAAAATATGAAAAAACATTACTTTTTCAAGGAAATTGCCGTTTTTTCAGCAGTTTTTATGTTTCTTCTGATGCCGTCGCTTTGTCAGAGTGTTCCAACAGATGGCACTTTTTCCACGTGGAATTTTCCGTTCGTTCAGCTTGTTTTTATGGCTTTTTCCTTTGTTTTTGTACTATTTAAAACAGAAGTTTGTTCCCTAAAAGAATTTATTTTTCAGCCTTTTTCTAAGAATAAGTTAAAAAGAGAACTGATTTTTTTTATTTCTGGAATTGTGGCTCTTTTTGTCTGTTCAAGTTTTTTTCAATTTTCCGCAAGTTTTTTTCCAGAGTTTTTGCAAAAGATTGATTTTGTTCGTCCTGAAAATTTTAAAAAATGGAGTTTTTGTATCCTGTCTTTTTTTGCAGGAGCGATTCTTGAGGAAAATATTTTCAGGATTTATCTTCCTTCTTTTTTTAAAAAGATTTTTCAGCAGAACTTTAACTCTAGATTCTTTTTCCTTGTTCCAGAATTTTTTCCGTGTATTCTTTTTTCTCTTTGCCACCGCTATCTGGGCATTTTTGCAGTTTTAAATGCGTTTACCGCCCACATAATTCTTCGCTTTGTGTTTTTTAAAAATTCTAATCCAATTTTGAATTATTCAATTCACCTTTTTTTTAATATTCTGAATGTTTTTATTATGATTTTTATTTTGAAGTGATTTTTAGCCCTCAAAAATTTCTTTTAGCCGGTTATACGTCCAACCACTGATTTCTGCCGCATAGTTTGAATCCATATTTTCATAAAAAAGAACAAAATCTTCGCCTGACGGAAAAATTTTTACAGAAAAAATGTTGTCTACAAATT
>CAVIQW010000100.1:0-4541 GCA_963644915.1 Paratractidigestivibacter sp.
CTGCACTTGTGGAAACTGTTTTGTTTCTTGAAAGCGAGCCGGTAACAGAAAAGCAAATTTCAAATATCGCGCAGCTTTCCGAAGAAGTTGTAAGACATTGCATTGAAAATCTAAAGGAAAAATACAAGTCCGAATGTTCAGGAATTGAACTTGCGGTTATAACTGGCGGCTGGTGTCTTGTGCCTAAAAAAGAATTCTGGGGTGTTCTTTCTGAACGTTACGGTGAAAAAAACAGCGGCCGTCTTTCAAAATCTGCGCTGGAAACTTTGTCTATAATCGCATACAAACAGCCGATTACCAGAAGCGAAATTGAGCAGATTCGTGGTGTAAGCGTGGATAATATGATTCGCCTGCTTGTTGAGCGGAGTCTTATAAAGGAAGTTGGACGAAGCGATGCACCGGGAAAACCGATTCAGTTTGGAACAACAAAAGATTTTTTAAAGTTTTTCCATTTGAACAGCATTGCGGATTTACCAAAACTTGATGAAGATGAAGAACAGAGGTTTGAACTTGCCAGATAACGAAAGAAAAGAAAATTCACAGGAAAGTCAGATTAGGCTTCAGGTGTATCTTGCGCATTGCGGAGTTGCAAGCCGCCGGGCCGCTGAAAAAATAATTGCGGACGGCCGAGTTACAGTAAATGGAACTGTAGAAACAGAAATGGGAACAAAAGTTTCTTCTGCTGATGAAATTTGCGTTGACGGAAAAAAGGTTTCTCTTGAAGAAAAAAAACGCTATGTGCTTTTGAACAAGCCGACTGGCTACGTGTGTTCGCTCGCCGATGAAAAAGACCGCCCAATCGCTGCTTCTCTTTTAAAAGAAAAATATTCTGAACGGCTTTACAATGTTGGTCGCCTTGATATGTTCAGTTCCGGACTTATAATTTTCACAAATGACGGTAATTTTGCTGCAAAACTTTCTCATCCTTCCGCTGAAATTGAAAAAGAATATATTGTGGAAACTTCTGTTCCTTTGCCGAGAACTCTTGCCGCGGAATTTGAAAAAGGTCTGCGTGCCGAAGGTGTTTTTTACAAGTGTAAATCAGCGGTTGAGCTTAATGCCCGAAAAATTAAGATTGTCCTTGTTGAAGGAAAAAACCGGGAAATCCGTAATGTTTTTGCCTCAAAAGAAATCGGAATAAAAAAACTGGTTCGTGTTCGGATTGGTAATATAGAAATGAATGGTTTAAAGCCGGGTGAATTCCGTGAACTTTCTGAAAAAGAAGTTTCCGGACTGCTTAAGCTTTGCCGCTCAGATAAATAAAAACTGAAAAAAAAAGCATTTTAGATAGGAGTCATGATGATTATTGCTATGGACGGACCTGCCGGAACAGGAAAAAGCACAATCGCTTCGATTATTGCAAAAAAACTGAATATCACGTATTTGAACAGCGGAAGTTTTTATCGCGCGCTGACGCTTTCTTTGCTGGACTCAGAAATTCCTCTTGGTGATGAAAATACGGTTGTTGACTTCTGCAAAAAACAAAAGCTTGAATATAAAAATTCTCATCTTATATTGAATGGAACTGATGTTGAAAACGCTCTTCACGATGACCGTGTAAGCCAGAATGTTGCTCAGGTTTCTGCATTCGTTCCTGTCCGCCATCTTGTTAACGACAGAATGCGTGAAATCACTAAGAGTCTTGACATTGTCTGTGAAGGCCGTGATATGACTACGGTTGTTTTTCCTAATGCTGATTACAAATTTTATCTGGATGCTTCATTGGATGTTCAGGCGGAAAGGCGTTTTAAGCAGGGAGTTAGCGAGATGTCTCTTGAAGAAATAAAAGAGGCAATCAAAAAACGCGATGAAATTGATAAAAATAAGGCAGAGGGAGCTTTAAAACGTGCGCCGGATGCTTATTACATAGATACATCAGCCTTGACCATAGATGTTGTTTGTGAAATAATATTAGGCAAAATCAACAAACAAGGGTTCAAAATGGAAGAAATGGAAGTGGAAAAGGAAGAAGCTCAGAACTCCAAGAGCGCTATCCAGACACAATTAGAAGAGTCTCTGAATAATCTTAGCAATCCTGAAGAAGGACAGATTGTAGAAGGTGAAGTTATTTCAGTTTCTGGTGATTATGTTTTTCTTGATGTAGGATGCAAGTCAGAGGGTAGACTCCCCGTACAGGAGTTCGCAGGTAACCTGCCAAAAGTAGGGGACAAAGTATCAGTATTCTTGGCTAAAGTATTTGGAAAATATGGGCCGGAAATTTCAAAGACAAAAGCAGATTCAAAGCGAATGTGGAAAGAAATTTCTCAGGCGTTCAAGGATAAGACTCCGGTTGATGGCGTTATAACAAAGATTGTCAAGGGTGGTTATGAAGTTACTCTTGGCGGTGATATTCATGCGTTTTTGCCAATCAGTCAGTCAGACAGCCAGAAGGTTGAAAAACCAGAGGCATTGCTCAATGTTAATTCAAAATTTTATATTGAGCGCTTGTATTCAGAAAACAAAGCAAATGTGGTTGTAAACCGCAGAAAATACCTTGAGGAAGAGGTTGACCAGAAACGCGAGTCTTTCTTCAATGATGTAAAAATCGGTGACACTGTAAAGGGAACTGTAAAGAGTTTCACAAGTTTTGGTGCGTTCATCGACCTTGGTGGATTTGACGGTCTTCTTCACATCAATGATATGAGTTGGGGACACGTTGCTCGTCCAAAGGATTTTGTTAAGAAAGGTCAGGAAATTGAACTTAAAGTTATTCGCCTTGATCCGGCAGAAAAGAGAATCAATCTTTCTTTGAAGCATTTTACAGAAGATCCTTGGATTCACTTTGAGGAAAAATATCACGTAAATGATGTTGTTAAGGGAAAAGTTACAAAACTTACCGACTTTGGTGCTTTCATCGAACTTGAGGAAGGTATTGAAGGTCTTGTTCACATCAGTGAATTCTCTTGGACAAAGAAAATAAACAAGCCGTCTGATATGCTCAAGGTTGGCGATGAAGTTGAAGCTATGATTTTGGGCTATGATATTCAGGCTGGGCGTGTTTCTCTTGGAATCAAGCAGGTTACTGCAAATCCTTGGGATTCTATTTCAGAAAAATATCCTGTTGGAACAAAAGTAACTGGCAAGGTTGTAAAAATTACAAACGCTGGCGCATTTGTTCAGCTTGAAGAAGGAATTGACGGATTCCTTCACGCAGATGACATTTCTTGGACAAAGAAAGTTAAGCATCCTGGCAGTGAGTTGTCTGTTGAGCAGGAAATTGAAGTTGTTGTTGTTGACTGTGATGTTGAAAATCATCGCATTAGAGTTGGAATTAAGCAACTTTCAGAAAATCCTTGGAAACAGTTCGCTGAAGAGTACAAGACAGGTTCAACTTTGGAAGGCGAAATTACTTCAATCACAGATTTTGGTGTTTTTGTAAAAGCTCCTAATGGAATTGAAGGACTTGTAAACAAGGCAAACCTTAGCGATGACCGCGATACTCCGTACGAAGAGGCTGTAAAAAAATATAACGTTGGCGATAAAATCAATGTTTTTGTTGTTGATGTTAATGTTGAAAAAGAAAAAGCGGCTTTTTCTGTTCGTGAATACAAGCGAAAGCAGCAGCGTGATGAAATCTCTCAGTATATGTCTACTTCTGGCGATGATGATCAGGGTGCATACACATTTGGTGATTTCTTGAACGATAAAAAAACTGAAAATAAATAACCGGATTTTCCTGCGAAACGCATTGTAACTGAAGTTTTGGTTGCAATGCGTTTTGTTCATTGGAAGCCTTTTTTTTATGAACGGAACTTTTATAGCGGCAAGTCCTGTAACAAAAGATTTGCTTGAAATTATCAAAAAAACTTCTGCTACAAATTCGCCTGTTCTTTTGATTGGTGAGTTGGGGTGTGGTAAAAAAACTTTTGCAAGAATAATTCACCAGAATTGTAACCGCAGGGATTTTTCGTTTTTTTATTACGACTGTAGAAGTTCTGAAAGTGTTGATTTTGTAAAAGTCGGTTCAGAATATGGTTCAATTTTTTTTGAGGAAATTGAATATTTAAAAAGTGAATATCAGAAAAAACTGCTTGATTTGATTCAATCAAAAAGTAATGTAAAGATTATTGCCTCCACTAGAGAAAATCTTGCGGATTTTGTTCAAAAAGGCAGTTTTGAAGAAGAGTTGTTTTTTCGCCTGAATGTTTTTCCTGTGCGAATTCCTGCTCTTAGAGTGCGAAAAGAGGATATTTTGCCTCTTGCTGAAAATTTTTTAGGTTGTTTTTCTGCACAATACGGAAGAAAAATCGATGGGTTTTCAGAAAATTCTGTAAAAGCGCTGATGGATTATTCTTGGCCTGGGAATATTCTTGAACTTAAGGATGTTGTTTCAAGAAGTGTGCTTTTGTGCCACGGAAATTTGATTCAAAATGAGGATTTGCATCTTGTGTACATTCATTCTGAATCAGAAACTGGACAGGCGCTTTTATTTGATGACGAAGATAAGACTCTGAAAACCGCATTGAACGATTTTAAACGACGTTATGTTGTAAAAATCCTTGATGAATGTGGCTGGAATCAGACAAAAGCTGGAAAAATTC
>CAVIQW010000101.1:0-3223 GCA_963644915.1 Paratractidigestivibacter sp.
GCAAAAAACGCAGTGAATCCAACCGTTGTCTACAGCGGAAACCTTGAATGTGAAAACGACGGTGTAAAATACCTGAATTTCAAGAACTGCAGAAGTCTGGTGGAATGAAAATGGCATATTCTATATTTTTAACTCTTTACAAAAACATGCACATATAATGCGGAATCGTGATTTTCTTTCCAAACTGCCCAACATTGCCGTTTATTATTTTGTAGCCGTATTTTATTTCGTCTTTTTTCAGCAGAGAATCCAGAGAGGACGAGCTTCCATTCTTAGCTTTCACTTCAACCGGAACAACAGAACATTCCTTTTCAATCAAAAACTCAACCTCTCTAAAGCTGTCATCACGCTTAAAATAATAAAGAGGATAATTTTTCTTGACTAAAAAATCGGCAATCAGATTCTCATAAATTCCGCCTTTTACAGTCCCCGCAAGAGAATCCGTAACAATAGCCTCCTTCATCTGATAACCGTACATACAGATTAAAAGCCCTATGTCATTCAGATAAATTCTAAACTGCTCATCCCGAACATAGACCGCCAGCGGAAATTCAGGCGGAATACAGTTGTAGCAGTAACGCACAAGATTCGCATCACGCAGCCAGTCAAGGGAATTCGCATACTTCCGGGCTGTTCCGCCTTTTTCAACCTCGCTGTATTTAAATTTCGTATTTTCCTTTGCAAGCTGACGCGGAATCGAAAGATAGCAGTTCCTTGCCTTTGGCTTGTCCGCCGTTGAAGCGTATTTTGCAATATCATTCAGATAATCATTCAGGATTTTCTGCTGCTCCTCATGAACAACGTTGTAATTGCTCGTCTCAAGAAACTTGTTCACAACCTCAGGCATTCCGCCAACAGCCATAAACTCGCGCAGATACTTCTGCATAATCTCATTCGTGGATTTTTCAACTGGGATTTTATTGTCAAAATTTTCTTTCAGACTTAAAATCGCACTCTGCTCAATTCCTAAAGCCCAGAGGAATTCCTCAAAATCAAGAGAATACATTTCATACTGCCGCTCATAGCCGACCGGAATAGAAGAAATTTCCTTGTAATTTATTCCAAGAAGCGAGCCTGTCGCAATCACATCAAAAGTGTCATCCTGCGCCAGAAATTTTAAAGCCGTTCTTGCCTGCGGACAAGACTGAATCTCATCAAAAAAAAGAAGAGTCTTATGCGGAACAATTTTTATGCCCGGCTTACGAAGGGAAATTTCCTTTATTATATTCGGAACATCAAGATTTCCGTCAAATGCGGATTTTAGCTCAGGCTCTTTTTCAAAATTAAGCTCAATAAAACTTTCATAGTTTTCTTTCCCAAACTGACGGACAAGAAAAGTTTTTCCAATCTGCCGCGCACCTTTTATAAGCAGGCACTCGTTCTTTTTTATTTTCCGCCACTCATCAAGAAAACTATATGCTTTTCTTTGTAACATAATCAAATTATGCAGATTTTTAGAACACTTTTCAAGGTAAAATTGCATATTTTTAGAATACTTTTTAACTTATAAATGCATATTTTTAGATTTAGAAAGAAATACAAAAAACTCCTCAACCGGAGACACATCCTGCGCCTGCACCCTCCATGAAATCCTCGAAAACGGCTACAAAAACTTTACCCAAAACCGCCTAACAAAAATGCTGACATTCGCAAACGCCGCCGCCAGCCTAATCACAACCAAAAAAGGCGCCCTCTGCATAATGTCAAACAAACAGGAAATTGAAGAACTGGTGGATTAGGCAATTTTTGCGTAATAAACTCATTATTTTGGTACAAATCCAAAGTTGAACTTGAAATTTGTACCATTTTATCATGCTGGACTAAAAAAATGGGCAGAAATTCGTTTTGGGGATTTCTGCCTTATTTTTTAACAAGTTCTATAACAGCTATAAAATAACTTACATATTTGTCAATGTCTCAATTACTCCAGTAAATCGACCTAACATCGTAAATTGATCAAGAGGATCATTGTAATCGGCATAAAAGGCTTTTTTTACTCCTCCCATATCAAGATTTATAAGATAAATATCACCAACTTCATACGAGTTATTGTTCTTTTTCATGTTAAAAGTTGTTGTAAAAGTAATCAGTTCATTTTTGACAGTAACTAATAATAAATTGCCATTTCTTTTTTTAATGATTTGATATTTATCATTCAATGGTTCGTAACTACTGCTGACAGCTTTGAACATTTCTTCTGCAATCTGTTTATCTATAATTTCTTGTTGCCTTCGTTCTTCTGCGAGTTTTTTATCTCTTTCAGCTTTTAATCTTGCTTTTTCTGCATTTTTTTTAGCTTCTAATTCTTCTGCTTTTTTTATTTTTTCTAATCTTTCAGCTTCTTTTGCTTTTTCTATTTCCTGTTCTTTTATCTTCGTAAAATTTTCCCAGTTGGTACTGATTCTATCATTCAAGAAATGCATTTCAAGAAAATTCATTCTATTAGCTGACATACTATGATTAGTACTTTTAAGACATGTATTCAAATATTTTGAACGATCTCCTAAATCTTTATAATATCCTTGCTCACATTCCACTAAAATTTTATATGAAAGATTACAATAGTAACAACGAGTAACCAAATCTTTATGCTCAGGATCATTATAAAAATGCATCCATTCTGATAATGATTCATAATTTTTAAAATAGTGATTTGTTGAATGGAATTTCCATAAGTCATTAACAGATAATTCTGTTTTTTCTGTAGGCTTATACTTATAACCGTCACCATCCCATTGATAATTTTCTATATTGTCTACACTGTCTAATAGATTAAGCACAAGCTTAATACAAGTTTGTTCATCTCTTTTTTTCAATTCTTTAGTTAATAATTTTTCATAATCTTTCTCACAAGAAATAAAAAACATTGATAAAATAATCACAATACTAGTTATTACATTTATCTTCATATTACCACCTTTTTCTTTATCTTTTTATTAAAATAATGCATTATAGAAAAATCTGTTCCAAATAAAACTGATACATTTCCGAGAGATTAAAAATTCAATATAACAATCAATTATTTATCTTTGTTTCTATTAACTTATTTATATCTATATAGTCAGAATGTTCTGAAAGTTGATTGTTCATTAATTGTTTCATATCTGCTCTCGAAAAAGTTATAGGAACTAACATTTCAAATTTTTTTGCGTTTTTATTCCAGTTCCAAAAACTGTCTTCAGCCAAAATAACATCATAATATTCTTTATTGTCAAATTTATAC
>CAVIQW010000101.1:3389-4370 GCA_963644915.1 Paratractidigestivibacter sp.
AAAATTTTCTATTTTTAATCTTCAACCCAATACTCTACAACTTTATAAACTTTTTCTTTTTTTGTTGAACTACCACCAGCAGCAAAACAAAAAAGAATAAAAATTATAAGTAACAAAAGAATTATTGGTGATACACCAACACATAAAAGACTTATATAACCAAAGGTTGGAACAAAATCTAGTCCAAACTCTGAAAAGAAAGAAAAACCTAAAGAAATAAGAAATGTACTCAATGCACAGGCTCCTATCCACATAAAAGCCTTTCCTATATTTCCCTTAAAAATCAAAAAAAGAACAACTCCAATTAAAATAAGTTTATCTATTACAATCCACCAAAATAAACCATCCTTAAAAAATCTTATATTCTTGCAAACATCTGCTATTGTATATACTTGCTCAATAAGCGACTTATGAACATATCCATCTTTACCGTTTACAGTAACTGCATACCAATTACTATTTTCAGAAGTAAGATTTCCTTCAATAACAGTTCCTTTTTTAATAGCAGAAATAACAACACTATCTTTTGAAGGTTTACTTCTGACATTAGCATCACTATTGGTTTTCAAAGTTTCTGCAAAACAAACTGCCGTTTCTAAAAATATTAAAATAAATAAAATCTTTTTCACAAAAATTCTCCTCTCATTAAAGTCCTATATTTTCACTAAAAAAATAGTCCCTTAAAAAAATTCGATACCACCAAACATGAAGCCAATTCCCCATGCAAGTCCCAAAATTGCTATTACTATCTTTCCCATAGAAATCTCCTCCCTTTTTAGTCAAATATTATTGTACTTTCGTATTTTTATATTGTCAATAAATCTTTATATCATAGTAAAAAATAAATTGACAGGTAGATTATGTTGGGTGAACAAATAAAAAAACTAAGAATGAACAAAAATTTAAGTCAGGTCGATTTAGCAAAAAAACTTTGCGTTACAAAACAAAGTATTTCTAATTGGGAAAATGAAAATATTATGC
>CAVIQW010000102.1:0-4317 GCA_963644915.1 Paratractidigestivibacter sp.
CTTCCACCAAACAACTTTCTGATAATCGTATTAACTCCTTTTACTTTTGATAGAGACGGTTCTTTATCAATGTAAGGCTCTATTTCTCTTTTTATATCATAAATGGCAGTACCAGGTTTTGGCTCAATCAATAATATTATCCAATTAATAGCATTTAATAATTGTAACATCATAACGTTCTTTTTTATAACTATTACATTTTTGCTTGTCATTTTTTCTGAGTTCGAATTTACTTTTGTAATATCATCAGACATAAAAGGATTAAAAATTGGTAATCCGTTATGATTAATAAGACTCAAGAAATCTCTTGCAACTCCCATACCGCATGTTATAACATAACTCTTACCAATACCATATCTTGGAGTTAATTCAAACAAATAGTATTCATTTTCAATTTTAGCCTCTGCATCACTTTTCTTCACCTTCCCATTTAATAACGGAAGATGAATTATAGGTTTTATATTATATTTTTTTACCAATTCAACTCTTTTTTCATGACCTCGACAATAAAGTCCATTATACTTTCCATTATCCATTTTCTTATTTCCCCTCAATTTTTCTGACAAACAAACTTGTCAAAATCTGAATCTATCTTCTGGGTCTTTTTGAAAATATTGTATTCTGCAAACGCTTCTTTATCAGACTTATTTCTTGAGACACTTTCGTTGCCTTCCAGAATATCATATTTGCGTAATTCACTCTGTAACCTACAAAAATTATTGCATCCATGTTATAGAATATCGTTTTCCTGTTTACAGAACAAGAATCTTCTATTTGAACCCGAGAAATCTTCGGCTCTTGACTTTTCTTAAGTTCACCTGATTCAAAAACACTTTTAAGATGAACCCCGATATTATCAACAGAGCAACCGAACAATTCAACCATTTTCTTTATGGCTGAGTCAAATTGTTTCATCTTTTAAAATAACGTTTACACTCACATCTGTTTCGGGCGTGCTGGAAACAAGAAAATTGATTTGTTTTGTAAGTCCTGTTGATTTTGTGTTCAAGCGGTTTTCCAATAAAAAGTAAATGAGAAAATATCTATTTCCGATTTTATTTTTTAAGTTGATTCAATGTAAATATAGCATATTTTGCCAGATTTTCCAGCAATGTAATCAGTCCAGTTTTCATTGAGCCCAACAAGAAAAGACGACTTGTAATTTTTACCTTGATATAATTCTTTCACAGAAAATTCAAACCTTCACTATATGCAAGTCTCATGCGTTATTATTTGCTTATGAAACAAGACGACAAAATCAGAATTTATCTGTTCTTTGGAATTTTTGGAAGCGGAAAAACGAATGTTCTGTTCAAATTCCTGCGTCAGAAAATTCTGGAAGAAAAACGGCGTGTCAACGGCAAAAAAATTGAACAATCATACGAAGTGATTTCCTTCAACAGCTTCAATATCTGTGCCGGTGAAATGTGCCGGAAAATCTGCCGCATGATGTCCATTCCTTGCAAAGCTGAAATCAGCAAAACTCCGGAAGATTACAGCTACAGCCCGGACAAGACATATTTTATAGACACAAGCGGAAAACTTGGAGAACAAAAATCCGTATATGATTTCTTTTCAAAATCCGCCTTTGCAGCAAAATATTTTCTTGCAATTCCAGCGGTTATTGACCTCCAGATTTTGAGCGGAATCCTTGAGCTATATTCCTTTTTAAAGGATTTTCAGGTTGTCCTGACTTTCTGTGATTTTGCAGATGACAAAAAGATGAATCAGATTTCAGAATTTCTTGAATCAAGGAAGATAAGAATTGCAGCCCGCAACAATTCTGGTACAATCGACGGTTCTTTGGAATTTTTGTAGGTTCTTTCTCAGAGGAAGCAATTTTTGTGCGGTAAACGCGTCGCAACAATCAAACATGAAGTTGAAAAGTCCGCACAAATCACGCACTGAAATTCCCGCATGAAGAATTCTATCTCATTTTTCAGGCAACTTGATTTTTCCAGATTTTTCAAGTCCTAATATAACATCAAGAATTTTCTGCTGCGCCTCCAAGGAATCCTTGCGGGAAACGTTCGAGTTATACTGCATATCTTCCGTTATCATCTGCTCCGCCCGCTTTGACATATTGCGGAAAAACGCGTTCTTGACTTCCGCAGTCGCTTCCATCAAGGCATATTCCAGATCCATAACATCGATTTCCTTTAGAACCAGCTGAATGGCTCTGTCCTTCAAAAGATAAATGTCATCAAAAGTCATCGAGTTTTTCATGTCCGCCTCCAGTTTTGTTTCACGCAAGATTTTTATTCAATTTACATTATGATAACACGGCGGACTTGCACATAATGACAGTCTAATTTTTTCTAAAAAATATTTTTCGTGATATAATTTTCAGACTTGCATTATATGACAGTATTATGGTGTATACTGAAACTACAGTGAGGTGAAAAGATGGAAAAATCAGAATATCCACAGTTAGATGAAGGTCTTGATAAGGAAGTAATAGGATTTGATGGAAAACCATTTACGCTCAAAGAACTTAGAGTTACAGCTAATGATTATACATCAAAAACTCCAATCGAAGAACGAAAATCAATAAAAGAAAAATTCGAGCAAATATTTAACTGCAATAAAGATAAAATTCCGGACGAATTATTAAAGGAAGTTTATGGAAATAACATAAAAGCCGAAGAACTTTGGCTACCAGTCCCATTATATAAAAACAAAAAAGATAAGCCTCCTGTATATTCAGTAAGCAACTTTGGAAGAATCAAACATTATGGAATAATAATGAAACAAGGTGACAAGTTGGGAAAAGAATATGGCGGCTATCTCGTAATGAAAGATTATACAAGACCGGCTGAATATAAATTTGATTCTACAACCTGTGTTTATCAACTTGTCGCAAAAGCTTTTTTCTCTAGAGAAGAGTTTAAAGGCAAACAAATTCATCACATCAACAACAACGGATATGACTGCCGCCCGGAAAATCTGATTCTGCTGACGCCAGAGCAACATTCAAAAGTTCATGGATTTCCTGTAAAAGGAGATAACAATTCATACGAAAAGGTTTCACAAGTTGGGCAATAGACGGCTTTCACTTTCCAATTACCGCAGGGCTTTGCAGATTGACGAGCTGATTGCAGCGGAAAAATATCCGAACGTCGCTTTTATGATGGAAAAATTCGAATGTTCGGAGGCTACGGTTCTGCGGGCAATCGAGACTCTGCGAAACGATTTCGGCGCTGAAATATTATACGACCGCAGCAGAAAAGGCTATTACTATGCAGAGCCGCACTTCCGCCTGATTGCGAGCTTCACGACCGAAAAGCAGATTATCGCCGCGCACCTTATGACAAACCTGCTTAAAATTGTAAAGGACACTCCGATTTACAATCAGGCGATTGAAGTCTACAAAAGCCTTGAAAACGAGCTGGACGGAAACGAAAAACTGAACGCGGCAAAACTTGGGAACCGGATTGTGTTCCTTGGAATGAACGCAGTAAAAATAGAAGACAAACTCTGGAATCTAATCGAAGAAGCCATGATGAAAAACCGTCTCATTCAGTTCGACTATTATAAAAACGGCAGGCGTTATGAAGTTACCGTTGAGCCGTGGCAGCTTGTCTACTTTCAGGGAATGTGGAGCTTGTACTGCTACAACAAATTCTATAAGGAACCCCGGCTCTATAATCTTCCTGCAATCACGAATCCAAAAATTCTAGACAAAATTTTTGAGCTTCCGGCGGATTTTGAATTTGAAAAGCATAGCAAAGGCAACTTCGGAAAATTCATCGGAAAAGAAAACTACAGCTTCAAACTGAAAATCCGCAAGGCAAAAACTGACTACATCCGAATGTACAAATGGGCGGACGACCAGAAATTCGAGGAGCAGAGCGACGGTACGGCAATCATGACATTCTCAAGCAACCAGTACTACCCCGTCCTGAACTGGATTCTGGAAAAAGGAATGTACGTCACTCCGCTTGCGCCGCAAAAGCTCGTTGACGACTGGAAGGCGAATGTTCTTGCAATGTATGAGGAAGTGCGGGATGAGTGATGCTGTTTTATCGGATAAGTTTACTAATCTTGTTGTTTATTTAACTCGTCTATAAAAACAGAAAGATTTGAAAATGCTTTTTCTGATTCTGTATTGGAAACAATATTATCTTTGGCAACATTTCTATTTTTCCAAAGAATTTCCTGCTGCATCAATGACAAAGAACCTTTTATATATGCATTCCATTCTGAATGCATTTGCAATTTTTGAAGGCATTTATTTACATCTATTATTTGGTTGTTAATTTGAGCCACTTGCAAAAGTCAACAAATCTTAATAAATCCGTTTGAGAGAAGTTGCTG
>CAVIQW010000103.1:0-1672 GCA_963644915.1 Paratractidigestivibacter sp.
CAGTAGAACAGGAAATAAAACTCTACGGAAAACACAAATTCCAGGAAGGCTACGAAAAAGCATACGGCATCGCCTACAAAGAAAGCGCTGAGGAAACTTGTATCCAAAACGCTAAAAATTTAAAATCCAAAAATATCCCTGCGGAAATAATCGCGGAATGTACTGGGCTTTCTGTTGAAAAAGTCAAGGAACTTTAGAATTTAAAAAGCATAACTAGACTTGTCCTCAAAAAAATATTATTGGAGCAAGTCTGAAATTTTTATTTTGACTTATTTGAAAAATATTTAACTCTTGAACAAACACTGTCTTTTTGCTATAAAGAATTTATATCAAAAATGATGGAGGGAGCAAAGATGTTTGTTTCTAATTTTAAAAAACTGTTACAATTTTTTGTAATTGGTCTGGCTATCTGTATAATGGGGGGGGGTGTGAAGTAGACAGCGGGTCTTCATCAGACTCTTCTAAAACCTATACAGTTTATACAGTTACGTTTCTGAATGATGATGGCGAAACCATTTCAACGCAAAAAATTACTGTAACAGACGATTATGTTTCTGGAGATGGAGTTTATTACAACGATTACAAGCTAAGCAAAACCGGTTATCTTGTAAGTTCCTTAAAAGATGAAAGCGGAACTGTGTACAAAAACGGTGAAAAGTTCAATTCTACAAAAGATTCTAAAGTGTATGTTTCATACACGCCAATCAAGTACACAATAATATTCAAAGACTACAACTCTTACATCGGTGAAGAAAATTTACCTGCATCAATCGAATGTACTTATGATGTTGAAGTTGAGTTGCCTGCCACAGATTACGAATATTCTCCAGATACAGACAAAAGCAATGTATACAAATGCAATGGCTGGTGTTCCAGCTTGTATTCCAGCAAACTGTATGCTGGTGGCGAAAAGGTAAAAAACCTCTGTACGATTGACGGTGGCACAGTAACATTAAAGCCAAATTTTTACAAGGTAGGAAAATCAAAGGTTGTATTCTGCCCTACTGGTTATACATGGCTTTCTTCAAATAAAACCTTATATTATGAAAATGGTCAGAAAATTGACACTTCAGAAATTCCAGAAGCAACAAAAACTGGATATTCTTGTGACGGCTGGTATGTTTCTACTGATTCAGAAGAAACAATAATTGATTTCACAACTTACACAGTTACAGAAAGTGTTTATTTTTGCCCTAAATTTTCATTAAAATCTTTTACCGTAACTTTTGAGTCTGATTACGGAACTGTACCAAACTCAAAAACACTAGATTACGCTACATATGTATCATGGAGCAATCATAATTATAATACAAGTTCGTATGAAATTTCCGAAAAACAAACAGGATATACTTTTGATGGCTGGAAAAATTCTTCTGGTGAAAAAGTTACTTCTTTGCTTGGCATTGAAGAAGATATTACACTTACCGCAATCTGGAATGCATGGACAGGAACTTTACATTTTTATAGCAACGGCGGACAGGGAGAAATGAATTCTGCTGTGTTTACATACGGTGAAAAACAAGCTCTTCCAAAATGTTCGTTCTATAAACAAGGATATAAATTTATAGGATGGGGCAATGATGGAAAAACTGTTTACTGGGCAGATGGTGCGACATATGATTTTTCTATGACACAAAATAATATCGAAAAACAGATTTATGCAATCTGGGAG
>CAVIQW010000103.1:1682-4292 GCA_963644915.1 Paratractidigestivibacter sp.
AATTGATGTAAAAAGCCTTTCTTCGAGGGATGATATTTTACTTTTGTATGTTCCAGAAACTTCTTCTTTTAATGCAAGTTTTGACGATGCAACAGAATTTTCATGGTTTGTAGACGGTGAGGAAGTTGAAAATTTTAAATCTGCATATTTCAGTTCTTATGCCCTATCCGAGGGGCTTCACACGATTATGGTCACTTCTGAAAAAGACGGCAAAATTTACAGCGGAACACTTGTTGTAAATGTAATAATTTCTTAAAAATCTGGAGAAAATATGAAAAATTTAAAATACAGTAAAAATTTCAAGAATATTTTACTTGCTTCTGTTTGTGTTCTGATTGCAGGTTGTGCAAATTTAGTAGAAAACGAAGAAGATTCCACAGACAGAAAAGCAAAAGTAATTCTTCAACTTGAAGAAAATAATTCTCGTTCAGTTTTTGCAGAAAACTTTAACGCTGAAGATTTTGAAAATTTAAAATTCTATGGAAAAGGTCCTGCCGACAGCGAGCTAAAACTTTTATCATCGTGGAGCTCATATCTGGACTTTTGTAAATCAACGCGAGAATATTCTTTCAGCGAAGGGTCGCACTCTTTTAAATTCACTGCTGAAAGAAACGGTGTTTTATTCAGTCAGAGTTTGACTCAAACAGTCCGTTCCTCTGAAACTACTGTTTTAAAATTTTCAGAAATGGAAATTGATTCAGAAAACACAGGAAAAAATGGGCAGGTTTATATAAATGTAGCGTTCCCAAGTTCAATTCATTCAGAAACTAAAAAAATTACCGCAAAATTAGGCTCTCAAGATGAAACAGAACTTGAAATGACAGAAAGTTCAAGCTCGAGATATGATTCCAGCACTTATGCTAGAGTTTATACCTACTGGCACAAAGTGACGTTCAGCAATAAATCTGTTGAAGAAGGAAATTATCTTTTAACTTTTAAATGTTATGATGAAAATGAAAAAGTAATTTTCACATACCCGTTTTATGTTTTTGTAAAAGCGGGATATACAAGTTCTGATTATCTAAATTTAAGTCCAGAATCTGCAAAATCTTCTTCTGAAGCCCCTTGTAAAATCACTTACAATTCAAACTATGGTGATGAAACTGAAAATAAAATTGTAGAACAGGTTTTTTATAAAGGCTCTGCAATTTTAAATGCAAGCCAGACAGGTTTTTCACTTGAAGGTAAAAAAATAAGATGCTGGACTTCCAATAAAGACGGCACTGGATCACGATATTCATTAGAATCTCAGATTGAAATTGCTTCTGACATTACGCTTTACGCAGTCTGGGTCAGCGAAAACAGTTTTGATGTTACGTATTATTCAAATCCTGATGACGAAACTGAAGCAAAAACTTTTGTCTGTGAAAATGTTGAATTCGGCACTCAAAATTTGAAAACTTTGGCTGACGCAAAATTTAGAACTCCTGCAAATAAAAAGTTCATGGGCTGGGATACAAATCAGGATGGAAGCGGAATCCGTTACAACTCAGGAGAAAGTTTTACACTTTCTGGCGACATAAAATTCTATGCGCAGTGGTGTACATATTCTTCTGATGAAACTGCCTATTCAATCGGTTCAAACCGGGAATTCAATGCGTTCTTTAATGCAAAAGAAAATCAGACTGAAATAAAACTAAATGCAAAACTTAGTGCAGATTTAACAGAACCGAATTTTGAGCTTACAAAAAACAAAACGCTTTCTGCTACTTTTAGCGGAGGTGACAGTACGACATCTCACTCAATCACTCTTGCAAAATCAGAAAACTGCTCGAATTTGTTCAAGACAATTTCTTCTTCTGGCAAAGTTGAATATTTAACTATTGTTGGTCAGAAAGAAAAAAAGTCATACACTTTTTATTTTGTTTCGTATGTTGAATCCACTGGAATTTTTGCTGAAGAAAATTACGGTACTCTTTTAGGCTGCGTGATTACCGACGTAGTTCTCGTTCCTCCCGAAAGTAAAAATGCAGGCGGCTTTGCAGGTAAAAACAGTGGTAATATTTCTGCCTGTACAATCACATACTTAAAGATATCTCCTTCCGCAAATGTAGAAAATGCAGGTGGAATCGTAGGCTACAATACTGGTACGATTGATAAAGAAAATACAATTTCAACCGTGATTTTTGAAAATAAAACTTATCTGAATTATTATGGACAAATTATCGGCTTTAACGACAATGGAACTGTAAATAGCGAAATTTCTGCAAGTGTTTCAACGGCAATAGCAAAAACTTCATATACAGTCGGCTCTGGTAATACATCAACAGTCAATACTTTATATTTAGAACGGACAGCATTTGTGACTTTATCTGTAACAGATAACAGTGGTGGCGGAGCAATTTATGCTTATCTGTATGATTCTGACAACAAAACAAAAATCAGCACAGGCAAAGTTAATGGAGAAACGGGTACACGAACAGTTTTGCTTACAAAAGGAACTTACACATTAAAACTGACGAATGAAAATATCCTTAGTTCTTCAATAGGCTCTTATTCTGTTTCATTAAAATAGGATAAATCTGTAAGTTGAAATTTACCAAGTTTTTTTAACTTTTTTTTTGTGATTCATTTCCGAAAACGCATAAAAACCTGCTATTTAACAATAGA
>CAVIQW010000104.1:0-4246 GCA_963644915.1 Paratractidigestivibacter sp.
GGAATCAGATAATATAATAATGCAACTAATGTACAAAAAAAAACAAAACCTGTTGAAACAAATGACATATTATTGAAGTTTTTGAATCATATTCCACATGGCTTCTGCGGAATTAAAGTTTTCTGGGATAAGATCCGCCGGAGTGATATCAATATCGAATACGTCTTTTAATTGAGTTACAAGTTGAACAATATCAAAAGAATCAAGAATTGCATTGTCAATAAGCGATTTTTCTTCTGAAAAATCTACATCAGGTTTAAGTTCCTTAAGAATGTCTAAAAGTTGTTCCATTTTCCTACCTTCACTAAATTATTACGAATTGAGTGTATACGTTTCTTGACTTTTTCTCAATACAGAGTAATTGTTTCCGTCGAATAATAATACAGATGGAAGCGGATGACTTAGAAATAAATATATTCCTTCCGTGATTGAGTATGCTCCAATATCATTGAAAACAAGCAAATCACCATTTTCTGGAGATTCAAGTTTGAGTTTCCGTAAGACAATATCTGCTGTTGTACATAAAGAACCTGCAATAGTATAATCTTGAGAGGGGCTGTTTGGATTTTCCGGTTTGTTCTTGAGATGATTTATTGATGGGTTTTTCATTCCCATCATTTGACCATAATAATTTATATGGTTTATTCCACCGTCAATTATTACATAATGATTTTTTACATCCATTATTTTTGTAATATACTTTCCACAGCATGAAGCTATATAGCGACCAAGTTCAATTGTATAATTGTATTTTGACTCTCTTATAAGGTTTGCAAATTGCTCAAGCTCGTAAAAATTTTTGCTTTCGTCTTTGTCAGAAAAATATTCATATTTTAAGCCTGGACCATATTCTATATCTTTGAATTCTATTCCAGTTTCAGATTGAATTCTGTTACAAAACTTTTCAATAAAAATAATTTCCTCATTGATTTTAGTTAATTTTTTTTGAGTTCCTGAAAAAAAGTGGATACCACGGATATTTATATTTTGATATTGCTTCAAAAGATTGATGCATTCTTTTACATCTGTTTCTGACATTCCAAATTGATTTCCACTAGAAAGCCTTATTATTACATCTTGGTTATGTTTTTTTTCTGTTTCTACTGTTTTTATAAGATATTTGCAGTGAGTTATCGATTCTAATGTTATTGTGTTTACATTTAAATTGTATGCTCTTTTTATATCTTCTAAAGTTTTGCAAACGCCACTAAAAACAATTTTTTCAGGAAGAAGTTTTTTTTCTTCACAGATGGACAATTCCCCTGGAGAACAAACTTCAAAGAGCAAATCTTCATTCTTAAGTTCGTTTAATGTAAATGCATTTGCCTTAATTGCATAACAAAGTTTTGAGTTTTTAGGAAGTCTTTTATTTATTTCACTGATTCTTTCTTTTGCGTTTGAAGAATCAAATATATAAAGAGGTGTTCCAAATTTTTCTGCAATTTTTTTATATTCAATAAAATAATCAGTCATAAATTTTCTCCATCAAGGCATGTTTGTCTATTTTTCCGTTTTTTGTTAATGGAAATTCATTTATAAAAATAAAATCACTTGGAATCATGTAGGAAGGAAGTGTTACACGTAGCATGGAAACAATTTCTTTTTTTTCAGTTTCATTTCCTGTATAAAAAGCCGTGATTTTATTGTTTGTAAAAATACAGCAAGCACGCGTAATATTATTGTGCTTGGAAATGGCTCCTTCAATTTCTCCTAGTTCAATTCTATGTCCCATATGTTTTATTTGGGTGTCCTTGCGTCCTATATAATATAAAAGTCCATCATCCCCATATTTTGCAAGGTCGCCAGTTTTGTAGATACGTTCATATCTTAAATTTTGGCAAGGATTCTGAACAAAGACCTCATTGGTTTTAGGGGAATTGTAATAACCGATTGCAACACAAGTTCCACTTACGCAAAGTTCTCCTTCGACTTCTTTTTCTGTAATAAGGTTATTGTTCTCATCGAGTAGATATATTCTTTCATTTGGAAATGCCTCTCCGATTGGTATTATATCAGGAACTGTACCATCGGGAAGAACGTAGTAAGTGCAATTACATGTTATTTCTGTAGGACCATAGAGGTTTATATATTTTGCATTGGGTATAAACTTTTTCCAAATGTTAAGTTGCTTGCAAGGCATTACTTCTCCACTGAACATTATCTTGTTGAGTTTTGAAGGAACTTTGTAATCAAAACCGTTAAGTGTAGAAAGAATACACATTGCGCTTACTGCCCAGATAATTGTTGTAATTTCGCGTTCCTCAAGATAATCAAGCAGTTTTGTTGGAAAACTGAAGAACATTTTTGGAACTAAATGGACTGTTGCACCGGTAAAAACTCCAGAGAAAATATCTTTTACAGAAACATCAAAGTCAAAAGGTGCTTGGTTTGCAATATTGTCTTTTTCTGTAATGTCAAAAAGTTCAGTGAAGCAAGTTATAAAATCAATTACAGAACGATGTGAAACAACAACTGCTTTTGGTGTTCCTGTAGAGCCGGAGGTAAAATTGGCATACGCAGGATCAGTGTCAATTATATTTTTACGTCGAATATCAGAGTATTCTTCCATATTGATAAGTTTTTCTAAGTCATCAAAAAAGAGAGGTGTTACATTAAGTCCTGAAATTTTCTTTTCGAATCGACGGTCGCAGATTATATATTTTACATCAAGCGTTTCTATCATTGAGTTCAATCTGCTGTCTGGAAATGTGGCATCAAAATAAGAGTAAAAGCAACCTGAATATAATGAGGCAAAGAAGTATTCCAAAGTTCGTACACTTTTTTCTATCATTATTGGAACTGCAAAGCCTGGTTTGAAATATTTTGAAATCACAGTAGAAAGAGCTTTTGATTTTTCTACAAAATTTTTCCAGTTTATTGAATTTTGAACATCTGCAAACGCTGTTTTTTCTGGTGCTTTACTAGAGGTGGCTTCTAAGTAATCTAAAATAGTATATTTCATAATTTCTCCTGGTCATCTACCACCACCTTTGATGGTAGATGAGTTATTTCCAAAACTTTATAAACAGTTTTGCAATGGAATTACAAAGGCTAAAGAATTTTTTATTGTTCTCGTAAATTCTTCGGAGAAAAATATATGCTGGCGTTTTTGACATTTCAACTGAATAAAAATCCGTGTTTAAGTCATAAACATCATGGAAAGCGGCTTTTGGATTTGCAAGAATTTTATCAAGTTCTGGATGCTCGAGTTCAAGAACTGACTTTATTATTTCATTTTTTGCCATATCATGTGCATACATTTTCTTGTTTGTGTATAAGTGAAGAATTTTTGCGTCATGAATATATGGCATACATTTACAGTTTCTGTTTATTTGGCAGTTCCAAATTCCATCAATTTCTGTAATGACCCCATTGAGTCTGTAGTTTGCTTCATTAAGAGATGTTTGGTCGAAAATCGTTCCATTTGATTTTTCCCGGCTTTCATTCCAAAGTTCATGCCAAAGAGAGAACAGGGCATCGGATTTTTCTGAGCCATGAACGCTCATAACCCCTCCGTTAAAGTGCTTGTCATCATAACCATCATGCCATCCAAATTTCTTTGCATTTTTCTGAAAGAAGTCTTTTACTGGACTTTCCGAGATTTTCATGTGGCGATTTAAAATCATGCCGATAGCAGGTTCTTTAGGCAAGTCTTCAAGTGATTCATAAATGATTGTGTCGCAGTCTATATAAACAAAATCTTTTGGCAAATACTTATTCATTGAAGTTTTTATGAATCTTGAACGGTCGCGATTGTTGAATTTTGTCGGAACATCAACTGTAATAATATTCACGTTGTATTTTTCAAGAATTGTTCTTTTTCTGTTGAATGTGGATTTTGTGTTCTCATCAACCAAAATATATACATTTGCATCTGGCATTACTTTTCTTAATGTCATAACGCTTATTACTGTCTGTTCATAAAATGTATCGTCTGGTGTGCTGATTAAAATATATGCAATATTCATTTCTCTAGTATATTGTCAAATATGTTTTTTTTCAATGAAAAAGCATGTTTGACAATGACATTTGAAATAGGCAGTACAATATTGATAAAGTTATAATTTTTTTTATTCCTATTTTCATAATATTGTTTACTCATATAACGTTTTATAAAATCATAATAGCCCAAAATTCGACTTTTAGCTAACAATCACTGCTTTATTTTTGCGGGATGAATTAAGGATAAGAAAAGCCGCGATGCTGTAGAAAAAATGGCGGAACATACCGACAATGCTTCTTGCCC
>CAVIQW010000105.1:0-3722 GCA_963644915.1 Paratractidigestivibacter sp.
GCTTTGTCGTATTCAAGAGGAGCGTTCATATCGTCACGCAATCGCTCAAAATCCCTCTCGATTGTACGGCGGTTTACCCCGAACTTAAAGACAAGCTCGTCCATTGCCACAAATGCACCGCCACGAAGCATCTCGTCAATCTGAATTATGCGTGTAGTGCGGCGGATGTCATCGCGTTTTTTGCTAGAAGTCATGTTTTCTTCCATACTATTCGATTATACCATAGTTTTTCTCTGGGTGTGTCCGCAAAAAGTTTTGCGGACCGGGCTTTTCATGAGTTTTCAAAGAAAACTCATTACAAAAACGGTTCTCCGTTTTTGCTGGCTCCGGCTTCTGCCTCCGACCAAACGCAGGCGTTTGTTTTCGCGGATTTTTTCAAAATCCGCTCACCATTCCAATCCCTCTCACAAAAAAATTCTATCCTTCCAGCAACTTTTTCACCTTCCTTTTTAGAAAAAAAACAATCAGAAATTCAGCCACGGCCAAAGCTAAAACAGAAAAACAAAGAACAGCGTTTTCCATAGTTTCTCCCCTCATTACACTTCGATTTTTATAACTACATTCCGGCAATCAATCCGCAGAAGTTCCGCCTTGAACGACATTTTTTCAGGCTTTGCCGCACGGATTATTTTTGCGGCGGTGGCACGGACATAACCGGCTTTTTCAAGTCCGGGATTTCCGGCAATTTTCGCCTCAAGGCTTTCCGCCATCACCGCAACCGCATTTTCATCAGCAGGATTGTACGGCTCTGCCTGAACTGCAATTTCAAGCGAGGAATAAAAATCATGCTTTGCCATTCTGATTTTTTCTGTCTGAACAAGAAAATCTTCCGCCTTAAGATTTTCCGCAAGACCGTCAAGATAATCAGAATACGGCGACCAGCAATAATAGTTCATTCCCACAACTGGAAGCGTAAGACAGACTTTGTTTTTCTTAAAATACCGCACAAACGCCTGCTCCAAAGTTTCTGCTTCAGGATGATAAGCCAACTTCTTTTTTGCAACATCGAACACAAGCGGAATCTCATTTTCTTCCATATCATACAGACGTCCGAACAAAAGCGAGAAAAGAATTTCCGCAGAAATCGGCTCTATTATGAACTGAAACAGACGCGCAAATTTGTCGAATGATTTTTTCCGCAGTAGTCAAGCTGCCCGGTTCTGCTTTTTGAAAACTCAAACCAGTTTTTCCCGCAATTAATAAGAATCTGTTTTTCCGACATAATAACCTCCAAAACTTGCGGAGCAAATAAAAGAAATCGCCCTTTCGCTTTATTTTTCTTTAGTATAAAACACAAGAGCGACATGGAGTGTCGGAGGGGAGATTTTTTTCAAGTTTCTATTTTATTGAATCTAAAACAAAGTCATCAATATTCTGGATTTCTATTTCCAAAGGTTCACACAACGTTATATTCGCCTTGTTCTTCCCATAAGGTGTCCTTCCTTTTTAATTATACACCTTATTATCTTTGCTGTTTTAGTCCAACTTGCGGTTAGGGAGTACACCCAGACTCAAACCAGCTTGCTGGAATCTTGAAAATCGAACGGCAAGTCAACGCCAAAATACGGCGGTTCAAAAGAGAAGCGGCCATTCTAAGTGCCCGAATAGAAAATGCAGCCTTGCGTTTCCCTCGCTTCGCTCGGGTCGGGCTATCCGTGGTTCCGCTATCGCTTCATTCCTGCACTACGTTCCGCAACGGCTTCGCCGCCACTTCTATCCCTAACGCATTTTATTCGTTGTAATCATTAAAATTATGAATTTCTTTATGATTTTTCAAATCACTGATTTCTGAAAAATTAACACAGTCAAAAGAACTATAATCTAGAACTATTTTGCAACTATAATATTTTTCCTCTACTTTCGACAAAGCCTCTTCAAAAGAATTTGCCTCAACTTTTACCAGTTCTGACAATATTTCTTTTATTTCGATTATATATTCGTTCATACAAAAATATTGATCAAATTTGAAAGTTTATCAAGAAGTTAGATTCAGAATCGTTTATTCTTCCAAAAACATTTTATCCAATATCTTTTCCATTCTTGAAATCAGCGGTACTACCAACGCATTCCCCATACAAAAATATCTGAATTTTTCTGGCATTCCAGTTGCAGTCCAATCATCAGGAAATCCTTGAATTCGCTCAGTCTCTTTTGGCGTGAGTATTCTTATCTTATTATTTAATAAGTCATGAACTATATGAGTGCTTCGATTAAAACTTCCTTCGCTTGTAAGCATTGTGCGTGCAGGCTTATTCCATTCGTCAATCATTGGGATAGCTCCCTCAGAATAAATATATTTATGTCCATTATTTGCAGTTCTATACTTCCTTTTTGCTCCCTTTATATATTGCCAAGTTTTTTTAGCCTCTGGAGATAATTCGATTTTTGTTTCATCACTATGCGTACTATCAGGATTTGTAAAATACAATTTATCATTTGAAATAAAGTATTTTTCAGCAACCTTTTTATTTTCTAAGATTTCAGCTATAGTCCTTGCTTTTGTAATAATTGGATAAGCCTTTGTGGTATAAACAGAACCATCGAGCATTATTCCAGAATTTGCAAAATCAAAAGAAAAATTATCAGAAATATCCGCTATATCGCCTGAAATTGCTGTTTTTCTGATGGATAATACATCAAGTTTTTCAATCGGGAAACATTTTGCAAAAAAACTTTTCTTTTCTAAAACATCGGATATTAAAGAATCATTATTTTTTAGATTTAATGATTTCGCAAAATTTGTGTCTTTTTTGTAAGCAAATATAAAAGTTCTTCTTCGCCGTTGAACTTCACCATATTCTGCAGCGTTTACAACTCGCCATTCAACAACATAATCTTCATTATAAAAACAAGAAAGTATAATACCAAAATCTCGTCCACGTTGTTTTGAGGGCGAAAGCAAAAGCCTGTCAACATTTTCCAGAAGAACAAAAAGCGGTCTTTTTATTTTTAAAATATCCCAAATAGACCACCAAAGAACACCTTTCTTACCTTCTATTCCTTTTTCACCATTAAGACTTCGAGCAACTGAATAATCCTGACAAGGAAATCCGCCAACCAATAAGTTATGGTTAGGAATAGCATTTTTATCAACTTTGGAAATATCAACGTTCGTTGTATCGTTTCCGCTTAAATCTAAAGATGTTCCAAAATGTTTTTTATAACAGTCATAAGCCCATTGATTTTTCTTCCCAGGCTCCCACTGATTAAACCAAACAGTTTTCCATGTTTCTGATGCTAAAGAAAAATCTTTGTCTTTTATAGAATTAAGTCCACACCTAAAGCCTCCAACTCCAGCAAACAATTCACAAACAGTTTTTTCCATTCCCATTTCCACAGTATACTAAAATTCAGAAATTCGATCAATAATAAAAATTATAAAAAGCTTAAATAAAATCCTTCTCATCCATTTTTTGAGATAAGTAAGTGCCTTTTATCCAAATATACTGTCTGTACATCCTTATTCCATTTACAAGTTCAGGCTTTTTCGTAGAATCTGAACTGTCTCCTCTGACAAAAATTAAACCTTCTGATGATTTTGGAAAATTTGGGGCAGATTGCAGAACGCCAGTTTTATTTACTCTTTGCTTTCCCTTCGAATCTAATATTGGTATATCTTTTAATTCTTTGTATATTACAAGTTCTCTAATTCTTTCCCAAACAGATTTTACGTTTAAATCTATAAATTCATCTGAAAAAGAAAGTCTCTTAAATCCTAAAAA
>CAVIQW010000105.1:3732-4209 GCA_963644915.1 Paratractidigestivibacter sp.
ATCATGTTCTTCAAAAATAATACACAATATCTGATTTTCGGAAAAATAATCAAAAAATTCAGAATTATCAAAATGCTCATTAATATTTGCAATTTCATCAAAGTTAATTCTAAACAGTTTCATATCTTCTGTTTTTTTGCCGTTTTGTGTAAGAACTATAGTTTTTCCCAATAAGCCAATTTTATTAAAAAGCTCAATATCATGCATTTTTTTAGAAGTTCCGCCAAACATTCTAACTACTAGCCTTTCTCCAATGCTCTTATCAATTTTTCCTTCAATTGAAAATTCTTGCATCAATTCAGATACTGTCTTATTTTTGTACTTAGCTGTTATTTCATGGCATTTGATTTCTATTTCTGAAAATGTATTATAAGATTTGGGAAGCTGCTCAAGAGAACCGTTAAAATGTTTCTGAACGATATTTGAAACAACAGTTCTTTTTAATCTAAATCTTGGAGGATGTGGCCATTTTGGAGC
>CAVIQW010000106.1:0-392 GCA_963644915.1 Paratractidigestivibacter sp.
GTTTTCATATATGCAGCTGCATATATGAAAACAATTTTCTGCAAGAAAATAATTTAAAATTTTCTCCGGGCTTGAAAATCGGCGAGGATTTGGAGTTTATTCTAAATGCAATAGATAAAGCAGATTCTCTTTATTATGAAGCAAGAGAATGTTTTATTTATTTGATTCGGGATGATTCTGCAATGCAGGGATATAAGACATTTTCCAAAAATCAGTTTCATTCCTATGAAATCCGCCGGGATATTTGTCTTTCGAAAAATTATCAGACCGAAGAAATCAAAAAATATTCAAATTTTTGGCTAAAAAATCAGTATGTGTCCCATTTGCTTGCTTATCTAAAGTCTGATTTTAAAGACAAAGAAATTACAGAAAAATTTATTGAAGATAAAAAA
>CAVIQW010000106.1:402-4193 GCA_963644915.1 Paratractidigestivibacter sp.
TCTGCGTTTACCAGCAATAAATGGAGCGTTGAAAAACACGATTGCAATAAAACTCTCTAAATTGCTGCCATTAAAAACAATATTAAAACTGTTAAAGTAAAAATTTCAAATAAAGGAACTTTTTTCTATGCATTACGATTATCTTCTCGTTGGTGCGGGCTTGTTCAACGCAACGCTCGCGAATATTTTTGCGTCTAAAGGCAAAAAATGTCTTGTTATTGACAAGCGTTCTCATATTGCCGGAAATATTTATACAGAAAATCTTGATGGAATAAATGTTCACAAGTACGGTGCGCATATTTTTCATACTGACGATAAAGATGTCTGGGATTTTGTAAACCATTTTGCAACATTTAATCGTTATACGAACTGTCCTGTGGCAAATTACAATGGTCAGATTTTCAATATGCCGTTCAATATGAACACGTTTAATAAAATCTGGTCGGATGTTGTAACTCCATCCCAGGCAAAAAAGCGAATTGAAGAGCAGGCTGCCGAAATGAAAGGCAAAATTCCTCAGAATCTTGAAGAGCAAGCTATAAGTCTTGTTGGGCGAGATATTTACGAGCGCCTTATAAAAGGATATACCGAAAAACAGTGGGGCAGACCTTGTGCGGAACTTCCACCGTCAATTATAAAAAGACTTCCTGTCCGTTTTATTTATGACAACAACTATTTTAATGATGTTTATCAGGGAATTCCAATTGGTGGATATACAAAAATGGTTGAAAAAATGCTTTGTGGCGTTGAAGTTCGCTTGAATTGTGATTTTCTAGAAAATCGTTCTGAACTTGAAAAACTTGCTGAGCGAATCATTTATACAGGAATGATAGACCAGTTTTTTGATTACTGCTATGGCGAACTTGAATACAGAAGCCTTCGTTTTGAAACAGAAAAACTTGATTGTGAAAATTTTCAGGGAAATGCTGTTGTAAACTATACCGATTCAAAGACTCCATATACAAGAATAATTGAGCACAAGCACTTTGAATTTGGTACGCAGCCAGTAACTTATATTACACGAGAATACCCTGCAACATGGAAAAAAGGCGATGAGCCTTATTATGCTATGAACAATGAGAAAAACAATGCTCTTTATGCAAAATATGCAGAACTAGCTTCCCGTCAAAATAAAGTGATTTTTGGCGGACGTTTGGGAATGTACAAATATTTTGATATGGACGACACGATTGCTGCCGCTTTTGAACTTGCAAAGCAAATTTGACTTTTGATTAAATAGACTATATATTTGTATTATAAAGTTTGATTTCAGATTGTTGATTACTATAAACTTGGAGGAATAAGATGACATTACGAGTTGTGTTGGAATATGATGATGTTGTTAATTCTTGGGCAGCATATTGTCCTGAGCTTCCAGGTATAAATTCTTGTGGAACAACCCAGAAAGAAGCTGAAGAAAATTTCAAAGAAGCAGCAGAACTTTTTTTTGAACCCTCTGATTTTAATGTTCCTGCAGAATCAAAAATCTTGCAGATGGTTATTTAGCTACCAGTTAGATTAACATCAAAAGAGATTGTTCTCTTTTCTTAATTAAAAATCAAAAAAATATATTTGTATACTGAGAAAAATATGATATTGACTATTCCTATGCTTCCAAAGCGAAATAATTTTAACTTTATTCGTCTTTTTTGTTGTTTTTTAGTTATTTCTATGCATATTTTAGATTTATCTGGAACGGTGTCTGTTTTTAGGCCAGTTTTTGACGGACATATTGCTGTCTGTGTCTTTTTTATTTTGAGTGGCTTTTGGATTACAAAAAGTTTTCTTTCTTCAAAGAACGTAAAGGAATATTTTATAAAACGAAGTTTAAGAATTCTTCCTTTATACTATATTTCTGTCGGGGGGGGGGGCTTGTAGCATTTGCGTTTGCAAGTGAACTTCCTGCAAGGGAATTTTTTGCGAATGCAGAAACTTGGAAGTACCTTTTTTGGAATTGCATATTCTTAAATTTTATGCATCCAACTCTTCCTGGCTGTTTTGATGGAAAGTTTGTTGCTGTAAACGGTGCTCTTTGGACTATAAAGATTGAAATTGCATTTTATATTGTTTTGCCAATTTTAATTTATTTTTTCAAAAAAATGAAATCATTAAAGCAATTGAATATATCATTGATTGTTCTTTATGTTCTTTCAATTTTATACACGTTTATTTTGGGGCGCTATGCAAGTCCTCTGCATTTGCCAAAACAACTTGCGAACCAGTTTCCAGCCTTTGTTAGCTGCTTTGCAAGCGGAATGTTTTTGTTTTTTAACTGGAATTGGATACTAAAAAAAATAAATTTGCTGGTTGTTCCGGCAGTGGCTATTTTTGCTCTTCATTATATTTTTAAAACTGAATTTTTGATGCCGTTTGCGCTTTCTTTGATTTGTGTATTTTTTTCAGTTAAGTTTACATTTTTTAGTTCTATAGGAAGTAAAAAGGACTATTCGTACCCTCTTTGCCTTTTTCATTTTCCGCTGATTCAGCTTATGTCTCATTTTAATTTTTATGCAGAATGTTTTCCCCTTGCGGTATTTTTGACTTTTTCTGGCGCTTATTTTGTTTCTGTTTTGGCGGTAAAAGCCGTTGATGCGTTAGCGCTGGTAGGGGTGGCGAAGCCGTTGTAAAGTGAACGAAGTGAACGATGCAATGGAGCGGTAGCGGAACCCCGAACATAGCGACCCGAAGCATAGCGTAGGGAAACGCCTAGATAAAAATAATTAAATAAAACTGCTTTTCTCACAAACAATCCCTGTGCATTTACGCATGGGGCTAAAAATATTGTCTTTATAAAATTTATTTACAAGGAAATTAAAATGGAAGAAAAACTCGTTTCTATCATTACGCCAATGTATAAAGGCGCTGCGTTGGTTGGTCAGACTATTGAATCTGTCTTGGCTCAGTCTTATAAAAATTGGGAAATGATAATTGTTGATGACTGTTCGCCTGATAATGGGGCAGGGGCAGATGTGGTTCAGTCTTATGCGGATAAAGATTCGAGAATTAAGCTTATCCGTGCTAAAGCTAATCGCGGTTCGTCCGGAGCAAGAAATCAGGCGATGGAAGTTGCAAAGGGGCATTATTTTGCTTTTCTTGATAGCGATGACATTTGGCATTCTGAATATCTTTCTAAAATGATTAAATATATAGAAGAAAATAATGATAAAACTGTAGCAATTTATTTTTCTTCATACAGAAGAATGAATTCCAGGTGTGATGCCGAACTTTTGAAGCCCTACATTTTTGAAGGAAAACGAACTTTTAAGCAGTTGCTTCGTCATTGCCCAATTTTTCCATCTGCGGCAATTGTTGATACTTCAAAACTTCCGCAAAAAACCTTTTTTAAAGAAGAGTTGAAGGCACTGCGCGATGACTATGCGTATTGGCTTGATATAATGAAAAACGGTTTATGCGCAATGGGCTATAAAGATGTTCTTGTTGACTACCGAATGCGCGACGACAGCATGACCGCAACCAAAACAAAAATGATAAAACCTCAATGGAATATCTACCGCAAAGTTTTGAAAATGAATCCGATTTCTAGTGCGTGGTATTTATTCTGCTGGGGAATGAATGGACTTTTGAAGTATAAAGTTGGGAAACGATAAAAAACGTTTAGTATTTAATTCTGAAAAAAAACATTAAGGAAACTTTATATAATCATTTTTTTGACGATAAAACTAATAAAATCTAAAATCTGCAGAGCTATTTTTTAATGGAGTCGATTTTCTTAAAAATAAAGGCATATTATTCTCATTTTTTCCAATATATTTATATGTTATTTCTGGAAT
>CAVIQW010000107.1:0-4047 GCA_963644915.1 Paratractidigestivibacter sp.
CTGTTGTTGCGTCAGGGGAAAATGCAAAAATCCAGAACAAGAATTTAAATTCACAGGAAAATGCTGATTTTTCCGATTTATTGGCATATGATTCTGAAAAAAGCGGAGAAGTTGATTCAAAAAAGCAAAAGACTGTCTTTCTTGATAAAGACAAGAAAATTTCTGTGCAGGATTTGCGTTCCGAAAAAATCGTAGAAACTCAAGATGGAAAAACTGGAAAATCTGCTGTTGAAATCTCAGAAATTCACCGCGACAAAAAAAACAATCCTCAAGTTACAGTGGATTTTGCCGCCTCTAGCGCGAACCAGAACATTATTTCTTCAGAAAACCAGACGGCCAGCGCAAACGGCTCAAATTTTCAGGCGATGCTTTCAAATCAACTTCAGGAAAATGCTGGAGAAATCGTCAAGGCTGGAAATATTGTCTTAAAAGACAACGATGTCGGTTCAATAAAACTGATTCTTCATCCGGAAAGTCTTGGAAATGTAAAAATCGATCTGCAACTCAATGAAAAAAATATTTCTGGAAAAATTATTGTTGCAACTCAGGAAGCGTTCAATGCGTTTAAGGAAACTGCGGAAAATTTGAAGCAGGCGTTCTCTCAGAGCGGTTTTGATTCTGTGGGGTTGGAACTTTCGCTTGCAAACCAGAGTTTTGGTCAGAACCATTCTGGTGAAAATCAGAATAATCCTGCGGCGGAATTCGCCATGAGAAAAATTTATGGCGAACTGAATATTTTTTCTGAAGAAAATTTTGAGGAAATTGAAAATCTTGAAATTTCTTCAAGGAATTCTGTAAACATCGTTGCATAAATTCCGATTATAAAAAGGAACTTCAAAAAATCTTTTGGAGTTTCAAAAAACGGTAAATCCGTAAAGGGGTACTGATATGATAAATGAACTGAATACAACCATGAATTCAAGTGAAAAGTTTGCTGTTGACAATGCGGTAAACAATTTCAACAAAACTAACACTGTAAATGGACGTACAGCATCTCAGCAGCTGGGTAAAGATGATTTTCTTAAACTTCTGCTTACTCAGCTTACAAATCAGGACCCTACAAGTCCAATGGAAGATACTCAATTTATCTCCCAGATGGCACAGTTTTCATCGCTTGAACAGATGACAAACATGAATGAGTCGTTCAAAAAGATGGTCGGCGTTATTAATTCTTCGCAGGCAGCATCTACCTTGGGAAAATCTGTTGAAATTGATATTGGCGATTCAACAGCGAGGGGGATGGTAGAAGCGACATCTTTTGGGGAAAATCCGCAGGTAATGGTAAACGGTATGTACTACGATATGGCAAAAATTAAAGCCATTTACAATTAATCAGGTAATAAGCAGGAGAACATAGATTATGATGAGATCACTTTATTCTGGCGTTTCTGGTTTGCAGAATCATCAGACAAGAATGGACGTAATTGGCAATAATATTTCCAACGTAAACACAACTGGATTTAAACGCGGACGTGTAAATTTTCAGGATATGATAAGCCAGCAGGTTAGTGGAGCCGCAAAACCTACAGAAGAACTTGGTGGTGTAAACCCAAAAGATGTTGGTCTTGGTATGACTATCGCTACAATTGAACAGGTTTTTACGCAGGGAAACCTTCAGACAACTGGAGTTTCTACTGATGTTGCGATTCAGGGACAAGGCTTTTTTATCTTAAAAGACGGTGAAGAAAGTTTTTATACACGAAATGGTCAGTTTGGTCTTGACCGCGACGGAACTCTTGTAAATCCTGCAAATGGTCAGCGCGTTCAGGGATGGATGGCACGCGATTTGAATGGCGAACAGATTGTTCAGACTGCTGCAACTCCTACTGATTTGGTTGTTCCAGTTGGCTCTAAAGATCCTGCAAAAGCCACTGAAAATGTTCTTTTTGCCTGCAACTTGAACAAGAATACTCCTGAAATCTTGGAAGGTGCAAGCGAAAGCGATATAGCAAAGGGAACTTGGGGAATTGAAGAAAAAATTTATGACAGTTTTGGAAACACACATCTTCTTTCTGTTTCGTTTACAAAAGTTCCTGGTGTTGCAAATTCTTGGCAGGCAACTGTAAATGTTGACGTAGATAATGCGGATTTTACACAGACTCGTGTTGGTCTTGGAACAACAGATGGAGTTCAGAATTCTTTTATCGTAAATTTTGATAATTATGGTCAGCTTGCAAGCGTGGAAGATTCTTCTGGAAATATTTCAAACCAGGAAGGAGAAATTATTCTTCAGACTTCTTTTACAGTTCCAGACGCAAATGCAGACGAAAATGGAAATCCATACCGCCAGACATTCAACATTAATCTAGGAACAATCGGCAGTATGAAGAACACAATTACACAGTCTGCGTCATACTCTTCAACAAAGGCTTACAGTCAGGATGGATACACTCTTGGTTATCTTGATGACTTTAAGATTGATTCAAGCGGAACAATCACAGGTGTTTATTCAAACGGAACAAACCGCGTTATCGGTCAACTTGCCCTTGCGACATTTGCAAACGACCGCGGTCTTGAAAAAGCAGGAAACAACACTTACGTTGAAACAAACAACTCTGGTCAGGCGAATATCGGTGAATCTGGTGTTGCAGGAAAAGGTTCTCTTCTTGCCGGAGCTCTTGAAATGTCGAACGTAGACCTTTCAGAACAGATGACTGATATGATTGTTACCCAGCGTGGCTTCCAGTCAAATGCAAAGACAATCCAGACAGCAGACACATTGCTTGATACAGTTCTTAGTTTGAAGCGATAATAGCTAACTGGTGAAAATAAAAAATGGCGGAAAATAAGTTCTCCGCCATTTTTTTTTATCTAAAATCGAAAAAAAACTAATTCTTGAAATTCAGTCCTAAACCAACAGACCAGTAATTTGTCTTTACGTTGTATGCACCGTTAAGCGCAAACTGGAATTTTGCGAGCGTAATTCCCAGACCGCCAAAAAATTGAGTGGAAATGTTGTCTTTACCGAAATTCTTTGTTTCAGAGTTTTTGTCGGAATCGCTTAAATTATCTTGATTTTGGCCATTTACAAATGTGTTATATTTCCAGTCGTATTCATTTATAGTTTTTGTAACAAAAAGTTTTGTTCCAATGTACGGTTCAAAAATAATGAATTTTTTTGAAACTTGTGCTTGTGCAAAAAGAGTATGGGTTTTAGAAGAAAGGCTTACTTCACTCTTTAGATCAGCCGAATATTCTTTTTGAATACCATCGATGTCATAGTCTGCGTTTGTTGTAAAACTCTTTTTTGCCTCAAAATCAAAAGAAAGATTTGAATAAATATAGCCACCGCCAACGCTGAATTTTGGCAAAAGACCTGCACCGTCCAGAACTGCATAACGCACATCAAATCCGAGCGTTGTATAGTCAAGTCCAGCCATAAAGTCTTCAAAAGTTATATCTTTTATTCCATTAAAAGTTGTTGCTCCGAAAATTCCTAAATCAAAAGGAAGAATAATTCCTCCTAGCCTGAATGTAAATGCCGCGGTTGGCGCAGGAATGTTTGCAGGAATGTCAAAATCGATATTAAAGGTGTTTGTTGCATTTCCGTCTTTCAACGTTTCGGAAATTCCGTCAGAAAGTTCTGTCATCGCATCTTTTATGGTTTCTGTTTTTATAAAAGTTCCAGCAAACGAAGTTCCTGCTGTAAAATGCATTGGAATTGATGGAAAAAAAATTCCTATGTTTGCATCTGGCTGTACACCAAGAAGTGAAGAATTTTCTGGTAAAATTTCTGAAATCATATCATTTGTTTTTTCCAGTGCGCCAGAAATCTTTGCTGTTGAATCCTGTGCATTCAAAAACGAAGTGAAAATTGCGACTGTAATAATTGTAAAAAAAAATTTTTTCATATTTTGCTCCGTGAAATTTCAGTTTTTTGTATTCTACAATACTTTAGAAAAAAAGTACAAAAAAAAAGACATCCCAAATGGAATGTCTTTTTTTGCCACCGGTTGGAATCGAACCAACCACACGCAGATTTTCAGTCTGCTGCTCTACCAACTGAGCTACAGCGGCGTTGTGATGTTTTTAATATTATAGAAAACG
>CAVIQW010000108.1:0-4014 GCA_963644915.1 Paratractidigestivibacter sp.
GGATGAGTTTAACAAAAAACATATGATTTTGGGTGATATTCCTTTTGAAATTCGTTCAATGATTCAGATAAATACAGGTAATCTGATTGCAGGTGATTTTGGTTCAAATTTCAAAAGAAATTTTACAGTTCTTGGAAACGAAGTTGATTTTGCTGAACGGCTTGAAATATTGAACGAATTGTATGATGAATCTATCATCTGCACAGAAGAAACCTGGAATTCAATTGATTTTGGTGTTCACAAGGATGAAATTGTGGCAAAAAAACTTGGCAAGGTGATTTTTGAGGGAAAAGAACGTCCTGTTCAGGTTTATTCAATTGTGGGATTAAAAAATGAGCTGACCCGACAGCAGATTTATGAAATTTCAGTTTTTGAGGAAGCCTTGGAGCTATTTTATGCACACGATTTTGAAAAAGCCTCGGAAAAATTTATTTTTGCAAATGAATTGATTCCAGAGGATAAAGCCGCTCTGGTTTTTGCGGAACGCTGTAAAAAAAATCTTTCTAAGAATATTGATAAAAATTTGGATTTTGTGTTGAATCTTTCTGAAAAAAATCTTTAGGGGAAAAATTATGAAAAAGTTGCTATTGTTTTTGCTCTCTATGTTTTGTCTTGTTTTTGCAGTGCAGTCGTATTCAAAGAAAAACAATTTTTTTTCTGAAGCCGGAACTGTACGTTCATTTGGGAATATGCCGTTTAATTATCCGGGGTTTGTTACAGAAGATGGAAAACAATATTTTATTGAGGCCGATGATTCGTTGAAGTCAGAGTTGCTTGGCGTTCAAGGAAAAAGGATTTTGTTGACTGGAACAATAGTGAAAAATAATAAAAATGGTTTTTCTATGAACCAGTTAAAAGATGGGGCAATAAAAGACGTTTCTTTTAAAATAATTGATGAGGATTAAAAAAATGAAAAGAGTGATTTTGCAGACCCTTGTTCTTTCAGTTTTGTTTTGTGGTTGCTATTTAAATGATTCTTCCAAAAAAAGTTATAATGAAAGCATTGTAAGCGTTAAAGATTCAAAAACGTATTCTTTTTCTGCGGATGACCAGAAAAAAGATGCGTATCTTGTTTGCTACAATGATTCTAGCGTTGAGGCAAATTCTTCAAAGGATTCTTATTCGTGGGAAGAAAGTGAATATTCTAGTTTGAGCAGTTCTGTTAATTCTTTTAGAAGTGTAACTGCAAACGATGGCGACACAGAAAAAAAAGCAGTTTTAAATATGCCAAAAAGAGTTGACTATATTCAAGAAACGGTTGATTTTGAACTGATTCCATGTTCTGGAGCAAGGTCTGCTAGTTCAAACTCATTGCCAGATTATACTGGCAACACGGCAAATTTCTATCTTGATAATGAATATGACAATAAACAGGTGACGGCCGAAAAGAAAATTGAAGGCGAATACTGCCGCGTTTGGTATTACAAGGATGATTCAATAGAAACTCCATCTGATACAGTTTTTAACGAATTGGCAGACTGGTTTGATAAAATTTATCCGATTGAAACTAGTTTGCTTTGCTCTAACGTTCCTACAAGAAGTTATTCGAATATTGTTGACGTGAACGAATCAACAAAAATCAATATTTTGATTTATGACCTTTTTGACGATTATGAGGAAACTGTAAAAAATAACGGTGGAACTTTTGGATTTTTTAGTGATACGGATATGCTTACTGATAGAGAATATTCAAATAAATGCGAAATGTTTTATGTAGACACATATTTTCTTACTATCAACAACTCTGATGGAGAAAAAATATTATCACCGGCAATAATTTCCACTTTGGTGCATGAATTCCAGCATATGCTTGGATTTGTGCAAAAGATGCTGAATTATAATTTTCAAGGAATGGGTTCGACTTGGTATACAGAAATGCTTTCTATGTTAACAGAAGAATTCTTTGTTGATTATCTGGGCATAGAAGAATCTTATGGCCCGCAGGGAAGACTTTCTCAATATCTTTTAGGAACTGCGTGTGGTTTTTCAAATTGGAGTTCCGATTCAACTGTCTACTATAAGTATGCAAATGCCTACGCTTTTGGCGCATATTTGGCACGCAATTTTGGCGGAATCGACTTGATTCAGCAGATTTTTAAGAACAGATATTTGGACGAGGAATCTATTGTTCGGGCGGTGTCATACAATGGATATGACTACGATTTTTCTGAACTTTTAGAATTGTTTTCTGCAGTGCAGATTTACGTCGCTGATTCAAGCCATATCTCATTATATAAAAGCGGTTCAAAAACCGTGGGGGGAGTTGACTTGAGTTACCCCGAGATTGATTTGAGCGATTTTTACTCTGTTTCATTTTTGGCAGCAAAAGAAGAAAGTTTCAACAACTTTTTGAATGAACTCTACCAAGCCCCGGAAATTAACGAACAAGGAAGTTTTTATAAAAACGATGAAGAATATCTTGCGTACTCAGGGCCGATTTATTACAAAAAAAATCCTTGCGTGAAAGTCAAACCGACTGGTTCGTATATTGTTCATTTAGGAAATATAAAGGAATTTACAATAAACAACGTTTCAGGATTAAAGTATCATATTCTGTTTAAATAATTTGGCATAAAAAAAAGGATGACCTTCAAAACTTTGATTGGACATCCTTTTTTTTATTTTTGATAAAAAGTTATAAAACTATAACAATTATTTTTGCCGCAAGGACAATTGAAACAAGGGCAAAAGGATATGTTGCTGCATACGCACTGGAAACTTCATCTGTTCCGGCCGTTGCAATCAAAGTACCCAATGCTGGGGTGGAAGTCATACCGCCAGTGATTGAACCCAAGTTGTTCAAAATGCTTAACTTGAATACATAGCGGGCAATGATATAACCGATAATCATAGGCATTAACGTAAGAACTACACCATACAAGAAGTAAGAAACACGGAAGTTTGCCACAAAGTTTACGCCACCTGGAACACCCGCTCCAATAAGGAACAGAACAAGACCAAGTTCACGCATAAAGTTCAAGGTTTCTTTTTTTATACGAAGGTCTAAAAATCCTAAATGGGCAAAATGGGCAACTATAAGACCGCCAACAAGGCATCCTCCAGAATTTCCAAGGTTAAAGTAAGAAATCTGCTTGATAGTTTCTCCGTTTACAATTGCTTCTGTTGTTCCGACTGGGATTTTGATTGCACCGATAATACAACCAAACGCAACTGCCAATACAAATGGGAAGAAGTCAAACGGATCAAGTTTTATAAGTTTTCCTTTTGGCTCTGGAACTTGAATTGAATTCGCCGCCTTGAAGTTTTCAACCTCTTTTTTCATATTAACTTTTAAGATTTTTGGAACAATCTGAACAAAAAGAACAACACCAAGAACACCAAAAAGATATGCAATTCCATACCCGGCAACAGTCTGGTCAGCGTTCTGCGCAACTTCTTTTGCCGCACTCAAACCTGGGGTGCTTGTTAATGCCCCTGTAAGAAGTCCAACTGCCATTTCTGGAGAAAGATTCTTGTCGCACTTTACAAAGATTACAGCCGTAATTGTTCCTATCGCAATTATAATCACACCAAGAATAATGTAAGAAAATGTGCTTTTATTAAAACTTCTAAAGAATTTTGGTCCAGCGATTAGACCTACCGCAGTAACAAAGAGTGCAGTTCCAATATTTGAAACCATACCAAAACTTGCCTTGATATTTGTGTTCCATAAAGTGATTGTTGTTTCCTTAACATTAAAATCTGGAACATAACTTACAAGAACTCCATAAAGAAGGGCAACCAGCAAAACACCTGCAGTTCCCAGCTCAATTCCCTTGATTTTAACACCACCAATAAGATACCCCAATGCGCCTATCGTAAAAATGATAAACACAAACGAAAGCCCTGAAGAAAGGACTCCTCCTAGATAACTAGTCATTTAAACCTCGAAAAATATTAGATTTTTCTATTATATATATATGATTTTTTTTTATCAACAAGCGGACCAACTGGATTTTTGTGCGTTTTCCATTTTTCTATTTTTCCGATTTTTATCTTTGAAATTCCTTTTTT
>CAVIQW010000109.1:0-3861 GCA_963644915.1 Paratractidigestivibacter sp.
TTTCTGTGTTTTTCTGAAGACTGATTATTAAAAATTCTGTATAAAAAAAGGTTGTCGTATAAATTTAAACCTTTTAGTTTTTTTCCAAAAATCAGACGCAACCAAAGCTCATAATCTTCCGCATACAAGAATTCCTGATCATACAGATTTTTTTTATAAACATCAGAATGAATCATCACTGTTGGATGATAAAAAGTTGAATAAAACTTCAGGAAGAATTTATTATCTTCAAAAGCCTCTGGCAAAACTGATTTGCCAATTATTTTCCCATTTTCGTCAATGTGATAAGCATTAGTTCCACAAAAAGAAAAATCAATGTTTTTTTCCAAAAACTCAAGCTGTTTTTCAATTCGTTCTGGTAATGAAATGTCGTCCGCATCCATACGGGCAATGTATTTTCCGTTTGCTTGCAAAATCATATTGTTCAGAGTTTTTACGATTTTTAGGTTTGTTTCGTTTTTATAAAATTTTATGCGAGAATCTTGTTTTGCAAGGTTTTGCAAGATTTCAAAAGTATCATCCGTAGAACAATCATCTGTAACTATAATTTCAAGATTCTTATATGTCTGATTCATTATTGAACGAATTGCTTGTTCAACATATTTTTCTGCGTTGTAGCAGGGAATTATTACAGAAACGAGCGGAGCGTTTTTGTTTTCTTCGTTTTCTAACATTTATCTTTCCTCCATAAAAATTTATTTATAAAATGCAGCAGTTTCGATAAACGGACACAGAGTCTGTCGAAGTTCAACCACAACAATATTGTTGTCTGGCGATTTTTATTTTTGAGGAAAGATAGAAAATATAGATTTGAAATTAAATTCTTTTACAGAACTGTTGCTGAACCTTTCGAAAACAGAACCGATTGATTCTTAGCCGCATGATTACCGAAACAAACACGGTAATGGCAGTTTTTCAAGAAAGTCTTACACTTTTCTGACTAGTTCTTCATTTGTCTTAAAAAACTGAACGCCGTAAATTTTATCTTTTTTAAGATAAGTTTCTTTCACAAGATTTTCCAAAATGTTTTTTCTGAAGTATGATGAATCAGTAAGCCCCAAGAACGAAGCGATTTCGCTGGATTTTCGCGCTTTTCCATAGCAAAATGCAAGAATTTTTTCATCATGTTCGCTGCCATTTGAAACAGGTATGTATTCAATTTCTGGCAGAGTATCGTCTTTTATGCCGTCTGTAAAAGTCAAATCCGGCAACACAAGCGTAAAATGATCTGACGAAGAAAAAATAAAAGGTTTATGAATCTGGTCTGCATCTTCGTATTCCTGAACGATTTTGTCAAAGCCAGTTCCCGCCGCTTCCATAACGTTGCACTTTACAAGAACACCGCAAATCAGTTCGTTTCGTCTCTTTGAAATTACGTTAGAAAGATTGTACGTCTTTCCGATTTTTCCGCCTTCATAAAAACTTCCAGGTGAAGATATTTCAAGCCTGTCCTTGAACATATCAATTTGAATTTGCGTGCCGTCAAGAAAATAGTCACGGTGAGCAACAGCATTTATAATTCCTTCAAACAGAGCACGTTTGGGAAAAGCATCAAGATTTTTGCGTGATGTATCAAACTTTACAAACGAATGATTCATACGCTGCTCCACAAATTCCATCATAAATGCGATTGAATCCGTAATGCAACCGTTAAATCGGTTCACCGTAACAACTCTTTCGCTTCCTTTGTTAAATCCGCCGAATACAGAACACTGGACTTCTGTCTTTTCGCCATTGTAGGCATCAGAAAACAAAACGGCTCCATTTTTTAAAATTTTATCGTTTGTAAAAAATCCAAGCGACTGCAAAGCCTTGTCCGAAAGTTCGCTGTTTTCGTTGTGTTCACTGAAAAATTCAAGCAATTTTGAAAAATTCGTGCGTACATATTTTTCGTTGGAATCAGTAACATCAAACTGAACGCCACGGCTTTTTATGCTCATCGAAATTATTTCTTCGTAAGTTGCACCATTTGTAAATCCGTCGCGGCGCATATAAATTGAAGGTACATTTTTGAATTTTACGATTACAGGTTTTACAGCAGACTCTGAAACATCAATGCGGATTACAAAAAGTTCTCGGTCGTTGTTTTCGTAGCGGATAAATGAAATTTTCAAGCTAGGACGCGGAAAAATATGCTCATTTACCTGATTATTGAAAAAGTTTCTTTCGTTGTCGGCATCTTTCCTTGAAAAGCCAATCAACTTATTCGACTTGTCTTCCACCCCGATAAAAAGAGAGCCACCTTCTGCATTTGAAAACCCTGCAACAGTTTTGAGCCAGCCTTCAATATTTTCACGACTAAGCCGCGACTTACACTCAAGATTAAAACTTTCAATAGCATCCACTTTTGCAATGTCATCAAGAAGCATAGATTCTCCCTAACTTCAAATTACTTCAAAACAGTATTTAAAGTTACTTCAGAGCATACTTCAAACCTACTTCAAAGTAAAGAGTGAAGTTGTCTGAAGTACATTTTTCTTCCCTCAAAAATAAAAATGTCAAAGAACTCTATCCGCTTATGCGGACAATACAATTTATTTTTCTCTCCAAAACTTTTCCTTTAGTAATTTTTTTATGTACACGTCGGATTAAAAAGTTCTTTCAAAATTTCAAACTTTGAAAGCAAGCCGTTATTTATTTCAAAACTTTCAAGATTTTGAATCTCGACTACAGCCTTTCTTAGATTTTCAAAAGAATCCGCATAATACATATAATTGCAATCTTTAAACCAGACAAAACCGTTTTTCACTTTTCCGTAAGAATTATCCAAACCGATACAAGGTGTTCTTGAGATGTAACTTAAAATTGTTCCATGATAACGGTCTGTAACAACAAATTGAAAGTGATTGAAATACTCTAAAACCTGCTGAACTCTATCTTCCTTATTTTCAATATTCCTGCCGCTTAAATCATCAGTATCCCAATATTCAAATGAAAATCCATTTTCGCCTAAATAGCTTTCGATTTTTTTTACAAAGGTATTTTCCATCTTACTTTCAATATCTTTTCTAAGGCAAAGCAGAACTTTTTTATTTTTTTGATAATCCAAGAATCTTGTTGGATAAGCAGAAAGAACCATATCCGGACAAAGACGAACATCACAGTTAAAATTTTGTTTACAAAAATTAAGACTAGGAAAATCACGAGCGAAAATCGTTAAATTCTTATGAGCTGAATAGATTTTCTTTGCACGGCATAAAATATAATTTTTCTTTTTATCTCCAAAATAAACAGTCTGTGGCATAGTAATTATTCTGTTTTTTGGAAACCATAAAACTATATTTTGTCTTAAATATTCTTCAGCTGGATAAAGAGCCCCCATGTTGCCGCCGCCTTGAACAATGATTAAATCATCATCATTCAAGGAAAGAGAAATAAGTTTCTTTTTATTCACACACTGGCGGCTGTACAGGACGGCTTTTATTGGCAAGCCGGCATATTTTCTCAAGAATTCCAAAGACTTTACGAAAATGGCGACATCGCCAAGATTCGAGTATGAAGGTGCTAAAACATACACAATTCCGCGCTCTGAATGAATTTTGTCTAAAGAAAGGTTCTGCTTTTGTTTTTTATAGTAATGATTATAATTTCGCAATAATTTTACTTTCTGAAGCCAAAGAGAATGCTTGCATAAAAAATCAAGAACTAGTTTTATAGATTTTTTCATTTTTTTACCCTGAGACGACGTTTTAATGCCCGGAATTTTCCAGTTGCCAACCTAAAAAGATGAAGACACTTGTTTTTTCTGATTGCTTTCTTTTTTTCTTTGTCTGTAAAAACCGGATTTTGTGTTCCTGCATTGAACGAAAAGAAATTTTGACAAGAAGGTGTCAACCAATACCCCCCCCCGTATATTTTTCT
>CAVIQW010000110.1:0-3833 GCA_963644915.1 Paratractidigestivibacter sp.
GCGGTAAGTTATGCGTTGTATATGAATAGATAAAAATTGGAGGAAAAAAAATGGCAATGTCAAACTTTTCAGGTAGAGATGATTTTAGAAGTTCTAAAAATCAATCTTTCAATAACAGAAACGGAAATTGCGGAGGAGGTCAGAAGAAATTTGAAGATAAATATGAAATTCCTGCCCCAGTAAAAATTTCAACTTTTTATAATCCTGATGGCAAAACTGTAAAACCAGATTTATTTGATGGAGTTGCAAAAAATGTGGCTCTATCTTTTAAAGGAAAAGAAAAAAACGGCAACAAAGAAATTGGAGTTACATCAACTCAGCTTCGTCGCATTTTTGATGAAGTAAAACGTTTTGAACAGATTTTGACCTTGCAGGAAAACCAATGGGAAAAACAGTTGCCTTACATAAAAATGATTAAATCAAAAGTTGCTTATTCTGTTGCCCGGGCTTCAAAACAAAAATCAGATGAAAAAGTTGTTTACAAAAATCTTGAATCTTTTATTTTTTCTGGAATTGATTTAATTAAAACTCAGGAAGATTACCACATTTTTGTAAATCTTTTTGAAGCGGCATACGGATTTTATTACGAATTAGCTCCAAGCAGTTGTAAATAATTTTAAGACAAGAGGTGTTTATAATGAAACAGATAGAAACCAAGAAAATTTCAGGAAAAATTGTTGTAAAAACAGGTCTTCACATCGGCGCTGGAAACGAAAAAGTTGAAATTGGCGGAATGGATAACCCGATTATCAGAAATCCGCTTACGCACGAACCTTATATTCCAGGCTCTTCTTTAAAAGGAAAAATGCGGTCAATTATGGAATGGAAAACAGGCAAACTTGAAAAAACAGGCGGAAAAGTTTGTTCTTGTGGAAAGGCTGAATGTGAGATTTGCCGTGTTTTTGGAAGTGCAAATAATTCTGATTCAGCAAATGACAGAGGTCCGACACGTCTTATTGTTCGGGATGCAGTTTTAACAAATGAATGGAAAGAAAAGTTTAAGAACGGACTTTCGCTTGTTGAAGAAAAAAATGAAAACTCGCTTAACAGAATTACAGCCGAGGCAAATCCTCGCCCGATTGAACGCGTAGTTCCTGGAGTAGAATTTGATTTTGAAATTTCTTACCGCGTAATTGATACGGGCGACAATGGAGAAATGGATAAAAGATATTTTAAGGAAGTTGTTTTAGAGTCTTTAAAAATCTTAGAAAACGACTATCTTGGCGGTGGCGGAAGCCGTGGAAACGGTCAGATTGAATTTGCGGATTTAAAAGACGAAAACGGAAAAGCAATCAGCCTTTAGAACGCGAGGTTTTTATGCAATTTTACAAAGCAACTATAAAACTCAATTCTCCGCTTGCAACTGCCTTAAAAGGCGACACAATCTGGGGGCATATTGTCTGGGGAATTGCAAACCACGAAGGCGAGGAAGCTGTAAAAAAGTTTTTGGAAGACTCAAAATCTGCAGACCCGCCTCTGATTGTTTCTTCGGCTTTTCCAAAAGATTCAATCTGTAAGCCGTACCCAAAACATGTTGACCGTAAACCGACTTTAAGCACAAAAGATTACAGCCAGATAAAAATCAGTAAAAAGCAAAAATACGTTAGTGCCTCAGATTTTTTTACGAATACTGAACAAAAAGAAAATTTTGCAGGACTAAAATCGGTTTCTTCTATGCACAACAGCATAAACCGTTTTTCTAACACTGTAGAAGACGGAAATCTTTTTTCTTTAACACAGTTGTGGCCTGATTCAGAAATTCCGTTTTTTGATTTGTATGTTCTTTCAAGCTTTCCCCAGGAAAGAATAAAACAGCTTTTGGAATGGGCTTTTGAAAACGGATTTGGAGCAGATTCTTCAACAGGAAAAGGAGCAATTTCTGTAGAAAAGTTAGAAAAAGTTGAAGTACGGGCAAAAAAGTCAAATAAATACGTGGCACTTGCACCCTTTGTTTTAGAAAAGTCTTGCATAAAAGAAGATTCTTTGCGTGCGGATATTTTTGTGCGTACTGGAAAAATCGGCGGAGCATTTGCAACTTATATGACACCTTATAAAAAAACTGTAATTTTGTTTGACGAAGGCGCAGTTTTTGAATCTGACAAACCTTTGGATTTTGTTGGAAAACTTATTACAGATGTTCATGCTGATTCAAGAATTTGCCAGTCGGGATTTGCCCCGGTTGTGCCTTTTTTTGAAGCGGAGGAATAATGAAAAAAACATATAAAATAAAAATTGAACCTTTAACGGCTGTGCATATAGGAACGGGGGAAAAATTAACTCCTTTGGATTACAAAATAGTTGACTTAAAATATGCCCGTTTTTCTACAGATTCAATTTTAAGACGAATTGCAACTGATGAAATATTAAGTTCTGAGTTTGATAAATTTTCTGAAAAATCTGATATGAAGGCACTGCAATCTTTTTTTCATGACAATATAAAAAATGAAGATGTTCTATATTTCTGTGAGCAGACCAAAGATTTTGGAGAAAAATATAACGAAAACATAAAAAAAGATCCTCTGCAAAATGCATCAGAAGTTTTAGAAATGTATCGACCTAAAGGTTTAAAATTTCCGACAATTCCTGGAAGTTCTATAAAGGGGGCAATCAGAACGGCGTTGGTTGATTGTGTTCGCGACTGCAATAATGATTTTGATTTTTATAGGGCAAAGAAAAATAAAAAATTTGAAAATGAAATTTTAGGTTACAAGGATGCTAAATCTGACCCTTTTAGGGCAATCAGGGTGGGGGACTGTAATTTTACAAATTCTAAAACTCAAGGAGTTGGAAGTCTGCAGATTATAAATAATAAAAGCGGACATCTTTCTGATAAAAATAAATCTCAAGTTATGGCAGAAGTAATTTACGGAAGTCTTGTTTCTTCAGAAAGTGAAGGTCAATATTTTACGATTACAGTTGATGAAGATTTACAAAAAGCTGGTGAGTTTGGGCAAAGATTTAAAATGCAAGATATTATCAGCGAATGTAATTATTTTTACGGAGAAGGATTTTTTACAGAGTATGAAACATTTTATAAGAACGAATATTCAGAAAAGTGTGAATTAATTGAAAAACTTGCTTCTGAAATAAAAAAAATAAAAGAAATGAAAGATTCTTTTGTAATCAGAGTAGGACGGTGGAGTCAGTTTGAATTTGTAACACTGTATGATGAAAAACACAATTTTGGCACTTCCCGCACAGTTTTTAATTACGACGGTCAATATTTACCGATGGGCTGGTGCAAATGCACGGTCGAGGAAGATAAATGAACCTATTAATAACAACTTTAGGCACGTGGAATATTGTCCCAGAACTTTTTGCTCTTACAAATCCGCAAAATTACGATTTTTACAAGGGATTGCCGGTTATAAAAGAATTTAGAGAAAAAAATAAGATAAAAAGCGTGGACGAAGTGTTTGTAGTTTCGACAGAAAATCCGCGTGATGTAGAAAAACTTACCGCCTGGGCAAAAAAATGGAACTGCAAGTTAAAAATTTTTGTCTGCAAAGGAATTTCTGATTTTACTACGGAAGATGATGTTCTAAAATTCCGCTCGTTTTTGTATAGAATTGTGCTTTACGGAAAAGAAAAGTCTGATGTTTTGTATCTTTCGCTTGCAGGTGGAAGAAAAACTATGAGTGCGGATATGCAGGAAGCCGGAAATTTTTTTGGATGCGACGCAATGCTTCATATTATTGATGTAAAGCGGATTCCAGAAAGTTTTAAAAATGATGATTTACTTGATGAGCCGAAAACTGAATACGGTGAATGTTTTATTCCATCTCTTGTAAGTTCAAAAATAGAACAGAGTCTGATTGTTGTGGCGGATAAAA
>CAVIQW010000111.1:0-3691 GCA_963644915.1 Paratractidigestivibacter sp.
TATCTGCTTCAATAAATACACATATAATGGTTCTGTTCGAACTTTAATTCTTGCAGTTGCTGTCATTCCCGGAACTAGAGTTATAGTGGTCTTATTTCGTTTATCCATAAAATCAATATTATCTAAAACTCCTGTTATTAAGAAATATGGCTGACCATCAGTTCCTAAAACAGAATCCTTTGAAATGTTCAGGAGATACCCTGTAATGCTGGAAAAATTCGAGGACGGATATTTGGGGAAAGAAAGTGTAAATTTATCATCAGTATGTAATTCAGCAATATCCTGGGCATTGACATTTATATAAACATTAAGTTTTCCATCTCAAACTTCAGTTTTTTTATCTGATTTGCAAGCGAATTTATATATGTTTTATCTGAATTTTGGTTTCCATTTTCATAATTTTCAATAAAATGCAGTATATTTTTATCTTTTTGAACATATTCCTGATATTCTTTCAATCTTTTAAATTGCATTTCAAGTTCCCGGCTGATATAAGCATTGTCAAGAACATACAGAATTTGACCTGCCGTAACTTTTTGTCCGTTCTTAAACAATTTTTCTTTTACAGTCCCGGATGTGATTGGTGTGATATAGACCAAATCCCTAGACGGTCTGACCTGTGCCTCTGATTTTATAATCACATCATAGGGGGCTATTATTATATAGATAATCATCAGCAGAATTATCCCCAAAATTATAAATACAGATTTTTTCACAACGTCAGGAACTGAAAGTTCATAATAAGAGCGTGAGTATTTTAATTCTTTTCCCTCAAGAAAGTGTATGTCTTCCATCTTTATAAATTCCAAAGTTCGTAGTATTTACCTTTTAAAGCCAAAAGCTCTTTGTGGTTTCCTCTTTCAACGATGTTCCCTTTATCCATGACAAAAATTATGTCTGAATTTTTAACTGTTGTAAGGCGGTGTGCAATCGTTATTGTTATAATCTCCTTGCCAAGTTCATCAACAACTTTCTGAAAACCTCTTTCGCTCACAGTATCCAAAGCACTTGTCGCCTCATCAAGCAAAAGTATATCCGGTCTGGACAAAAGCGCCCTTGCCAATGCGATTCTTTGCCGTTCACCACCAGAAAGACTTGCCCCTCTTTCTGAAATTCTTGCATAGTATTTATCCGTCATATCTTCTATAAAATTATCAGCCTGAGCCAACCGGCATGCATACTGAACATCCTCCAGCGAATAGCCAGAACGCCCCATGACAATATTTTCAAAAACCGTTCCGCTGAACAAATACACTTCCTGCGGAACGTATCCAATCCTGCTTCGTAAATAACCTGTATCTATATCTTTGATGTCCTGGTTTCCGATAAACACTCCGCCTTCTTGAACATCATAAAAATGTAAAAAAAGTTTCATCAGAGTTGACTTTCCACAGCCGGATGCCCCGACAAAAGCTATTCTTCTGTTATTGCCAGTGGAAAAAGAAATATCTGTAAAAACATTTCTTCTTGTGCCATACCTAAAGCTCGCATTTCTTAACTCAATAGGTAAAGAAATTTTTGAATTGTTCAAACCGTTTTTGGATTTCAACTCTTCTTCTTGTAAGTCATAGATTTCTCCAATTCTTTCCGCCGCAACAATCGCTTCCTGTATCTGCGGCTGAAGCTCTATAAAACGTGCAAGCGGACCTGTAAAATATCCTGCAAGAGTATTAAAACTGATTAATTCACCCAGACTCAAACTGTCTTTTAATATTAAATATCCACCAATCCAATAAATTAGATTTGCCCCGACTCCAGAAATTATACTTGTAACCAGTTCCTTTACATTTCCATAATTCCATGCTTTTTGTCCCAAATCAATGTAACCTACAAGGCGCCGCTCATACTCTTCTGTTGAATAACTCTGGGCATTGATGCTTTTTATCACAGGAATTCCACCAAGCATTTCCACAAGATACGAGTTTAAATCCGCGCTTTGTTCCATCTGCTCACGATAATTTTTTGCAAAAAACTTACTTGAAGCCCAAACAACCAAGGAAGAAAGCGGAACTGTAATTATCAAAATCAAGAATAATTTGCAGCTGGTTAATCCTAAATAAATTCCAGTAAAGACCATCATCAGTAAATCAAGCAAAGTTCCAAGGGCAATATTGGAAAGTGTTGTCCGGATTTTATCGCTATCATTAAAACGGCTTAAAATTTCACCTGTCCTGCGGGTTTCAAAAAAATTTAATGGTAAACATAAAACATGCTTTATATACGAAATTGAAAGAGAAATGTTAGTTTTCATTGTAAAAACACGCAAAAACTGCGACCGGCAGACTGTTAAAATTGCAGAAAAAACAGTCAGACACACAAGTGCAAAACTTAATACATGAAGAGAGGTCTGCGCTTTTGAGCCGATTATGTCGTCAACAAAAAATTTAAAATAAAGACCGCTTAAAATACCGAACAACGAAAGAATCAAGGAAATGAGCACCATAAATGCCAATAGCTTTATATGCAGAGTGATTAATGGAACAAATTTTAATAGGGCATGACCATCTTTTTGAACAACAAAATCTGGAGTTGGAGAAACAAGAATCAAATAGCCCGACCAGATTTTTAGGAAATCTTCTTTTTTATAAGAAATTTTTATGCCGGCAGGGTCGTAAACCCAGACACGTTTTTCATTTATTTTTGAGATTACAACAAAGTGGTTGTTTCCATTCTGATACTGCAAATGCGCAATAAGAGGAACAGGAAACTTTTTAGAAAAAATCTGCTCATTCCCTTTTACAGCCTTTGCCTCCAGATTAAGCTTTTTGGCGGCCTCAAGCATTCCTTTTAAGGAAGTGCCTTCCCTGTCCGTTCCGGCAACCTCACGGATTTTCGTTATGGAAAGATGACTTCCAAAATGCCTTGCCAGCATTGCAATACATGCCGCGCCGCAATCGGATTCATCGAACTGTTTTATGAGTTTCATATTTTTTTATTTAAAGAAATAATTTTCCGGAGAATAAAAAAATTATTCCCCGGAAAATGTTTTTTTAATTATGACGAACTGCTAGATGAGCTAGAACCTGAGCCTGATGAACCACCAGAGTTACCAGAGCAATTCTTAGAACCGTTTTCAGAACCGTTGTTAGAACCAGTTGTAATAGTTATAGAAAGACCATTACAAGCGCACCAGCCGCCATTAATATCTTGTAATTCATCTTCTTCCAAATTGTCAATAAGACCAAAACTTGCGTACAAGTTGTGGTTTTCCACAGTCTTTAATGCACCAAACATTAATTTTTCCTTTTTGTAATTGCGCAAAAACTTTTTTTATTTTTTGATCTCATACGAAACCAATTAAGCATTGATCAGATGCTTATTTTTCACAAGTTATTATTTATATCTTTCAATCTTTCTGAAAGTTCCACATCTCCAGTAATATTCACAATTGCTTGAATCAAATCTTCATTAAAAGCCCAATAGCCAGGCATATATCCTTTACCTTCCGCTATAATTCCGCTTTTCATTTTTAATGACGGTAAATATATAGCTATACCACTGTTAGGTAACTGATAACACATTACATTACCGTAGTTAAAGCAGCCGCCAGAGTTCTCTCCAATATAAAATAAATTTTTCCCTTCTTCTAACAACGGATTTGCTAAATAAACAAAAGATTCTCCAGAAGAACAAGTGTTTTTATCCATTATCACAATTAACTTGTTTAAAAAGTTTATTTTCTTATTTACCC
>CAVIQW010000112.1:0-3541 GCA_963644915.1 Paratractidigestivibacter sp.
ATTCCCATACCGCAAATTATCAGATAAACCAGCGTGATTTTTTATTCGATAAAAAACATAATTTACAGTAAATTTGCAAAAATATGTGTTTAAATATAATATCATTATTAGCAGAAAAACAGAAAAGACTGTGATTTCGCAGAAAATTTGAGTTTTGAGATAAAACATAGGAAAAATCGACGGTTACAGAAAAAAAATAACGGAGGGAAAAATGAAATCTTTTTCACGAAATGTTTTTATCATTTTTATTTTAGCAGGACTTTATTTTGTATCTACTTTAGTTTCGTGCACAATGGAAACAACTGAAAAAGTTACAAAAACAGTTTACATCGTTCCTTCGTGGAAAGGTTCACTTTCGTCTGCACCAGACAATCCATGCGCGGGCGACGCTTATTACAATTCAACACTGAAAATGTCCTTTATTTATGACGGCACAACTTGGCAAATTCTTTCAAAAGACGGAAATGATGGAACTTCGATTGTTTGGAAAGGAGAACTTTCTGTCGTACCTTCAAACCCACAAAGAAATTGGGCTTATTACAACACAACTGACGGAAATTCATACATCTACAACGGAAGCAGTTGGGATTATCTTGCAAAAGCGGGGAAAAACGGCGCAAGCGGAATTATGCTTTGGCTTGGCACCTACGAAACTGCACCGGAAAACCCAAGCGAAGGATACGGCTATTACAATTCCACAGAGAAAACTTCATATATCTACGACGGAAGTGAATGGCAGATTCTAGCGCAGGACGGAACAGACGGCACTGCTGGAACTTCTATTCTTTGGAGAGGTGCGCTGTCCACCGCTCCCGAAAATCCTGAAATTTATTGGGCATATTACAACACAGAAGACCAAACGTCTTATATTTGGAACGGTTCGTTGTGGGACACTCTTGCGATTTCTACCGGAGGTGACACTGTTGTTCAAGTAGGAATAAACTGGCTCGGTACTTACGAAGAAGCACCTGCAAATCCAAGTTTAGGAGATGCGTATTACAACTCAACTTTAGGCGCATCTTACATTTATGACGGCAGCGTGTGGCAGCAGCTCTCAAAAGACGGCGAAGACGGAGCAGATGGAACAAATGGCTCGGACGGCTCATCTTCAAGCGTAACAGGCTTTTTAATCACTTGGAAAGGCTCGCTTTCTTCCGCACCTTCAAATCCAAGCGCGGGTTGGGCGTATTATAATTCAACTGATGGCATTTCTTACATCTACGACGGTTCAAGCTGGCAGATTCTAGCGCAGGACGAAAAAGACGGCGCGGACGGTTCTTCTTCAAGTTCATCATCAACTTCAACAAATTATCTTTATGTTTTGGTTTACACTTCAAAAGGAAACTTCATTCAATATGCTTCGCAATCAATCACAACCGTTGACTTCGGGCAGATAGGGCTTAACAGCGTTTCAAAATCAACAACGTTCTACATAGGAATCAACGGGACAAGCTCGACAACCTTAAATCTTACAGGCGATCCCGCGATTCAGATTTCCGGCGACAATGCGGACGAATTTACAGTAACACAGCCGAGCGTAACATCAACTGCAACAGGAACTTACATAATGGATGCAAGCGTTTCTTTCTGTCCAACCTCTGTCGGAACAAAGACAGCGACAATTACAATCCCGAATGATTCTCCAGACCAGCCTGATTTTTCTTTCACTGTTACAGGAACAGGAAGCTACTGGCCAAAAACCTTCGACAGCGGAGAGGGCGACGGAAAAGATGTTGTAACAAAAATTCTTACCGATTCAGCAGATAATGTTTATGCTGTTGGCTACGGTTGGGAACTTGCAAATGACCATTCGGGTTTTGACTGGTGGATAAAGAAATTCAATTCAACGGGAATAGAAGAATGGGAGAAAACTTTTGATTTTTACGATGATGACAGTTCAACTTACAGTCCAAGCTACGACGATCCTAAGTACGCAGTTTTAGATTCATCTGGAAATTTGATTGTGGCAAGCGCATACAACACGGTAAAACTTGACTCTTCCGGCAACACGGTTTTTACGCTTTCTGTTGGAGGAAGCCTTTTTGTTGATTCAAGCGATAATATTTTTGTAGTCACACCTTCAAACGGCGCATCAAAATATTCTTCAACCGGATCTCTTTTGTGGTCAAATAAGTATATCGCAGGCGACATTGTATTTGACTCTTCGGACACTGTCTTGTGTATGAGCGGTTCGTCAATTCTAAAAATTGATTCAGACGGAACTATGAATTTGAATTCTGCCAGCACCGACACAACAGGAAGATACAATTCAAGCATAAACTCATATATAACCGAAACTTTAACTTACGAAATTGAAAAAGAAAACGTGTACCTGCTTACTTGGGATGATAAACATGGAACTGCTTATGAAACTAAAACTTTATATGCTTATGTTTCTGCAAAATACGAAGGCGACTCCTCTTATCTTTATTCAAATCAAACTCGTGGGCACGGAACTTATGGAAAAACATTTACAGCAAGTACAGATGGAAATCTTATAGTTTCAGTAAAACCGTGGAGTTCATATTACACAGGGACATACTCAATCGCGCTTTACAACTCTTATTCAAGCGGAAGTGATTTTGACGATGGCGACTGGACAAGCGACACACTTGAAAAAGGCGGTTCTAAAACTTATTCATTAAGCGTAACAAAAGGTCGCCCTTACATAATATGTGCAAACGACAGTTCTTACGGTGATGGAACAAAAACTTGCCGTGTAGAAGTTTCTGCTGAATATTCTGACGGAACATCAATTCTTTCAAGCAACAACAGCACGTGGTCTAGCCCTAAAATATTTTTTGCAACATCAACTGACACTGTAACCGTCACCGTTGAAACTTATTCATCTTCTTATTCTGGCACTTACGGAATCGCTATGAAAGAACTTGATTATGTAACACCGAAAATTTCAGGATTTTCAACAGGAATTACAAATCTTACCGCAATCTGCTTAGATTCAAGCGACAATATTTATGCAACAGGTTATGAAACAAACAAGGCGGAAACGTACAGCAAAAAAGACATCGTGCTAAAAAAGTTTTCTTCAAGCGGAACTGAAATCTCTAGCGGATGGGATAAGACAATAGACTACGGCACTTGTAATGATGAAACGTCAGACGACATCTTCTTTGACGGCTCAAACATTGTTCTTTTGGGAACAGGCTACGACAGTATTTCAGGGTCAAGCCAATATGACGGTCTGTATTACAAATACTCCATAGATGGAACATTGCAGACTTCATTTGAAATTGATGACTGGACGAGTTCGTCTTATGACAGGTGTGGATATGCTGGCGAAGATACGTCCGGAAACTTGTACTTTTTAACATATAATTCAGGTTATTATCTTTCAAAATACAATTCGTCAGGAACGCCACAATGGAAAGTTAAGCATGAAATTTATGAACCGAAAGCAGTAATAAATTCTTCTGATGAAATATACGTTGCGGGCTACGATTCAGATCTTGTAACAAATTACAGCAATTATGACTGGTACATCAAGAAATACGCAAGCGACGGAAGTGAAGAATAATTGCCC
>CAVIQW010000113.1:0-3526 GCA_963644915.1 Paratractidigestivibacter sp.
ATATTCAACAGGAACGTGATATGGCAAAATTAAACCATCCTGATTACAATTCTCCGGCGGCATTAAAAAGTTTTTTGGAAGAAAATTCTATGGCAATGCAAAAAAAATTCGGGCAGAATTTTCTTTTGAACCAAAATGCACGGAAAAAACTTGTAGATGCACTTGAGGTTTCTGAAGAAACTAGGGTTTGGGAAGTGGGACCTGGTCTTGGAGCAATGACAGAGGAAATTTTAAAACGTGGAGCAGAACTTACTGTTTTTGAGATTGACCGTGGGTTTGCAAATTTCATAAAGCAATTTTTCTCAGATTATATTGAAAAAGGAAAACTTTTTGTTGTTGGGGGCGACGTTTTAAAAACATGGAAAAAAACTCTTGATGAAAAAGGCTTGCCAGAGCGATTTTTTGGAAATCTTCCATATAATATTGCGGCGACATTGATTGCGGACACAATCGAAAACAATATCCGTTTTGAAAAGGCAGTTTTTACAGTTCAAAAAGAAGTTGCCCTGCGCGCATGTGCAAAACCTTGTTCATCGGATTATTCATCATTTTCAATTTTGTGTCAGTGGGCTTATGATTTGAGTCCATTAATGGATCTTGCTGGTGGAAATTTCTGGCCAAGACCGAACGTTGATTCTAGAGCATTCTGTATGACAAAAAAGACAGATTTTCCAAGATGCAAAAATCCTGAACATTTTATGAAACTTCAGCGTGCGCTTTTTTCTTCCAGACGAAAAAATGTGCGGAACAACCTTTCCATCTTTCTTTCAAATAATGAAAAAGCATTGACCGCTTTGGAAAAAGCGAAAATAGAACCTTCAAAGCGAGCGGAAACTCTTTCAATCGAAAATATACTGTTATTGTCTGATATTTTGAATACTGATATAATCTAGTAACTATGAATGAGTTGATTAAATGCAACATTGAGAAAATAAAAAATCAGATAAAAGAAGCGGAAAAGGCATCTGGAAGAAAAGAAGGATGCGTAAAACTTCTTGCCGTAAGCAAATTTCATCCTGTTGAAGCAGTTTACGATGCAGTTTCGGCAGGACAATTTGATTTTGGTGAAAATCGGGTTCAGGAAGCATTTTCAAAATTTCCTAAAGTTTTTCAAGATTTTCCGAATGTCAATCTGCATATAATAGGGCAACTTCAGACAAATAAAGTAAAAAAAGCCGTTGAAATTGCCACGATGATTGAGTCCGTTGATAGGCTAGAACTTGTAAAAGAGATTGAAAAGCAGTGTGCTAAAATAGGAAAAAATATTGAGGTTCTTTTTGAATTCCACACAGGGGAAGAATCTAAATCTGGCTACAAAACGCTTGAAAGTCTTGAAGAATCCCTTGAATTTATTGAACAAGGAAATGCTCCGCACGTTATTCCGAAAGGTTTTATGACAATGGCCCCATTTACAGAGAATAAGGATGAAATCCGAAAATCGTTTGCATTAATGAAAAAAACTTCTGAAAAAATGAAAGAAAAATTCAGCCATTTTGACCTTTCTGAACTCAGTATGGGAATGACGCATGATTTTGAAATTGCAATTCAAGAAGGCTCTACAGAAGTTCGTGTAGGAACAGCAATTTTTGGACAAAGGATTTGAAAAAAGCAGTATTTTTTACAATTTTAATTTCTCTTTTTACTTCATCTTTTCCTGTTTTTAGTGAAACTGCCGAACCGTATAAACAGGATGAATTTCCGGGAATTCTTCATGATATTAGGCGTGCTGAGATCATTACACTTGGTTCAATGCCATTTATAACGTTCAGTGTGACATTAGGTTATTCATTCGGAAAATATGCAGCTCACGATTTTGATTCAAGTTATTTTGTAAATCCATTTTCTTCTACAGACGAAAATAGTTTTTCAACAGACGAACAGATAGGAATTCTTCTGACTTCCTTGGGAATTTCTGCTGGAATTGGACTTACAGATTTTATAGTTCATACAGTAAAACGCAACAACCGGCTAAGAAGACTGAAAAAACAGAAAAACACCGAAATCCAGATAAATCCTGTATTTGAAGACCCGGACGCAATAAAAATTGAACCGCCAAAGAATGATGAGGAAATAGAAAATTCTGAAACAAATGATTTTGAAAATCAGAAATCAAAAGAAAATAAAGAAAATAAAGAAAGCCTGCAAGAATTTTCATCTGAAAAAAAGAAAAATATAAAAACAGGCAAAAAACTAAATGTTATAACGGAAGAATAATTATGAAAAAACTGCACATTGTAATTCCAGAAAATTATTCAGAATCATGCAGGCTTGACCAATATGTTGCTTCCGTTTCTGAGGACATGAATCGCTCAAAATTAAAATCCTGCTGCCATGAACTTTTATTGAACGATAAAGATGCAAAACTTTCAGCAAAGGTAAAGGCAAACGATGTGATTGATATTTTTTATGAAGAAAATGTCCCCGATAGCATCGAGCCAGAAAATATTCCTTTAAGAATTGTTTACGAAGATAATGATGTGACGGTTGTAAACAAAGCTCAAGGAATGGTTACTCATCCAGCGGCTGGAAATTGGAACGGAACTCTTGTGAATGCGTTGCTTTTCCATTGGGGACAAAGCGCCATTTCGCAGAAAAAAGATGCAGGCGAAAATCAGATTTTAAAGTTACGAAGACCTGGAATTGTACACCGTCTTGACAAAGACACTTCAGGACTGATAATCACTGCAAAAAATAGAAATACAGAAGAATGGCTCGGCTTGCAATTCAAGGAGCGTTATGTTCAGAAAGAATATATCTGCATAGTTCACGGAAGACCTCCTGCCGCAAGCGGAGATGTACGAACGCAAATTATACGTGATAAAAAAAACAGACAGAGATTTAAGGCTGTAACTGCAACAACAGAAGGAAAATTTGCCCGCTCATTGTATCACTGCATTGCCTGTTATGGACCTTATTCAGTTATAAGGGTAAGAATAAAAACTGGAAGAACGCACCAGATTCGTGTTCATATGAAATATTTAGGATGCCCGATTTTAGGAGACTCAATTTACGGAAAAACAGACAATCTGTTTCCAGATGTAAAACTAATGCTTCATTCTAGGCAGATGATTATAAAAACTTCACCAGAAAAAAAATACAGAAGATTCACGGCTGCTGTTCCTTTTAGATTTATGGAAACAATAAAAATTCTTCGGGAAAAATTTCCGCGCGAAGTAATGGCAAAGGTAAAACCTAAATGCAAAAAATTAAAGTAATTTCAGAGCCGACAAATGAAAAACCTTTTGTAGTAATTTATAAACCTCAAGGTATTCCTTCCGCACCGCTTGTAGAAGACGAGGACTGTGCTTTGACCCAGGCTTTTAAACTTTTTCCCGAAATAAAATCAGTTTCTGGCAGAAAAAAAATTGAATACGGTCTTTTGCACAGAATTGATACTCAAACAGAAGGACTTTTGCTGATTGCGACATCACAATTTTTTTACGATGATTTACTTTTCCAGCAGTCGGAAGGTAAATTTATAAAAACTTATGCGGCGGAATGTATTTCAACATTAAAAGAATATGAA
>CAVIQW010000114.1:0-3395 GCA_963644915.1 Paratractidigestivibacter sp.
TCCCTGAACATAGCCAGTTGTTGCAAACATAAACGCCTCCATTTTGAAGTGAAACAATCTTATGAATTATATCATATTTTCTGAATCTTGTTAATTTTATGCTTTGGATTGTAGTTCAGTTAAAAATTGCTTTTCTTAAAGCCGCATTTACTTTTGTCGTGGTTTTTCATCATTCACCTACCAAAGCCAAAAATTCAGATGTGGAAAGAACTTGTACAAATGATGTTGAAAAATCTTTTGTATTTTCTGTTATGATGTAATCAAGATTTGCCTTTTTTGCACATTGCATCTGAAGTCCGTCTTCCAAGTCATCTAAATCATCTTCATTAAGAACTGTTTCAAAATCTGATTTTTCTTCTGTGATGACATTGAATTTTGATAAAATGAACTGTAAAAGTTTTTGCCTTTCTGATTTTGAAAATTCTTTTCGTATGCAGAAGTATAAATCTGTCAATGAATGGGAAGAAACATAACCTTCCGCGTTTTTTGCCATTAGATAATGCATTGCTCTTTCTGCATTTTTACCATTTTTCGAACGAGCCAAAAGCCAATCGATTATAACATTTGTATCAACAAGCACATTCATTATTCGATTCCATATTTTTCAGATTTATTTTCATTTATTGTATTAATAGAATCAGAATCTAATGAAAGGCTTCCTGTAAAATGGTTGAAAAGTTTTTCATCTTCGGCTGAAAGCGTTTTTTTAGCAGAAGTTTTTTTATATTTTGAGAAAAGAGAATATATAAAGGTAGTTACTTTTTCCTGATCCTGCACAGTCAGCTGATTATAAGTGTCAAGGACTGATGTTTGCATATAAACGCCTCCATTTTGAAGTGAAACAATCCTAAAGATTATATCACATTTTTTTATTTTCTGTCCCAAAAAACGACCGTTATTAAGGACAAAAAATGGCTTGGAACTCAAAATCTGGTGGCTTGAATTTGGCTTCGACCTCTGATGATGAATATTGGAGCCTGTTCAATTTTGTTTTTTCGGAAAGCTGCCACAAGACTTCAACTTACAAATTCGCGCTTTTGAAATCGATTCTGGACAATCTTCTGAACAATATGCCGGGCGAGAACGGCCAGCTGATTTTTTATTCCGACCTGTTCGCAAAATTCGCAGAATGTTTCTGGAATCTTGTTGTAAAATATCATCTTCATCAGCAAAAGCCGACTGGCGAGGGAAAAACTTCAAAAATCGAGCAGATTTTTAATGAGGCAACCGCAAAAAATCCGGTTCTTGAAAATCTCGAATTCGCGTCAATCGAAGAAAACACAAAATCTGCGCTCACGCAAAAAGTTCAGGTAGAATGTAAAAAATATGTTCTAGGAGCGCTTTACGGAGATTTTTGCGGAAAACTTTACGGATTCGACCAGAACGGAAATTTCATAACGGTTTCGCAGCGTGCTTATGAATTTCTTCTGAAATATAAAATCGAGCTTGAAAAACTGAACTACTACGCTTGGGCAAAGTTCCTTGAAAAAATCAATGAGGAAAATGTGCTGTTTCACCTTCTTTCAAAACTTGAACTTTCGCTGCCGGAAAGAACTCCACTTGAAATCTACCGCAACATCCTTTTTTCTGAATTTGAGGAATGTAATTGCTTTTACTGCGGAAAAAAACTCGGCGCAAAAATCCACGTTGACCATTTTATTCCGTGGAGCTTTGTAAAAGAAGATAAGCTTTGGAATTTCGTGCTAAGCTGCCCGGAATGCAACATCAAAAAAAGCAACATTCTTCCGCCGCAAAACACAATCGCACGGATTTTGGAACGGAACAGAATCATTCTGAGCGTAAGCGATGTCAAAAACGACAGCAAAATCAGTTTTGACGCAAAATCTGAAAAAATCAAAAAGAACGAAATCAACTCCGCCTTCATAAAAAATCAGTTCAAAAACTACGACGAAAATCTGATTCCGTGCCTGTGGCAATATGCAAAATTTTCAGGATTCAGAACAATGCAAACAACATATTTCATACAGCCGGATTTTGGAAGCCTGAAAGTCGCGGAACCATAAATTCCATGCGCCGAACAATTACGCACAACCTCGTGGCTCATCAAAAAAATAAAGTCAACAAACATCAGAATGTCAGTTATAATTTTTAGAAATTTTCTCACGTGCATTTCAATTTCCTTAAAACTACAGTGTCAATAAAAACTTAATACGTTAAGCATTATAACGTTTATGTATGTATTCACGAAATTTTGGCGTTATCAGTTTTGTATCCAACATCATTTTTGTAGTAATTGATTTTGCATAGTTTTCATCAGTTTCAGATAAATCTGGACAATAGGATATTTCTCCATTTTCGGACAAAAACAATAAGTTACTATCAAACATTTTATGGTGGTTTTGACACATCCATAATCCATTTTCTCCATCTGTGGCAAAATCTAATTTGTTCTCAAGAGAAAAAGATGTTTTCTTAATATTGGCAACAGGCCAAATATGAGCCGCCTGAACCAATTCTGACATACCGCAATCACAAAGAACACAATGTTTTTCCCCTAATCTATCAAGCAATCTTGCATTAAATCTAGGAGACCGCAAGCTATCATTTTCTTCAAGTTCTTGTTTTTCAATCTCATCATCTATATTTATGATAGAAATATTTCCCATTTTTTTGAGAACATTCAAACTCGCTTCTGGGAGCTCCTTTAAATCTTTTTCATTATATTCGTAAAGTGTAATACAATCTTCTTTCCCTGCAAGTTTATTTACTGCATAACAGATTAAACTTGTATCATACTTATTAGCACCATAAGTTTTTCCAAAGATTTCATATTTATGAGAATCAGTTTTTATCAAATAAGTTGCATTGTTGCCTGAATTTTTGTCTCCATTTTCTTTTCTTGCTCTAATAATATCATCAATCGAATTGAAAGAATTGATACATCCAATAGTATCTGGAATATTAATGAACTCAAAACCTGCTGTTTTCATTAAGCGGTACATAAATTGATAATAAGAAGTAGCGTTATTGCCTGAGCATGGAAGAAAATAGAAATACAGTCTTTTTTCTTTATATTGATTCAAATAATATCGGTTAAATGCTGTAGGAACACTTTGTATTCCAGAATTTCTACCTTCACACCTTTCATCTGAAAAACTAATATAATAAACAATATCGTGATATTGCAAAATCGCAAGCCTACCATGATTATAAGTAGCATCGAGAAATTCATCTGAGTAGTTGTTATCTACAAATTGTTTATCAAAATCTGTCAAACCTAAAATCTTAAAACAGCAATCAGTGAGAATTTCATTTGTTATTAAAGAATCAAAATAAACACCTGTTTGAACGGATTTTTGCATATTCTTTTTTATAATAAAAATAGGCTTATTTCTATATTGCATAGTTTAAAATTAAAACCTCCTTTCTTTTTT
>CAVIQW010000115.1:0-3345 GCA_963644915.1 Paratractidigestivibacter sp.
GCTGATATTCTTGATACTTTGAATCATAATCTTTTATCGTCAAGTAGCCAGTCTGGTAAAAAAGTGGAACAGGGTTCGGATTGTCGCTTCTGTAGTCCTGCAGTGCCAGTTGAGTGGCAGAAAGTTCATTTGTAGAAAACTTACGCGGGTCAAAATCGGCTTCCTTTAGTTTTTTTAAGAGGAATGTCGGAGTTCCTGTAGAAAACCAGTAAGTGCCAAATTCTTTCTTAAAAAATGCATTTATCAGGCTGAACGGATTGTAAACTCCCTCTCCATTAGAATGAAACTTGTATCCGTCGTACATCCGCTTTAATTCAGAAAGGCACTCTTCGTATGACAAAGAATACTTATCTGCCAGTTTTTGAATTTCACAAGAAAACGTTTCTTCCATTTCGCTCTGTGTAATACCACAAATTGTAGAAAAATCCTCATCGAGCGAAATATCGTTCAACTGGTTCAAATCAGAAAATATCGAAACTTTACTGAATTTTGTAACACCTGTAATAAAAGTAAACTGCAAATGCTCGTCGCAGGATTTTAAGTTTCCAAAAAATCCTTTAAAAAGTTTGCGGGATTCTTCCAGAGCATCGTTTTCACTTTCAAGCAAGGATTTGTCGTACTCGTCAACTAAAACCACAACACCAAGACCTGTTTTTTCGTGGGCGGCTTTTAAAAGATGATTAAAACGGCGCGGAAGATTTTCCTGTGGAATTTCAGGATTTGTTCCGTATTCGTTTTCCCAACTTGAAAGATGTTCATTTAAGATTGATGACAAATCAGTAAAAGAACTATATTTGCTTCCGTTAAAATCAAAGTAAAATACCGGATATTTTATCCAATTCTGCTCAAGCTCTGCGATTTTTAAGCCTGTAAAAAGTTCCTTTTTGCCTTCAAAGTAAGCACGCATTGTAGAAAGCAAAAGGCTTTTTCCAAAACGGCGAGGACGGCTTAGAAAATAAGTCTTTCCTTCGGTGGCGAGACGATAAATAAATTCTGTTTTATCGACATACAGATAACCGTTTGTTCTGAGCCATTCAAAACTCTGTATGCCGATTGGAAGTTTTCGGATATTCATATTGACGAATATTATAGCATAAAGAAAAAATTTTTGTAGTATCCAAAACATGATGGCTAAGAATTCAAAATGTCAACTCAAAAGGCATTTTACACGCTCGCAATATTTTTCCGTTCCGACTGCTCCTGTTTTCAGCAGAAAATTCAGTGTTTTAAGTTTTTTTCTTTTGCGTTTTCTTGTTTTTGAAGAAAGTCTTACGGTTTTATGGGTGATTAAAAATCCTAGGAATGTAACGCCGTCTAAAAAATTGCCGAAAACAGGCGTTTTAAGCGTTAAAAAAAGTTTTTCACGGCAAAAACTCTCCACAGTTGTAAAAATGTGCTTAAGTTTTTGTTTTGAACCGTCAATTATCAAAATGTCGTCCATATACCGAACGTAAGTGGCTGGCTTTAGTTTTTCAAGCACAAAATGGTCTAGCAACGAAAGATAAAAATTTGCAAAGAACTGGCTGGTCAGATTCCCAATCGGGAGTCCTTTTTTATCTTCTTCGCTACAAAAAGTACCATCACAACCACTGTCGCAAGTGCCGTCACAAAAAAAAGTGTCGCAAGCATAAGAATCGATTATCGAAAAAAGAAGATTAAGACACTCCTTGTCTTTTATGATGTGGCAAAGCATTTTCTTTAAGACTTCGTGGTCAATGTTGTCAAAATATTTTTTTACGTCAAGTTTTAGAAAAAAATCAAATTTTTTAGCCTTTTCAAACACAAACTGAACCGCCCGGTGGCTTCCCTTTCCTTTTCGGCAGGCGTAAGTATGAAAGATAAACTGCTTTTCAAAAACTGGCTCCAGAATGTTCATTATGGCGTGATGCATTACACGGTCAGCAAACGGAACTACGCTTATAATACGTTCTTTTGGATCAAAAATTTTAAACTGAACGTAAAGACTTAAGACAGGCGGATTTGACTTTAGATTTTTCTGGATTTTTAAAAGATTTTCATTTATATGTATGGCAAAGTTTTTTACGGCAGGTTTGTCCATTTTGCCTTTGCGTGCCTTTATCCAGGCTAGGCGGACATTTTCGTAACTCACAATCTGATTAAAAAGGGATTTCGTCCTTTTCATTTTCTGTGTTTTCCGTTATTGAATTTGGTTTTTCACTGGGATTTGGATTTTCACCAGATTTTTCTGCTTGAGTTTCAGTTTTGTTTTCTTCAAGAATTTTCTGGTATTCAACATAAAGCGAATGTGCAAAATTTTTTAACATTATATTTGCAGAGTTGGGCAGATTTTTTATCTCTTCTTCCGTAATTTTAGGATTCTGAATCATTGCCACAAGATGTTCGTCTTTGCAGACAAGATAGGCGGCCTTTAACTGCTTTTCTTTGGCAAGTTTCAGGCGCACTGCCTTGAGTTTGTCAAAAATTTCACGCAGGGCGTCGTTTGCAAGAGAAGCACGGTAATCTATGCGGGAGTTTTTCTTGTCCTGCTGGTTGGAAACGACTACGTCTTTGTATTCAACTAAAATTTGAATTCCGCAGTTGTTTCCGTTTGAAATAATATTTTCCACCGTGCGAATTACAACGTGGCTTTTTAGAAAATGATTTAATTCTTCACACTGGCTTGTATTTCCGCCAGCACTTATAAAAAATGACTGATACTGTGACATAACTAAAAAAAACGCTGGTCTTGAGCGTTCGCGTGTACCTATACACTGCTTAAAAAAGCCGCTACAAGCACAAAACCAGCAAAAAAATAATCGCACTCCGCAAAAGCGGCTATGCAGAAAATGACCGGTTCTAAAAACTTTTATGCGGATTACGGAAAAATCCTGCCACAATAAAAATAATTGAGCTGGAACGAACCAAACGAAAACCTAAGTTGTTGTTGCGGTTGTTCGGGTTGTTGTTGTTCCGGTTAGAAACAGACGCGTTGTTGGCGTTGTTGTTCCAACTGCCCCCACGGTTGACGCGGTTAGAACCCGACGCGGGGCCAACCATTCGTTCTCTTTACGGCCATTCCCTTATACATCTCCATTTTATATACATACTCCGCTGCTTATCTGGCCGCCTTAAGCGGCCACGCAGCGTCGCTATTTGTTTTAGCCCGTAGGGCTTTTTAAATTTTTATTCAGAACTGGAACGAACCAAACGAAAACCTAAGTAGTTGTTGCGGTTGCTCGGGTTGCAGTCGTTCCGGTAAGAAACAGACGCGTAGTTGGCGCAGCTGCCCCAACCGCCCCCACGGTGGACGCGGTAAGAACCCGACGCGGGGCCAACCGGGTCGGTCACGGTTTCGCTGCTTATACTGCCATACAAGTCGTAGCA
>CAVIQW010000116.1:0-3033 GCA_963644915.1 Paratractidigestivibacter sp.
CTGCCCAGTATTTGTCGGCCGGAACTTTCACTTCGCCCATTGAATCGTGCTCAATTCTGTATTCCATAAATTCCTCTAGTAAAAAATAAATTTCTTGCCTTTGATTTTGGTTTAGAGTTTGGTTTAATTCAACACGTTAAAAACTTATTGAGAAAATATTTTACAAAATCGGCATAAACTACCATTTTGCAACAATTGATTCAAGTTCATCAAGCATTGCCACAATCTTTTGATGACCAGATTGAGTTCCATCATAACGCTCTGCTTCTTTTCCAAGTTTCATAAAAAAATCCTGCATTGGAACAAGTTTTTCCATCGGAACTTTTTTTATGTCATATTCAAGAAGAATACTTCCTGTTATCAGATTGTGTTCAATATTTTTTACTGCATCCGATTTTAAAAGAATTCCCCTTGCCTTTTGACAAAGTTCTTCATTTTTAAAAATCGGTGCTCGCAATCTTACTCGTCCTGGAAAAAAACTGGATATAAGCATTTTTTACTCCACAAGTCGTTTTATAAACTTTTAAAATACTGACTGTTTTTGTCAATAAGCGACTGCATAGACTTAACGGACATTGCAACAGTTGTTGAGTTATGTAGAATTGCCGCAAGTTGCGGAGAAATAAGACCCGCAATTCCTAAAACAAGGAGAAGCGAATTTATTTCAATAATCTGAACATTCTGCCTATTGATTTTATCCAAAAGGTTCTGCCCGATTATTCGTGTTATGGCAAGACTTTCAAGTCCTTTTTCTGTAAGCACAATGTCCGCCGTATCGCCCGCGATAGAAGAACAACCTTCAATTGCAATTCCTACATCCGCAGTAGAAAGTGCCGGAGCGTCATTTATTCCATCTCCAAGCATAATGACTTTGTGTCCAGCTTTTCGCTCTTTTTCAATAAGAGAAACTTTATCTTCCGGCAAAGCCTGCGAATACCACGAGTCCAAGCCTGAGTTTTCAGCAACTTTTTTCGCTGCCCCTTCTGTGTCACCGGTAATCATCACACAATGTTTGATTCCTGTCTGACGAAGCATAGAAATAACTTCTTTTGCCTCTGGCCGTATTGGGTCTCCAATTGCAAGAATTCCTGCAAGTTTTCCATCATAAGAAAGGTAGAGCAACGATTTTCCAGTTTCCATAGAATGTTGCTGAATTTCTTTGACTTCTGGAAGAAATGGAATTTTTTCATCATCAAAAATGAAATGAGCGCTTCCAATGCAGACTTTTTTAAATGCGATTGTAGAAGCGATTCCATGTGCAACCTGATATTCGACTTTTGTATGGTTTTCAGGATGATGAACTCCAGATTCTTCTGCGGCTTTTACAACTGCCCTTCCAAGCGGATGGGGAAAATGCTCTTCCAGGCAAGCCGCCGTTTGAAGTACAAAATCTGCTGTAAAATCGTGCATCGGGTAAATTTCTTCCAAAACCGGATTTGCATAAGTCAAAGTTCCTGTCTTGTCAAAAATTACAGTATCCGCCTCGGAAACAAGTTCAAGGTATTTTCCGCCTTTTACAGAAATTCCAAGTTCGGCAGCCTCCTTCATTGCAGAAAGAACAGCTATTGGTGCAGAAAGTTTCATTGCACACGAATAATCAACCATCAAAGTTGACATTGTTTTTGTTAAATTTTTGGTTATAAGCCAAGTTACTGCGGCAAGCAAAAAGTTGAAAGGAACGATTTTTTCCGCAAGAAGTTCGGATTTTCGCTGAACATCAGCCTTTAACCCCTGAGAATTATCAATCATATTTATGATATTCTGAACTTTTGTTTCGCTTCCAGTGGTTCTGACTTTAATGACAATTTCACCTTCTGTAAGAACTGTACCGGCAAAAACGCCTGAACCAGCCTTTTTTTCAACTGGCAAGGATTCACCAGTAATACTCGCCTGATTTGCCATTCCTTCGCCAGTTTCAACAGAACCGTCGGCAGGAATCATACTTCCTTCTCGAACAACAACTAAATCACCTTTTTTGAGCATTTCTGGCGGAACAGTTTTTTCTTCACCATTCACAAGAAGATGAGCAGGCTCGTTGTTTACCAGCAGTTTATTCGCAAGATTTCCATAAGAAACCCGCTTTGTAATTTCTTCAATTTCCTCGCCAAGGCTCAGCAAAAGATTTATTGAACTTGCAGTGTTTGTGTTTCCTGTAAGTGCCGCAACCATAAGGGCTGTAGCATCCAAAGTCTGCGTGCTGAAAATTTTTGCAGATTTTAGCATAATTTTTATCGCACTGAAAATTCTTGGAACAATATCAATATATAGAAGAAAAGTTCTAACAGGCAACGGCAACAACCATTTTTTCAGATAATAGTCGCTAAACGTTGAAATAAAAATTCCTGAAATGCTTTGTGTTTCTGGAATCTGCGCAACATTTTCCAGAAGTTTTTCATCATTCAGGTATTTTCCTGTAAGAGCTTTAAAGAGATTTTCAATTTGTTTCTGCGAAATCGTCTTCTGTTCATAATAAATAAGATATGAGCCAACTACGGTATTTACTTCAATATCATTAATTCCGTCTTGAACAGCCAAAAGACTTTGTGCAAGAATTGCCTGCCTGGAAGAAATTTCACATTTGTTGTAGTGAACACGGATTCGACCAGGCAGAGCATGATGAATAATTACATTCATAGAATTTTAGGCTTTTTCGCTTTTTTTAGCCTGCTGATTGTTGTACTTTGCTTCGGCAACAATATCCTGAGCGTCTTCTTTTACAGATTCAGCAAAAGCGGCGGCATCGTCCTTAAGCTGCAAAGCTTTTCCTACTACAGAAGCACAAGCCTTTTTAAAAGCTGGATTCTTTGTGATAGAAACCAAAGCAACTCCGGCAACAACGCCAACTCCAAAAGCAACCCACTTATTTGCAATCATAATCTTAAACCTCCAGATTTAATAAAATGATTAAGACTAACCTTACAAAAGTTCTTTAAGATTCTTGCTAATTTTAACGCAATTAAATTTAAAAACAATAGATTGTTAGATTGTTCAAACCGAATTTCACGACTGGAGAAAAAAATATTTCTCAATAAG
>CAVIQW010000117.1:0-2803 GCA_963644915.1 Paratractidigestivibacter sp.
ATCTTAAACATGGTGGAGTGATCCATATTATAAAACGCCGAATGGATAAACTCATAAAACATGAAGGTATGAATTATGATGATGCTATAAAAGAAACAAGTGCGATTCTTTTCTTATCGCTTCAAAATATTTCAAATGCTCCGGCGACAAAAGAAACTGATGGACGATATGCAATCTACAAGGATGGTATAAAAACTGCAATTGGAAAAGATAAGAACGGTAGATATGTTGTAACAGGATTTAATTTCAATGATACAAAACAAGAAGCGGCAGTCGCCATAAAGTCGGTGAACGCCCTTTATGGATACACACCAGAGTTTCTCGATATATACGCTCAGGTGGGAGCTGCTTACGCTTCTCTGAACAATAATATAACTCAACAAAATTCTCCTGTCAATGATAAGAAATCAGACTATGAAAAGTTGCTTTATTGTTCAGCGGAAATAAATGTGAATGGAAAAATCCGGCACTGCAACGATGGGCTTATAAAAGGTTTTGAAAATGCAGTTTCGCGTCTGGAATCATGTTTTGCTGAAAATTCTAGCCTAAAGAATGAAAACGCAAGGCTAAAATTCCAAATTGAATGTATGAATAGCAAGTGCGAAAAACTTATTCAGGATAATGAAGAACTAAAAAAACAAGCCTTAAAAAATAAAATCAGACCTATGGGAATGTAACAAGGAGCAAATATTATGGCAGACAACTCGATGATTGCAGCAGACGCATTGAAATTTATGGGAATTGTTGAAACTTTTTTTATTACTGAATCGCAGGAGCAGATTATTGTTCGTCCTATTTTTATGGAGATGAACCGCTGGATTGTAACCGCTTCTGGTCATATCGGGAATTCTGGAAAATTAAGGATTGTTACAGTTTTACAGGATTTTGAGATTTCCTGTAATGTTGAAACGGTTTCAGTGGAAATGTTTTTAAATTGCTTTATGCTTGTTCTTCAGCAGAACCTGCCGGATGAAATGACAAGAAAGATGTTGTTTATGAAAAGGACTGTCCGTGGATGTTCAAGAAGATGTGAAGAACGTTTTGAAATTGGAACTGATTATAAGAGGTTTGGTTTTTCATCTGCGGTTCAATTTTTTTTGTATAACGAGCAGAAAATTTTGTGTTTTCTAAATAATGTCAGCATTCACGGAGCGATGATTACTTGTTCAAGTTCAGAAATAAAAATTGGGGAACGTATAAAAATAGTTTTTTCGTTTGATAATCCAAGTGAAAAAATACCCCAGACTGGGATTGTCGTAAACAGAAATTCCGCCACGAATAATTATCTGCACTTGAGTATTAACTTTATTGAGCCAATATCGTTTTTATGGCAAAAACGGATTTGTGGGTTTTAATTGGTTTATACATAACAAAATGCCTGAAAAAAATCCAGTTGCCAAGGCTACCAGAAATGGTGGCTTTTTTATTTGTTAAATTCTTTTGACAATGTGTCTATTATAGTGTACATTTTAAGATGTGTATAGGATATTACAAACAGAAAGTTATATAAAATGGTTTAAAAAACTTAGAGATGAAAGGGCAAAATTTGCTATAGGTCAAAGAATTATCAGAATGAAATCAGGTAATTTTGGAGATTTAAAAAGTGTTGGTGAAAAAGTATTTGAGCTGCGAATAGATATTGGAAAAGGATACAGAGTTTATTTTACAAACAATGGAAATGAGATTGTGATTCTTCTTGTAGGTGGAAATAAATCCTCTCAAAAAAAAGATATAAAAAAAGCCAAGGAATTAGCAAAGGGGTACTAAAATGGAAAAATTGACCGAATTTGATATGGCAGAATTTCTAAATACAAAAAAACTTCAAAAGGGCTATCTTGATTATGTTGCAAAAGAAGGTACTCCAGAAGAACTTGTTGAGGCTATAAAAACAGTTGCAAGGGCAAAAGGAATGGCTCAAACAGCAAAAAAAGCTGGAATGGCACGGGCAGGTTTATATAAAGCTCTTTCCCCTGAAGGTAATCCGACTTTAGATACTTTAAAAAAGATTGCGAATGCAGTCGGATATAAGTTGAATATTTCTTTTACTCCGATAAACTAATCCAGTTCTGTTTCACCTTTGTTAATCAAAGATGTTCCATCCCAGACAAACAGTTTGGTGTCGCAGTTTCTGAATTCAATGGGGTTTCCTTTGCTGCAAATTTCGTTGATTTCATCTGTAATTCCGCTTGTATATTTGCGAGTTCCTTTTATTTTTATGCAGTAATCGCCAGAATCTATATCATAGGAAACTTTTTTATTGTATTCAAGTTTACCAGTCCAAACTGTTTTATAATCTTCTGAAGTGCCTTCTGAAACCATGATTTCTGTGATTATGTCATCATAGTTTTCTTTTTCTGCCTTGCTGGAATTTTCCACGACAATTGTTGACGTGAATTTTCCATCGCATGAAATTGCAAGCACAGAAAGAATAATAGCTGTAAAAAACAATAAATCTGCTCCTAAAAAATTTGATGATAGGTCAATTTATGCAAAGCAAGCAATTTTTACATTCTCAGGTTCGTGTTGTTCTGCTTGCCATAATGTAAATTTCATCTGCATCAACATCCAGCTTTCTGGAGTTGTATTAGTAGCCTTTGCTATTCTAATTGCCATTTCCGGGCTTAAAGAAGATTTTTCATTTACAAATTCAGATAAAGTTTTTCTTGTTACGCCCAATTTTTGTGCAGCTTCCGTTATAGTTATATCAAGAGGTTCTAGGACATCTTTTAGAAAAACTTCTCCAGGATGAGTCGGTTTTCTTGTCATAAATAAACTCCTTTTTTAATGGTAATCTATATAATCC
>CAVIQW010000118.1:0-2688 GCA_963644915.1 Paratractidigestivibacter sp.
ATTTAGTATTATTCTTATTTCTCCTACAAAAAAAATCCCATGCGTCTTGAACCATCAGTATTGTCGATTTTCTCGCACTTACACATATCGCGGATATCTGAGATTTCCGGACGTTCGCCTGTAATCACTTCGTTCATTGCAATCTTTCTTACGATATTGTCTATCTGACCGCCTGAAAAGTCATAATCTCTTGCGAATTCTGTGGCAGACTCTTTATCGAGCCAGGTTAGCTTGTTCATCCAGATTGAAGTTTTCGCTTCTGTTGAAGGATTTTCAAACTTAATCTTGAAGAGGAATCGCCGCTCAAATGCGGAGTCCATATTTGAGACCAGGTTTGTTGTTGCAATAAAGATGCCTTTGAGATTTTCAAGCTCTTCAAGGATGATGTTCTGGATTGCATTTTCTGTCTGAGCACAGTTCCCGGAAGTGTCATTCTTTCTTTTGGAGATAAGTGCATCCGCCTCATTGAAAAGAAGAATAGGCATTAATTCACCCTTCTTTTCTGCAAGCTCACAGGTATTTCTGTAACTTGTGAAAATCTTTTTGATACGCTTTTCACTTTCACCAAACCAGGCAGACTTTGCTTCGCTGATATCAACATGAATGATAGAACGACCAGTTTCCTTTGCAATCTGCATAACCGATTCTGTCTTTCCGGTTCCAGGTGCTCCGTATAATAAAACTGCAACACCTACCGGAAGCCCATCGTCTTTAAGACGCTGCTGAATACCTTTGAATTTTTCTTCCTGAAGGGCAGCTTTGAGGCGTTCTATCTCCTTCTGATTTTCAGGGCTGTAGAAAAGTTTCTTTTCTTTGATACAGTCTGTTTTAATCAGATTCTTATCGTTAATGCTGTCTTCAAAGAGGAATGCTTTTTCTCCAAGTACAAGTTTACGACCTTTATCTGAAAGCGTTATGGTTGCATCAGAAAGATTGCCTTTCTTTGCGAATTCGATGAGCCCCTTTTTAAAAAGCTCATGTTTTTCTTCCATCATTTCGGTGGCAACATTGTAACGCTCTCCCCCATCATATAAATCGGATATGGTTTCATTCAGGTTAGAATCTTCGCCTTTCAAAACATCATTTGCAACGTCATAAAGAAAAAAACGGTGATTGGGATTTTCAAGTTCCGCAGATACTCTTTTTACAACTTCAAGATATAAATGAGCTCTTTCGTACAGTCTAAGTTCTCTCTGAATTGACCTTGCGGACATATCTTCTCCACGACGGGACTCATAGCGGTCCGCCATGCAAGAGATGAAGTCAATATCATCGTTTTCCTTCTTTGGCTGAGGAATATATTCGGTGTTATTGCAGATTGATTCGCTGAAATCATTTATCGGCTGGACAGCATCTTTTCTTCCGCTGCGCTCCAGAAATCCGTGCTCAACAAGAAATTCAATTTCTTTTTTCCAGCTGATAATAGACATAACCGGCACACCAAGTTTTCTGGAAATATTCTTGAGGGAAAAACTGTCTTCGTATTCAAAATAGCATTCACAGGCAAGGCAGAGAATCCAGACCTGAATCTGATTGAGATTATAGAGAGTCTTCAAATTTTCCACTGCTGCGCTATAAGCTTTTGTTTTCTTGATTTTAAGTTTCGAGTCGTTTAAACTCTGATATACAGAGGTCATTGCCTTGGAAATATTCCATCTGATCTTCTTTTCTTTCAACTGTTCTTCCATAAGTACCTCATAATTCGACGTATAGACACCGCTTCTATTACACCTATATTTATACTCAAGTAAACTATCATTTTGTGATAGCGTTTGTGCTTTTTGCACAGATTTTTTTTATAAATTTCCAATCGCTAAGCGGAGCATACGACGCATAGAGAAACAATTGTTTTTTTGAGAGAGCCTGGAATTATATTTTACAAGAGATTATCCAAGCAAGTTGGATACCGTTGTTTTTAGCATGAAGCCGTCACAAGGGGCAAGACTTGGCGGCTTTACTTTTTAACTCTTTTTTCATTAATATCTCAATTTTTGTAAATATTTATCTCTAAAAAACTTTATCATCTTATTTAATCCACAACACAAATCCCATTCGTAATATTTGCAGAAAGATATGTTCCGTCTCCAACTTTTTTCACAAACATCACGGAATATTCTCCGTTTTCAGATTCAGGAGGAATAATTCCATCAATTGTCCTGTCAGTTCGCCTTATAAAATCGCCTATTCTAAAAGACTTTTTTCTGTCATTCTTCAACACAAGAAAAACGCCCTGTTTTTCATCAGCAAAATCGAATGCAAGATTTCTTCCAAGAATTCTAAAGCACCTTCCTCGTCTCGCTTCGCAACCGGAAGAAGGTTTGGCATCCTCTGTAATCGGAAAAACATGAAAAATCACCGGACTCAAAACAGGTCCGCTAGCCTCGGCTCTATATGAAACATTACTTACGGCAGATTTTTCAAATTTTCTGTTTACCGCAGCCTTCAGAACAAAACAATTATCATCTTTTTTATCCTGAAATTTTGACGTGCAGAATTCCGCAGTTCCTCGCGCAGACAACTGCAAGTCCACCCACGGAAGCCGAACCTTATAGCCGTCCTGAAGCAATTTTTTCACCACCGCATCAAGAACCGAAAGAGCCGCCTTCGTGTCAGCCTCTGTAAGAGTAGAATTGTAATCCACCATCTCATTTACTATTTCGCCAAGCCCAGCCTCAGAATCAGCCACAC
>CAVIQW010000119.1:0-2547 GCA_963644915.1 Paratractidigestivibacter sp.
GTATCAATAAAAAGAAGCTTATCACGTAAATGGGAAATTTCAGGATAACGTTTTTCATCTTTATTCAATGAACGAATAAAATCACGTACAATCATCCAATCTTGTTCCAAAACTCTTTTATCTTCTTCTGAAAACTCAAGAAACTGATAACCTTTTATAAAAAACTTTGCATATTCAGAAGCCAAAACGGTTTTATCTGAAGAATACAGATAATAAACCAGCAGCAAATGTGCTAATTTATGCCAAAATCTTGATTTTGAAAATTCCTCACCAACTATAATATTTGGAGATACCGCTGTTATAGACATTGGCTCTTTTGCTTCATATTCTCTTGGATTTTTCTTAGAAAGACGAATTCCTGTTGTTTTTAGCTCGGTGAGAATTCCGTCAATGTTCAAGTCAGGGGAAGCATCACTATTTGCATCATATCCAAAAACTGATTGTTCAATTACATCTCCTGCAATGCCTGTAATTTTGGGATTTTGCTTTGTTCTGTCAAAAACATGATTTTTATCAATTTCGCCAAGGGTTTTGTTGAGACAATCTTCAAGCAGTTCCTGAACTTGTTGCTTTGTAAATTTATGATTATTACTTTGTATCATACCTTATATTTTTCCATTGCAGTTAAAATTTTTATAGAAACGGAATTTCTTCCGGGTGGCATTTTTGAAACACATCAAGCTACACCGCCCTGCTTTTGTGGCACGCAAAATAAATCACCTGATTTTCTTTTGCAATTTCTTTTACAAGCCGCAAAGCGTTCGGAATTTTTTCGTCATCAAGATTTACAAACGGATCATCTAAAATGACAGGCGGCTTGATATTTTCAAAAAGTGCGTCCACAAGCGCCATTCGAGAACAGAAATTCACCATATCCTTGTAGCCGGCGCTAAGAAAATTGCTTTTGTGCGTTCTTCCGTTGTCATCAAGCAAAACTTCCAAATCGGTGTTTATAATCAGATTTAAGGAAGAACCGAGCATTTTTACATATTTTTCAAAGCCTTTTTTCATCGGATCGCTGTAATTTGCATCAAGATTCTCTTTGGCTTTTTGGAGCAACTCCAGAGTTTTTGTAAAGATTTCGTATTCTGCGGTTTTTTCGTGTTTTTCAAGTTTAAGCCGTTCAATTTCAGTTTCAACATCGTCCTTTTTTTCGGTGTCGGCAAGATTGTCGCTGATTATTTTTTGGTAGTCGGACAAAATTTTGTTTTTAGAAGAAATTTTCTCTGAAACAGCGGAAAGTTCATTCTGCAGAACATCAACTGGTTTTTCTGGCTTTTTAAGATTTTCAAATGATTCAATTTTGTTGTTCGGGTCGGCTTCAAAAAGTTCAATTTTCTTTTTTTCGGCAAGAATCTGATTTTCAATGTTTTTTATTTCCGTAAGTTTGCTGTGAATTTGCAAAACCTGATTTGCATAGCTCAAAGTTTTTTCAGTCTTATATTGAGAAAGAATTTCGTCCAGCCGTTTTTTTTCTTCGCTTTGAATTTTTAAATTTTCAGAATCCGCATTGATTTTCTTTTTAAGCTCATCGAGTTTTGCAAGTTTTTCGTTCAAAATCTGAATATCCGCAGACACAGAAGAAATATCTTCCGTTTTGCAGTAGCGTTTTGTAAAAGCCCTGATTTTTGTTTCATATTCTTCTGGCGTGATTTTTTGCGAGTTCAGCCAACTTTTGTATTCATTTTCTTTTTGCAAAAGCCTTGAATAATTGCTGAATTCCGTGCTGATTTTTGTGAGGGCGCCAATTTCAGAAAGTTCATTTTCAGAATATTTTTTGATGAAATTTTTGTATGCCGCTTCCAAGTTCTGTGCGTGGCTCTGCTTTTCTTCAATTTCTTTTTTAAGTTCAGAAATTTTCTGCTTAAGTTCTGGAAAATCCTGTTTTTTTCCTTTTGAAACAATCGCCAGAATAATAAAAAGAAAAGAAACGGCAATGCCAGCCAGCCCAAGAATCATATAATTCACGAAAAATCCAAAAATTCCACCTGCGGCACATAAAATTCCAAGCACAATAAACACGATTCTTTTTGGATTCTTTTGTTTCTGTTGCAAAAGCACGTTCAACTCGTTTTCTTTTTCCAAAAACTCGGTTTTTAACTCATTAATTTGATTTTTTTCCTGCTGAACTTTTGAAATATCAGCAATGCAGGTGTCGATTTTTTCTTTTGAAACATCAGAATTTTTGTATTTATGACCCAAAGAATTAAATTCCGCAGATTCCGCCTGTGTCAGTGTTTTTGCGCTTTCGGCCTGCTTAAAATTCTTGTATTCATTGTCGGTTTTTAGACATTCTTCAATCTGAGATTTTAAAGGAATATCGCCAGCAAAATAATTCTTTAATTCCTCGTAAAAATCTTTTTCAGACTGAGTTGCAGACTGATTTTTAATGTTTGATTCAACTGTCGTAAAATCCTTGGAAATTGAATCGATTCTTCTTACAACATCATCGTCTGGAATCTTTCCGTTAAAAAATTCACAAAGATTTTTTTTCTCTTCCTCTGATTTTTTAAGGTCATTTTTAAGCTGTTCGTATCTTGTTTTGCC
>CAVIQW010000120.1:0-2536 GCA_963644915.1 Paratractidigestivibacter sp.
GGGCAAGAAGCATTGTCGGTATGTTCCGCCATTTTTTCTACAGCATCGCGGCTTTCCTTATCCTTAATTCCTCCCGTAAAAATAAAGCACTGTTTGTTAGCTAAAAGTCGAATTTTGGGCTAATATGTAAAGAATGGTCATGATTTATACATCAAATTAAATTTTTCAGGATTTTCCAAAGCTTCAAGTTCTATATCCGCATCAAGTTCTTTCCAATGTAGATTTCCAGAAAAATCTGATTCAACATCTGCAATTTGCTTTATAGACGCATTTTTAAAAACTGGATAATCGTTATAATCAATAAAATATTCTTTTCCATTTGACAAAAGCCAAAGCCCAAAAGGAGAAATATTTGTAACTTCAGTTTGCTGTTTAGTTTTTACCAAAGTGTTTGTTCCAGCTATCATTTATTTCCTCCTTGTGTTTTTTAACAACTTTTAAAATTGAATTAACTTGTTCTGGTGTCAAATTTACAACTTTTGCAACTTCAATCTCTGGTTCAAGCCAGATTTTCACTTCACCATCACTAGACGAAACATGAATATGCTGTCTTTCTTCTTCTCGCGAAAAAAAATAAAATCTATATGGACCATCAATAAATACTGTTGGCATAAAACCTCCTGACTATTATAACATAAACTTTGAAAATTAAAATAAAAAAGACCGTGTAATCTGGAGACATCCCTTATCTTGGGAGTTCTGTTCATTACCGGTCTGTTCAACCATAGGACAAATCCCTATGCGCTTTTAATATAATTAAGAGATTAATAAAAATGTATTATTTTAATTTTTTATAGAGATTCTCATATTGCAAAAACATTACATCTTCTGAAAAACAAGTTTTTATTTTTTTCTGCAATAGTTTCGTCTTTTCTTCCTTTAATTTTAATGCCTCATCTACAGCAATTTCCAATGATTTTATGTTATTAAGTTTGAAGAAAGAGACCTCATTTCTTGAAAAAGGCAAATTAAATGCAGGAATATCAGAACAAACAATAGAAGAGCCTATAGTTCCAGCCTCCAACATAGCAAGCGAAAATCCTTCTGAATATGACGGAATCACAAAAACGTCCGCATTCTCCATGACATTATATGGATTTTTCTTGAATGGAGAAAAATAACATCTTTCTGCAATGTTATTGTCGGTAGTAAATTTTATCAGTTTGCTTTTTTGTTCGCCTTCCCCGATGCAGACGTACGCAAAGTCGGAACGAATTTTCAGCAACTCAAGAATCTGCAACAGACCTTTCCTTTGGACAATGCCCGAATAGGAGCATAAAACTTTAAACTTCTTCTGCTTGAATTCATTGATTTTATTAAAAATCTCTGAATAATCATCTTTTTCATCAGTAACAGAAATTCCGTTGTAAATCAGCTGGCTCTTTGGAAGTTCATGTTTATAAAGTGCAAGAAGATAATCATTTATTTGAACCGGACAGCTGAATTTTCGCAAAGCGGAAATCCATTTTCGTGTATAAACGAAAGAAATAACATTTCCATAGGAATACCTTAAATCTTCTTTTATATTGCAGTGAACGGTTGAAACTGTCTTTGCCTTTTTGATTTTACCAAAATATTTTGCAACATAAAAATCCGGGCGTAGCATGTGGGAATGGATTATATCGAATGAATCAAAATCAATAGGCTCGGAAATTTTTATATGCGTTGTTCTACAGTTAAATTCAGTTCCGAAAATTTTATCAAAGTAGAAAACTTCCACTTTGTTTCCTTTTGAAATAAAGAAGTCGCTTAGACGTTTTGCAATAAAAATAGGAGCTTTTGCGGCAAGGGATGGAAGAATAAATGCAATTTTCATAAATTTTTACTCCAACAAAAATATAATTTTTTTCTTTCATAAACAAGATACAAATAAAAAGGAAAATACACTTTCAAAAATAAAAAAGTTATATCACCTTTCAATTCAAAAAGTAAAAATTGAATAAACATTATAAAAATTAAGAATTCAGTTCCTTTCTTTTTTTTCTGCTTTAGCTTTAAATACAAAAAGAAAAGGAATACAACTATAAGCGAATAAAGCACTAAACTGTAAAAAACACCACCATACAAAATATTTCTCATAAATCCAACGTCAGTTTTTCCATAATAACCACTGCCATCCAAACTAAGCCAATAGCCGTCACCTAAAAGCAAAGTTTTATCAGATGGCGAAAAATTTTCATACATTTTTCCAAGCGAATTTGTACTTGCAGACTCAATTTTTCCGTTTTTAAAATAACTAAAGATAGGCTCTAAAAGCCAGTCAATAAATGGATGAACCTCAGGAATAGCGAAATACAAAGCGAAACCAAGAAGAATAAAAAGCAGAAGAATAAAAATATAAAACAAAAAAAGACGAGGCTTATTATGAAACAAAAGATAAATTGAAAAAAAACCGAACGTAAAAACAGCAACTACAAAACCAATTCTTCCATAATAAAAACTTCCCACAATAAAAATAATAGAATAGACTTTGCATTGTTTTAAACTTATATTTTTATTCAAGAAAAGATAACACGTTATGACTGCTGCACAAGTT
>CAVIQW010000121.1:0-2418 GCA_963644915.1 Paratractidigestivibacter sp.
CTATAAGGAAAGACCAATGAGTTTTGATCAAGTTTTAATAAAATGCGGTGCGCCTGCGTTTTGTGGTATAAAACCTGCAAATTTGTTCTCTATAAATACAGAGCATTATAGAAACGAATTTGAAAAACTCGCGGAACTTTCAAGTTATTTTTCGACAGCAGGAATTTTTATTGTTCCAATTCAGAAGACTGAAAAAAGAATTCTTTTGTTTGTCTACAATAAAGAGTTGCTCCGGCAAAGATGCGAAAAAAAAGAGGCGGTCGCATATTTAAAAGAAAAAAAATATCCGGTTGAAAAAGGTTTTGAGCTGATTTTGATTGAACTGGTTTCAAGGTTGATGATGAACGGAACTTTTCCGCATGAGGTAGGTTTTTTTCTTGGCTATCCGCTGGAAGATGTTGTTCAGTTTGAACTTAATAATGGTGCAGGATTTAAATTTTGTGGCGACTGGAAAGTGTACAGCAATATTGAATCCGCACTGGTTCAGATGGGCGAATATGCAAACTGCAGGAATTATTGTTCAACTCAGCTTGAAAAAGGAATTGATATTCCTCGGGCTGCGGAAAACTATAAGGCATATAAAAATAATTTAAATTTGAGGTAAAAAAAATGAAAAAGGCGATTATTTATTCAACAACAACTGGAAATACAGAGGCAATGGCAAACGCTGTAAAAAAAGGTGCGGAAGCGTCAGGAGCGGAAGTGTATTTTGCAACAGCGGATTCAGCAGATGTGGCCACGGTTCTTGCAAGCGATGTTATAATCCTTGGAAGTCCTGCGATGGGTGCTGAAGAAGTTGAAGATTCAATGGAAACTTTTTACGGTTCAATTGAATCAGGGCTTTCTGGGAAAAAAGTTGCAATTTTTGGTTCTTACGATTGGGGCGATGGAGAATGGCTTCGCTTGTGGCGCGACAGAATTGTTGCAGCTGGTGCAAATGTTGTAAATGGCAACGGTCTTGCCGGTCATCTTTCTCCAGATGAAGAGACAGTTGCTGCCTGTGAAAAACTTGGACAGGAAGCGTAATTGATTTGAATTTATTAGACTGCAAGTCATAAATTATAAAAAGTAAACCCGACTTTTACACAGGATTTAAGCGAATCGTTCTCCTTTAAAAATGCTTGAATCCTGTGTTTTTTTTTGTGGTTTATAAAAAAGAGGTTGATTTGACAAATATTTTTTATGTTCTGATAATTCCGTTTTTTGGGACAATGCTTGGTTCTTCTGTTGTTTTTTTTATGAAAAATGAACTGAATAAAAAAGTTCAGAAACTTTTGCTTGGTTTCGCCTCTGGCGTTATGGTTGCGGCCTCTGTCTGGTCGTTGATTATTCCGGCTATTTTGCAGAGCGATGAACTGGGGCGGTTTGCCTTTGTTCCTGCGGCTGTTGGAATTATTTTAGGAATGGCTTTTCTTTATGCTCTGGATATGGTTGTTCCTCATCTTCATCTTGATGCGCCCCATGCGGACGGACCTGTTTCAAAATTAAAAAAGACGACAATGCTTTGTCTTGCGGTAACGTTGCATAATATTCCTGAAGGGATGGCGGTCGGTGTTGTTGCGGCAGGTTTTCTTTCAAATTCTGCTGAAGTTACTTTTACCGCCGCGTTTGCTCTTTCTGCTGGAATTGCTATTCAAAATTTTCCAGAGGGAGCGATAATCAGTTTGCCCTTAAAATCTGAAGGAAACGGAAAATTTAAGTCTTTTGTGTACGGAACGCTCTCTGGCGTTGTTGAACCGATTGCTGGTTTTCTTACGATAGTTCTTTCTAGGTTTATATATGGAATTTTGCCTTATTTACTGGCTTTTGCGGCAGGCGCAATGCTTTTTGTCGTTGTGGAGGAACTTATTCCAGAGGCAAGTGAAGGTGAACATTCAAATAATGGAACAATTGGGTTTGGTCTAGGCTTTGTTCTTATGATGATTTTGGATGTTGCCCTTGGATGAATCTTCTTTTTGACACTCAAATAATTGACTTTTTTATTTAGTTAGTCTATGCTAACTTATATCAGACAGATTTTTTTTCTGTCTGCTTAAAAAAAATTCAGAAGGTGACCTATGGACGAGAAATTCAATCAAATCGTGGGTGCATTCAAAATGAAAGGATGCCGTGTGACAGAACAGCGTAAGCAGCTTGTTTATATAATCTTAAAAAATCCCGGATGTTCGTGCAAGGAACTTTATTATCTTGCCCGCACAAAAGATGGAGAAATTGGAAGGGCAACGGTTTACCGGACTGTTCACTTTTTAGAGGACTTGGGCTTTGTTAAAAAAGACAATGTTGTGATTTGCTGATTTTTTAGGCAGGGTGAAAAACTCTGCCTTTTTTGTTTTAATTTTCTTTCAGTTATAAAAAAAATGCCGAAAAATTGTTGAAAAGTAGAATAATTGTTTGATTTTCGTTATACTTTTCTATTAT
>CAVIQW010000122.1:0-2380 GCA_963644915.1 Paratractidigestivibacter sp.
TCTGCAAAATGAACTCGCTCAGCCCTGCATTTTTCGCGGTTTTTGGCAAGAATCGACTATGCTATAGACTTGTTCTAGACTGATTTCGGTCATGGCGTACCTCTTTGTTTTTTTTCTGCAAATAAAATTCTAAAAATTTACGCCATTTTTGTAAATTTATTTGATTAAGTCGAAATTTGGGCATATAGAATTTTCTGCTATATTTTACGGTAGCGACAACTGGAAAGTTTCCGTAGACTCCGATGTTTCTGATTGTAAATACTTACTAACGACTTTTGACCAAGATGATAAAAACCATTTACTGAATAGAAATGCTCCTAGAGATGATATTAGGATATCAGATGATCATTTTACTGCTTTTGGATTTGAGCCAGATGAAGAACATGACGAGAAATTGAATAATTTTTTTTAGTTCATTATCTGAAAATCTGTCAATTGAAGATGACAATGAGGAAGATAATAATTCCGAAACTATAGACGAGGATATTGATGAAGAAAATATACAATCATGGAATTCGCTATATGAAAATATTGATATAATGTTCAAAATACAAGAACCTGTTTTCTTTGCCATCATTGATAATTATTCTAAAGAAGTAATTTTAAACAAAGAAATTTCTAGAATAAGTTTTAAAAATGGTCTAGCAACTTTTTCGCTTGATGAAGACGAGTCTTTTACATTTGATATAGGCAAAACTATTATTTTGTTAGATTGCGATTTAAAAATTAGGATATTCACAGCTCTATTTCACTCAAATTTTGTTATTGATGAAAATAATACAGAAAAAGAGTTTACCATATTTATTACAAATGAAAAATAAGATTGAAAATATTAAAATAAAACATTGTTCAGCCTCTTAAACGGCGGAAGAGGGCAAAGAGTGAAAGAGAATTTCTGAATTCTGGCTTCACGTAATTTCCGGTTCCGCCACTTTCAGGTTTCCGAAATCTGGCTGGATAAAATATGTCGTCTGCATTGTCTGGAAGCCTGAAAATTTTGCGTACTGCCATAAGCGTGGAATCAGGTTTTCATCGTAGTTCTTGAACTGGGCTTTTATGAGGTCGGAATTAGTTTCGTCCTTTTTGATTTTTGCAGAATTTGCGACAAAATTGATACTGCTTGTGTTTCTGACATCGCTTGCATTCAGAATGATTCTGTTCCGTTCCAAAATCCGCGCGATTGTGTTTTGCGGCGGAAGAATGTTGCTTTTTTTGATGTTGCATTCCGGGCAGCTCAGCACGAAATTCCAAAGTTTATCTTCTTTTACAAAACTCCACGGAATAAAATGGTCAACATGGATTTTTACGCCGAGTTTTTTTCCGCAGTAAAAGCAGTTACATTCCTCAAATTCTGAAAAAAGAATGTTGCGGTAGATTTCAAGCGGAGTTCTTTCCGGCAGCGAAAGTTCAAGTTTTGAAAGAAGATGAAACAGCACATTTTCCTCATTGATTTTTTCAAGAAATTTTGCCCAAGCGTAGTAGTTCAGTTTTTCAAGCTCGATTTTATATTTCAAAATCATAAGTGTATGGTATTTTTTTACATTTTTATTTAGTTTTTCATGTTTTTATGGTATTCTCCTCATAAAGTTATGTTTACAGTTGTTTGTGTTGATTAAAAATGTATTCCTAAATGATATTAAAAAATTATTACTTAAGAATAAAAGGATTTTAGTTTGCGATACTTGGGTAACAAAGATTCTATTGTTGAAATACTCTCAGGAATAATAAAAGAGAAAACATCCCTTTCTAATAATATGATTTTCTTTGATGCTTTTTGTGGAACAGGCTCAGTTGCGAATTCTCTAAAACAAAATTGTAGAATTATATTAAATGATAATCTGCATTGTTCCGCTACATATTCCCATGGCAGATTAATAGCAGCGGATTGCACATTTGAAAGACTCGGTTTTAATCCGATTGATTATTTAAATAATAATAACAATTCGAAAAATGGATACTTTTATAAAAACTATTCTTTAGGCGGTTCTTCCCGTATGTACTTTTCAGAAGAAAATGCAGCTAGAATTGATTATTTCCGTAGCCAAATAGAGGACTGGTTTTCTGCTGAGAAAATATCAGAAAATGAATATCACTATTTATTAGCGTGTCTTATAGAGTCTGTTTCCCTTGTTGCTAATACAGCAGGTGTTTATGGAGCTTTCTTAAAAAAATGGGATAGCAGAGCATTAAAAAAAATCACTTTCTTAGATATTTCTGATGGCGAAAAGCCAATTTCAGATGTTCAGATATATATGGATAAAATAGAGAATATTATCAGCAATATTGATTGTGATATTTTATATTTAGATCCTCCATATACGCAAAATCAATATGGAACACAATATCATTTATTAGAAACATTAGTTTTAAACGATAAACC
>CAVIQW010000123.1:0-2066 GCA_963644915.1 Paratractidigestivibacter sp.
AAAAATATTATTTCTGCCAGAAAAACTTTTAGCATTCCAAAGGATTTTGACATTCGCAGGCATATCGACCTGAACTTTGGAATCTGGAACAATCCCGAGCCGCCAGAAGAATACGAGTTTCTGTTTTCTTCGAGCATTGCAAACTACGTTCTTGAACGCAAGTGGCATAAAAATCAGACCGCCTCGCAAAATGAAGACGGAAGCGTTCTCTTAAAGTTCAGTTCAAACCAGAAAGAAATGATTTTTTCGTGGGTAATGAGCTTTGGAGATTCAGTCACAGTGACAAAACCTGAAAGATTGAGGGAAGAAATCCGAGCGGAATGCAGGAAGATGATGGAGAAGTATGGGGAAGCTATAAAATCTGATTAATTTATTATATGGAAAGAAATTTTTATAAAAGTTTACAAAGGAGTTTATTAAGTGATGAAAATTATACATTGTGCGGACATTCATGCTGATTCAAAAATGGGAACGCATTTTACAAAGGAACAGGCAGAGTTGCGGCGGAACGAGATTGTTGATTCTTTTGCAAAAATGGTGGAGTTTGCAAAGCAGAATGGCGTAAAAGCGGTGATTATTGCCGGTGATTTGTTTGACACAAAAGAAAATCAGCAGAAAAAAATAAAACAGCGTATTTTTTATATCATCGTGCAGAATCCTGATATTACTTTTTTGTATCTTCGTGGAAACCATGACGAGGACGTTGATTTTTTTGAGGAAAAACCGATTCCAAACTTAAAGCGTTTTTCAAAATCAAAGTGGACAAAATATTCCTGCGAAAACGTTGATATTTATGGCAGGGAATTTGGTTCTTCAATTCCTGTGGCTTCTTATGGAGAGTTGAATCCTGACCCAACGCGTGTGAATATAGTTGTTCTTCACGGTCAAGTTGCTGAATACAAACCGAAAAATGACGCTCCGGAAATTTCCTTGCCAAAACTGACGAATAAAAATATCGACTACATTGCGTTGGGGCACATCCACGATTTTAAAATCGAAAAACTTGATAGCCGTTGCTCGTGGTGCTATTCGGGCTGCCTTGAAGGTAGGGGTTTTGATGAATGTGGAAAAAAGGGGTTTGTTCTTCTGGATATTAAAAATAATAAAGTTGAGGTGGAATTTGTTCCTTTTTCAACGAGGGTTGTTCAGGAAATTCCTGTAAAACTTTCTGGCACGCTGGATTTTTCAGAAGTTATGAAAAAAATAACTGATTCGCTTGCTGGAATTTCTTCCAAAGATATTGTTCAGGTTGACTTGACTGGGGAACTTTCTGAAGAAACGGAAATCGAGCTGGAATCTTACCAGTCGGCGTTGAATTCTGATTATTTTTATATCCGCATAAAAGATAAAACTGAGGTAAAAATTGACTTTACTAAATACGAAAAGGATGTTTCATTGAAAGGTGAATTTATCCGTCTTGTAAAAAATCAGCAGAATCTTTCTGAAGAGCAAAAAAATAAAATCATAATGACTGGCATAAAAGCGTTGGCTGGGAGACTTCAGTAATGGAAATTGTAAAAATTCACATAAATAATTTTGGAAAATTCCACGATGTCGATATAGATTTCAAAAAAAACGTGAATTCTTTTGTTTACGAAAACGGCTGGGGAAAGACAACTCTTTCAGTTTTTATAAAATCAATGTTCTACGGAATGGAACGCACAGGTTCAAAAGATGCTGAAAAAAATGAAAAATTGAAATACTCTCCGTGGCAGGGCGGCGTTTACGGCGGAAGCATGATTTTTAACCACAACGGAAAAGAATATTTGGTGAACAGGACTTTTGTGGTTAATAAAAAAAATGAGGACACTTTTGAGTTGCGCGATTTAAAGACGAACAAGCCTTCTTCTGATTTTACGGAAGATTTGGGAACGGAACTTTTTGGAATCAACCGGGATTCCTATGCGAGAAGTGTTTTTGTAACGCTAAAGGATTCTCCAATCGGCTCGGCGGATATTACCGCAAAACTGAACAACCTTGTTGAAAGTGGCGATATGTCCAACTTTGAAGAAGCCTATGAAACTCTTGAAAAAAAAGCAAAAGAGTTGCACGGAAGAAATAAAGGC